>NZ_JBKFDG010000002.1:0-563735 GCF_046452315.1 Hylemonella sp. W303a | reverse complement strand
AGCGCCACGCTGAGCACGTCTGGGCTGCTGACGCTGAACGCGGGGAGCAACGCGATCACGGTGGCGGCGGGCGACACGGCGAACTTTGGTTCGGTGAACCTCACAGGCGGGGTGGTGGCGCTGACGGAAGACAGCGCGATGACACTGGCGGGCCTGTCGGCCACGAGCGCGACGCTGACGGCCAACGGGGCCATTACCCAAAGTGGCGCGGCGAGCGTCACCGGAACAATGTCGTTGACGGCCGGATCGAATGCGATCACGCTGGACAGCGCTGGCAACAGTTTCGGCGGTGCGGTGACCGCCAGCGGGACCAGCGTCACCATCGACGGCGGCACCGGCAGTCTGAATGTCGGCAGTGGTGGCATCACGGCCAGCACCGGCAACGTGGACCTGCGTGCGGATACTCAAATTACCGCGACCGGCAACATCAGCGCTGTGAATGGCACCGTCATACTGTCGGCGTCTTCAGCCGGTGCTGGAATCCTGCTGGGCAATTTGCCACCATCCAACCGGATCATTGCGGATACGGTGCAGATCGGTCGCTCTGGTCAAACGGGTGTGATTTCCCTGGGTGGCAGTTTCTCGACTGGCAGCAATCTCACGTTCGCGCAGGCGGTGCGATTGACCACCGATGTCACCCTGAACACCAGTTCGGGCAACGGCAACATCACCTTCAATTCCACCGTCGATGGTACGGTGGCGGGGCAGCAGGGGTTGACGCTCAATACCGGGTCTGGCGATATCGCCGTGGCAGGGGATATGGGCAACGGAACACAACTTGAGTACCTGAGGGTCACTCAGGCCCACGACGCTACTTTCTCGTCCCAGATCAATCTGGCTGGAGATTTCACGCAAACGGGCGGTTCCGGCACCACCACCCTGGATGGCGCTTTGACCGTGGGCAGCATCGACCTCAAGGTCAGTCGCCTGACGCTGGACAACGTCGCGTTGAACACCACCGGAAATGGTGACATCACCCTCCAGGTCGACGAGATTTTGACGGTGAGCGGCAGCACCAGTTTCAACGCGGGCACGGGCACGGTCACTCTGGCGCCGTTCACCAAGAGCAACACGGTGCACATTTGCAATAGCAATGTCGCAGGTTCTTGCAGCGGCACTTATGCCACCACCTACGACCTGGGCAGCTTGGCCATCACCGCGGGGACCATTGGGTTTGGCGCGACCGATCATCATGGCGTCATCACCCTGGAAGGGATCACTTTCGGATACGGCCTGGAGGTGTTCAACGACGCCGACATCATCGTGACCGGCAATCTGACGGGAACGGCGGGCAGCTCCTTGATCTTGAATCCTGGCGCGGGCATCACCCGCTTGCAGGGGGGCTCCATCACGACCCAAGGCAATCAGACCTTCAATTCCAATGTGCGATTGAATGGCAACTTTGTCTTGACTGCCACGAATGGCGGTGACATCAATTTCAATGGCACGCTGACCGAGGCGACGACGTCCAACCTGACCATCGCGCAAGCCGACAACGTGACCCTGGATGGCAGCGTCACCCTGACCGGCGATTTCGAGGTCACCCAAGCCAGCGGTACCTTGACCCTCAGTGACGGCCTGCAACTGAAAGCCGGTTCGATCCACTTGAATGCCAATGAAATCGACCGTGGTGCAGGCAGCTCGCAGATCACCTTGGATACGTCGGACGGCAATGGTGGAGCCGGTGGTGACGTGGAGTTGATCACCGACAACCTGACCATCACCAACCTCGACATCCAGGCAGGCAATGGCACCATCACCTTGGCGCCCCAGAATGCCAGCACGGACATGAACGTGTGCAGCAGCGATGCCAGTTCCTGCGGCGGTCCCTTCAATCCCGGTGACGCCGTGTATGACTTGGGCAACACCTTCACCTTCAATTCTGCCGCCACGCTCCAGCTGGGGCAAACCAGCCACAGTGGAGACATCAATCTGTACGCCATTTCGTTGGCCTACGATTTGGCGCTCAACACCAGTGGCTTGATCACCTTGATGGGCAACGTCACGACCAGCGGTACCCTGGATCTGACCGCGGGTCAAGGCATCGAGGTGGGGGGCGGTGGTGTGACCCGCTTGTTCACCATCAACAACGGTGGCGTGGTCAACTTCAACTCCGCACTGAATGCCGCCACCGCGAACACGGAAAGTCTGAGCATCGTGACCACGGGCACGGGTTACGCGGTGTTCGACCAAGCGGTGGGCGGAGTCAAACGCCTGGCCAACTTCAACGTCAATGGCCAGATCAACAACGGCGCCACGGCGCTGAGCGTCAACGCTGGCAACATCAGCCTTTCCAGCAGCTCGACCTTGACCAGCAGCGGCGGCATGACCTTCACGGGTGGGATGAATGCCGCCAATGGCAGTCTGCTGGCAGGCAATGTCACCTTCAACGCCATCAATTTGCAAGGCCAAGTTCACAGCACCGGCAGCCAAACCTTCAACGGTGCCGTGACCTTGGGCGGCGCGACGACATTGACGGCGCGCAATTCCAGCAACGTGCTGCAATCCGTCACCTTCAATGGTGCCTTGGATGGCCAGGGTCAAGGACTGGTGATCAATGGCAACTGGAACCTGCAAACCGCTGCAACCGGCTTGAGTAGCCTGAGTGTCACTGGCACGAGCACGCTGGCGGCCGACGTGACGACGACGGGCGCGCAGACTTACGTCGGCGCTGTGTCACTGGCGACAGCCACACGCACGCTGACGGCGGGCAGCGGCCAGCTGATCGACATGCAGGGCGGTTTGACGGGAGGCGGGCTGGGCCTGAACATCGCGGGCGGCAACTGGAAGCTGGCCGGCAATGCGACCGGCCTGAGCAGCCTGAATGTGGCCGGCACAAGCACCTTGGCGGGCGATGTCACCACCACGGGCGCTCAGACTTATCAGGGCGCGGTGACCTTGGCTGGCACGGGCACACGCGTGCTGCAAGCGGGCTCTGGGCAATTGGTCGACATGCGGGCGGGGCTCTTGGGAGCGGGCTTGGGCCTGAACATCGCGACGGGCAATTGGAAGTTGACCGGCAACGCGACGGGTTTGGGCAGCTTGAACGTGGTGAGCGCGAGCACGTTGGCAGGGGACGTCACCACGACCGGCAATCAGACGTATTCCGGGGCGGTCACCGTGCAGGGGACCCACACCTTGAATGCGGGCGGGACCTTGACCTTGAATGACACCGTGACCTCGAACGCGGGCCTCACGCTGAGTGCCACGAACCTGTATGCCGAGGACACGGTGTCCGCCGCTCAGGATTTGACGCTGAACTTGCAGAACAACCTGACGCACGATGCCGATGGTGTGTCCTTCCAGGCTGGCACGGCGGGATCGGGTGTGCTGACCTTGCGGGTCAATCAAGCCAACAACAGCGCGGGTGTCACGCTGGACTTGAACGGATTGGACCTGTCTGGCACCAGCATCGTGCTCGCGGGCAGCGGCCGTGACACGCTGCAAGGCTACACATCAGGTTCGGGAACGTGGTCGGTGACGGGCAATGGCAGCGGCAGTTTGACGCATGCGGACTTGGGCACCAGCTCGAATGTTGCGGGCTTCAGCGGCTTTGCCACGCTGGTCGGGAGCGACGACGCGGACACCTTCAATGTGTCGGGGAACCACGCAGGCAGCATCCAAGGGGGGGCAGGCGACGACGTGATGCGTTTGGTGGGCTCCGGCACGCTGGGAAGTTTCGATGGCGGTAGTGGCGCGGATACCTTCAACATCACGGGTGCCAGCCATCCCCGCACCGTGGTGTGGGGCCAGGACTTCAGCAACGTGGAAACTTTGTTGGGGAATGGGGATGTGCTGCAGGGCAGCTCCTCCGCTGGAACGACGTGGAGCCTCACGGGCGCCAACAGTGGCACGATCACCGTGGGCTCGGCAGCCAGTTTCTCGGGGTTCACCCAGATCAACAGCGGCACGGGGGGCGAAAACCTGTTCACGTCCAATGGCCAGTACAGCGGCACGGTGCGCTTGGCCGGGACCAACCGCTGGAACTTCACATCCGGTGCGCGTTTGACTCAGGGTAACGTCACCGGCAATGGCAGCCTCACGATCGCCCAGCGCGACGGGCAAACCAGCAAGAGCAATTTCAGCATCAGCAGCAGCGACCTCTATCTGCCCAACTTGTCGGGCTTCACGGGCAACCTGATCATTGGCGGCACCCTCACGCCGCCCACTCTGCCCCTCGGAGGCAGCAGCACGGTGGTGATCAATGCCGACCGCTTGACGGTGGCGGACGCCTTGACCACGGGCGGCAATTTGGTGCTGCTGGGCTCGGACATCGAACTCACCGGTGCCGCGGTCACGAGTGGTGGCAGCACCAGCCTCATCGCGGGAGGGAGCACCTGCAATGGTTGCGCAGGGCTCACCGGCACGGGCGACGTGATCGTCTCCGGCGCTACCAACCTCACAGCCAGCAGCGGTCAGGTCATCGCGGCGCGGGGTATTCAGAACGCCAGTGCCTTGACCCTCAAGTTCGACGGCGGTGATTTTGAGTTGGCCGTGGCGGCCGGGCAGGAGGAAACCTCCCAGCCCAGCAGCCTGTCTGCCGCGCGCAGTATTCCGCTCACCAACCAGACGCAAGCCTTCGTCAACGCCCTGAACCTGCAGTTGGTCAGCGTCTCGGTCAGCTTCGCGAACCCCGCTGCCGCCATGCTGGGCGTGCGCGCCATCGAGGTGATTGACCTGGCCTTGTTCGAGGAAGACCTCACCCTCTTCGGGCGCTTGGGTGAGGGCGTGGCCCTGGCCTTTGCCCAGTGCGAGGAGGTGGAGGGCTGCACGCCCAATGTGACTCTGGAAGAGCTCAACACCGCGCTGAGCCAGATTCAACTCAACATCCAGCAACTGGAGGCGGAGCTGCTTCAAACCCAGGACCCCGAGCGACGCAAGCAGATCGAAGGCCTGTTGGACGAATACCGCGGCCGCCAGAAGGAATACACCGCCTACCGCACCGACCTGGCGGATTTCACTGGCTTCGAGGCGCAGTTCGAGGATGAATTTGGCAAGGCGGGGGCGGCAGAAATTGACATGGCCGCGATGGAGCGCGAGGTGAAGGTGGTCGAAACCATCTATACCCGCGTGCGTTTCCTGGAGAACTTGCGATTCAACCAGGAGCGGCGCAAACTCTTCGCCGAGCGCACCGGCTTGGATCTGAATGACCAGCGCCTGAGCGAGATCATCGATAGCACGCTGAAATCGGCCACCCGTGCCGAAGCGCGCATCGAGCGCATGCTGCAAGGCAAGAACGAGGTCGAATGATGGTGAATAATCATCGGACCTGGAGCAAGTGGCGGGCGGCCATGCCGCCGTGCCTGGTATTTCTCCTTTGGTTCGCGATGTCATGGGCCTCGGCGCAGAGCAAGACGGTCAAGTCGGCGAGCCAGGCGCCTGAAAAATCAGCACAGACCGTGGAGGATCTGGCGTCAGAACTCAAGGAGTTGCGCGATGTCCAGACCGGGCTGGTGCTGACCTTGGCGGCCTGTGGTGACGAGCCGCACTGCGTCTCTGGTGTGAATGATCAGGAGATCACCAGCATGCAGGAACGCCTGCTCAAGGCGACAAAGCAATTGGAGCAAGAAGCGCCCGAGAAACAGGACGCACTGCGCCAAGTCTTGCAAGCCTTGCAACAAGAGGCGGAAAAACTACAGGCCTCGGTGGCGAAGGTGGAGACGGAAATCGACCGGACCAAGCTGGAGGGCAATTGGTCCGATCAGTTCGTCTTTGACGATTTCAATGCCGCGCCCGATGTGCCTTTTGCGAATGAAAAGGTGCCTTTGGTGCGTTTCGAAGATGCGGAGCAGCCATTGCCGCTGGAATAACCGTGCCGACAAAGGCGAGACCCAGTGAGCGTTCCCGGATGACGAGACCAGCAAGCCATCAAGCCATTCAAGTGAAAATAGAAAGATCGCATTTCAGCAATTACAAGGCGAATCACCATGTCCAGCAAAGCCAGCAAATTGTCCATCATGTTCGCCGACATCTCGGGCAGCACCAAGCTCTACGATTCCTTGGGCGATGAACGCGCCCGCAAGGTGGTGGCCGCCACCCTCACCTTGCTGGGTGACGTGGTGGCCCGCTACAAGGGCGCGGTGATCAAGACCATCGGCGACGAGATCATGTGCACCTTCGACGACGCGGAGACCGCCACCAAGGCCGCGTGCGACATGCAGGAAAGCCTGGATGAGGCCAATGACGGCGGCGCCACCGAGGTGCCGGTGAACATCCGCGTCGGCTACCACTTCGGCCCCTGCATCCTGGAGGACGGTGATGTGCATGGTGACGCGGTGAACGTGGCCGCGCGCATGGCGGCGCAGGCCAAGGCGCGCCAGATCATCACCACGGCGGAGACGGCCAAGCTCTTGCCGTCCATGCTTCAGAGCAGCACCCGTTTCGTGGACCATGCCTTCATCAAGGGCAAGGGCGAGATGGAAATCGTCGAGTTCATCTGGCAGGAAGATGACGTCACCACCATGTCGGTCGACCTGCCCAAGGTCGCCGGCCATGTGGGCCAGACCGCGCAGCTGCGCCTGGAATACCGTGACGTCGCCCTCGTGCTCAACAGCACCCGCGAGATGGCCGTGCTCGGACGCAGCCCCACCTGCGACATCGCCGTGGCCGAGACCCAGGCGTCGCGACAACACATCAAGATCGAGTTGCGGCGCGACAAGTTTTTCCTGATAGACCAGAGCACCAACGGCACCTGGGTGCAGAGCGCGGGCGTCCAGGCCGTCGTGCGCCGGGAAGAGATTCAGTTGACGGGCGAAGGCTTGATCAGCCTGGGGCGTGCGATGGACGACAACCCCCAGGAACTGATTCGCTACAGCCTGCAAGGTTGATCAGGAGGAAACCCACCATGTCGCTGTTGAAGAAAGAAGCTCCTACCCAAGGAGCCAGCCCAAGGTCCGGACTGTCCGGGCCGGAGATCGCCATCTCCTGCGGCATGAGTCACAAAGGGCATGTGCGGCAGGTCAACGAGGATTCCTACCTGGACTTGCCGCAAAAGGGTCTGTGGGTGGTCGCTGACGGCATGGGAGGGCACGAGGCGGGCGATGTGGCCAGCCAACTCATCGTGAACAGCTTGCGGCAAGCGCCCTTGAACGGCAGCCTGTCCGACCGGCTGAATGAAATCGAGGACGTCCTGGACCGGGTGAACCGCAGCCTGCTTGAGCGCGGGCAGGGCAAGGCCCAGGCCCAAAGCGAATCGGCTGGCGCCCGCCCGCCCGTCATCGGCAGCACGATCGCCTTGCTGGCGGCGGAGGATCGGCATGTCGGCGTGGTCATGTGGGCCGGTGACAGCCGGGTCTATCGCCTGCGCAAGGGATGCTCGCTGGAGCAGGTGTCCAGCGATCATTCTCAGATCGCCACCTACCTGAAACAGGGGCTCATCACGCCCGAGGAGGCCAAGACCCATCCCGAGCGTCACATCATCACCCGCGCGGTGGGCAGCCAGGAGGACCTGTTTCTGGAGGCGGATCTTTGCGAACTGGCCTCGGGCGAGCGCTTCCTGCTATGCAGCGATGGATTGACCCGCCACCTGAACGACGACGAAATCGCCCAATTGCTGGCCGAGGGAACGCCGCAGGAGGCGTGCCAGAAACTGATTGACCTGACCTTGAGCCGCGGCGCCAAGGACAACGTCACCACCCTGGTGGTGGAGATCGCCTGAGGGCGGCAAGGCTAGGACGAGGCAGAACACCATGGTCGATCCCCGGCGCTTGCTTGATGATCTCGCCAACGCGGAACTGGCGCTGCCGGAGCTGCTCGGGGTCATGCCCGGCCTCTTGCAGCGGCGGGACTTCACCCTGCAGCAAATGCACGAGGCGTTGGATGAATACCTGAACTCTGGCCGTTTGAGCGCGGACTCGGTCGAACGCATCCGGCAGTACCTGCCCGAGACCCAGCCCGGCGACGAATTGGACGATGGCCCGTCCCCCGACGACGAGGATGACGAGTCCGATGGGGCTGCCACCGTGGTGGCGTATGCCCCCGCCGCGGCCGAGGCGTCAGCGCAGGAGCCCCCAGCCGATGACGATGGCGCGGCGACGGTCGTGGCCTACCCGCAACCGAGCGGCCCCGGTGCTTCGTCTGCAAATCATCCCCCGGTTGACGAGGAGGAGGGCGGCGCGACCATCATCGCTTATCCCGGCGGATCGGGCCCACGAGATTTGGGCCTCGGTCCCACTGGCGGTGATGACGACGAAGCGCCGACCGTCGTCAGCAACACGCAGGCACCCTCGACCACGGACAGTTTCACCCATGCGCCGACCAGCCCCACGGGCTACCGGCAGCAGACCCAGCAGAGCACGGGTAGCACCAGTGGCCAAACGTCATCGCGCGCGTCCCAACTGTCGTGGGACTTGCATGGCGCCACCAGTCCGCAGCTGCAAAAGCTGGGCCCAGGCTCCATCATCAAGGAGCGTTTCATCCTCGACAAGGTGCTGGGCGCCGGCGGCATGGGCAAGGTGTTCCAGGCACGTGACCTGTTGAAGGTCGAGGCCAAGGACAGCAACCCCTACGTGGCCATGAAGGTGCTGACCGAGGACTTCAAGGCGCACCCCCAGGCCTTCATTGCGCTGCAGCGCGAAGCCAGCCGCCAGCAGAAGTTGGCTCACCCCAACATCGCCACGGTCTACGACTTCGACCGCATCGGCATGACCGGCACCCAGGTGTTCATCACCATGGAGTTGCTGGTTGGCAAGCCGCTGGACACCTACATCCGCAAGGTGGTGCGGCCCAAGGGGGGCCTGCCTTTCGAGGAAGCCTTTCCCATCATCCAGCAACTGGGGTCGGCGCTGATCTACGCGCACAAGCAAGGGCTGGTTCACTCGGACTTCAAGCCGGGCAACGCTTTCTTGTGTGACGATGGCGTCGTCAAGACGCTGGACTTCGGCATCGCCCGCGCGGCCAGTGGGGGCGACAAGGCGGCCGACAAGAAAGAGGGCGACAAGGACGGTGAATTCGATGCGGGTTCCCTGGGCGCTCTGACCCCGGCTTATGCGTCGCTGGAAATGTTGCAGGGCAAGGATCCATCCACCCAGGACGACCTCTATGCCCTGGCCTGCGTGGCCTACGAGTTGCTGACGGGATACCACCCCTTCAACAAGAAATCGGCGCTGCAGGCGCAAGAAGCCAAGCTCATCGCGGCGCCGATCAAGAACCTCAAGAAGCGCCAGATGAAGGGCCTGTGGCATGGCCTGGCCTTCGAGAAGGAAAAGCGCACCGCCACGGTCGAGCAGTTCCTGGTGGAGCTGGAAGGCAAGGCCAACTGGCACAAGAACCCCTGGGTGCTGGGCAGCGCCTTTTCCGTCGTGCTCGCGATCGCAGCCTACAACCCGGTGGTCAATTACATGGAGGATCTGCGCGTTCAGAGCCTCATCGCTGACGTCAAGACTGGAAAGCCGGAGCTGTTGGAGCAAGCGATTGGTCGACTGCCGCAGTTCGGGGTCACCGCCCGCGCGCGCATCGCCGAAGGCGGGCGCGAGGTGTTCCAGAGCTATTTCCGGCAACGGATCAACGCGGTCATCAATCTTGAGGAAAAGAAGTACGACTTCGCGAGCGCGGAAAACGAATTGCGGCGCATGGCCCTGCTGTTCCCGGACTCCGCAGCGCTGTCCGATCAGACGGCTTACGTGGATCTGCAGCGCAACCGCTATCTGCACCTATTGGGCCAGAAGCTCAATGCGGCGCTGAAGAACGAATGGCTGCTGCCGGACCCGAAGAACCCAGGCCGGGCCATCACCGAGATCATGGCGACGGTGGAGTCGGTCGCGCCCAAGCATGAATTGCTGCGCGACCCGCGCATCCCGGACGCCTATGCCACCAATGCCCAGGAAGCGATCAACATCGCGGACCTGGACAAGGCGCGCGCCTTCTTGGACGTCATCCTGGCTCGCCTGCCCGACGACATCGACCTGATCAACACCCAGGACCGCTGGCAACGCGCCAAGGACGAACTGCAACGCTCCCAGCAGGTCGCGGCCGTGCAGCGCACCGGGGCGCCGCAGGCAGACCGCGGCGTGCTGCTGGCGCTGGGGTTGCACGCCCAATTGGCCCAGCAGGGTTTTGGACCTGATGACGCCTTGCGGCAGTTGGAGCAGCGCCTGGCCTCGCCCGCGAAGGACGGCAAGGAGGAAGCGGCCTGGCAGGCTGAAGTGCTTCAGCTCAGCCTCTACCTGGCGCGCCAGCAGCAAGATCTGGGTCCGGCCCTCGCGCCGCGTTGGGAGGCCGCGAAAGGCAAGCTGGCTGACCATTACCTCGCGCGCATCCAGGCCCTGGAGGCCGCGCGTCGCTACAGCCTGGCCCAAGCCACCGTTGATGACATCCGGCCCCTGCGCCTGGACCCTGCGCGCGTGGGGCAGGCGCGCGAGCGCATCGACGCAGCCTACAAGAAATTCTTGAGCGAGCGTGAGCAGCAGGCGCAGCAGGCCCGCGTCACGGGTCTGCAGAACAGCTTGCTGTTGGAGACCCGGGCGCGCGAAATGGACGCCGCCGAATCCACGCTCGCCGAGTTGAAGCAGTACCTCAACGAGCGCGATCCCTTCTTCACCGTGACCGCGGCCGAAGCCATGACCGAGGCTTACCTCGAACTGGCGCGCAACCAGAGCAACGTGGGCGAATACCAGAAGGCGGTGAAGCTGGCAGAGCGTGGCCTGGTGGTGTCGCCCAACGAAATCCGGCTGCAGCAGATGCGCGAGCGCAACGTCGCCGAATACAACATCGTCGCGCTCAACCGTGTGTTCGGCGATGCCCAGCATTTCGACACGCCGGGCACGCAACGCATGCTGGACGAGGTGCGCAACTTCGTGCCCGACCGTTATCCCGATCTGGAGCGCCAGTACACCGGCATGCTGATCGAGCGCGTCGCGGCTTTGGCCCAGAGTGGGCAATCCAATGCCCGCTCCCAGGCCGAGAGCTTGGCCACGCGCGCCAGCATTCTTTTCCCGGACAACGCGCGGCTCAGTCAACTTCGCTCGCAACTCGCGCCGCCGCCCTGGATCGATGGACGCACCGCCCGAGCCGCCCTGACCACCGGGCGCTTGAACGAAGCCCAGGGCATGCTCGAGACCGCGCGCAAGCGTCTGCCCGATCACCCCGAGGTGACGGATTTCGCCAAGGACCTCAAGAGCCGCAAGGACGAGGCGGCCGCGGCCTATGCCCAGTTCCAGGCCAGCATGGACGCGGGCGAGTACGACAAGGCCCGCGAGCAGCTCGGCTCGGCGCGCCAACTGTGGTCTGACAATCCGACTTACCGCGCCGCGATCTCCACCCTCAGCCAGAAGATGGCGACCCAGCGCTGGCAGGGGCGCATCCTGCAGCGTGACGCCGACATCCGCAGCCTGACGAGCAGCAAGGGGGTCACGGGGTCCGACGTGGCGGGCCAGGCGTGGACACCGATCCAGAGCACCACGCCTTGCACCGACAGCCTGGCCGGGCTCGGCCGCCGGGCTCGCGCCATTTGCTTCGACATGCTGCACGACCGGGTGCGCGGCCCCCTGATGGTGGTGGTGCCGCCCTTGGGCGAGCGCGTGGGCCCGGCCACCGGTGGCAAGTATTTCGCCGTCAGCAAGTACGAGATTTCCAACGAGGACTACAACAAGTACTGCTTCTTCAGCGGGCAATGCCCCGTGGACGACAGCAAGGCCAAGACCCTGCCCAGGGTCGGCCTGAGCGAGAAGGAAGTGTTGGCCTACACCACGTGGCTGTCCGAACGCACCGGCAAGACCTACCGCTTGCCGACCCGCGCCGAGTGGTTGCACGCCGCGGGCGCGGCCGGGCAGCAACCTCCCAAGGACTACAACTGCACGGTGCGCTTGGGCGGGCAGGTGCTCAAGGGCGATCAACTCACGCCCGTGTCCAGCGGCCACCAGAACGGATGGGGTTTGCAGAACTTCATCGGCAATGCGCAGGAGCTGGTCCTCAGTGCGGGCCGTCTGCAGGCGATGGGAGCTTCTTACCAGGACCCCCACGCGGAATGCAGTCTGAGCTTCGTGCGCGACCACTCCGGTCGGGCCGACGAGGTCACGGGCTTGCGCGTGCTGCTGGAAGACGTGCAGGCGCCGCTGTTGCAAGCGGTTGCGCCTTCCGCCGTCGTTGCGGCGCCCACATCCGCTGCTGCCCCCGTTCCGGTCGTTCCCGCGCCGTGATCGGTATGAACAACGGAGATTCGACCATGCACACCAATCTGAAAACTTTGTCGCGTCAGTACGCCAGTGGCATGATCAGTCGGGCCGATTACCGTCGGGCCCGCGCCGAATTGATCGATGCCTTGCACAACCACGATCAGACGCAACCCCACACCACCGAACCCGCCGTCACCGAGGAGCCTCGGCGTCAGGAGGGCTGAGCCCGCGGGCGGGATTTACGCGGGGTTCACGTTTCGGTGTTAACTTCGGCGGCTTGCTCCCGTTCCCCAGCCGTCCAGCGCACCACGCTGGGCTGACGCCGCCATGCAACTCGCCGAACTGTCCATCCGCCGACCGGTCTTCGCGACCGTGCTCTCGCTGCTCATCGTCCTGATCGGCGTGGTCAGCTTCTCGCGCCTGTCGGTGCGCGAGTACCCCAAGATCGACGAGCCGGTCGTCACCGTGTCGACGTCCTATGCCGGAGCGTCCGCCGAGGTGATCGAGTCGCAGGTGACCAAGCCGCTGGAGGATTCCATCGCGGGCATCGATGGGGTGGATGTGCTCACCTCCATCAGTCGGCCCGAGAGCAGCCAGATCACCGTGCGTTTCAAGCTGGAGAAGGACGCGGATGCCGCTGCCGCCGAGGTGCGCGACCGCGCCTCCCGCGTGCGCCGCCGTTTGCCGGCCGAGATCGACGAGCCGGTGATCGCCAAGGTCGAGGCCGACGCCTCGCCGGTGATCTGGCTGGCGTTCACCAGCGAGACCCGCAGTCGGCTGGAAATCAATGACTTGGTCAACCGGGTCGTCAAACCTCGCCTGCAAACCGTGACCGGCGTGGCCGACGTCAGCATCTTCGGCGAGCGCCGTTATGCCATGCGGGTCTGGCTGGACCCGGACCGCATGGCGGGCTACGGCCTGACCACCCAAGAGGTGGAAGACGCCATCCGCCGCAGCAACCTGGAACTGCCGGCCGGGCGCATCGAGTCTCAGCAGCGCGAGTTCAGCGTCACCTCGCTGACCGACTTGGCGCGGGCCGAGCAGTTCGCGGCCGTCGTCATCAAGAGCGTCAATGGCTTTCCGGTCAAGCTGGGTGACGTGGCGCAGGTGGCCGAGGGCCCGGCCAACGAACGCAGCACGGTCCGCCTGAATGGCAAGGACGCCATTTCCGCGGGGGTGATCCGCCAGGCCACGGCCAATCCGCTGGATTTGTCGCGCGAGGTGCGCGCCGCCCTTCCGCGCTTGCAAGCCGACTTGCCGCCCGACATCCGCATCGACATCGCGAACGACAACTCGGTCTTCATCGACCGCTCGGTCCGCAACGTCTACCAGACCATCCTGGAGGCCGTGGCCCTGGTGGCCTTGGTGGTCTTCGTGTTCCTGCGCACCTTGCGCGCGTCCATCATTCCCATCATCACCATCCCAGTGAGTTTGGTGGGTGCCTTCGCGCTGATGGCCGTGGCGGGCTTCTCCATCAACACGCTCACCTTGCTGGCGCTGGTGCTGGCCATCGGCCTGGTCGTGGACGACGCCATCGTGATGCTGGAGAACATCTATCGCCACATCGAGGATGGCATGGACCCGTTCGCCGCCGCCATCAAGGGTGCGCGCGAGATCGGCTTCGCCATCATCGCGATGACCCTGACCCTGGTGGCGGTGTACGCGCCGCTGGCCTTCACGCCGGGGCGCACCGGGCGCCTCTTCGTGGAGTTCGCGCTGGCCTTGGCAGGCGCCGTGCTGGTCTCGGGTTTCGTGGCGCTGACGCTCTCGCCCATGATGTGTTCGCTGCTGCTCAAACACAACCCCCAACCCAACCGATTTGACCGGGGCATGGAGCGCTGGCTGACCGCGCTCTCCAACGGTTATGGCCGCTTGCTGCGTTGGCTGATCACGGCCCGCGCCGGCGTGCCCACTCCAAGTGCTCCGGCGAGGACCTCGGACCTGCTCGGAGGTTTGGGCTTGGCGCAGCGTCGGCGCTTGCGCTTCCTGCCGCCTTGGCTGTTGCAAGCCCGTTGGTTGGTCATCGGCGCCATGGTGCTGTGCGGGCTGACCATCTGGCGCGTCTACCCTGCGATGAAGCAGGAGCTTTCGCCCATGGAAGATCGCGGCACCATCATCGCCAACATCAACGCGCCTGATGGTTCGACGCTGGAGTTCACCAACCGCTATGCGCGGCGGATGGAAGAGATGGGTCAGAAGTACCCCGAGTTCGACCGCATCTTCGCCAACATCGGCAATCCCACCGTGTCCCAAGGCAGCGTCATCTACCGCACGGTGGACTGGGAGCAACGCCAGCGCACCACCCTGGAATTGGCGCGGTTGCTGGGGCCCCAGTTCAACTCCCTGGCGGGCGTAAATGCCTTCGCGATCACACCGCCGTCCCTGGGGCAGGGCTTCCGTGATCGCCCCTTGAACTACGTGATCCAAACCTCCGACAGTTACGAGAACCTGAGCGTCGTGGTTCAGCAGTTCATGGAGGCGATGGCACGCAACCCCGGCATCGTGTCCCCCGACGCCGACCTGCGCCTGAACAAGCCCGAACTCCGCATCGAGGTGGACCGCGACAAAGCCGCCGACCTCGGCGTGGGCGTGGACACGGTGGCGCGCACCATGGAGACCATGCTGGGCGGGCGCACGGTGACCCGCTACAAACGCGACGCCGAGCAGTACGACGTGATCGTCCAGACCCGCCCCACGGGCCGCACCACGCCCGAAGACATCGACAAGATGTATGTGAGGGGCAAGAACGGCGCCATGGTGCCCTTGTCCGCCTTGGTGGTGTCGCGTGAGAGCGTCAGCCCGCGCGAGCTCAACCACTTCGGGCAGCGCCGCAGCGCTTCGATCACCGCCAACCTGGCGCCCGACTATTCCTTGGGTGAGGCGCTGGCGTTCATGGATGCCACGGCTGCCAAAGTTCTGAAGACGGGCTACAGCTCCGAACTGAATGGCACTTCGCGCGAGTTCCGCAAATCCCAGGGTGCGCTGGGCCTGGTCTTCGCGCTGGCCTTGCTCTTCATTTTCCTGGTGCTGGCCGCGCAGTTCGAGAGCTTCGTCGACCCCTTCATCATCATGCTGTCCGTGCCGCTGTCCATGGTGGGCGCTCTGCTGGCCCTGCAGTGGACGGGAGGCTCGCTCAACGTCTATTCCCAGATCGGCCTGATCACGTTGGTGGGCCTCATCACCAAGCACGGCATCCTGATCGTGGAATTCACCAATCAATTGCGCGAGCAGGGCATGGACATGGTGGACGCGCTGGTGCAGGCCTCCAGCCAACGCTTGCGGCCCATCCTGATGACCACGGGCGCGATGGTGCTGGGCGCCGTGCCGCTGGCCTTGGCCCACGGTGCGGGCGCGGAAAGCCGTCAGCAGATTGGCTGGGTCATCGTCGGCGGCATGACCTTGGGCACCGCGCTCACCGTCTTCGTCGTGCCCACCATGTATGCGTTGCTGGCGCGCTCCGCTGTCCCTGGCGCCAAGACGACGGTGGTGGACGAGACGCAGCCGTCCCCGGTCGGGCCCTCTCACTGAGTTGGGCGCAGTCGCACCCCGCACCCCACCCGTCCTTTTCCAGTCATGCGCATCGTCCGGCGTTCGTCAGGCGGGCCGGGCTGCGGCGCTTCCAGCCGCGGGCTCGGCTGTGCTGGTCTCGACCATGTGCTTGAGTTTCTGCAGTATGTCGCGCGCGCGCGGATGCTGACGCAGCGGCGCGCACGCCGGTGAGTGCAGCAGTCCGGGTAGCCCGCTGTAGCGACCCTGGTAGGCCACCGCGATTTCCTCGGCCGCATCGTCCAGCTCGCCCAATTCAATCAAGGTGGTCACCCGCGCCACGCGCTGATGCAGGGTGCAAGGATGGCGGCCGGCGGGCGACGCATCCAGCGCGCGGCGGGCTTCGGTGCGCCTGCCACACCGGGCGAGGACGTAGGGCAGGCTGACCCGTGCGTAACGCGGCAGTTCAGCCAACTCGTGCAGTTCCCGCGCCAATGGAATCAGCGCAGCGCGGGGCGCTAACCTCGCCTGCAAGGAGCACCATGCGCTCGCGACCAGGGTGCTGCCGGGGTGGGCGGCCCGAGCCGTGTCAATGGCGCCTAGCGCCGCGTCCCGCTCCCCGGCGTGCGCCAGCAGGCGCGCCCACATCACTTTTTCGACCGCCGAGTGGGGCCGCTGCGCCAGGATGCGGTGTTGGCAAGGATGGGCGTGCGCCGCTTGACCCGTGGCCAGCAAGTGCCAGATGTAAGGTTGCAGTGCATGGGCCGAGTCCGGTAATTCCCGCAAGGCCGACTGGTGGAGGTCGCGCGCCTCGGCAAAACGCCAATCCAGGTCGTGCAGACCGGCCCGCGTGGCGGCCAACAGCGGACATTCAGGTGCCAGAGCCTGCGCCAGTCCGACTTGCACCCAGGCCTCCTCGAGGCTGGCCTGCGCCTGGGCGTTGAGGTCCAGACGGTGAACCAGCAAAATGGCGTGTGCCCGCAGCACGCGCGCGGGGATGTAGTCGGGCTGCCGTTCCGTCAGCTTGCGCAGCAAGTCGATGGCGCGTGCCAGGGGTGTGGCCGTCTGCCGCTGCACCAGGGAACAGGCGTGCATGAATTGCTCGACCACGTCCACCGGCGCTTGCGCTGCCTGCACCAAGGCTTCGTGCACGGATGGGGTGGGAGGCGGTGGCAGCAAGCGGTAACCAAAGCCATAAACCGCTTCTATGCGCGCCTGCGGAACGAGACGCCGCAACTGGCTGATGCAGCGCACCAGGCTTTCGTCCGACACCGCGCGTTGCCGAGGCCAAGCCTGCCGCATGATGTCTTCCTTGCTGATTGCTTGCGAGGGGTGACTCGACAGCAGGGTGAGGATGGCTCTCTCTTTTGGGGGCAGGCGTGCGAGCGTGCTTTCCATCCACGCGGGCGGGCCGCTCAGCGGCAGGGCGGACTGAGACAATGGGCAGGGCTTTCCGGTCAAGTGGTGGCGCAAGGTGCCCGGGAAGCGCGCTCCCGGGCCTTCGCCACGGCTTCATGCTAATCGGAGCCCCTGTCCTTGAGGAGATGCGAAATATTTTGACGCGGACCCCTCCCGATCCACGTCCAAGTCCGTGCCCGCCCGTTGCCCTGTGGGGCCCGACCAGGCCGATTCAAAATTCAATCAAAACTTGATGTTGGGTCTGAACACGAACGTCAGCTCGTCGGCGTCCGAGTCGGCCAGCGCGCCGGAATACTTGCGGCTGTTCTCGTAAATCAAGCCCACGTCCAGCGCCAAGGCGACTCGGTAGCGCGACAACGGGAAGATCCGTCCAATGACGATTTGCTGACGCATCAGGTGGCCATCGTCACGCGCGAACTCAGTCAGGAACTCAACGTTGGCGTTGTTGAGGAAGCTCAGCAGCTTGGAGGTGTAGCTCAGGTTGGTGCGGCGCAGACCCACGTAAAAGAGGTCGCGGATGTCCGGGTTGCCATGTTCCTTGAGGCCGACGCGAAAGCTCCAGCTCAGTTCTTCCTCGCGAAACGTGCGTTCGCCCTTGAGCTTCCATTCCAACTCGCACCAGTCGTCGTCGATCAGCACGTTGTTGTGGATGTGTTGCGTGCCGCAAGACAGCAGGTAGCCCATGTAGCCGCGATTGCTCTGCTTCTCGTCTTCGCCTTCGCGGCGGAATTTCATGGAGCTGCCCAGGAAGGCGGAGATCGCCCAGGGCTCTTGGAAGCCGGCCGTGACGCCATCGATCAGGTTGAAGTTGTTGCCCCCTGCCGAGCCAACGTCGTAGTTGTCGTAGCCATCGGGATGGGTGCGTTTGTACCAGGTGCCCAGCACTGGCATCGGGTTGACGCTGGCCTCCAGGAGGAACAGGCGAGGCTGGAAAGAGTCGTTGAAGAGGCGCCGGTACACCTCGCTTTCTTCCAGGTGTCCGCCGTTGGGTTCATCGGCGTCGGTCAGCGCAATGTCCGCCCCCACGTTGCTGTAGTAGGCGTCCAGCTCGTAATGGAAGGCGATGCGCGGCGGCCGCGTTGACGCAGCGGCTTCGGTGCTGGCGGAAGCGGCAGCGATCACTGGCGTGTCGGGGGGCACCGGCGCTGCGGGGATGGCTGGTGCCGCGGTGGACACCGCGTCCATAGGCACGTCCGGCGCATGAGTGTCCTGGGCACGGGCCGGCATGTCCCACAAACCGCCAAGCGTCATCGCGAGCAGCAGGAGCGAAAGGCGCAAGGAAGGCCAGCGGGAAACGTCAGGACAAGACACCGGGAGCGAGGCAGAAAAGCGGATGCGCCACGAGGTGCGTGCCCAACGGCACCTTGGAAGCCCTGAGGGCGCGCACCGGCTGCGTGGACCGGCGCGTAGCATATCAAAGGCCGCCCCCGCGCCGTTGAGCGGGGCCTGGTGGGGTGGGGGGTAGTCGCCGCAGGTATAGTCTGCGCCCATCCTTGTTGTTGCCCACTGCTGGTTCCGTGCTCGCTCTTTTTCTGTCGGCCCTTATGCTGGGCTTCATCTTCAATGCCGCGCCAGGCGCGGTGTTTGCCGAAACCATACGCCGGGGCCTGCGGGGCGGCTATCGCGGTGCCTTTCTGGTGCAGGTGGGTTCGCTGACGGGGGACGCCCTCTGGGCTGTGCTGGGCTTGGTCGGCGTGGGTCTGCTGGCCCGCACCGAGGTGCTGCGCACGCCGGTCGCGCTGGCGGGCATCGCCTACCTGCTCTGGCTGGCGTGGGATGCCTGGCGCGCGTCCCGCCTGCCGATGCCACCGATCGAATCCGAGGGTTCTCGGATGCAGGCCACGACAACGTCCGGCACCAGCGTGCCCGCGGACTCCTCTTTCGCGCATGAGGCCAGCGCCCGTGGACCCTCGTCCGCCGACGACGGGCGAGCCGCCCTGCGTGCTGGCGCTTTGCTGTCCATCACCAACCCTCACAACGTGGCGTATTGGGCCGCTTTGGGCAGCGCCATGGGGGCAGCGGGGGTGAGCGATCCACACTGGACGGACTACGCCATCTTCTTCACCGGGTTCATGGTGTCCTCGGTGGTGTGGTGCTTCGTCTGTGCGGCGCTGGTCGCGCGCTTCTTCGCGGGGGCCAACGAGCGCTGGGCCCGATGGACCCACCGCGCCTGCGCGCTGGCGTTCCTGCTGCTCGCCCTGTCTTCGGCCCGTAGCCTGGCCGGTCTCTGACCAGATTCCCTGGCCCCCTCCGCTAGAGCACGCAACCGGAGCCGTGGGCCGGATCGGAGTCCGGTCTTTCGAGGCTCCGTCATCGATTCGTCATGAATCGGACATGGTGTCGTCATCCCTGCTCACCACACTGGTGTCACACAGGATGAACAACGCAGACACCATGAAAGAACACACGCGTCCGAGTTTCCCGCTGTCACTCTGGCCCCTGGCGTCGAAGATTCCGCGGATTCCGACGCGGATTTCCACCGCCTTCGCGCAAGCACTGCCGTCCATGCTGGTCCGCGGGCAACGCCCCGTCAAACCGCCGGCGCAGCGTCCAGTTGAACGGCAGGAGTCGGGCGTGGAGGTGTCTTGGGCGCGGCACCAGGACGAAGTCCGCGCGGCCCAACGCTTGCGTTACTTGGTTTTCGCGGGGGAAATGGGCGCGCGCCTGAATACCTCGGTGCCCGGCCATGATGTGGACCTCTACGACGACTATTGCGAGCACCTGCTGGTGCGCGACGTGGCCACGCGCGAGGTGATCGGCACCTACCGCATGCTGACGCCGGCCCAGGCGCGGCGCCTCGGTGGTTTCTACAGCGACAGCGAATTCGACCTCACCCGCCTGCGCCCCTTGCGCGAGAACATGGTGGAAGTGGGCCGCAGCTGCGTGCACCCGGACCACCGCAACGGTGGCGTCATCATGCCCTTGTGGGGCGAGCTGATCAAATTCATGGCGCGCAACCAGATCGACGCGATGATCGGCTGCGCCAGCATCCCCATGCTGGACCCGGTCAGCGGCGAGATCAATGGCAACGCCGCCGCCAGCCTCTGGCGTCAGTTGAGCCAGACCCACCTCGCGCCCATCGAACACCAAGTCTGGCCCCGCCTGCCGCTGCCAGTGGATCAGCTGGACGGCAGCCTGTCGGTCGAACCTCCGGCGCTCATCAAGGGCTACCTGCGCCTGGGCACCAAGGTGCTGGGGGCACCGGCCTGGGACCCAGACTTCAACTGCGCCGACCTGCCGATGATGATGCGTCTGTCGGACATGCCCGCGCGTTACCGCAAGCACTTCGTGGGGCAATGATGCAGAGTCCCACCAGCGAACACCTGCGCGCCGCCCTCGAAGAACGCGACGAGGCCGACGACAAGCGGCCCCGCTACCGCGCCGTTTTCATTTCCGATCTGCACCTGGGCACGCCGGGTTGCCAGGCGGGCGCCTTGCTGGACTTCCTGCGCGAAAGCAGCAGCGAGCGCCTCTACCTCGTGGGCGACATCATCGATGGATGGCAATTGCGCCGTCGCTGGTACTGGCCTCAGCAGCACAACGACGTGGTGCAAAAGCTGCTGCGCCGCGCGCGCAAGGGCAGCCGGGTGATCTTCGTGCCCGGCAACCACGACGAGTTCGCCCGCCAATTCCTGGACCACCAGTTCGGTGGCATCGAGGTGGTGGAGGAGGCCGTGCACGTCACCGCCACGGGGCAGCGCCTGTGGGTGACGCATGGCGACTACTTCGACGGCGTGATCCAGTACGCCAAGTGGCTGGCCTACGTCGGCGACACCCTGTACGAATGGGCGCTTAAACTCAACCGCTATCTCAATCACTGGCGCGCCAAGCTGGGCCTGCCCTATTGGTCACTGTCGGCTTACCTGAAGCTCAAGGTCAAGAAGGCCGTGAATTTCATCAGCGATTTCGAAGTCGCCGTCGCGCGCGAAGCCAAGAAGCGCGGCCACCATGGCGTGATCTGCGGCCACATCCACCACGCCGAGATGCGTGAGATCGATGGGGTGCTCTATTGCAACGATGGCGACTGGGTCGAAAGCCTCACCGCCTTGGTCGAGCACCACGACGGTCGGCTGGAGATCGTGCATTGGGGTCAAGTGCTGGCCGGCGTGATCGCCGACGCACGGGATGGCCGCAAGCGCGCCACTTCCACCGTGGAGCCGGACCCCGCCGAGGAGGCGGTCCCTGCCCTGATGTCTCAGCCATGAACACCAACCTTCCGACTGTGATCAGCGACATCGCGGCCGCGGCGGCACAAGGCAAGGAGACGGCCTTGCCCTTGCTGGACCGCGACCACAGTGTGCTGGCCTTCAACTGGCGCGTCTTCGATTGGGCCTGCCGTGCCGATGTGCCCCTGCTGGAGCGCCTGCGCTATCTCTGCATCGTGTCGTCCAATCTGGACGAGTTTTTCGAGGTGCGCTCCGAACCCCATTTGATGGCTTACCAGCGCAAGGACGCGCAGGGTCTCTACACCGCTGCGTCGTTCACGCGTCTGTCCGTCGCCATTCACGAACTGGTCGCGCGCCAGTACGCGCTCTACAACGACGAACTCATGCCCGCCTTTCGCAAGGAGGGCATCGAGATCGTTTCCCACGGGGACCGCAACACCGCGCAGCGGCGCTGGGTGCGCCAGTACTTCGAGCACGACGTGCAGCCTCTGCTGATTCCCGTGGGTCTGGACCCCTCGCATCCCTTTCCGCAGGTGGCCAACAAGTCGCTGAACTTCATCGTTCGCCTGGGTGGCAAGGATGCTTTTGGGCGCGAGAACGACATCGCCATCGTCAAGGTGCCCCGCGCGCTGCCGCGTCTGATCCCCATGCCCGAGAAGCTCTGCGGTCAAGGACACCGCAGGCGGCGCCTGTTCGTGTCGCTGTCCAGCGTGATCCGCGCGCATCTGGAGGAGTTGTTTCCTGGGCGCGAGGTGCGCAACTTCTCGCAGTTCCGGGTGACGCGCCACTCGGACCTCGCGGTCGACGAGGAGGACGTGAAGAACCTGCGCACCGCGCTGCGCCAGGGTCTGGAGCATCGCCACTATGGCCAGGCCGTGCGCCTGGAAGTCTCGGCGGGTTGCCCCCAGGATCTGGCGGACTTTTTATTGAGCCAGTTCGATTTGCCCGAAGGTGCGCTCTACCGCGTCCACGGCCCCGTGAACCTGGTGCGCTTGGGCCAATTGGTTGATCTCATCAATGATCCCCAGCTGGAAAAGCGCCTGCGTTTCGCGCCTTACCGGGCCAGCTACCCGGCGCAGCTGGCGGGCACGGCGCAGGGGGCGGCATCCACCTCCGGCGCGGCTGGGACTCTGTCGATCTTCGAGCGGCTGGAGCGGGGTGACGTGCTGATTCACCAGCCGTATGAACGCTTTGATGGGGTGCTCGATTTCCTGCGCGAGGCCGTGAACGACCCGCAGGTGCTGGCCATCCGTCAGACGGTCTATCGAACGGGCGCCAACTCGGCGTTGATGGATCTGTTGCGCGAGGCGGTGCGCCGCGGCAAGGAAGTGACGGTGGTGCTGGAGCTGAAGGCGCGCTTCGACGAGGAGGTGAACATCGACTGGGCCGAGCGCCTGGAGTTCATCGGCGTGCAGGTGCTCTACGGCGTGGTGGGCCTCAAGACCCATGCCAAGGCCATGCTGGTCACGCGCCGCGTGCCCGGTGCCGGGGGGGAGGGGGGAGGGCCGACGCTGCGGCGCTATGCCCACTTGTCCACGGGCAACTACAACCCTGCCACCGCGCGCTTCTACACGGACTGGAGCCACTTGACCGCGGACCCGCAGATCACCGCCGACGTCGAGCAGGTCTTCATCCACCTGGCCGGGCAGAACCGACTGCCGAAGCTGCATCAGCTCTGGATGGCGCCCTTTCACCTGCACAAGAAACTGCTGGAAAAAATCGAGGGCTTGCAGGCTGCCGCCGCGGCGGGCAAACCCGCCCGCCTGGTCGCGAAGATGAACGCGTTGACCGACGAGGCCCTGATTCGCGCGCTCATCGATGCCGGACAACAGGGGGTGAAGATCGACCTGATCGTGCGCGGCGCCTGCATGCTGCCTGCGGGCGTGCCCGGGCAGACGGAGAACATCCGCGTGCGCTCCATCATCGGACGCTTTCTGGAACATGCGCGGGTGTTTTACTTCCGCCGTGGTGAGGGCGAGGAGCTGGAGGAGTCCCTCTACCTGGCCAGCGCGGACTGGATGAACCGCAACATGCTGCGCCGCGTTGAACTCGCCTGGCCCGTGCTCGACCCCGCGCTGCGCCAACGCGTGATCGACGAAACGCTGACGGCCGCCCTGCAGGACAACGATGGCGCCTGGGAGCTGATGCCCGACGGCCGTTATGAACGCCTGCAGCCCGCCGAGGGCGCGCCCGCCCTCAGCGTGCAGCGCGCACTGATGGGGCGTTACGGGGCCTGAGTCGCGTCGCCGTCGCCGGCGGCTTGGGCTGCGGCGGCTTGCCCTGCGGGGGACTTCGCCTTGCCCGGCTTCTTGGGGGACGCGTCCTTGGGTGCCTTTGCGGACTTTGTTGGCTTGGCTGGCTTGCTCGGCTTGTCCGTTGACGCGGCGCTCAAGGGTTCTGGCAGGGCGCGCAGCGCGTCCAGCAAGGCCGTGTCCGCCAGCTTGCCGAGCGTCAGCAAGCCTGCGCGCAGCAGGGTGTTCTTCTTGACCTTGAAGCCCAGCACCGCGACGCGGCGCTTGAGTGCGCCCAGCGCGGCATCTTCGTCCTTGGGCAAGCTGTAGCGGTCGTGCACCAGCTTCGGCTTCTTCTCGGTCGACTTGACCTTGACCACCTTGACCTTGATCTGTTTCGTTTCGGACGTCTTCGTGGCCCGGGCGGGTGCTAGGGCGGGCGACGCTTTGGTGGTCTTGTTCTTCTTCTCGGCCGGGCTGGCGGTCGCCGTGGTTTTCTTGGAGGCTGCGGGGGCGGTGTTTGGGTTCGGCTTGGACGACGGTTTCATGGTGGCTTGCAGAGTTCGGGTTCGGTGGGAAAAAGCAGCCGGTTATACCGAGTCGGCCATGAAACCGCTACCTCGTTTCGACGGGTTCACGCCCAGGTCACGGAGGTGTCATTTTTTATTCACTCGCATGACGTCATTCCGTCACGCGCGAGGGGCAGTATGAATGGGTGATTGACCAAGTTCACCTCTATGTTCCCGACGCGCTGACCCGGGAGGGCACGGGCTCGCTGGCCGCCTTGATGCGGCAAGGGGGCTTGCGCGCGGTGTTTCAGCCCATCGTCGATTTGAAGTCCGCCGCGGTGCACGCCCATGAGGCATTGATCCGTGGGCCCGAAGACAGCCCCTTGCATCGCCCCGATGCCCTGCTGCGCGCCGCGCAGGACGAAGGGCTGCTCTACGAATTCGAGCTGTTCTGCCTCCAGGTCGCCTTGCGGCGCTGGGGCGCCCTGCGTCAACCGGGGCGGCTGTTCCTCAATATCAGCGCCAATGCGCTGTCGCGCCTGGTGGACGTGGGCGGCACCACGCTGCTGGCGCAAGGCATCCGCAACCTGCAGGTATCGCCACGCAAGGTGGTGCTGGAGATCACCGAGCACGAACGCGTGCACGATGTCGACGCCTTGTGCGAAGTCTCGCGCGCCTTGCAGTCCGAGGGGCTGGCGCTCGCGCTGGACGACTTCGGCGATGGCCGCTCCAGCCTGCGCCTGTGGTCCCAGCTCAAACCCGACATCGTCAAGATCGACAAGTACTTCAGCCACGACATCCACGAAAGCGCCGACCGGCTCAAGACCTTGCAGGCCTTGCTGCAGATCGCCGATGTGTTTGGCACGTCCCTGGTGGCCGAGGGCATCGAGCACGAGGCGGAACTGCGGGTGATCCGGGACCTGGGCGTTACTTACGGTCAGGGCTGGCTGCTGGGCCGACCCGGCGCCGAGGTGTCCGCCGAACCCGCCCGCGAGGCGGTGGGCGTGCTGCTGGACACGCGCGTGGCGGTGCTGCCCGAGCAGCGTTACGTGGCCCAGCGCGGCCAGCTGCGTCACTTGTCCATCATCGATGCCCCCACGCTGACCCCCGCGACCAGCAACGACGAGGCGGCGGCGATGTTCCAGGCGAACCCAGGTCTGCATGCCATGGCCGTGCTGGAAGGGACCTTGCAGGGGGACGGTGGTGGCGACCGGCCCATCGCCATCCTCAACCGCCAGCAGTTCATGGACCACTACGCCACGCTGTACTTCCGCGAGATCCATGGCCGCAAGTCCTGCATCAAGCACGCCAACCGCGAGCCGCGCCTGATCGAGCGCAATTTCGACATCGAGGAGCTGGTGGGCATCCTGACTTCGCAAGACCAACGCTACCTCAGCGATGGCTTCATCGTCACCGACAACGGGCGCTACGTTGGCTTGGGCACGGGGGACCAGCTGGTTCGCTCCGTCACCGAGCTGCGGCTGGAAGCGGCGCGCCACGCCAACCCCTTGACCTCGCTGCCGGGCAACATCCCGATCAGCCTGCACATGCAGCGTCTGCTCGACAGCGGCGGCGCCTTCACCGTCTGCTACCTGGACCTGGACAACTTCAAGCCCTTCAACGACCACTACGGTTATTGGCGCGGCGACGAGATGATCCGTCTGCTGGCCCGCCTCGCCGCGGCCCACAGCGATCCGCAGCGGGATTTCGTGGGCCACGTCGGTGGTGATGATTTCATGATCCTGTTCCAAAGCGAGGACTGGCGCTCGCGCTGCGAACGGATCATCGCCACGTTCGCGCGGCAGGCGCGTGAACTCTATGACGAGGAAGGGCGCACGCGCGGTGGCGTCGAGGCCGAGGACCGCCAGGGCGTGCGGCGCTTCTTTCCCTGCACCACCGTGTCCATCGGCGCGGTGCGCGTCGCCGGAGGCGAGTACCGCGATGCCGAGGAACTGGCCACCAAGGCCTCCCTGTCCAAGCACGAGGCCAAGCTTGCGGGCGGACTGCATGTGATGGGGGAGGTGGCGGCGCCCGCGCGTGCGCTTTCCCATCAGGACAACGGTGCGCACGCGGATGCGTGAAGCGTCACGATGGACCCGATGCCCATGAGCATGGACGATCGTCGCATGCGCTTGGAGGGGGCTGCCCACACCTCCTCCAGACCTGGGTTGCCGCGGGGTTTCGTGTGGCTGATCGCGGCGCAGTTTCTCTCCGCCCTGGCCGACAACGCCCTGCTGATCGTCACCATGGCTTGGTTGCACGCGCTGGGCGTGCCAGCCTGGTGGGCGCCCCTGCTCAAGTTCAGCTTCACGGCGTCCTATGTGGTGATGGCGCCCTTCGTCGGCTCGCTGGCCGACCGCATCTGCAAGCGCCGTCTGATGGTGTTGATGAACAGCCTGAAGTTGCTCGGTGCCCTGGCCCTGCTGGCGGGACTGCACCCCTTGGCGGCGTTCGCACTCGTGGGCTTGGGCGCCTCGGCCTACGCGCCCGCGAAATACGGCCTCTTGACGGAAAGCACGCCGCCTGCCGCCCTGGTGGCCGCCAACGGCTGGGTCGAATCCGCCGTGGTGCTCTCGGTGTTGCTGGGGGTCGTGGTGGGCGGGGCGCTGGTGGCGCCGGTTTGGTTGCAATCCAGTTGGGTGCAGGCGGTGGTGACGGGCGAGCAGCTGGCTTGGCTGGGGGCTTGCCTGCCAACGGCGGCGCTGGAGGCGTTGTCCCCCGATGTGTCGGTCCGCTTGCGCACTCTGCAGGTGTCCTTGCTGTGTGTGGTGGGGGTGTATGTGTTGGCCGCTCTGTGCCATTTCGGCATTCGACCCAGTGGCGCGCGCTATCCCCAGCGGCCCGGAGGCTTTCTATCCTGGCATTTGTGGACTGACTTCCGCGCCGCCAACCGTCGCCTGTGGTTGGACCGCAGTGGCGGCTTGTCCCTGGCCGTGACCTCCGTGTTCTGGGGCTTGTCGTCGCTGATGCAATTCGCGGTGTTGCTGTGGGCCACCCGCGTGCTGGCCTTGGGCTTGGATCAGGCCGCCTACTTGCAGGGCACGGTGGCCGCCGGCGTGGTCGCAGGGGCGGTCTGGGTGGCTACGCGTTTGCGCCTGCGCCACGCACTGCGGGTGCTGGTGCTGGGCCTGCCCATGGGCGCGCTGCTGGTGCTTGGCCCTTGGTTGATCACCGATTGGCGTTGGGCCTTGCCGGTCTTGCTCGCCTTGGGCGCGCTAGGCGGCGTGATGGTGGTGCCCATGAACGCCTTGCTGCAACACCGCGGCCACCGTTTGCTCAGCGCCGGGCAATCCATCGCGGTGCAAGGATTCAACGAAAACCTCGGCATCTTGTTGGCCTTGGCCTCTTACGCGGGACTCATCGCCTTGGAGGTGCCTGTGCAAGTGGTCATGGCGCTCGCTGGCACCGGGCTGGCGGCGTTCGTGGTGTCGATGCAGGGGCGGCGTTGGCTCAAGCGTGGTCGATCCGTCGGGCGCACGGACCACTGACTCAGCACCAGCACCTGAAGCCGATCACGCTGCCACGGGCGACGCCGTCCGACGTCGGCCCCGCCGCTCAGTGCTTCACGCCAGTTCGACCTCGACGTCGCTGCCTCGGGAGGCCGGCTCGGCGGCTCCGCGCGGGTTCTCGATGGCCTGCTTCATCACCGTTTCGACCTGGGCCACGATGCCGCTCCAACCGCAGCGGCGCGCGGTTTCGTGCGCGCGCACGCGCAGACGAGCGCGCAGGTCCGCGTCTCGCGCCAGGTTGAGCAGTTGCCGCGAGAAGAGCGCTTCGTCGTCCAGCGGCGCGAGCAAACCGTTGTGGCCGTGCGTGATGTGTTGCGCCGCGGCGGCGTAATCAAAAGCCAGCACCGCCAGGCCACTGGCCATCGCCTCCAGCACCACGTTGCCGAAGGTCTCCGTGCGGCTGGGGAAAGCGAAAATGTCCGCGCTGGCGTAGCAACGCGCCAGGGCCTCGCCTTGCAACACGCCCGTGAAGATCACCGCGGGGCCGTAGGGCGCCAGTTCGGCTTGCAGTTCCTCGCGCGCGGGTCCGTTGCCGGTGAGCACCAGCAGCAACTCGGGTTGTTGCAGGCGCGCCTGTTTCCATGCGGCGATCAGCAAACCCAGGTTCTTTTCGTGCGCGATCCGACCCACGCACAACAGCACCGGCGCGTCGGGCCGCACGCCGGCTTGTTCGCACCACTGCGCGCGCAGCTTGGGGTCGCGCCGGGCGGGATGCAGCAGTTGGGTGTCCACGCCGCGCGCCACCACGTGCAGACGCTCGAAGCCTCGGGCGTCAAGCTGGTCCGCCAGCTCGCGCGTGGGCACCATGGTGGCCTGGGCTTGGTTGTGGAAGCGCTTGAGGTAGGCCATGATGGGCTTTGCCAGCCAGCCCAAGCGGTAGTGACCGCTGTAGGCGTGGAAGTTCGTGCGGAAGTCCGAGGTGACGGGAATGCGCAGCTTGCGCGCCACGCGCAACGCCGACCAGCCCAGCGGCCCCTCGGTGGCGATGTGCACCAGGTCCGGCCGCTGCACCGACCACAGCGCGCGCAATTGCCGCCGCGCCGGGAAGCCGATCTGCAGGTGCGGGTAGTGTGGAATCGCCATGCCGCGCATCAGCACGTCCTGCGCTTGCGCGTTCAATGTCCCGAGCTCTGTTTCCGTCTGGGCGGGCCTGCCCTTGTCGACCGCCACGGCCGAGTTCTTTTCATGCGTCTGCCTCGGCCGCACGAGCTGCACTTGATGGCCGCGCTCGCGCAGGCCTTGCACCACGCGTTGCAGCGTCATCGCGACGCCGTTCACTTCCGGGGGATAGGTTTCCGTCACCACGGCCAGACGCAGTTGCGTCTGCGTGGCGGGCAGGTTTTCGATGCAGAGTTCCTGGTACGCCGCATCGGCCATGTCGGAGTCATCGAAAGGGGGCTTCATGCCAGACATCTTGAGTGCGCCACATCTCAGATTCATGACGACGGCGTGGCATCTTCGTGAAACCGCGCCTCGCGGTGGAGCGGCAAAACAACATTCGGGACGGCCTCGCACCACCATGCTGCATGAACGGTGTGGATGTCATCGTTTTTTCATGCGCTCCCGCGAATATGGCAAGGCTGTTACATCGCAGGGCTGCGCCTTGCATGGGGCCGCCTCGGATCGGCCCATGCAGAACCCCGCGAGTCCCCGCGCAAGCCGGTCTCGCACCTCATCTCTTTAGGAGTTTCACGTGTCTTCATTTCTGCACGATCTCAAGATCCAGCGCTGGGACGACCACCGCTACTACCACCACAGCCGCATCAACCAGTCGCTGCACTTCATCAGCGCGATCTCGTTTCTGGTGGCGTATGTCTTCCTCGTCATCAACCCGCCCATCGCGGGGTTGATCGGCTGGTTGATCTCCATGGTCACGCGTCAGTCGGGCCATTTCTTCTTCGAGCCGCGCGGGTATGACCACATCAACCAGGTCACCGACGAGTACAAGGAAGAGATCAAGGTCGGCTTCAACATCCAGCGCAAGGTGGTGCTGATGGCCGTGTGGGCGGGACTGCCCCTGGCGCTGTGGCTGGACCCGGACTTCTTCGGTCTGATGGAGCCCCACCGCGACCTCGAAGGTTTCGTGCTCAACGTCGGCTGGCTCTGGCTCTGGCTGGGCGCGGCGGGCCTCTTGGTGCGCGTGCTGCAACTGTGGCAAAAGCAAAACCTCTACACCGGCATCGTCTGGGCCACCAAGATCCTGACCGATCCCTTCCATGACATCGCCATGTACTGGAAGTCGCCGTACTACCTCTTCGTCAAGCGCGAACTGATCGACCCCGGTCATCATTTGGCCGAGGGCGACGAGCACAAGCCGGAGTACGCGCAAGGCTGATGGATCGCTGGACGCTGACCCCGTTCACCACGGGGTCCGTAAAAGAAAGGGCGGCAACTTCGGTTGCCGCCCTTTCTTTCTGGGTGCACCAGGGTGATCGGTCGATTGCCCTTCGCTCTGATCCGCCGATCACCCTTCGCTTTCAGGCCCGACCGAACCAGCGCGAGGAAAACTGCCGCAGTGTTTCGCGCAGCACCGTGCGCTTGATGGTCTTGTTGCTGAGCTTGGATGCACCATCGATGCTGGAGACGTGCCACCAGCCGTCCTGCCGCATCAGCCGCGCCGCTTGCACACAGCGTTCCAGCACGGCGTCGAAGTCGGCCTCGCCGTAGTTCAGGCTGAAGATGAAACGGCCCGTGCCGACCCAGCTCAGGGCCAAGCCCGCGTCGCGCAGGTAGTACTGGAACATCCAGTTGTAGCGCGAGGGGACTGTGTAATTCAGCGTCCAGATGGATTGCAGATTGGCCGCTTGAACCGGCAGACCTTCCGCGACCATGCGGGCATTGAACTTCTCACGCCGGGCGTCCCACACCGCGTCCTGATCTTGGTAGAGCGCCTGGACCGCCGGCGTTTCCAATTGGCGCAAGAAGGCGTTCATCGCGCCCATCACATACGGGTGCTCCTTGAAGGTGCCGCGGGCGAAGCAGATGTCCGCGGGTTTGTCTTCGCGGAAGCGTTGCATCAGGGCGCGGCTGCCGCAGACCACGCCGACCGGGAAACCGCCGCCCAGGGTCTTGCCATAGGTCACCAGGTCGGCCTGCACGCCGAAGTATTCCTGCGCGCCGCCAGGCGCGAGCCGGAAACCCAGGAACACTTCGTCGAAGATCAGCACGATGCCGCGCTGCGTGCACACCTCGCGCAGTTGCTTCAGCCAGTGGGCGTAGGCTTGTTTCTGCTCCGGGCCGTAGCTCGCGTTGCGGCTGCTGTCGAGCAGGGTGGAATCCCCCGGGGCGCTCTTGTTCGGGTGCAGGGCCTGCAGCGGGTTGACCAGCACGCAGGCGATGTCCTTGCGGGTGCGCAAGACCTTCAGCGAGGCCTCGTGCATCTCGCGCAGGGTGTAGGTCTCGCGCGGGGGCAGGGGGTTGCCGGGGCCGGGCTGCACGTCTTCCCACCAGCCGTGGTAGGCGCCGGAAAAGCGCACCAGATGCTTCTTGCGCGTGTGGTAGCGCGCCAGGCGCACGGCTTGCATCACGGCCTCGGTGCCGCTCATGTGGAAGGACACATCGTCCTTGCCGCTGATGGCTTTCAGGCGCTTCACGTTGTCGGCCACGCAGGGGTGCAGCATGCCGAGCACCAGGCCCAGGTCCTGCGTGAGCGCCGCGCCCTCGGCCATGTTCTGCTTGTAGAAATCCACGCCCAGCACGTTCACGCCATAGGAACCCGAGAGGTCGTAGTAGCGATTGCCATCCAGGTCGGTGACGGTCACGCCGCTGGCCGATTGCACAAAGGCACCGCTGGCCATGTGCTCGCGCAGGTAGGGGCTGTACTGGAAGGGCACGCGGTAGGCGCCGGTGAAGCGCAGGTCGGGAATGCCGTCACGCATCTCCTTCGTCAGCGCGATGGACTTCGGCGCCTTGGCCTGCAGGCGACCGGCCAGCGCGTGGAACCCCGCGCGGCGCAGCTGCACCACGTTCTCAGGCGCGCCGTCGCTGTTGAAGAACTGCGACTCGTCATAGGCATAACCCGGCAGCAGCCGGGCCAGGCGCTTGGCCATGCGCGAATGCCCCGTGAGAGAAGGGTGCTTGGCGCGTGAGAGTTCCAGCCTGCGCTTGATCTTGGGCAGGGTGAGGGCCGCTGCCCCGAGCAGACCGGCCGTCCAGGCAAATTCATCCACCATGGTTGTGTTGCTTTCGTGACTGAAATGCCCTTTGTAGGCGGCCAATTTGACAGGCGCGTGAAATCCCCGTGACGCGCGGCCCGTCACCCCCGTTTCGTCGTTCTGCAACAAATCCGCCCTAGAGTCGACGCATGAACGTCATCCACCGCCTGCTGCAGCAGGAAAACCTGAACTTCGTCCTCACCAACCGCCTGCCGCGCGTCGCGCTGACGCGCTTCATGGGGCGCTTCGCCCAAATCCGCAACCCGCTGGTGCGCGTGCCGTCCATTGCCGCGTTCAAGTTCTTTGCCCGGCCGGACCTGGGCGAGGCCAAACAGAAGAAGTTCGATAGCCTGCGCGACTGCTTCGTGCGCGAACTGAAGGAAGGTGCGCGGCCCTTCGACCCGGACCCTCATGGGGTGTGCGCCCCCAGCGACGGCATCATCGGCGGCCATGGCCGCATTCAGGGCGATGAGCTGCTGCAAATCAAAGGCATGCCTTACAGCTTGAAGGAGCTGCTGGGCAACGACGCAGCGGCTTCCCAACTGGCACAGCAGCACCAGGGGGGCAGCTATGTCACCCTGCGCCTGCGCGCGGGCATGTACCACCGCTTTCACGCGCCCACCGATTGCCGGGTGCGGCGTGTCACGCACATCCAAGGCGACGCGTGGAACGTCAACCCCATCGCGCTCAAGCGCGTGAAGTCGCTCTACTGCCGCAACGACCGCGCGGTGATTGAAACCACCTACCGCGATGATCACGGCCAGGAGCATGCACTGACCTTGGTGCCCGTAGGCGCCATCCTCGTGGCCAGCGTGCGCCTGCACTTCCTGGACCTGAACCTGCACCATGACTACGCGGGGCCGCAAGTGCTGCCTTGTGACGCCACCTTGCAACGCGGGCAGGAAATGGGCTGGTTCGAACATGGCTCCACCATCGTGGTGCTCGCGCCGCCGGGACTGGAACTGGTGGACGGGTTGTCGACGGGGAGTGAGGTGAGGGCGGGGCAGGGGTTGTTGAGGCAGGCTTGAGCCATCTAACTCGATGGACCAGCGCCCCCAGTACGGGCTGCTCTGCGCCCAGGCTGTTGAGCTGCTAGCGTATACGCTCACGCATCTGATTTAGCAAACCTGGTGCTCACGGGGCGCGGAGGTGGCGCTACATTGCGGGGTTTTTGGATCAGCGCAATACTGTTCATGTAAAACAAGCAACTCGCTTGCGAAAAGGGGCGCAAAAATGAACACTTGGCCCATTTATTCCGTACTGATGCGGTCCATATCAAGTTAGACCGCATATCTGCCACACTGCATGAATCAACTAACTTTGGCTGCCCTTGCGGCCTTCCCTGACCAGCTCTCGTCGCTATACGAGTCGTTCCCTCTGGCGTCGAAGCATTTCGCTCCAGCATCCTGGGAGGGGGTGCCCAGCGAACCACTGACCGCAATTGAGCAAATCTGCCATGTCCTCGATATTGAGGTCGAAGGGTATCAAGTTCGAATCCAACGAACTCTGAACGAGTGGAATCCTGTTCTCCCATCGCTGGACACTGAAGCGATGGCGCGAGACCGTCTGTACCACCGGAAGGAAGCAGCAGCAGTTCTTCGCGACTTCCGTCGTGCGAGATCCGAAACCGTAGGCAGGCTCCAAGCGCTCACTGCCGAGCAACTAGAACGGCCAGCTCAGTTTGAGGGCTATGGTCAAGTTACGCTGCAGAGTCTCGTGCATTATCTTTGCAGCCACGATCAACAGCACTTGTCCGGCCTGCAGTGGTTGCTGGGCAAGCTATCAAGTCCAGCCACCAAGAATGCAGCCTAGCGCCGCATATTTGGATTCCCCATCAACGACAAAATACTCATTGACTAAGAACCTAGGGGCAAAGTCCTACAGTCGTAAATCCGGCATCTAAGGTGGGATCTTAAAGTCTCGTGCAAACGTGGAATCTGCGTTACCGCAAGGCTCCACCAATCCTATTGGCTGCATAGGAGCCAGCGGTGTTATCGGCGTCCTGCGGTGTCGGTGAGCCCGATTGACGATGTTCCGAACGCCTTTGCCAGCGGCGCGTGGGATTTCGAGTAACTTCATTAGACTGGAAAAACTTCCACGCCTCCATGTCAACTCGATCATTCACCTTTGTTGCCGCCACCACCGGCGAGTGGAGCGTCCGCTCACAAACAACGATCTGCGGGCCCGCCTTGGATCAGCCCGCTGCCATCAGCGTGCTCTCCGGGTTCGACGTCCCATCGAATTCGATGTGGAAACTCAGAGGCATCACCAGCAACGTCCGGTATGTGGAGCAAGGTGAAAAGACCGCGCTGCAGTTCAAGCAGGAAGGCCTGGGCCGGCCCGCTGCCACTTTCGCGGCCTTGATCCCGATCCGAAAATCTCCCGCTTGGTGGGATCTCACCCAAGATGAGCGCCGCCAAATCTTCGAAGCGCAATCGCAGCACATTGCCATAGGCATGCGTTATCTGCCTGCCATCGCTCGCAGGCTGCACCATTGCCGGGACATCTCGGAAGATGAGCCCTTCGATTTCTTGACTTGGTTCGAGTACGCTCCCGAGCACGAAGCGCAGTTCGATCAAATGCTGCTCGAACTCCGTTCTTCGCCTGAGTGGCGGTATGTCACGCGAGAAGTTGACATCCGCTTGGTCAAGAATTCGGCCTGAGCTTTTCGGCTACAACTGAGGCCCGAAGACGAAAACACAGCCAAGGTCATTCTTCATCAAGGACCACCCACATGAATGGCGCTCTCATCTCTCTGTTCAACCACAAGGCGTGAGCCAATACAGAACTGCACGCCGCCCTTGAAAGGTTTGACGCGGAACAACATCCCACTGTCTTTAGCGCCATGCTTCATACACTCGACCACGCGAATGTCGTGGATCGAATTTTCATGTGTCATCTAGATGGAACCACCGCGCCAGTCTTCAAGACGACCCATAGTGAACAGACTCCGACTCTGTCGGAGCTTCGTCAGTCAGTCATATCGACGGACGAGTGGTACCTTCAGTTTGTTTCCAAGGTCAGCGCTGATCGCCTCAACCACCGAATTCAATTCACGTTCACTGATGGCGACAAAGGCAGCATGACCTGCGAAGAGATGTTGCTTCATGTCATCACGCACAGTGGCTATCACCGTGGCAGCATCGGCCAGATGCTCGAGGACACGGGAACGAGTTCACCGCCTGATTCGCTGACGAAGTTCTTGCATCGGTTAGAACCTCACCGGAGAATTGTTCTTTGACCAAACAGTGGTCGAAACTACATCTCCCGGTGACGGCTATCTGAGTTCGGCCTCGCGTCAATCAAGACGAGGACCCCAATGTGGCGCCGCAGACGGCGCATTCCCATTCGGGATCGTTCATCCATCCATTCAAAAAACCACCCCAGATGGGTCAAGCCTGACCTTCAAGGACAAATCTTAGAATGACCGGAGAAGACAGAAATCAACTCAGGATAAGCATTCAAGGGAGAAGCTGTGGCGACGAGAAGTGAGGATGTCGTGTCGGGGCTGGAACAGGGTGAGTTTCACCTCGAGTACATGCCCATCGTTTCCCTGGCCACCGGCGATTGTGTCGCCGCGGAAGCGCTGATCCGCTGGAAGAAGGATGGGCAGGCGGTTTCTCCCGCGGTCTTCATTCCTGAAATAGAAGGGACGCCGGCGATCGGCCTCCTCACTTACTGGCTAGTGGAGCAGGTGGCGGTGGAACTTCGCGCTTGGCTGAGAGCCCACCGAGACTTTCACATCTCGATCAATGTGCCGCCCGAGTTGTTTGGCCGGGGCGGACTGCAGTACGCGGCTCACCATGCGGGGGTCAAAGATTTGTACCCGCAGTTCGTCCTGGAGATGACGGAGCGTGGTTCACCGGATCGCATTTCGCTCGAAGGTTTGCGTTCCGCGCGTCGGCTCGGCCTCGGGATCGCGATCGATGATGTGGAAGCCGACGGCCTCAGCCTGGTGCTGCTGGCGCGAACCAAACTGGACTACATCAAACTCGACAAAAGCGTGGTGGATCAAATCGCCAGTGAAGGTTTGATTGATCAGACGAAAGAAGAAATCAGGCGGGTGGCGGCCACTGGCCACCCCACCGTCGTGGCGGAAGGGATCGAGCACGAAGTGCAAGTGAAAAAACTCATGGAGCTGGGCGTGCAATGGGGGCAGGGATGGTTTTTCTCAAAGTCGCTGCCTGTGGATGCTTTCTTGGTCTTTCTTCAAAAGTGAATGGCTCCGCGTTCGTGGGAGCTTGAAAAAAATTGCGTGATTCTGGAGCCTTGTTGTGATTCGCTCTGCCCAACCTGCTGACGCTGAAGCCATCGTCGGCATCTACAACCATTACGTGGCCAACACCACCATCAGCTTCGAGGAACAGCCGGTCTCTGTCGAGGAAATGCTGCGGCGCATCGACGTCATCCAGGCGGCGGGCCTGCCTTGGCTGGTGTTGGAAGAGTCGGGGCAACTGCTGGGGTATGCCTATGCCGGCAAATGGAAAGAGCGCTCGGCCTACCGTTACTCCGTTGAGACGTCGGTCTATCTCAAGCAAGGCGTACAAGCCCGAGGCCTGGGCAGCCGCCTTTACGAGGCCTTGTTTTCCACCCTGGCGGAGCGAGGCATTCACGCCGCCATGGGCGGCATTGTGTTGCCGAACGACGCCAGCGTCCGCCTGCACGAGAAGATGGGCATGAAGCAGGTTGCCCGCTTTGAGCAAGTCGGGTACAAGTTCGGGCAGTGGCTGGATGTCGGCTACTGGCAGAAGGTCTTCTGATCAAAGGTGTGCTGATGCAAACCCAATCCCCTCCCTCCCTCTACGCTTGGCTTGGCGGCATGGAAGCGCTCTTGCGCTTGACGACCCGCTTCTACGAGCGCGTTCCCGCCAACCCGACGCTGGCTCCGGTGTTCGCTCACATGAACCCTGAGCATGCGAAGCATGTCGCTGCCTTCCTGGCGGAGGTGCTGGGTGGGCCAGAGGAATATTCGGCCAGTCATGGCGGTCATCCCCACATGATTCGTCAGCACCTGAATCGGCACCTCACCCAAGAGCAGCGACGCGCTTGGTTGACGCTGCTGCTCGACACCGCCGATGAACTGGGCATGCCCGATGACCCGGAGTTCCGGTCCGCCCTGGTGGGTTACCTGGAGTGGGGTTCCCGCCTCGCGGTGCTGAACTCGCAAGACGGTGCGGAGGTCAACCCCGACGCGCCCATGCCCAAGTGGGGCTGGGGCGAGGTCAAGGGCCCTTACGTGCCTTGACGGTCCTTGGGCCTTCCGTGGGCAGAGTCGATCCCGATTCATCCAGCATTTCAGCGAGGCACGCGGTGGCGTGATGGCCATGATCCACAAAGAACGATTGACCGCGACCCTGGAAGGGGACTTTGTCGTCTTCCTGATCGGCATGCGGATCAACAAGCCCTGGTTGATCCACAAATGGTTTCCGGTCGCTCAGGCCATGCCGCGCATGCTCAAGGAACTCGGGCGGCAACCCGATCTGGGGTTGTTGCACGCGGAGATGTGGTTCTCGCGCACCATCATCCTGGTGCAGTACTGGCGTTCGATGGACCAACTGCTGGCCTATGCCAAGAACAAGGACGCGGCCCATCTGCCTGCCTGGCGCGCCTTCAACCAGGCCATAGGTACCGACGGTTCGGTGGGAATCTGGCATGAGACCTACCAGGCCTCGGCGGGCAGTTATGAAAACGTCTACGTCAACATGCCACCCTTTGGTTTGGGCAAGGCGGGGCAGTTGCAGTCGGCCTCCGGTGGCAGGCAATCGGCTGCGGGACGCCTGGGCAGGGGGCGTGAAACGTCATGAGCCCCCATTCGTTTTGCAAGTTTTGATTCATCGGAGACAACTCGCATGCTCGACCACATGACCTTTCGTGTTCGCGACATCCAACGCACAAAGGCTTTCTACACGGCCGCGCTCACGCCCCTGGGATACACCCTCTGCTTCGAGGGCAACTATGGATCGAACCTCTTGGGCTTTGCCTATCCCGACCCTTCCGAGCCGGATGGCAAGAAGGCCGACGTGTGGTTCATCGATGGCCCGTCTCCGCATGGCGGTTCGCCCGTGACCACCGGATGCCATTTGGCCTGGAAGGCCAGCAGCCGCGCGGCTGTCGACGCCTTCTACCAGGCTGCGATTGCCGCGGGCGGCAAGGACAATGGACCACCCGGTCTGCGCCCGCACTACCACGCCCATTACTACGGCGCCTTTGTGATTGACCCAGAGGGCAACAACGTCGAGGCCGTGTGCCATCGGCCTGATGCTTGATGCCTTGGTAACGCTGGGTGCTCACCACGGTACATCAGCGACTGGCCTCCTCGTCCCATGAGCCAACGCCCTCAACCCCCGAGTACAGCCTTGCCTGCTGTGGCCCTTAGGGCCTACGTCAGCCACTATTGGTTGAGCTTGGACAACCAGGACCCAAGCTTTGCCATCACGCCGGACGGCTCCGTGGACATGGTGCTGGTGCTGGGCGGATCGAATCACCAGGTCGACGTGTATGGGACGAGCACCCGAAGAACTGAGCTGGCCATCGCGCCCGCGTGCCATTACCTCGGCATCCGCTTCAAACCCGGACAGAGTCGCCACTTTCTGGACATGCGGGCCAGCGAGTTGACGGATTCGGTGTTGCCTGCCGAGGGGCTGTTGATTCCCCGAGTGCTGGAACTGGCCGAGTCCATCGCGAGTCAAACCGTGTTCACTCGCCTGGACGCGATATTGCTGGCTCACCTGCAACGGCGGCCCCCGCAGCCCAGTCGCATCGACGATGCTCTGCGGCACATCGAACAGTCGCCACGTCCCTTGCGTGTCGATGAGTTGGCCGAGCTGTGCTGCAAGAGCCCACGGCAGTTTGAGCGTAACTTTCTGGAGGTCGCAGGTCTGTCGCCCAAGCTGTTTTCGGACATCGTCCGGTTCCGGCGTGCTTGCGCGCTGCTGGCCCGCGCGGACTTACCCCTTGCGCAGATCGCGGTCGAGTTGGGTTACACCGACCAAAGCCACTTCAGCCATGCGTTCACGCGCTTCCATGGTGCGCCACCCTCGCGGGCACGTGCGCAAGATGTCGCTTTCTTACAAGACGTCGCGGACCTCGCTGAACAGAATTCAGGCTTCTGAATCATCCCGTGAGGAGCGTTGAATGAAATTCTGGTCAGGTGTGGTCACCGAGAAGGTGCGTGAGTCCAAGGACTTTTACGTCCGGCTGTTTGGCTGCGAGGTGTTGTTCGAGGGCGAGGACGACTGGTTTGTCCTGTTGCAACTCGGCGAAGGTGAACTGGGCTTCATGAAGCCGAATCTCCCTTCACAACCCCCCATTTTTCGCCAGGCGTTTCAAGGGAGAGGCCTGTGGGTCGCCGTGGACGTGGACGATGTGGACGCGGCCTACGCGCGCATCCAGTCCCTGGGTGTGCCGATTGAAATGCCGCCGCGCGACGAACCCTGGGGCGACCGCCACTTCGTGGTGGTCGATCCGAACGGCATCGGGGTCGATGTGGTCCAGCATCGGCAGGGCGCAGCCTGACCCCTCTTGAAGTGGGGAGGAGTGCGCGGCGGCGCAGGCAGTGCGCGCCTGTCTGTGTCAGCGCGAAGGCGACCGGCTCAGGTCGATCGCCTCAAGCGCAGTGGCTTGGTGTTCTCCCGTTGGATGAGTCCCTTGGCTTCCAGATCCAGTTGTGTCGCCTTGAGCCACCATCCGGCCTTGGCGCCCTCGGGAAACAAGGCCTGCGGCAACAACGGGAGGATTGCGACCTTGACCTCGGCCCCGGTCATCCCGGGGGCGGTGCGGGGCAGCACGGAGATCAGCGCCTCTTTCATGGCCAGGTACTTGGCGCGATCCACGCGCTCCACCCGGCCCGGGGTGTTGATGTTCTCTATCGATATCTTGTCGTCGTCATTGCGCATCCAGATCTCCATGGACCCAATCCACTTTGGGTACACGAAAGCCCATGGCCGCCCAGGCCCAGAGTAGTCGTGCATAAAAGGAAAACGTGTGCGTGCCAGGATTGGGCACATCCTCCGGAAGCACCACCCCCTCGGGCTTGCTTCGGGTCATCGTCCTGAGGTCCAGCGCCGGCAAGGTTCCCGCTGGCCAGAGACCACCGTAGATGCTGAGCCAATGGCCCCCACTGAAATCCAGGAACATGGGCGTGTTGCAGCAACGCGCGACGACACGGCGCGTTGAGGCGTTTTTTGACAGCCGGTGCGCACGCAACAACTCCGCGCCCTTCACGCAGCACACTCGGTCCTTGCGATAAAGAACGAACCGGGTGGCACCGTGGTGATCCAGCACGGGTCTGGCGCCGGGCAGCGATTGCAAAAAGGCGCCTGCTTGCTGGCAATCGCTGCAGAGGCAGGCGGCGCTGACGATGGGCGAGCCGTACGCCTGCAAGGCGCATTGCCCGCAAGCGCAGGGCAGTGGGGTGATCTGATCGGGCATGACTGCTGGTCCTGTGTTTGTTTGTCGATTTGCTGCACTCCATCCAGGAGCCCGACGCGTGGCGCCTGGCAGTTTCGACAGAAGGGGACGGATCCTAGGGTTTCCCTTGATCAGGAAGCGCTGCCAGGCGAGGCCCCAGACCTTTTTGCTCTGCTGATACTTGTGCATCATCCGGGGCGGTACAGGTTTCGAGTTCACAACCATGTCTGAGCGCATCGAACGCTTTGTCGAGTCCATGAACATTCAGCCCGGTGACCGGGTGCTGGAGATCGGTTGCGGGCATGGCCTTGCGGCCACGTTGGTGTGCCAGCGCTTGAAGACAGGGCGCTTCGTGGCCATTGATCGGTCAGGCAAGATGGTCGCCGCAGCCGCGCAGAGAAACAAGGGCTACGTGGAAGCGGGCGTCGCCCGCTTCCTTGAATCAACCTTGGAGCAACTGGATCTTGGGGACGAGCGATTCGACAAAATCTTCGCGATGCGGGTGCGCTTGTTTCACGATCAGCCCGAACTCGCGTGTGAATTGGCGCAGCGCTGGCTCACGGCCCATGGAACACTTTACGTGCAGTATGACGAGCCTGGCCAGACACCGGAGGCGAATGTGACAATCTGGCGAGCTGAACAACTCACCTGATCTGCGTGGCGTATCAGACTCTTCCAAAACTTGAGGACCCGATCCTCCGTGTTGATGACTGCAGGACCCATGATCATTGCATCCACCATCGCCTCGGCGCTCGTTGCCGGGGTGTTCTTTGCCTTCTCCGTCTTCGTGATGCGGGCCCTGGCATCCTTGCCCGCTGCGCAGGGCATCCTGGCGATGCAGCGCATCAACGTCACGGTGATCCATCCGCTGTTTCTGGGGGTCTTTCTTGGCGCTGCGCCCTTGTTGGGCGCCGCCACGTACGTGGTCAGGCATGACCCGCATTCCTTCCCGTGGCTGTTGGCCGCTTTCCTGGTCTATCTGCTGGGTTCGGTGGTGGTGACCTTGGCGTTCAACGTGCCGCGCAACAACCGGCTCGCCACGCTGGAGGCAGACGGTCCGCAAGCAGCCGCGTATTGGCCGGTCTACCTGCGGGTGTGGCTGTTCTGGAACCATGTGCGTTGCATCGCTTCGATCGCCGCCGCGGTGCTGGCCCTGAGCGCGACCAAGGTTGTCTGAACTTGCATCGAACTTCAGGAGGCACCATGGCTGTTGGTTACTCAGGAACGCCCTTGCCCAAGAAGCTCGGCATCACCGAGGCCACGCGTCTGACGGTGCTGCACGCGCCAGGCGACTACGCTGCCATCCTGGGCGAGTTGCCCGCTGGGGCGCAGGTCCAATCCAAACTCGGCGCGAGCACCCGGCTGATCCACCTCTTCGTGACAGAGCGCGAGGTTCTGGCGTCGGAATTGGCGCGCTTGCGCAATGCGCTGCACCCAGACGCGGCTGTTTGGGTGTCGTGGCCGAAGAAGTCCGCCAAGGTGCCCACCACGGTCACCGAAGACACCATCCGCGAACTGGCCCTGCCGCTAGGCTGGGTGGATGTGAAGGTATGCGCGGTCACGGACGTTTGGTCGGGGCTCAAGTTGGTCGTGCGCAAGGAGCTGCGGCCGAAGGCGCAGGCCTGACAGGTCAATGAAACTGAAAAAAGAGGAGCTTCATCACCATGTCCAGTGCGTCCCTACGCAAGCCCCAGATACGCAAGCCCCAGGTCTGTGTCCTCGGCAGCGCCGAGCCGGGCTCCACCGCCTACGAGTTGGCGGGCCAGGCCGGTGCGCTGCTGGCCCGGCACGGCATCACGCTGGTCAGCGGTTGCGGCAGTCCTGCCACGCGGGTGGCCGCCGAGCGAGCGGTTGCTGCAGGCGGTCTGGTACTCAGCATCGTGCCGCCCGACGAGATGCCGCCCGCCGATTGGCCCGCGACGGTGGTGGTGCCTTGTGGCATGGGCGATGCACGCAACCTGCTGATGGCGCTGTCGGGCGACGCCTGCCTGGTCATCGGCGGGCGCGCAGGCACCATTTCGGAAGTCTGCTTGGCGTGGCTACACAAGCGTCCACTGCTGCCTTTGGTCGGGCATGGGGGCTGGTCCGATTCCTTGCCATCGAGTCCTCCCGACGAACGCAAGAACTCGCCCATCCTGCCCTGGAGCAGCATGGCTGAGTTGGAGCGCCAGCTTCGGCAATTGCAGCTCGTGCCTTCTGCCTGACCCGTATGGCCACGGAGACAAGAACGTGATCGCTGGTCGACACAAATGGCCTGATAGGCCCGATATCAAAATCGAAGCGTTCGTCTTCTGAGTAAATCACCATCAAAAAAAGCCCGCCGAAATTCGGCGGGCTTTTTTTTGGAACGCACAAGCAGCGATGACTGCCCGTGTTGCTCGGTGACCGATCAGCGCTTGGCGATCGGCGGCACGTCGCGGCGCGGCGAGCCGGTGAACAGCTGGCGCGGACGGCCGATCTTGTACTCGGGGTCGCCGATCATTTCGTTGAGTTGGGCGATCCAACCCACCGTGCGGGCCAGGGCGAAGATGCCGGTGAACAGGTTGACCGGGATGCCGATGGCGCGCTGCACGATGCCGGAGTAGAAGTCCACGTTCGGGTAGAGCTTGCGCGAGACGAAGTACTCGTCTTCCAGGGCGATCTTCTCCAGTTCCTTGGCCAGGGCGAACAGCGGGTCCTTCTCCAGGCCCAGCTCGGTCAGCACCTCGTTGCAGGTCTGCTGCATCAGCTTGGCCCGCGGGTCGTAGTTCTTGTACACGCGGTGGCCAAAGCCCATCAGCTTGACGCTGGAGTTCTTGTCCTTCACTTGCTTGATGAACTCGCCGATCTTGGCCACGCCACCCTGATTCTGGATGTCGTAGAGCATGTTGAGTGCGGCTTCATTGGCGCCGCCGTGAGCGGGGCCCCAGAGGCAAGCGACGCCCGCGGCGATCGCGGCGAAGGGGTTGGTGCCGGAGGAGCCGCACAGACGCACCGTGGAGGTGGAGGCGTTCTGCTCGTGGTCCGCGTGCAAGATGAAGATGCGGTCCAGCGCCTTCTCGATCACCGGGTTGACCTTGTACTCTTCGCAGGGCGTGGCGAACATCATGCGCAGGAAGTTGCCTGCGTAGCTCAGGTTGTTCTGCGGGTACATGTAGGGCTGACCGATGCCGTACTTGTAGGCCATCGCGACCAGCGTGGGCAGTTTGGCGATCAGGCGGATCGCCGAGATCTCGCGGTGCTCCGGGTTGTTGATGTCCGTGCTGTCATGGTAGAAGGCCGACAACGCGCCGATCAGGCCGGTCAGGATGGCCATGGGGTGGGCGTCACGGCGGAAGCCACGCAGGAAGAACTGCATCTGCTCGTTCACCATGGTGTGGTGCGTGACGAGGTCGGTGAAGCTCTTCTTTTCCGTGGCGTTCGGCAAGCTGCCCTTGAGCAGCAGGTAACAGGTCTCGAGGAAGTCGCAGTTCTCCGCGAGCTGCTCGATGGGGTAGCCGCGGTAGAGCAGTTCGCCCTTGTCGCCATCGATGTAGGTGATGGCGGACTGGCAAGAAGCCGTCGAGAGAAAGCCGGGGTCATACGTGAACATGCCCGTCTGGCCGTACAGCTTGCGGATGTCGATCACGTCCGGGCCGATGTTGCCCGAGTACACGGGCAGCTCGATGGCGGGCTTGCCGTTGCTGAACGACAGGGTGGCTTTGTTGTCTGCTAGTTTCATTTTCTTGACCTTTCTCTCATCAAGCTGGGGGAATCAAAGCAACACCTTAGCGTTGCTGCAACATCTTCAGCACTTCGCGCACTTCGTCACGATCCATCTCAGGGGCCACCTGCGCCAGGGGCTTGCGGCCCAGGTTCAGGTCGAGCAGGTCGTTGTCGCTCAGCTCCATCAGCGCGGACAGGCCGGCGGCCTGGCGCACCGTCAGGGACGACTCATGCTGCTGGAAGAAGCGCTCGATGAACAGATCGTTTTCCAGCAGGCCTCGGCGGCAGCGCCACTTGAGCTTGCTCAGACTGCGTTCATCGATGCGGGGATCTTCCGTCATCACGGTCATCCTGACTTTCTTGCGTGCGTCTCTCGGGTCCGGGCCGTCAGACCGAGCGCGCCACCATCATTTCCTTGATCTTGCCGATGGCCTTGGTGGGGTTCAATCCCTTGGGGCAGACATCGACGCAGTTCATGATGGTGTGGCAGCGGAACAGACGGTACGGGTCTTCCAGGTTGTCCAGACGCTCGGCGGTGGCCTGGTCTCGGCTGTCCGCGATGAAGCGGTAGGCCTGCAACAAGCCGGCGGGGCCGACGAACTTGTCCGGGTTCCACCAGAAGCTGGGGCAGCTGGTCGAGCAGCTCGCGCACAAGATGCACTCGTACAGGCCGTTGAGTTCTTCGCGTTCCTCGGGCGACTGCAGGCGCTCCTTCTCGGGCGGCACTTGCTCGTTGACGAGGTAAGGCTTGATGCTGTGGTACTGCGTGAAGAACTGCGTCATGTCCACGATCAGGTCGCGCACGACGGGCAGGCCCGGCAGCGGCTTGAGCACGATGGTGCCCTTGAGCGTTTTCAAGTTGGTCAGGCAGGCCAGACCGTTCTTGCCGTTGATGTTCATTGCGTCCGAGCCGCAGACGCCTTCGCGGCAGGAGCGGCGGAAGGACAGCGTCGGGTCCACGGCCTTGAGCTTGACCAGGGCGTCGAGCAGCATGCGTTCATTGCCTTCGAGCTCGATCTCGATGGTCTGCATGTAGGGCTTGGCGTCCTTGTCGGGATCGTAGCGGTAGATGCTGAAAGTACGTTTTTGCATGATGTTGGTCCTTGGGTGCCCTTGCGTGACGTTCAGAACGTGCGAACCTTGGGCGGCACGGAGTCCACCGTCAGGGGCTTCAGGTTGACGGCCTTGTAGGTCAGGCTGTTGCTCGCGCTGTGCCACAGGGTGTGCTTCATCCAGTTGGCGTCGTCGCGACCCAGCGGGGCCGTGGGGTGATCGGCCGGGTGCTCATAGTCCTTGACCGTGTGCGCGCCGCGGCATTCCTTGCGGGCGGCGGCGGAGATCATGGTGGCCTGGGCGCACTCGATCAGGTTCTCGACTTCCAGCGCCTCGATGCGCGCCATGTTGAAGACCTTGGAGGTGTCCTTCAGACCAATGCCGCCCACGCGCTCGCGGATGGCGTTGATCTTGCGCACGCCCTCGTCCATGCTGGCTTGCGTGCGGAACACGCCCGCGTGCTGCTGCATGGTCGCGCGGATGTCGTTGGCGACGGTCTGGCAGTATTCACCCTTGGTGTCGGAGTCCAGGCGGTTGAGGCGCGCCAGGGACTTGTCGGCCGCGTCCTTGGGCAGTTCCTTGTGGGACTTGGTGCGTGAGGCGAACTCGACGATGTGGTTGCCGGCCGACTTGCCGAAGACCAGCAGGTCCAGCAGGGAGTTCGTGCCCAGGCGGTTGGCGCCGTGCACCGACACGCAGGAGCATTCGCCCACGGCGTAGAGGCCGTTGACCACTTCGCGGTCGTTGCCGTTTTGCTGCACCACGACCTGGCCGTTGATGTTGGTCGGAATGCCGCCCATCTGGTAGTGGATGGTGGGCACGACGGGGATCGGCTCTTTCGTGATGTCCACGTTGGCGAAGTTCACGCCGATTTCGTAGACCGAGGGCAGGCGCTTGTGGATGGTCTCGGCGCCCAGGTGGTCGAGCTTGAGCAGCACGTAGTCACCGTTGGGGCCGCAGCCACGGCCTTCCTTGATTTCCTGGTCCATCGAGCGGGACACGAAGTCACGCGGGGCCAGGTCCTTCAGCGTGGGCGCGTAGCGCTCCATGAAGCGCTCACCCTTGTTGTTCAGCAGGATGGCGCCTTCGCCGCGGCAGCCTTCGGTCAGCAGCACGCCCGCGCCGGCCACGCCGGTGGGGTGGAACTGCCAGAACTCCATGTCTTGCAGCGGAATGCCCGAACGCGCCGCCATGCCCAGGCCGTCACCGGTGTTGATGAAGGCGTTGGTGGAGGCCGCGAAGATGCGGCCCGCGCCGCCGGTGGCCAGCAGCACGGTCTTGGCTTGCAGGATGTGCAGGTCGCCGGTTTCCATTTCCAGCGCGGTCACGCCCACCACGTCGCCTTCGGCGTCGCGGATCAGGTCCAGCGCCATCCACTCGACGAAGAACTGGGTCTTGGCCGACACGTTTTGCTGGTACAGCGTGTGCAGCATGGCGTGGCCGGTGCGGTCGGCTGCAGCGCAGGCGCGTTGCACGGGCTTTTCGCCGTAGTTGGCCGTGTGGCCACCAAAGGGGCGTTGGTAGATGGTGCCGTCCGGGTTGCGGTCGAAGGGCATGCCGAAGTGCTCCAACTCGTAGACGACCTTGGGCGCTTCACGGCACATGAATTCGATCGCGTCCTGGTCGCCGAGCCAGTCGGAGCCCTTGACGGTGTCGTAGAAGTGGTAGTGCCAGTTGTCCTCGGACATATTGCCCAGCGAGGCGCCGATGCCGCCTTGCGCCGCCACGGTGTGTGAGCGGGTGGGGAAGACCTTGGACAGCACGGCGACGTTCAGGCCGGCGCGCGCCAGTTGCAGCGAGGCGCGCATGCCGGAGCCGCCCGCGCCGACGATGACGACGTCGAACTTGCGCTTGGTGATGGACGAAGAGGTATAGGACATGACTCAGAGGCTCCAGAGGACTTGGAGGGCCCAGCCAGCGCAACCCGCCAGCCAGACGATGGTGAACACCTGCAGCGACAGCCGCAGCCAGACGGGCTTGATGTAGTCCATCCAGATGTCGCGCATGCCGACCCAGACGTGCCAGATCAGCGCGATCACCACGGCGAAGGTGATGACCTTCATCCACTGTGGCGCGAAGATGGCAGCCCAGCTCTGGTAGCCCAGCGGGCCGCTGCTCAGCAGCACGCGCGCCAGCAGCAGCGCGGTGAAGAGGGCCATGATGACGGCGGTGGCGCGCTGGACGATCCAGTCACGCACGCCATAGTGCGCGCCCACGACGAGGCGCTTGGAGCCGTAGTTGACGGACATGGTGTGTGCTCCTTGGTGACTCAGTACAGGCCGAACAGCTTGGCGCCCAGCACGACGGTCAGTCCAATGGACAGGACCAGCGTGACCACGGCGGACTTGCGGCCGAATTCCTTGGTGACGGCGTGCGTGGCGTCCATCCAGAGGTGGCGCAGGCCCGCGATGATGTGGTGCAGGTAGGCCCAGATCAGGCCCAGCGTGGCGAGTTTCACGAACCAGCCTGGCACGAAGCCGATGCCTGCGCTGAATGCGGCTGCGAAGCGTTCGTAGGACAGCTCCGAGGTGGTGGCGGTGTCAAACAGCCAGATGACGAAGGGCAGCAGCAGGAACATCAGCGCGCCGCTGACGCGGTGCAGGATGGACACCCACCCCGCCGCGGGCAGGCGGTAGGTGGGGAGGTCCTTGAGGGCGTTGATGTTGCGGAACTCGGGCCGCTGGGCCCGGGTGGGAGTGGCAAGCTCGGACATGGTGTGTCTCTCTTGGTGAAAAGAAAAATTCGCTCCGCGATGCACGGGTGGTGGCAGGGGGAGCGAGGTCGCCGGATTCTAGGTCAAGGCAGGACTTGTCTGCATTCCCGAGTGATTCATTTCGTGCTGTTCAGTGCGTGATCCGTTGTGTGCATGGGGGTATCGCGTGATGGGTTCCTTGCGCCATCCCCAATTCAATTGAGAACGTTGCGGTAGTGGTGCATGTCCGTCAGGTACAGGCCACGGCGTAGTTCCATGGGGACATCGTTGTAGGTATAGGCGACGCGCTCGACACTCAGCAAGGGCGTCGAGCGGCTGATCTTGAGCAATGCGCTTTGGGCCGCGTCGGGCAGCACCGCGCGGATTTTTTCCTCGGCCCGCACCATGCGCACGCCGAATTCGGTCTCGAACAGGGCGTACATCGGCCCCAGGTTGTCGCGCAGGCGCTCGGCCGTGAGGCCCTTGAAGGGCGCGCCAGGCAACCAGAGGTCTTCCAAGATGGTGGGGCGGCCGGAGAAAGACAGCACCCGGCGCACTTGCAGCACGCCATCGCCTGTGCGCAGCGCGAGCGCGCGCGCGACCTCCGCGCTGGCCCGCACCCGCTTGCAGTCGATCACGTGGCGCTCGGCGGGGGTCGCCTGGCGCGGTTCGCCCGCGTCGAAGGCATCGGGCATCAGGCGCAGGAATCGGTATTGCACCTGCTGCTCCGCATGCGTGGCGACGAAGGTGCCCTTGCCCTGGCGACGCAGCAGCAGGTTGTCGGCCGCGAGTTCGTCAATGGCCTTGCGCACGGTGCCCTGGCTGACGCGGTAGCGCGCGGCCAGGTCGAGCTCGCTGGGGATGGCCTCGCCCGGTTTCCATTCGCCCGACTGCAGGCTTTGCAGGATCAGTCCTTTGATTTGCTGGTAAAGCGGGCTGAACGCGGGCGCGAGCGGCGAGGGCGCGGAGGCAGGCGTGGAAGCCATGCCGTCCGTGGCGTCACCGGCGCTGGAGGGCGTTTGGGAGCTCATGGCGGTGGCAGGGCGGGTGGCGGGCGGGAGGGATATGAATTTGCCGACCCGTGCGAGGAAGCTCGCCAGGGAGGGCTTGATGGGCGTCAATCATATCTTATATAAGACATAAGACAAATTGAAACAGCCCGGTTTTCGGGCTACACTTCCAAATGCTTCCCAGCGGTGCCAGGCCCGCGTGTTTGCGGCAGAGTTTCGCAGCGCCACGGCTGTTTCCGCGTTCAACTTCTTCAACAAAATCCTGGAGTTCCTGCCATGAGCAAAAAGCCTGTTCGTGTCGCCGTCACCGGCGCTGCCGGTCAAATCGGTTACGCCCTGCTGTTTCGCATCGCCTCGGGCGAAATGCTGGGCAAGGACCAGCCCGTGATCCTGCAACTGCTCGAAATCCCCGACGAGAAGGCCCAGAAGGCGCTCAAGGGCGTGATCATGGAGCTGGAAGACTGCGCTTTCCCGCTCCTGGCTGGCGTGATCCCCACGGGTGACCCGCTGGTGGCCTTCAAGGACGCCGACTACGCCCTGCTGGTGGGCGCACGTCCGCGCGGCCCGGGCATGGAACGCGCCGACCTGTTGGCCGCCAACGCCCAGATCTTCACCGCCCAAGGCAAGGCCCTGGACAAGGTGGCCTCGCGCAACGTCAAGGTGCTGGTGGTCGGCAACCCCGCCAACACCAATGCCTACATCGCGATGAAGAGCGCGCCCAGCCTGCCGCGCGAGAACTTCACCGCCATGCTGCGCCTGGACCACAACCGCGCCGCTTCGCAGATCGCCGCCAAGACCGGTGGCAAGGTCGGCGAGATCGAGAAGCTCGCCGTCTGGGGCAACCATTCGCCCACCATGTACGCCGACTACCGCTTCGCCACCATCGGTGGCAAGAGCGTGAAGGACCTGATCAACGACCAGGTCTGGAACGAAACCGTGTTCCTGCCGACCGTGGGCAAGCGCGGCGCGGCCATCATCGACGCGCGCGGCTTGTCGTCCGCGGCCTCCGCCGCCAACGCCGCCATCGACCACATGCGCGATTGGGCCCTGGGCACCAACGGCAAGTGGGTCACCATGGGCGTGCCCTCCAATGGCGAATACGGCATCCCGAAGGACGTGATCTTTGGCTTCCCGGTCACGACCGAAGGCGGCAAGTACAAGATCGTCGAAGGCTTGGCCATCGACGAGTTCAGCAAGAAGTGCATCGACAAGACCCTGGCCGAGCTGCAAGGCGAGCAGGACGGCGTCAAGCACCTGCTGTGATCCTTCGCGCCTGACGCACCACCCCAGCAGTCCATGCTCCACCCGCGTGACGTTCTACTTGGCGCCCAGGCCGCGACCGGCTTCTTGCCGGTGTGCGACCACTACTGTGGCGTCGAGGTGCGCATGCGCAAGAGCCTGGCCTTGCAGGCCGAGCTGGCCGAGGAGTTCGGCGCCATTGTCTTTGACGTGACGCTGGATTGCGAGGACGGCGCGCCCGCCGGTGCCGAGGCCGAGCACGCTGCCCTGGTGGCCAGCATGGCCTTGGGCGCCGCCCCATCAGCCCGGGTCGCGGCCCGGGTGCACCCCGTGGGTCACCCGGCGTTCGAGGCCGATGTGCGGACCATCGTGGGGCAGGCGGGTTCGCGCTTGCGCCATCTGATGGTGCCCAAGGTCGAGTCCGTGGCCGACGTGGCGCGGGCCGCGGCTGCGGTCGACGCGGCCGGAGGCCAGCGCCTGCCGCTGCACGTGTTGGTCGAGTCGCCTTCGGCGGTGCACCGCGCCTTTGAGATCGCCGCGCACCCGCGTGTGCAGTCGATCAGCTTTGGCCTGATGGATTTCGTCTCGGCCCATGGCGGCGCGATCCCCGACAGCGCCATGACGGCGCAAGGCCAGTTTGACCATCCCCTGGTGGTGCGCGCCAAGTTGGAAATCGCCGCCGCCTGCCATGCCCATGGCAAGACGCCTGCGCATTGCGTGGTGACCGAATTCAAGGACGCCGCCGCCTTGCAGCGCGCCGCCCAGCGTGCCGCGCGCGAGCTGGGCTACACGCGCATGTGGAGCATCCACCCCGACCAGATCCGCCCCATCGTCGCGGCCTTCGCACCGCAGGAGCAGGACATCGAGCGGGCCGCCACCCTCATCGAGGCGGCTGAACAAGCGCAGTGGGCGCCCATCAGCCACCAAGGCGTTTTGCACGACCGCGCCAGCTACCGCTACTACTGGCAAGTGCTGGAGCGCGCATTCCGCACCGGCAAGGCCTTGCCCGCGAGCGTGCGAGGCCATTTCACCCAAGATCAACCAGACCCTGAACTCATCTGACAGGAGCACACCATGTTGCAAGCCTACCGCGCCCATGTCGCTGAACGCGCCGCGCTCGGCATCCCGCCGCTGCCGCTGACCGCCAAGCAGGTGGCCGAACTGATCGAACTGATCAAGAACCCCCCGGCCGGCGAAGACGCCTTCTTGCTGGACCTGCTGACGCACCGCGTGCCCCCGGGCGTGGACGACGCAGCCAAGGTCAAGGCCAGTTTCCTGGCCGCCGTGGCCCATGGCGACATCAAGGTGGGCCTGATCTCCAAGGCCAAGGCCACCGAGCTGCTGGGCACCATGGTGGGCGGATACAACGTGCACCCCTTGATCGAACTGCTGGACGACGCCGAAGTGGCGGGCGTTGCCGCCGAGGGCCTGAAGAAGACCCTGTTGATGTTCGACTACTTCAACGACGTGGCGACCAAGGCCAAGGCGGGCAACGCCAAGGCCAAGGAAGTCATGCAGAGCTGGGCGAATGCGGAGTGGTTCACCTCGCGCCCCGAAGTCGAGAAGAAGATCACCGTCACCGTCTTCAAGGTGCCGGGTGAGACCAACACCGACGACCTGTCGCCCGCGCCCGATGCCTGGAGCCGCCCCGACATCCCGCTGCACTACCTGGCCATGTTGAAGAACACGCGCCCGGATGCCGCCTTCAAGCCCGAGGAAGACGGCAAGCGCGGCCCGATGAAGTTCATCGACGACCTCAAGAAGAAGGGACACCTGGTCGCCTACGTGGGTGACGTGGTGGGCACGGGTTCCAGCCGCAAGTCGGCCACCAACTCGGTGATCTGGGCCACGGGCCAAGACATCCCCTTCGTGCCGAACAAGCGCTTCGGCGGCGTCACACTGGGCGGCAAGATCGCCCCGATCTTCTTCAACACGCAGGAAGACTCGGGTTCGCTGCCGATCGAAGTGGACGTGTCCAAGCTGGAAATGGGCGACGTCGTGGACGTGCTGCCCTATGACGGCAAGATCCTGAAGAACGGCCAGACCGTGGCCGAGTTCAAGCTCAAGAGCGACGTGCTGCTGGACGAAGTGCGCGCGGGTGGCCGCATCAACCTGATCATTGGCCGTGCCCTCACCTCCAAGGCGCGTGAATTCCTGGGCTTGCCCGCCTCGACCCTGTTCCGTCTGCCCCAAGCCCCGGTGGCATCCAAGGCCGGTTTCACCCTGGCGCAGAAGATGGTGGGCCGCGCGGTCGGCTTGCCGGAAGGCCAGGGCGTGCGCCCGGGCACCTACTGCGAGCCCAAGATGACCACGGTCGGCTCGCAAGACACGACGGGCCCCATGACCCGCGACGAGCTGAAAGACCTGGCCTGCCTGGGCTTCAGCGCCGACATGGTGATGCAGTCCTTCTGCCACACGGCGGCTTACCCCAAGCCGGTGGACGTCAAGACCCACCGCGAGCTGCCCGCCTTCATCAGCAACCGCGGCGGCGTGGCCCTGCGCCCCGGTGACGGCGTGATCCACTCCTGGCTCAACCGCCTGCTGTTGCCCGACACCGTGGGCACCGGCGGCGACAGCCACACGCGTTTCCCGATTGGCATTTCCTTCCCCGCTGGCTCGGGCCTGGTGGCTTTCGCCGCCGCCACCGGCGTGATGCCGCTGGACATGCCTGAATCGGTGCTGGTGCGCTTCAAGGGCCAGATGCAGCCGGGCGTGACCCTGCGCGACCTCGTGCACGCCATTCCGCTCTACGCCATCAAGGCCGGTCTGCTGACCGTGGCCAAGGCGGGCAAGAAAAACATCTTCTCGGGCCGCATCCTCGAAATCGAGGGCCTGCCGGATCTGAAGGTGGAGCAGGCGTTTGAGCTGTCCGACGCTTCGGCCGAGCGCTCTGCCGCCGGCTGCACGATCAAGCTGAACCCCGAGCCGATCAAGGAATACCTCACCAGCAACGTCGTGCTGATGAAGAACATGATCGCCGAGGGCTACGCCGACGCCAAGACGCTGCAGCGCCGCATCGAGAAGGTCGAGGCCTGGCTGGCCAAGCCCGAGTTGCTCGAGGCCGACAAAGACGCCGAGTACGCCGCCGTGATCGAGATCGACCTGGCCGACATCACCGAACCCATCGTCTGCTGCCCGAACGACCCGGATGATGCCAAGTTCCTGTCCGAGGTCGCGGGCGCGAAGATCGACGAAGCCTTCATCGGTTCGTGCATGACCAACATCGGCCACTTCCGCGCGGCGGCCAAGCTGCTGGGCGGCCAGCGCGACATCCCGGTCAAGCTGTGGATCGCGCCGCCGACCAAGATGGACCAGAACGAGCTGATCAAGGAAGGCCATTACGCCGCCTTCGGCACCGCCGGTGCACGCACCGAAATGCCGGGCTGCTCGCTGTGCATGGGCAACCAGGCCCAGGTGAAGGAGGGCGCCACGGTGATTTCCACGTCCACGCGCAACTTCCCGAACCGCCTGGGCAAGAACACGAACGTGTACCTGGGCTCGGCCGAGCTGTCCGCCATCGCCTCGCGCCTCGGCCGCCTGCCGTCCAAGGCCGAGTACTTGAAGGAAATGGGCATCATCGACGCCGACAAGGCCAGCGTCTACCGCTACATGAACTTCGACCAGATCGAGGAGTACAAGGAAGTGGCCGAGAAGGCTGCTGCCTGCTGATCCTGCGCCGCGCCCGCTGCGGCGGGTGCGAGGCCCGAGCCCGCCGTTCAGGCGGTGCAGAACGAACAAAGGCCCCAGGGTGTTGCCCTGGGGCCTTTGTTTTTGGGTGTGGCTTGCGTAGCCTTCTGTCCAGTCAGCCCTGGTTTCGCTCAGGGCAGGCGTTCCAACAGCAAGTCCAGATTGGGCTCGTCCTCGGTGGCAATGCCGGGCTTGGTGACAGGCTCGATTTGCTTCAAGACACGCACGCGCCAGCGCTGGCCGGACTCTTCGATGATGACGGTCGAGGGGGTCACGTTGCCGGTCACCGGCAATTGCTCTCCCGCCGAAGTCTGAATGAACCATTGTCCCGTGCCCTGACGCAGCAGGCGAGCCTGGCCCACCAGCCGACGCCCCGAGCGGGCATGCGTCAGCTCGATGCGGTCGGGCGGGGTCTGGGCACTGCCACCCCAGGTGCGGACCACGGTGGGGCCGGAGGGGTGCAGGTCGCGGCTCACGCTGTCGGGCGGCGGCAAGGAGGAGTTGCTGCTTGCCGTGCTGGGGCTGCTCTGCGCCGCAGCATTCGGCGTGGCGGGTTCCCCGGGCTTGCCTTGAACGGGGGCGGGCGGGTTGGCGACGCAGCCTGCGGTCAGGCTGAGCAGCAGGGCGAGCAGAAGAGGGCGATGGGTGCCGCGCGGGTCATTTGCCATGACGTAGCTTTTCGAAGAAGAGCATGGATGGAGATGTTTCGTGGGCGATCGGTTGTTTATCCGCTGTGATCGGGTTGGTGACCAACGTGTTGTTCGCTTTGACTAAGCTGGCGCCCGTATTTCCCCAGGGGCTGCGCGCGAAGGGAAGTTTGAGATTGCCCCAGTCGTTATGGTCGGTCAGTATTTCTTGCAGTGCGTCATCATTCAAAGAGCCCATCAATGCCGTGGACGTTAGGTTGCCGCTGAGATCCCAGTCAGCGTAAGCTGAGCCATTTAAGTTGCCGCGGCCAACGTTGTTGGCCTCCAGTAGGCTGGCTTCATTCAGGGGTGTGCTGCTCCCGTCGGAAAAGTCCATGAAGAACTGTGATGGGGCGCTATAAGGTGAGTTGGGTAATGAACTCAAATTGATGTCTTGTTCAAATTCATAGCGCCAGCGCAAGTAAGCTGTGTCGGCTTCTGGATTAGCATCCAAACCGTTGAGTTGGTATAGGTAGTTCATCACGCTCCAATAATTGGGCTTGTAATTGGTTTGCTCGTTGCCGCCGTGTTCCAGGCCCAGGTTGTGCCCCAACTCATGCATGATGGTTGATGCTTGTGTATTGATCAGGTAATTAAGCTCGGCGGTTGGTGTTGTGGCGAGCGGCCAGGCTCCCATCGACACAATAAGGTCGTTGCCAATCAATTCCGCCAAGCCTGATGAACCCGCAGTGCCATCATTCTTTTGCGAGTTCGCTAGCAGCAGGTAGTGGAAGACCGCGCGGCGGCGCAAGTCCATGTACTCGGCCTTGTAGTCGTAGAGGCTACGCCGGCTGCTGGTATTGTCTGCGCAAGTGGTCTGATTAAAGGTCACACACTTCTCATAAGCCACGACGCTGCTGCCTTGGCCCAGATTGAAATTCGTTGTCGAGAAACTGGCAGTGAAGAAGGTGCCCACATCAAAGTGCACGGCGATGTTCCGGTTGTCGAACGCCTCCACCACTTTCTCTAGCGCTTCACGACGCGGAATCCCCCCAGGACCCGCACCGATCATGTGATCAACTTCGATGAAGATGTCCCGTTTGCCTGTGCGCGCGCCCATGGCATAGAGGTCTAGTCCACCGAAGGTGCCGCCGGAAACTTCGGCCGTATCAGGGATGCCATCGCCATCGGCGTCGGCGCTGTTGCCCACGTCGTTGCGACCTGCGGGAGTGGCCCAGTTGACGCTGGTCCAATCGCTCGCGCTGTCGCTGTCCGTGCTGATTGGGTGGCGGCGAACAATCGAGTATCCATAATCAGTGTCCATCGAGCTAGGCAAAGACGATGCCGAGGCGCCGAACCATTGACTGCTGGTTGTGGGGGCCTGAGTTGAGGCGCCGAAGCGGACGAAATCTACGGTTGAGCCATTTTTCAGTATTTCGATGAATCCGCCGCTGCGCCAAAACGGGACTTGATTACCGAAGCGGAGGCGGACCATCTGGGTACCTCGCTGTCCTGCATTGGAGGCATTACCTGAAACAAGCACATACCCGCCGGCCGGCACGGAAAAGCTTGGCGGTGTGAATGTGGTAGTTGTGACCGTCGCGCTGAGGGTGGCGTTGGTGCTGCTGGATCTGATCCGATAGCCCGAGAGATCAATGGCCAATACCGTCGGGTTGTAGACCTCAAACCAGCAATCCACGTTGTAGTAGTAGCAGCTCCCCACCTCGGAAATGACGAGGTCCGTGGGCGTCCGTGCGGTGCTGCCTCCACTCCCGCCACCCCCGCCGCCCCCTCCGCCACCACCACCACACGCCGCGACCAGGGCAGCGCCAGAGATCAGCAGCGGCCAGAGCAAGGCGCTGCGCCAGCGGGCGAAGCGCGTCGTTGAACTGGGTTGTGCGGAGTAGGGGAAGTCAAGTGGGCTAAGACCGAGAGGATGGTCTTGCCGAGCGGGCTTGTGGGGCATGTGCAGAGAGGTCAGCAATGTAGGGAAATCTCCATGCGGCAGTCGCTCGGCTGGCGGCGCGTGGAGATCAGCGAGGTCCGAGGTATTCTATGAACCGCTGTCATTGATGAATGCTGAATGAACATTCGAGGTGGCGGCAAATTGTTTCTGCTTGTAAGACACCCCTCATGCCGTTCCTTCAATCCATTCCCCTGTCCGTCCAGACCGTTGTGTTGCTGATCGCCAGCAATGTCTTCATGACCTTCGCCTGGTACGGCCACCTCAAGAACCTGGCGACCGCGCCCTGGTACACGGCGGCCTTCGTGAGTTGGGGCATTGCCTTGGCCGAATACCTGTTGCAGGTGCCAGCCAACCGCATCGGTTTTCAGCAGGCGGGGTTCACGGTGGGGCAGCTCAAGATCATTCAAGAGGTCATCACCCTCAGCGTCTTCGTGCCCTTCGCCGTCTTTTACATGCGCGAGCCCTTCAAGCTGGACTACCTCTGGGCGGCCTTGTGCATGGTGGGCGCGGTGTATTTCATCTTCCGCAGCGCTTGAATCGGGCGAGGCGCTGCCCTGCGTGCGTGGATCGTGATTCGCCAGGCGTCGGCGGTTAAACTCGACGTTTCATCAATTTGTCACAAATAAGACGCCATGCTGTTTGGAAAACTGATGCCGCGCGACGGCAATTTCTTCGAGAAATTCAACCAGCATGCGGACCGCACGGTACAGGCCGCCCGGGCCTTTGCCCTGCTGGTGGCGAATTACGGAGACGCGCAGCTGCGCGAACAGTACAACCGCGAGGTGGACGAGGCCGAACACGCGGCGGACCGCATCACGCAGGATGTGAGCCGTACCCTGCACCTGACCTTCATCACGCCCATTGACCGCGAGCAGATCCACACGCTGATCAACACCATGGACGACGTGGCCGATCTGCTGCAGGACGCGGCCGAGACCATGGCGCTGTACGACGTGCGCGAGATGACCGATGAAATCGTGCGCCTGACCGAACTGTGCGTGAAGTGCTGCGAACGGGTGAAGGACGCGGTCTACCTGCTGGGCACGATCGGCGAGGCCAAGTCCGCCGAGGCTGCGCTCAAGACCTGTGAGGAGATCGACAAGCTGGAGTCCGACGCGGACCGCGTGATGCGCACTGCCATGAGTAAGCTCTTCCGAGAGCAGCCCGACGTGCGCGAGATCATCAAGCTCAAGGCCATTTACGAATTGTTGGAGACCGTGACCGACCGCTGCGAGGACGTGGCCAACGTCATCGAGGGCATCGTCCTCGAAAACGCCTGAGGTTCCGGACATGGAGAACCTCACTCACGTGACGCAGACCGCGTTGTGGACCATCGTCCTGTTGGTCTGCCTGGCCCTGGTCTTCGACTTCATGAACGGGTTTCATGACGCGGCCAATTCCATCGCCACGGTCGTTTCCACCGGCGTCTTGCGACCCGGCCAGGCCGTGCTGTTCGCGGCCTTTTTCAACGTCGCGGCGATTTTTGTCTTCCACCTCAGCGTGGCAGCCACCGTGGGCAAGGGCATCGTGCAGCCGGGCGTGGTGGACACCCATGTGATCTTTGGCGCGCTCGCGGGCGCGATCACCTGGAACCTGATCACCTGGTACTACGGCATTCCCAGCAGTTCTTCGCATGCGCTGATCGGTGGCATCGTGGGCGCAGTGATCGGCAAGTCCGGCACCGATGCGCTGCTGGCCAGCGGCATCTTGAAGACGGTGCTTTTCATCTTCGTGTCGCCCCTGCTGGGTTTTCTGCTGGGCTCGCTGATGATGCTGCTCGTGGCCTGGCTGTTCCGGCGCACCTCGCCCGCGCGGGTGGATGGCTGGTTTCGCCGCCTGCAGCTGGTGTCCGCCGGGGCGTACAGCCTGGGTCACGGCGGCAACGACGCCCAAAAGACCATCGGCATCATCTGGATGCTGCTGATCGCCACCGGCTATGGCGCCGCCAGTGACGCCTCACCGCCAGGCTGGGTGATCGTGTCCTGCTACCTCGCCATCGGCTTGGGCACGATGTTTGGTGGCTGGCGCATCGTCAAGACCATGGGCCAGAAGATCACCAAGCTCAAGCCCGTGGGTGGTTTCTGCGCTGAAACGGGCGGGGCGCTGACCCTGTTCTTTGCGACGGCCCTGGGGGTACCGGTGTCGACCACCCACACCATCACTGGCGCCATCGTGGGCGTGGGTTCAGCCCAGCGCGCCAGCGCCGTGCGCTGGGGGGTGGCGGGCAACATCGTGTGGGCCTGGATTTTCACCATTCCGGCCAGTGCCTTCGTGGCCATCGTCGCCTACTGGGTCAGCCTGGGCTTGTTCTGATTTTGTTCGTCCTATACATTTGCGGCCACCCATTCCACCCGCCGCAAGGAAGGACGACCCATGGCGACGCCCGTTGACCTGCTTCAGAACGTCTCTCTTTTCAAGGACCTGTCGGCCGCTGAGCTGCAGACGATCAATGGCATCGCGCAGGTCCAGACTTTCGCCGCCGGCGACCAAGTCTTCGGGGAGGGCGATCCGGCGGATGCCCTGTACGTCATCAAATTTGGTTCGGTGCGCATCAGCCACAGCGCGCGTGACAACGAGGTGGACATCGCGCAACTGGGCTCCGGCTCGCACTTCGGTGAAATGTCCTTCGTGGACGGTGAGCCCCGGTCGGCGACGGTCGAGGTGCTCGAAAAAAGCGAGCTGGTGCGCATCGGCTTCACGGAGCTGAAAGCCCTCTTTGGCAAGCAGCCTGGGATCGCCGTCAAGGCCTACCAGTCCCTGGCGCATTTCCTGTGTCGGCGCCTGCGCGTGACGACGACCGATCTTTCCTTCGCGCGTGAGCGCAAGAGCACTCGGCATTCCTGAAAGGGCGGCACAGTCCGCTCGGGCTTCATGGCGTTTGGCCGGGGGGCTGGCTTGGCGCTAGGCCTAGGCCCCCATTCGCAGCCGATTCTTCACTGCCTTATCGCGTTATTGCGAAATCTTCTGCGCCTCTTCGATCTGGTACTCGAAGTAGCGCTGGAAGCTGAAGGCAATCGACGACATCAGCGCCGTCGCACCGATCAACAGCGAGCACACCACCGCGCCGATGGTGAGCCATTGGGTGCGTCCGGCGCTGTCGTCCGGCGCGGCCTGTGGGTTGTGCCGCGCGTTCCATTTCTCAGGCGTGGCCAGGCCATAGACGATGGCCGTCAGCGCGCACGCGGCGATGGTGAAGCCAAACAGGGGGGTGAGCACCCAGCTCCAACCGTCGTCCACGCCAAACTCCAGTGCTCGCCGGATGCCGTACAGACCCAAGGCCGTGGGGATGGGCAAGAACCAGCCCAGCGTGTCCGTCCAGCCGTGCAGGTAAAAGCGGTGCAGGCCAAACGGGCCGCCCAGGAAGGCCAGCCACGCGGCCAACGTCTTGTTTTTTCGCATGGGACCGGATTGTGCCGCAGCCCGCGCACGACCTGACCTGGCGCTGAGGTTCATGCGGCTATAATTGAGGGCTTTCCGATGTGTCGCTGGCCGGGTGGTCAGTCGCGTGTCTCAAACGTCGGGAGAAACCGGGCCTGCTTGTTGTATCTAGCGATCAGGCCAAATTGATTCCCCTTTCGAGGGGCAAGGACAAACCATGGTCGTGATTCGACTCTCCCGCGGCGGCGCCAAGGCGCGCCCCTTCTTCAACATCGTCGTGGCCGACAAGCGCAACCGTCGTGACGGCAACTTCATCGAGCGCATCGGTTTCTACAACCCGATCGCGACCGAAAAGGAAGAAAGCATCCGCGTCGCGCAAGACCGCCTGACCTACTGGCAAGGCGTGGGCGCTCAGGCTTCTCCCACCGTGGAACGCCTGATCAAGCAAGCAGCCAAGAAGGCCGCCTGAGCTTTTTCTGAATCGCCCGCCAGGCGTGGCCCCGCATCACGCTGCCCCGCGCGCGTGCCGGGCGGACCACTCTGGCGGTGAACGCAGCCCATGACCACAGGCCAACCCCTGCTCGCGCTGGAGCCCGCCGAACTGCCGGTGGATGCCATCGAGGTGGGGCGCATCCTGGATGCCTGGGGCATCAAGGGCTGGTTCAAGGTCCTGCCGTACAGCGCCTCGCCCGAGGCGCTTTTTACTTCCAAGCGCTGGTTTCTGATGCCCTCTGAGAAGGGCGCGAAGGCTTTTGACGGGGTGGTCCGTCTGGCGGTCAAGGAAGCCAAGGAGCATTCCGACTCGGTGGTGGCCACTGCCCACGAAGTGACGGATCGCTCGGCCGCCGAAGCGCTGCGCGGCTGTCGCATTTTTGTTGCCCGCTCGAGCTTTCCGACCCCCGACAAGGACGAGTACTACTGGGTGGACCTGCTGGGGCTGGACGTGGTCAATCGCGAAGGCGTGCACCTGGGGCAGGTGCGTGATTTGCAATCCACCGGTCCGCAGACCGTTCTGGTGATCGCCTATGACGGGCCTGATGGCAAGCCCGTCGAGCGCATGATTCCCTTCGTGTCGGCCTATGTGGACGGCGTGGACTTGGCTGCGCGCCGCATCTCGGTCGATTGGCAGCCCGATTACTGAGCGGGCGTGGGCGCGCGGTGAGTTCGCCGCCATAGAGCTGTTGCAAGGGTGTTGCATGCGTTTTGATGTCCTGACCCTGTTCCCCGAGCTGTTTGCCCCGCTGCTGACCAGTGGCATAACGCGCCGTGCCTACAGTGCAAATGGCGAAGGCGGTGCCATCGACGTGCAGTTGCACAATCCCCGCGACCACGCCCAAGGCAATTACCGTCGCGTGGACGACCGGCCCTTCGGTGGCGGCCCCGGCATGGTCATGATGGCCGAACCGCTGGCCCAGAGCCTGGGGGCTGCTCAGTCGGCCCGCGAAGCTGCCGGCTGTTCACGCGGGCCCGTGCTGCTGTTTTCTCCCTTGGGCCGTACCCTGAACCACTCCGAAGTCGAGCGTTGGGCGGCCAGTGAGGGCGCGGTGCTGGTCTGCGGCCGTTATGAAGGTTTGGACCAGCGCTTCATCGACACCCATGTGGACGAGCAGATCAGCCTGGGGGACTTCGTGCTGTCTGGCGGGGAAATCGCCGCCATGGCGCTGCTGGACGCCGTGGCGCGCCTGCAGCCGGGCGTGCTGGGTGACGCCGAAAGCCATGTGCAAGACAGCTTCAACCCGGCCCTGGATGGCCTGCTGGATTGTCCGCACTACACCCGCCCCGAGAAATGGGCTTCGCAGGCCACGGGCCAGGAGCTGGGCGTGCCCGAGGTGCTGCTGTCGGGCAACCACGCCCGGATCGAGCGCTGGCGTCGCGAGCAGCGCTTGGCGCTGACCGCGCGCCTGCGCCCCGACCTGTTGGAGCAGGCTCGCCGGGCGGGGCGGCTGTCAAGACAAGACGAGTCTTTTCTGTCTGGGCTGCTATAATCGCGGGCTGTCCTGATCCTCTGTTCGGCCGCTGTTTTTGCGGATTGCCTGACCCACGTCGGTAACGACACGGCAGCGCACCTGAAAACGGCCTTTAGTGCAGCGCGAACAAGATCGCAAAAGAGGAATCCATGAACCTGATCCAAACCCTCGAGCAAGAGGAAATCGCCCGCCTGACCGAAAAATCGGGCAAGACCATCCCCGCATTCGCGCCCGGCGACACGGTGATCGTCAGCGTGAACGTGGTCGAAGGCAACCGCAAGCGCGCCCAGGCCTACGAAGGCGTGGTGATCGCCAAGCGCAACCGTGGCCTGAACAGCGCCTTCACGGTGCGCAAGATCTCCAGCGGTGAAGGCGTGGAGCGTACGTTCCAGACCTACAGCCCGCTGATCGCCAGCATCGAAGTGAAGCGCCGTGGTGACGTGCGCCGCGCCAAGCTGTACTACCTGCGTGATCGCAGCGGTAAGTCGGCTCGCATCAAGGAAAAGCTGGCTTTCAAGAACACGGAAGCCGCTGCGGAGTAATCCGCTGCAGCCTGGCCCTCAAGGCCAGTTCCGCGAAAAACCGCCCTCGACCATGGTCCGCAGGGCGGTTTTCTTTTGGGGCATCATCATGCCGAGCCGGTTGGCCGCTGTGCTTCCGATCTGTGCTCGCTATCTGTGCTCCCGATCTGCCAGGCAGGCTCCAGGCTGAGGCTCTGAACCGATGAGCGCGTCCGATCCCACTCCGCTGTCCAAGATTCCGAATTTCGACCCGCGCGCCGTGCCCGTGCGTGCGGTGGACAGCCATCTACCGCCCGTACCGGCTGATCGTTTGACGGCGGAGGCTATGCGACAGCGATTCCTCGCACCGCCGGTCTGGCAGCCAGAGGTTCGCGCAGAGCCGCGCTTTGTGCAACGCCAACCCGCGTTTGCCGCCGTGCTCGTGCCCGTGGTCATGCGGCCTGAGCCCACGTTGTTGCTGACCCAGCGCACGACGCAACTGCGTAACCATTCAGGGCAGATCGCTTTTCCTGGTGGGCGGGTAGATGCCCAAGACGCGGGCGTGACCGATGCGGCCTTGCGCGAGGCGGAAGAAGAAGTGGGGTTGGCGCGGGATCAGGTCGAGGTGTTGGGGACCTTGCCAACCTACACCACGGGAACGGCCTTCGTGATCACGCCCGTGGTCGGTCTGGTGCGACCCGACTTCACTCTGATGCCCAATCCTGCCGAGGTGGCGGAGGCCTTTGAGGTGCCGCTGCGGTTTTTGCTGGACCCATCGCATCACCACAGGCATGCCCATGAGTTCGAGGGCGTCACGCGCGAATGGTTCTCGATGCCCTGGCCCGGCACCCATGAAGGCGGGCAGGGCGGCACCGAGCGCTTCATCTGGGGCGCGACGGCGGGCATGCTGCGCAATCTCTATCGGTTCATGGCGGCTTGAAGTCGGTTTTCTGATTTCGATTCAGCTCCGGCCATGCACCACCGGGTATGGCCCCGTTATCATCGTGGGCATGAGCTTTTTCTCTCTCTTGCTGGCCTTGCTGATCGAGCAGGCGCGCCCGCTTGGGCGTGGAAACGTCGTGCATGCCCGTGTGCGTGCCTGGTTGCGTTGGGTGGTGCGTAAGTTCGATATCGGCCGTTCACCCTGGTTGGCCTGGGGTATCGCGGTGCTCTTGCCTGCCGTCGCGGCCACGTGCATTTACCTCTGGCTGAAGTTTTCCCTGGGCTGGTTTGGGATTCTGTTGGCGCTGGCGTGGAACGTCGCGGTGCTGTACCTCACTCTCGGCTTTCGGCAGTTCAGTTTCCATTTCAGCGCCATCCGCGACGCTCTGGAGGCTGGCGATGAGCAAACCGCACGCCGCTTGTTGGCCGAGTGGCAGCAGATCGACGCCAGCGAGTTGCCCCCGCGCGAGATCATCCGGCACGTGCTGGAGTATTCCGTGGTGGCCGCGCATCGCCATGTGTTGGGCGTGCTGTGCTGGTTTTTGGTGGGGTCCCTGCTCGGACTCGGGCCCGCGGGCGCGGTGTTCTACCGGCTGAGCGAACTGATCACGCGGTACTGGCCACATGTCTCGCGCAAGCAGGCGCCTTGGGTCAGCGAGGGAGTGCTGGCTGTCTCTGCCCGTGCCTGGAGCTGGGTGGACTGGCTGCCTGCGCGCGCCACGGCCTTCGGCTTCGCCGTGGCCGGGCGCTTTGAGGACGCGGTGGATGCCTGGCGGCGCCACGAGGAATTCAAGCGCATGCAGCAGAAGGAAGCGCAGGAGTCCGCCCCCGGCACTGGCGTGCAGGTGCGGGTGGAGGCCCTGGCAGGGGCGCGACCGGGTGAGCAATTGGCCGACAACTCCCGCGCGCAGGACAATGACCACCTGATCATCGCCGCCTTGGCTGGCGCGCTCAACGTGCGCCTGGGGCTCTCCGAGGCGTCCCGCGCCCGCCTGGGAGAAGGGGTGGACTGGCAAGAGCCGCAGCTGGCCCATTTGCGCAGCAGCGTCGGCCTGATCTGGCGCGCAGTCGTGTTCTGGATGCTGCTGCTGGCCCTCGTGACGGTGGGCCGCTGGCTGGCCTGAAAGCAAGGGGCGGCGAACGCCGCCACGGTCACATCGCGGGAGATTCGGCCTCGCGCGCCAGGTGGTCAATCTGGCGCAGCAGCTCTGCGCTGGTGGCCGGCTTGAGCAAGGTCGCGTCGAAACGCACATCCGTCGCCCAATCCACGGGCGGCATGGGTGGCGCCGCGGAGTACAGCACCACCGGCATGTCAGGCCGCAGAGCGCGTGCCTGGGCCAGCAATCCCCAGCCATCCATGCGCGGCATCATCTGGTCGGTCAGCAGCAAGTCATAGCGCTCGGTTCGCAGCATCTGTGCCGCGTCCAGGCCATCGGCTGCCGTGTCGACTTCGAAGCCATAGCCGCCCAGCAGGTCGGTCAGCTGATCGCGATTTGCGCTCATATCGTCCGCGACCAGGACGCGGCGTCCCCGACCCTCCACCTCGCCAGCGTGGCTCTCAACAAAGATGTCACGGACTTCGCTTTCATCGGCCAGCTCCAGGGCCAGCACGAAGCTGAAGCGGCTGCCTTGACCGGGCGCGGATTCCAACTCCAGTTCCGCATCCATGCCCTTGAGCAATTGACGCACGATGGCCAGGCCCAATCCAACGCCGTCCACACCCTGCGCATTGGCGCCCCGTCCAAAGGGCTGCATCACCTTGCTGCGCTCGCTCTCCGAAATGCCGGGCCCGGTGTCGCTGACGGCGAAGCGAAGGCGCGCGCGGCCGCTTCCCTGTGTGTGCTCGACCTTGTCCAGGCATTCGATCTGAAGGCGGATGCTCCCCTGGGTCGTGAATTTGGCCGCGTTGCCCATGAGGTTGAGCAGCACTTGGCGCAAATGCCGGAAGTCGGCACGCACGGCCAAAGGCAGATCGGCCGCGATCTCGGCCTCGAAGCGGTTGTGCTGACGTTGCGCCAACAGTCGGCCTTCCTGCTCCATTTCGTTCAGCAATGCGTAGAGATAACCGGGTTGGGCGTGAATCTCCGGACCCTTGAGGTCTTGTCGCGCGAACTCCAGCAGCTCGTCGATCAGTTCCATCTGACGGCGGGCGCTGCGCTCGATGTGACGCGTCGTATCGGCTTCAAGCGCCGCCGCCGATTGCGTCATGTTGATGATGCCCGCCAGCGGCGAGCGCAGATCGTGACTGATGCGGGCCAGCAGGTTGCGTCGTGCGTCCAGGGCTTCACGCAACTCGCCCGTGCGTTGGGCGACCGCGCTTTCCAGCCGATCCAATTCACTCCTGCGCTGACTTTCCAGCGCGGCCTGGGCGCGTTGCTCTCGCCGACGGCTGCCCAGCACTTCCAGCACCATGGTGGCGGCCAGCCAGATCGCGCCGTTGAGGGTCCCGGACAAGTTCTGGGTGTACGCAGACTGCCAGACCAGACTACCCAGCAGTTCCAGTGCGGGAGGGAACTGAGGCGCCCAGGGCACGCTCTTGTCGAGATGAAAAACGTACTGCGAGAGTAACTGCACGGCCATGATGCTCATGCCCAGCCAGGCCATGAACTGATGGCGGTGGCCGTGAACGAGCACAGCAACAAAAGTCACGATCACCCACAGGCCCATGCTGCTCAGTGAAGGTGCCGCGTACCAGCCAAAGACGCGCGTGACGATGTAGAAAATCACCAGCACCCCGATCATGAGGGTCCAGATGCGCGGCAAGCGACTCAGGCCGTACAGCTGGCGCACATAGATCATGAAGCCGGTGATCGCGATCACCCCTGTGATCGCCGCGCAAACCTCGGCGTAAGGCAGCAGAGCTGGGAAATAGAACAAATAGCCGTTGGCGATGCAGACGAACAGCGCGTTGAAGAAGGCGCCCACCGACAGCGCCAGCAGCATGCTAGAGCGCAGGATCCAGCCGACCGTGAGTCCGACCGCCACCACCAGCAGCACGATCCCTTGCGACAAGCCGTCGATGATGTGCGTGTTTTGCTGCGTCTGTAGCCAAGCCGCATCGGAGTAGAGCTGGGGATTCACCAACAGCACGCTGTGGGTGCTGGAGACACGCGCCAAGACACGAACCGTTTCCCCCGCCTGCAGGTCCAGCATGAACACCGGCTGGCGCTGGGCCACGGTCCAGGTCCGCAGCGGATAGGCGCTGCCCGAGTGCTGGCTGTGCCATTGCCTGTCCGCACGCAGCACGTGCACCTGTTGGTCTTCGACGCTGGGTTTGGCCAAGTTCAGCCAGCGGCGGCAGGGTTGCGATTGCGTGTTGCGCAGGCTCAGCGCGAGCCAAACCCCAGACCGCGTGTAGCGCGGCAGGGCCTGAGGATCGAGAGGCGTGAATGCATTGGCCGGAAGCTGGGCGATCTCCTCGACCGTGCGCTGCCCCGTCCGGTCCACGTAGACCTCGACCAAGCCGCCTAGCAACTGCTGCGGCGTCTCGCATGCTTCGATCGGTGTTGCGCGGGCTGCCCAGGAGCCGATCAAGGCGGCTGCCAGTAGCAGGCAGCGTCCCAGCGAACTCGACACTCCGCGGTGCTTCATTCAGGTGAGCCTTTGCCGCGGGCCTGCTGGCGGTAATCGCTGGGAGTCATGGATTGCTGCTCACGAAACGCGGTGGCGAAATTGGCCGCGCTTTGGTAGCCGGTCAGCTCGGCGATGTCCTGGATCTCGAGGTCACTGTTCACCAGCAGGTCTTTCGCCTTCTGCAGTCGCAGTTGGCGCGCGAAGGCAAAAACCGTGCTGCCCGCCCGCTGACGGAACACCTGGGACAGCCGCTTTTCATGGGTGCCGACGGCTGCGGCGATCTCGGTCAGGCCTGGCAACTCCGACAGGTGGGCCTCGATGAATTGCATGGCCGCGCGCAGCAGTGCTTCGTCCGCATCGGTGGGTGGGTGTGCCTCCGCCGCCGCGTCGTTTTCGGATGTTGGGGTGTCGGAGTCCTCTTGCGGCGTCGGCTTGACCTTGGCACGACGCGCCAATTGCATGTGAATGCGAATGCGAGCCAGGACCTCCTGCGGTTCAAATGGCTTGGTGACGTAGTCCACTCCGCCTTGGGTCAGCCCGGCCAAGCGCTGGTCGGCTGCATGCTGCGCGGATAAGAAAATCACTGGGATGTCTTGTGTCTCGGGCGCGGCACGCAGCCGCCGCAACAAGGCCATGCCGTCCATGCCCGGCATGGAGATATCCAGCACGATCAGGTCAGGCTGCAAGGCGAGTGCGCGCAGATGACCTCGGTGTGGTTCCGCTGCCAGGGACACTTGCCAGCCCTGTTGCCGAATCAATGCCACGAGCGAGCGCAAGGCTTCAGGCTCGTCGTCGATCAGCAAGATGTGGGGCTGATCAGAAGGGGGGACGTGGGCGGCACACATGGTTCAAATGAGAGTGATTCGCCTGCAAGACAGAGGCCAAAGACCGTGGCCAACTGCATGCAAATGTAATAAGCGCCGTTTTTCCTTTTTGGCAAAGGCGATGTCCGCTGCGCCAAACGTGCCGCACGCCCAAGTCGGCGATCCTTCGTCCATCGGTTGTCCTTTGGAGAAGAGATCATCATGCTGCAGAACCTGCGAACCCTGGTGTACCAACAACAATTCGAATCCCTCGCGCTGGCCGCCAAGTGCTACTACCTGGAGGGCGGCGACCTCCAAGCCTTGCTGTTGCAAGGTTTGGCCCACGCTCACTTGGGTGAACATCAGCAAGCGCGAGAACTTCTGGTGCAGGTACAGCAACGTCGGCATGAGTTGAGTTTCGAGGCTCAGGCCGATCTGGGCGCAGCGCTGCTGCTCTTGGGAGAAACCGCGCAGGCGGACCTGCTGCTGCGCGCGGCGGTGCGCCAGATGCCGCAGCAGGTGCCCCAACAAGCCCACGCACACGCGCACCTTGCATCCCTCGCGCAGCAAAACGGCCGCACGGATGAGGCCTTGGAAGGCTATCGGCAGGCCTTCGGTCACATGCCTGGGCTGGTGATGGTTTGGTCCAACCTGGTTCGTTTGCTGTTGGACCGCCGTCTGGCCGGAGAGGCCCAGGATGTGTTGGAACATGCCCGCGCCGCTTTTGAGGCGGTGCAGGACCAGCTTGACGAGCCCGTGGCGCTGCAGCAGAAGGCGTGCTTGGATCTGCTGCAGTGGGAAATCTGGTGCTCCACGGAGCAGTTTGCCGCAGCCGAGCGTTGGTTGAACGAACGGATCGCCGACGTGGGCGAGGCGGACGTTTTTCGCCAAGCCCTCATGCGTTCGCGCCAGATCGGCGTCATGCAGCGCATTCCCGCGCGCAGCATGAGCCTGCACTGATGCACCACGGCCGCCCCCTCGATGGCGGCGGTGCTCAGTACCTGGGCGGCATGGAGAGTTCGGCATGCAGTTCACGGTAGATACGATAGCGGCTGGATGTGACGGGCGGTTCAGGTCCCACCTCACGCTGCGTCGGTTGCATGGTGCTCAGGTTTTTGTCTGCGCAAGGCGGCCCCGACTCGATGGCCGCGATAACGGCACATCCCGGTTCGTGCAGGTGCGTGCAGTTGTAGAAGCGGCATGCGCTTGCATGCGCCCGAAGGTCAGGCATCAATCCGGCGAGTTGCGCTGCGTCGATGTGGCGCAGACCGAATTCCTGAAATCCAGGTGAGTCGATCAGGGCGGTGCGCTGCGCCGTGTGCTCTGCGTCCTGGTCCACCCAATACCAGCGTGTATGGGTCGTGGTGTGCTTGCCGCTGTTGAGCGCACTCGAGATATCACCCGTTTGGGCTTGAGCCCCCGGTGCCAAGAGATTGATCAAGGTGCTCTTGCCCGCGCCAGAGGGGCCCAGCACCAAGGTGGCCCGGGCTTGGAGTCGCTGGCGCAGCGTCACAACACTGTCATGATCGACGCCGTTTTTCAGGTTCAGGGGAAGCACGGAGTAGCCCATGCGCCGGTAGGCGGCAAGCCGTTCCCAGGCACGCGCATGGGCATCGGTCAAATCGCTCTTGTTCAAGGCGATCAGGGGCGCAATGCCCGCAGCCTCCGCGGCGATCAGCGCGCGTGCAAGCTGGCTTTCCGAGAACTCTGGTTCGGCCGCGATCAGGATCAGCACCAAATCGATGTTCGCGGCGAAGCTTTTGCTGCGCAATTCATCCTGGCGGTAGAAGAGATTGCGGCGCGGCTCGATGGTTTCGACGCTGCCCTCGTCTCCGGTAGGCGACCATCGCACGCGGTCCCCCACCACGGCATCATTCTTCTTGCCGCGCGGGTGGCAGATCAGTCGCTGGCCGCCAGGCCCTTCTGGACTTTCCACCAGCAGATGGCGTCCATGACTGGCCACGACCAAGCCCAAGGAAAGATGACTGTCCTCCGCGGCGAGGCGTTTCCCCGTGCGCGCACCCCCGCGTGTCACCGTGTCACCACCGTTCAAGCCGCGCCCTGAGGGGCGGCGTTCACACCCAGCCGCGCCAATCGCTGGCTCGCGGGCGGGTGAGAGTAATAAAAGGCCACGTAGATCGGATCGGGCGTCAATGTGGAGGCGTTGTCCTCGTAGAGTTTCAGCAGGGCGCTGGCCAGATCCGCGGGCTGCGCTTGCTGGGCGGCGTAGGCGTCGGCTTCGAATTCGTGCTTGCGCGACCCGCGCGACATCAAGGGCGTGATGAAGAACGTGAAGACGGGCGAAACCAAGAGGAACAGCAACAAAGCCAGGGCGTCGTTCGACGTGCCAAGCGCCGACGAGAAGCCGCGAGCCACTTCGGGCGGCAGCGAGGACAGGGCCGCGCCGAGGGCGGGCGCCAGCAATTCCAAGCTGGGTGTGACACCCAAGCCTGCGTAAAACCACGGCTGCTGTGCCAGCCAACCCAGCAAGGCAAACCCTGCAAGGCTGATGGCGAAAAGCGTGACGATGCGCTTGAGAATGTGCTTGTGCTTGAAGTGCCCTAGCTCATGCGCCAACACGGCGTCCACCTCACCGGGGCTGAGTTTGTTCAGCAGAGTGTCGAAGAACACCACGCGTTTGGCCGTGCCAAAGCCGGTGAAGTAGGCATTGGCATGCGCGCTGCGGCGGCTGCCGTCCATCACATACAGACCTTGGGCCTGGAAGCCGCAGCGTTGCATCAAGGCCGTCACGCGGGCTTTCAACGACTCGTCTTGCAGGGGCTGGAACTTGTTGAACAGCGGCGCGATGAAGGTCGGGTAGATCCACAACAACAGCAGGTTGAAGCCCATCCAGGCACACCAAGCCCAGAGCCACCACAACGCCCCGGTGGCGCCCATGAACCAGAGCACCAAGGCCGCGATGGGCAGGCCCAGGGCCGCGCCCAGCAATGCGCCCTTGACAAGGTCACTGATCCAGAGCTTGAGGTTCATTTTGTTGAAGCCGAAGCGCTGCTCGATCACAAAGGTTTGGTAGAGCGAGAAAGGCAGTTCGATCACGCCACCCACCACGACAAAGGCCGTGATCAGCGCGAGTTGTTGACCCATGCCGGGGCCCATCCAGCTCAGCAGCGCCTGGTTCAGCGCATCCAGTCCTCCCAGCAAGGTCCAAGCCAGGAGAACGACGCTGGAGAAGGCGGTCTCCAGCAGGCCGAAACGCAGCTTGGTCACGCTGTAATCGGCCGCTTTCTGGTGCGCCTCCAGGCTGACGGCGCTCGAAAAAGCGGCAGGCACCGTGGCCCGATGGCGGGCGATGTGGCGAATCTGCCGGGTGGCGAGCCAAAACTTGGTCAACAGGCCCAGCAGGAGCGCAGTCGCGAACAGGACGGTCAGGGCAAAAGACGGGGGCAGGGGAGAAGCTTCCATGGCCGCGAAGTTTAGGGGATCGGGGACAATACAGGCATGAATGAAGTCCTGAATGCCTCGAATCCGTCCGAGACTTTGAAGAAATCGGACCAAAACCTGGTTTGGATCGATTGCGAAATGACGGGGTTGGACCCCGAGAAGGAGCGCCTGATCGAAATCGCCATCATCGTCACCGGGCCGAATTTGGAGCCGCGCATTGAGGGGCCCGTGCTGGTCATCCACCAAAGCGACGAAATCCTGGACAAAATGGACGCCTGGAACAAGGGCACGCATGGCCGCAGCGGACTCATCGAGAAGGTCAAGGCTTCCACGCTGACCGAGGAAGAGGCTGAGGAGCAGTTGCTCGCCTTCATCAAGCAATATGTGCCCAAGAGCGGTACTCCGATGTGCGGCAACACCATCAGCCAAGACCGGCGCTTCCTGGTGAAGTACATGCCCAAGTTGGAAGCCTGGTTCCACTACCGCAACCTGGACGTCAGCACGCTGAAAGAGCTGGCCAAGCGCTGGCGTCCCGAGGTCTATAGCGCCTTCAAAAAGGCGCAAAAGCACACGGCCTTGGCGGATGTGCACGAATCCATCGACGAACTCGTTCATTACCGCGCGCATTTCCTCAAGCTGGCCTGAATCCCCGGCACGCAGGCCCCGGTGCAAGACGTGCGATAATCCCACCCGCGCCTTTGAATCGAAGGCGCTGACGCACATCTCCCCATCACACACCGGACGTGGGTTCTCCTTTGGGAGGGCTCGTTGAGAAATGTCCAGCCATGCCCTTTGGCATGGAATCCCGTTTGATGGTTGATGTCTCTTAACCATTGAACGGGGCGCACCGCAACTCAGGCGGAGCGCCATGCCGCGTTTTTCGCGGCTTTCCGTGTGAGCATGACATGACCGACACTTTGAACGTGACGGGCGGCCTCGTTTCCGAGACCACGCCCGATGAATCCACCCTTTCCGAAACCATCGCGCCCAACGGCTTCGTGGAACTTGGGCTCGCGCCTGAACTGATCCAAGCCGTGGCGGACCTGGGTTATACCCAGCCCACTGCCGTGCAGCAGCGCGTCATTCCCCTCGCCCTGCCCACCGACGATGCGACTCACTTGGGCTACAACGACCTCATGGTCTCCAGCCAGACCGGCAGCGGCAAGACGGCGGCTTTCCTGCTGCCCGTGCTACACACCTTGATCCAGCAGCAGGCCGAGGCTGCCACCAAGGAGCGCGAGGACTACGAGCGCGCTTGCGCCGACGCCGCAGTGAAGGGCGAACCGGCTCCCAAGCGTCACAAGCGCAAGGACCCGACCAACCCGCGCAACTTCAAGGCCGCGGTGCCGGGTGCCCTGGTGCTGTGCCCCACGCGCGAGCTCGCGCAACAGGTCGCTCACGACGCGATCGAACTGGTCAAGCATTGCCGGGGCCTGCGCATTGCCAACGTGGTGGGCGGCATGCCGTACCAGTTGCAGATCGCCAAGCTACAGAACGCTGGACTGGTCGTGGCCACGCCAGGCCGCCTGCTGGACCTGCAGCGGTCCATGCAGATCAAGCTGGACCAGGTGCAGTTCCTGGTCGTCGACGAAGCCGATCGCATGCTGGACCTCGGTTTCTCCGATGACCTGGCCGAAATCAATGCGCTGACGGCCAACCGCCGTCAGACCATGATGTTCTCCGCGACGTTCGCGCCGCGCATCCAGCAGCTCGCGATGCGCGTGATGCACGACAACGGCTCGCAGGTCAAGAAAGTCCAGATCGCCACGCCGCATGAAAAGCACGCCAACATCAAGCAGGTGCTGCACTGGGCTGACAACTTCGCGCACAAGCGTGCCTTGCTGGACCATTGGCTGCGTGACGCGAACATCGATCAGGCCATCGTTTTCGCCAGCACTCAGGTCGAGTGCGATGGGCTCGCCGCTGATTTGCAGCAAGCCGGGTTCGCCGCGGTTGCCTTGCATGGTGCGCTCAGCCAGGGCTTGCGTAACCGACGCCTCATGGCGTTGCGCAGTGGCCAGGTGAAATTCCTGGTCGCCACTGACGTGGCCGCGCGTGGCATTGATGTGCCCACGATCACCCATGTCTTCAACTTCGGCCTGCCCATGAAGGCCGAGGATTACACCCACCGCATTGGCCGCACAGGGCGTGCAGGTCGTGACGGCATCGCCGTGACGATTGCTGAATTCCGTGATCGCCGCAAAATCGGTGACATCGAGTTCTACACCAAGCAGCCTTTCAAGCCGGAGGCCATTCCAGGCCTGGAGCCGCAGCAGCGCATGCCGTCGTTCCGCCCTGAGCGGGGTGACAGCAGGGGTGACCGAGGCGATCGCTCGGGTCGTTCCGACCGGGGCGGCGGTTTTGGCCGAGGCAGCTTCGGCAAGGGCACTGGCGCGGGTCGTCCGGAAGGCGCTCGCGGTGCAGGTGCTGGGGGGCGTCCGGAGTTCGGCAAGGCCCATGGTTTCGGTGATCGCCGTGAACGCGGTGCCAACGACAACGCCCGTGGCGGGCGGACCGAGGGAGCACGTCAAGGCTTTGCCCGCCCCATGGGGGATGCGCCACGCGGCGGCGGTGGTAGCAAGCGCCCCTTCGCGGCGCGCGCGCCGCGCTGAGCGTCGTCAGACTCTGGTCCGGCATTCTGCGCCGGGCAAAAAAAAGGGGCGCTGCATGCGCCCCTTTTTTCTATCTGCCGACAAGCTACGGCGTTGGTCTTACTCGAGCCGCAGGTAGTTGCAGGACAGGGCCCAATCGAACCAGTTGCACATGAACCCTTCCTCCTTGGCCAATACCAGACGGCGACCTGCAGGCGGCATCAGCCAGGCCCGTGCGTTTTCCGGGGGGAGTCCGTAGGTCACGCTGACACCACCGCCAGACGCGTGTCCTTGCGTTTCTCCAATCGTGGTGTATGGCAAGCGGATCTGAGACCCATCGTTGCAGCGCAAGTCCAGCACGCCGCCGGTGGTGTTGGTGTAGTTCATGGTGCCCAAGCAATCCAGCGCGGGCTCCTTGCTATCGCTCAATTCCACCGTGGCACGACGATCGGTGTACAGCACGGCTTTGCCCGTCAACAGACGGTCGCCGATCACGGCGAGCGCCAGGGTGGGGGTGGCGACGGTGCGCATGGCTTTGCCATGCATCCAGGCACAGCCGCTCATCAGGCTGCCCGCCACGATGGCAGTGATCAGTCCCAGATGTTTCGACCAGGAATGGGAAGTGCGGAGTGAGTCGTTCGAAACCATGTTGCAGCTCAGGCTTTCTGGGAGAAACGTTTCAGCAGGCGTTTCACATCTCAGCCAACTTGGCCGCAGCACCACGCTTGCCCAATTTGCGGATCGCGGCGATGTTTTGCAGTTGGCTCGCACGGGGACGGGCTTGACCTTTTTCCCAGTGATAAATGGTTTGTTGCGTCACGCCAACCAACTTGCCCATGTCCGCGGCGGACAGGTCCAGTTTCTTGCGCAGGGTCGCAAAACCTGAGGCGCGGAAACGCAGTCTTGGGTTGCCTTCATCCTCTCCCGCGGCATCACTGCTGACGGCTTTGGAGCGACCTCCGCCTTTGGCCTGCTTGGCCAACTGCCGTTGCTGGTCTTTGAGCTGCCGTTTGAGCGCGGCAAGCTCCGTGCGGTAACGGGATGAGGCTTTCTGAAGAGCCTGCAATTCGACGCGGACTTCCTTGCGCGCCAGACGGACGATTTCGGCTTTGAGCAGGGAGGCGAGCTGTGCCATGGAGGTTGGGGTGGAAGGTGGAGGATGAAAGCGTTCGGAATTTCTGGCAATGGCGCCCGAGTTTGCAAGGCAGGGGAAGCGCTGAAGCTTGGGCACTTGCGTGCAATGTGCACACATTGCGTCGCAGCAAGGCTTAGGATACACCACGAAAAACGAGGGGAGCGCACAAAAGCAAGGCTTTGGGCCTCCTTTACCGCTGCTCTGAGTCTGAAAATCCCGATTTTGTTGCGCTTTTGCGCCGACCTTGGGGGCAACTCGGCACCGACACTCTCATGGCTGCACGGTGAGGGGGCTGCGGGCTTCATACAATCCTGGCTATGGCACGTGGTATCAGGCACCCCGATCACCCGCGCGTGCCCCAAAGAATGCAATTCGTGGCGCGGGGTGTCGTAGAAAGGCGGGTATGGCGATTTATGAACTCGACGGGCATGCCCCGACGCTGGGCACCAATGCATGGGTGGCCGACAGCGCGCAGGTGATCGGGAAGGTGACGATCGAGGCCAACGCCAGCATTTGGTTTGGCACTGTTGTGCGGGGAGACACCGAGCACCTGCACATTGGCAAGGGCAGCAATGTGCAGGATGGGTCGGTGCTCCATGCCGACGCGGGCGTGCCGCTGCACATCGGCGAGGACGTGACCGTGGGCCACAAAGTGATGCTGCATGGCTGCACGGTGGGTGATGGTTCGTTGATTGGTATCGGTGCCATCGTCCTCAACCATGCCCGCATAGGTAAGAACTGCCTGGTCGGCGCGGGGGCGCTGGTCACCGAGGGCAAGCAGTTCCCCGATGGCAGCATGATTTTGGGCAGCCCGGCCAAGGCCGTGAAACAACTCAGCCCGGAGCAAATTGAGGGGCTGAAGCGCATCGCCCAGCATTACGTTGACAACGCTGCCTTGTATCGCCAGGGCTTGAAGAAAATCGCTTGAACCGCATCTGAGCTGATCGCTCCGTAGATTGACCTTTATCCCGAATTCCAGCGTGTCTGAACTCCACAAATTCTTGTTTGAGGGCTTGCCCGTGCGCGGGTCCTTGGTGCGCCTGGGCAGCGATGCCTGGGGCGAGATTCTGCGTCGCCGAGCGCAGAGCCGTTCCGCCGCGGGCGAAGGTGCTTCCGGTGCCTATCCCCTGCCGGTTCAGAACCTCTTAGGTGAAATGGCCGCTGCGGCGGTGCTGATGCAGTCCAGCATCAAATTCGATGGCGCGCTGATTTTGCAAGTCTTTGGTGACGGCCCGGTGAAACTGGCGGTGGTCGAGGTGCAGTCTGATCTGCGCTTGCGTGCCACAGCCACGGTACAGGGCGCCGTGGCGGCCGAAGCGCAGCTTTCTGACATGCTGAATGCGCACGGGCAGGGGCGTTGCGCTGTCACCCTGGACCCCAAGGGCCGCCAGCCGGGCCAGCAGCCCTATCAGGGCGTGGTCCCGCTGACGAATGCGGAGGGTCAGGGCATGCGCAACTTGTCCGAAGCCTTGCAGCACTACATGCTTCAGAGCGAGCAACTTGAGACCACGCTGGTGCTGGCGGCCGACGACCAGATGGCGGCCGGTCTATTGATTCAGCGCTTGCCCGTCCAGGGCGCGGGCAACCTGGAGGGCGAGAAGGGTGTGGAGCAGGCTGCAGAAATGCAGGAGCACTACAACCGCATTGCCACCTTGGCTGCCAGCCTGAAGCGAGACGAGCTGCTGACGCTGGATGTGGACACCATTCTGCGGCGCCTGTTCTGGGAGGAACGCCTGCAACGCTTTGAACCTCAATGGGGCGAGCAGGGCCCACGTTTCTCCTGCACATGCAGCCGAGATCGCGTGGCCGGCATGATCCGAGGGCTGGGACAGGAAGAGGTAAGGGACATCCTTGCCGAGCAGGGCGCGGTGCAGGTGGATTGTGATTTTTGCGGCGCCAGTTACCGTTTTGACGAAATCGACGCCGTCCAGTTGTTCACGCAGGCGGAAGATCAACCACCCTCGAGCTCGACCGTGCAATAGGGCCGGAAGCTCCATTCAAGAGCCCGCTGAACAAGCGGAATTCGCAGTCCGGGTCAGCGCAAGTTTCGCAAGGGCCGCTCCAGCGGCCCTTGCTCTGTTCAGGGATCTCCCGCGGAAAGAGCCGCTGCATTGCGGCGCGCAGGCGCTGCTGCCCTTGCCCATACACCACGCCATACGGTCGGCCCGTCGCATTCAGCCATGCGCGCAGGTGGGTGTCCTCGGCGCGGCGACGGGCCTGACTTGCCGAATTCGGTTCCCTGCACGGGTCCGGCCAATCGAGTCCCATCAAAAGGACACAATCCCAAGTCGAGGCGTCGGCGAGGTCCGGCGCGTCCAGGAAGGCATGTGAAGGGAAATGCCGCGCCAGAGCTTGGGCCAAGTGGCTTTTGCCAGTACCGGTGGCACCCAGCAATGCGACCCTCATGCGCGCGTTGGCACGTTGCGAGCTACTGCTCGATTTGTACGTAGATTTCGTTGGGTTTGACCATGCCCAACTCCCGACGAGCTTTTTCCTCGACCATGTCCAGTCCCTCTTGAAGGTCCTGAACTTCGGCGGCCAAACGTTCGTTCTGCTGCCGTGCCTCCGTGTTGCGCTGGGTTTGTGCTTCCAACTTTTGGGCCAAGGCGGCCACCTGGGGCACGCTGCCCCGACCGAACCAAAGCTGCGCGTGCACGATGAGCAGCAGGGCCACCAACAGCAGTGGTAGCAGACGGGAGGGGCGAGGCGGTCGTGCCATGGGGGATCGTGCCTCGCCGTGGGGTCTGGGTCTCAGCGTGTCCGCATGCCGGCTCTGAAGCAAGCCGGCTTACTTCAGGTTGTAGAAGGCCGCGCGGCCAGGGTACACCGCCACTTCGCCCAGGTCTTCCTCGATGCGCAGCAGTTGGTTGTATTTGGCCATGCGGTCGCTGCGGCTCAGCGAGCCGGTCTTGATCTGGCCCGCGTTGGTGCCGACCGCGATGTCGGCGATCGTGCTGTCCTCCGTTTCACCGCTGCGGTGACTGATGACGGCGGTATAGCCCGCGCGCTTGGCCATCTCGATGGCGGCGAACGTCTCAGACAGCGTGCCAATCTGGTTGATCTTGATCAGGATGGAGTTGGCGATGGACTTGTCGATGCCTTCCTTCAGGATCTTGGTGTTGGTCACGAAGAGGTCATCGCCCACGAGTTGCACCTTCTTGCCCAGGCGTTCGGTCAGCGTCTTCCAGCCGTCCCAATCGCCCTCAGCCATGCCATCCTCGATGCTGATGATGGGGTACTTGTCGCACCAGGTCGCCAGCATGTCCGTCCATTCGGGGGCGGAGAGCTTGAGCCCGCCTTCGCCTTCCAGCACGTACTTGCCTTCCTTGTAGAACTCGCTGGACGCGCAGTCCAGGCCCAGAGCGATCTGCGAGCCGGCTTCGTAGCCCGCCTTGGAAATCGCTTCCAGAATGAGCTGAATGGCCGCTTCATGGTTGGCCACGTTCGGCGCGAAACCGCCTTCGTCACCCACCGACGTCGGCATGCCCTTGGCATCGATGATCTTCTTGAGGGCGTGGAACACCTCGGCGCCCCAGCGCAGCGATTCACGGAAGCTGGTCGCGCCCACGGGCAGGATCATGAATTCCTGGAGGTCCAGGCTGTTGTTGGCATGCGCGCCGCCGTTGATCACGTTCATCATGGGCACGGGCATCTGCACCGCGCTCATGCCGCCAAAGTAGCGGTAGAGCGGCAGGCCAGCCTCCTCGGCTGCCGCGCGGGCCACGGCCATGCTGACGGCCAACATGGCGTTGGCGCCCAAGCGGCTCTTGTTGTCGGTGCCGTCGAGGTCAATCAGCGTTTTATCGAGGAAGGACTGCTCGGCGGCGTCCAGGCCCAGCACCGACTCGCTGATTTCTGTGTTGATGTGCTCAACGGCCTTGAGCACGCCCTTGCCCAAGTAACGGTTCTTGTCGCCATCGCGCAGTTCGATGGCTTCGCGCGAACCGGTGGAGGCTCCCGAGGGCACGGCCGCGCGGCCCATGGTGCCGCTTTCCAGCAGCACGTCGCATTCCACCGTGGGGTTGCCACGGCTGTCCAGGATTTCACGACCGACGATGTCAACGATGGCGCTCATGTTGTCTTCTCTTTGCTCGAAGTTGAAAAACAGTGGAATGACGGAATGGGGCTGTGCTTGAACCGCAAGACGGTTCCGGCGTCAGGCCACGGCCTTCAGCGCCGGGTTCGTGGCGCCGTTCTGGCCGCTGGCTTGGCGCGACAGAGCGGCCTTGACGAAGGAGTTGAACAGCGGGTGCCCATTCCAGGGTGTCGACTTGAATTCAGGGTGGAACTGCACGCCCACGAACCAGGGGTGCGTGGTCTGCGGCAACTCGACGATCTCAGTCAGGTGCTCACGCTGGGTCAGCGCCGAAATCACCAGTCCCTTGTCGCGCAGGGTGTCGAGGTAGTTGACGTTGGCCTCGTAACGATGGCGGTGGCGCTCGGTGACCACGTCACCATAGATGCTGTGCGCCAGCGTGCCCTTGACCACGTCCGAGCTCTGCGCGCCCAGGCGCATGGTGCCTCCGAGGTCGGAGTTGGCATCGCGCTTCTTGATGGTGCCGTCCGCGTCCTTCCACTCGGTGATCAGGGCGATGACAGGGTGCGGACAACCGGGCTCGAATTCCGTGCTGTTGGCGTCCTTGAGGCCCGCCACATGGCGCGCGAATTCGATGGTGGCGACCTGCATGCCGAGGCAGATACCCAGGTAGGGGACCTTGTGTTCGCGGGCGTAACGCGCCGTGCAAATCTTGCCTTCGATGCCGCGCTTGCCGAAACCGCCGGGTACAAGAATGGCATCGTACTTCGCCAACTGGCCTACCGTGTCGTCGGTGATGGTTTCCGAATCGACGTGCTCGATCTGCACCCGCACATGGTTCTTCATGCCGGCGTGGCGCAAGGCCTCGTTGACGGACTTGTAGCTGTCGGACAGGTCCACATATTTGCCGACCATGGCGATGGTGACCACGCCCTGCGGATGCTCAACCTCGCGCACCAGTGCATCCCAGCGCTTCAGGTTGGCGGGCGGCGTGTTGATGCGCAACTTGTCGCAGATCAGTCCGTCCAGACCTTGTTCATGCAAGACGCGCGGCACCTTATAGATGGTGTCCACGTCGGGCATGGAGATCACGCCCCAGTGCGGCACATTGGTGAAGAGGCTGATCTTTTCGCGCTCATCGTCGGGGATGGCGCGGTCAGCGCGACACAGCAGTGCGTCGGGCTGGATGCCGATTTCGCGCAGTTTCTGCACGGTGTGCTGGGTGGGCTTGGTCTTCAATTCACCCGCGGCGGCAATCCAGGGCACGTAGGTCAGGTGTACAAAGGCCGCGTTGTTCGGTCCCAGGCGCAGGCTGAGCTGGCGCACGGCTTCCAGGAAGGGCAGGGACTCGATGTCGCCCACGGTACCGCCCACTTCGACGATGGCAACGTCCACCGCGTCGGGTGTGCCCATGCCCGCGCCACGCTTGACGTACTCCTGAATCTCGTTGGTGACGTGCGGGATGACCTGCACGGTCTTGCCGAGGTAGTCGCCGCGGCGCTCTTTCTCAAGAACGCTCTTGTAGATCTGGCCGGTGGTGAAGTTGTTGCTGCGCTTCATCCGCGTTTCGATGAAGCGCTCGTAGTGGCCGAGGTCCAGGTCGGTTTCGGCGCCATCGTCGGTGACGAACACCTCGCCATGCTGGAAGGGCGACATGGTGCCCGGGTCCACGTTGAGGTAAGGATCGAGCTTGATGAGGGTGACTTTGAGGCCGCGCGATTCAAGGATCGCGGCGAGAGACGCGGAGGCGATGCCCTTGCCCAGGGAAGACACCACGCCGCCGGTGACGAAGACGAATTTGGTCATGTCGAGTCGAACCGTGCAAGGTTCGATGAGCAGGTAAAGCGAGATTATAGGCGTGGTGGATTGACGCTTTTTACAGGCTCGGCTTGTCGGGGTATCGCGCAGGCTTGGCTGGCGAAGGGCGCGACGGCGCTGGGGCCCACGCGCTCATGTGGTGATGGTCGGCTGCGCCGACTTCGCGCTTGGGGCAGGCAGGAGGCCACATCGATAACAACTCGCTTCGCGCTCTCAGCGCTACGCTCAAACACGTTGTCGCTAATCAGATGCACGATGCGTGACGACACTTGTCGTCACGCTGTGGCCTCCTGCCTGCCCCAAGCGCCATCCCCGAAATCGCGCGCGGGCCCCAGCGCCGTCGCGCCCTTCGCCAGCCAAGCCATACGGGGCGAAGCACATAGACCGTAGACGGGAACTGCTACATTCCCTGGCCATGAACGAGCTTGCTGGAAAACACATCGTCCTGGGCCTCTCCGGGGGCGTGGCCTGCTACAAGTCCGCGGAGTTGTGTCGGCTGCTGATCAAGGCGGGCGCGACCGTGCAGGTCATCATGACGGAGGCCGCCGCGCAGTTCATCACACTCGTGACGATGCAGGCCTTGTCCAACCGGCCGGTGTACCTGTCGCAGTGGGACGCGCGCGAGCCGAACAACATGCCGCACATCAACGCGACCCGGCAGGGCGACACGCACGCCGATGCCATCCTCGTCGCGCCGGCCAGCGCCGATTTCATCGCCCAACTGGCGCAAGGCCGCGCCAGCGAATTGCTGGGCCTGATGTGCCTGGCGCGTCCCATCGACAAGGTGCCCTTGTTGTTGGCTCCGGCCATGAACCGCGAGATGTGGGCCCATCCCGCCACCCAGCGTAACCTGGCTCAGGTGGCCCAAGACGGCGCCACGTTGCTGGGCGTGGGCAATGGCCTGCAGGCCTGCGGAGAGACCGGGGACGGCCGCATGCTGGAACCCGCGGACATCCTTGAAGACCTGATCGCTTTCTTCCAGCCCAAGCTGCTGAGCGGTCGGCGCGTGCTGGTCACGGCAGGGCCGACCTACGAGGCCATCGACCCCGTGCGTGGCATCACCAACCGCTCCAGTGGCAAGATGGGATTTGCCATTGCCAGAGCCGCGCGGGAAGCAGGTGCGGATGTGACGTTGGTTGCGGGACCGGTTCACCTGCCCACGCCGCGCGGGGTGCGTCGCGTGGACGTGCGCTCAGCGCAGGAGATGCATCAGGCCGTACAGTCCGAGGTTTCCCATGCTTCTGTTTTTGTAGCAACGGCAGCGGTCGCGGACTGGCGCCCTGCCAAGGCCTCCCCGCAGAAGATCAAGAAAGACGGGAGCGGGAAACCTCCCGCGCTGGAGTTCGTTGAGAACGACGACATTCTGGCCAGTGTGGCGCAGGCCCCGCGGGCCCGGAGTGGGGCGCTGTACTGCGTCGGTTTTGCCGCTGAGAGTGACGATCTGCTGGCCCACGCGCAAGCCAAGCGTGCCCGCAAGGAAGTGCCCCTGCTGGTGGGCAATATCGGACCGGCCACTTTCGGTCAGGACGACAACACCCTGTTGCTGGTCGACGAATCCGGCGCGCGCGAGCTGCCTCGTGCCGACAAGCACACGCTCGCGCGCCAACTCGTTGCTGAAATTGCCCAGCGTCTTAAGAAGTAGTTAATTCTTCCGTTTCTCTCCATGCACATCGACGTCAAGATCATCGACGCGCGCCTGCGCGAACAAATGCCTGCCTATGCCACGCCTGGCAGCGCCGGCCTGGACCTGCGCGCCTGCCTGGACGCACCCTTGACCCTGGCGCCGAATGCATGGCAGCTGGTGCCGACCGGCATGGCGATCCACCTGGCCGACCCTGGGTACGCCGCGCTCATCTTGCCGCGTTCGGGCCTGGGCCATAAGCACGGCATCGTGTTGGGCAACCTCGTGGGCTTGATCGACAGCGACTACCAAGGGCAGTTGATGGTCAGCGCCTGGAACCGCAGCGCCACGGCCTTCACCATCGAGCCCATGGAACGCATCGCCCAACTGGTCATCGTCCCCGTGGTGCAGGCGCACTTCCATCTCGTGGACGAGTTTGCGGCTGAAACCGAACGCGGCACGGGCGGCTACGGATCAACGGGCAAGCGCTGAGCCTTGCGCATCGCTCCCTTGCAGCGAGAAGACCGGCCAGCCTGGGAGCACCTCGCGCGAGGCTACAAGGCGTTTTACAACACGCCCACCACCGATGAGGAGTACGCCCTTGCCTGGACCCGCCTCTTGAACGAGGACGGCATCCACGGCTTGGGCGCGTACCAGGACGGCGAGTTGCGGGGGCTGGCGCATTACCTTTTCCACGCGAACACCTGGGCGACGCGTGTCTGCTATTTGCAGGATCTTTACACCGACCCCTCGGCGCGCGGCCAGGGCGTCGGCCGCGCGCTGATCGAGGCCGTGGCGGCCCAAGCCCGGGAGCGGGGCGCGGCACGCTTTTACTGGCTTACCCAGGCCCACAATGCCACCGCCCGTGCCCTGTACGACCGCCTCGCCCACCACGGAGGTTTTGTCCGCTACGACTATCCCCTTTGATGGGGGCTTGGCCCCGCTGTCACGGTGCGGAGGGGGCTCACACGGGGTGGTACTGGTAAAGCCAGGTCTCTGACAGCGTCTGGCCCGCTTGACGCAGGTAGAGCCGCATGTCCACCGGCTCTTGCCCGCTCACCGTGAGGTCGAACACGGCGCGCCAGTGCCCCGGCACGCCATTGGGCACGGCCTCGCAGAAGACGTTGCCGAAGGTGCCACGCGAGGCGCTCAGCACGGCCTCGGGCCGCACGCCCCAGGGCAACTGGCTCAGCGATCCGCCCAGAAACTCCACCACGAACTTGCGCACGCCCCGAGGGCGCGGCTTGCCCGGTTCACCACCATGGCCCAGGCGCGTGGCAACGCACTGCGCAAGTGCTTTGCGCTGTGTACCCGGTTCGTCGGCGCGCCAGTGCAGGCGGTACTTCAATTGGTAGCTACTGCCCGCCTTGCCTTCGGCTTGGGGCACCCACATGGCGACGATGTTGTCGTGAATTTCATCGTCGGTCGGGATCTCGATCAGCTGCACGCTGCCCGCGCCCCAATCGCCCAAGGGTTCGACCCACAGACTGGGTCGGCGGTCATAGGCCACGCCGTCCAGGTAGTGGTCGAAATCGCGGTCGCGTTGCAGCAGGCCGTAGCCTCGCGGCGTGCGGTCCGCGAAGGCCGAGGCCATGGTGCGCTTCGGGTTGTTCAGCGGCCGCCAGATGCGCTCGCCGTTGCCCGTCCACAGGGCCAGGCCATCCGAGTCGTGCACCTCGGGTCGCCAATCCACGGCGGTCGACTTCTCCGTCTCGGAGAACCAGTACATGGAGGTCAGCGGGGCGATGCCGAGTCTCGCCACGTCGCGGCGCAGGAAGAGCGCGCAGTCGATGTCCATCAGCACCGCGCCGTTCTTGCCCGGGTCGCGCCTCAGGTCGAAGCGGTAGGCGCCGCTGATGCTGGGTCCGTCCAGCAGGGCATACACCGTGACGGTGTTGTCCCCTGGCTTGCCTGAGGGCGGTAAGAACCAGAAATGGGTGAAGGCTGGGAATTCCTCCGGCTTGCCGGCTTGTGCCACATCCAGGGCCACGCCACGCGCGGACAGGCCGTACTGGTAGAGGTCGCCGATGGCGCGGAAGTAGGACGCACCTAGAAAAGCCACCCAGTCATTTTTTTGCCAGGGCAGTTGTTTCTGGGCCCCGGAGCCCCCGAGTCGACTTTCCTGAAAGCGGAAGCCCGCGAAGCCCGCGCCGGTCGGTAATTCACGGGCCGGGCTGTCGGCCGGCATGTCGAAGTAGGCCGGGTTGTAAAGGATTTCGCGTGCCTGGCGTCCTGCAGGGTCCAGCAGGTGCATGCGAACGGGGGTTTGAAAGTAGCGGCCGAGGTGGAAGAAGGTGACGGGGAAAGCGCCAGGTCCCTGCGCGAAAAGCGCGAATTCACTCTTGTAGCGCAGCTTGCCGTGGGCGTCGTAATCAATGCGTTCGAGCACGTTGCGCGGCAAGGGCGGCGGCGGTGCGTAGGCTTGAGCAGACAGGGTCCGTGCGCGTGCCATCAGCTCGTCAAAGGAAAACGCCTGCGCTGGCCCGTATTCCAGCTGGGTCGGCAGGGCGGCCCACGCGGAACGCGGCAGGGCGCTCCAGGCGCTGAGGGCACTGACGGCGCCAGCACCGATCAGCAGTTGGCGTCGACTCAAGGTCTCGGGGGTGTCTTGGCTCATGTCAATTGTCTCGCCAGCACGGTCCATGCTCAATGCAGCGAGTTGCCGCCGTCGCCCTGTTCGTGCAGGGGGGCGATGCGGAAAAAGCCCGTGCCCGCCGTGCCGCGCCCAATCTCTTCCTCGGTGGCTTCGCGCACGCCTTCAACCTTCAATGCGAGGCGCAGTGCGATGCCCGCCAGCGGATGGTTGCCATCGAGCACCACGTGGTCGGGGTAGATCTCGGTCACGGTGTAGAGCGCGTCACGCGGAGCGTCCGGGTTGCAGCCCGGCGGCAGGGCGTGGCCTTCAAGCGTCATGCCTTCTTCCAACTCGGCGGGGAAGAGTTCTCGCTTTTCCAGGAAGAGCAATTGGTCGTTGAAATCGCCGAAGGCTTCCTCGGGCTCCAAATGCACCGCGACGCTGGCGCCGACGCCGTGGCCTTGCAAGGCCAGCTCGATTTTTTCAAACAGGTCTTCGCCCCCGATCAGGAATTCGACGGGGTCGTCGAGCACGTCGAGTTCCTCGCCCAAGGTGTCGGTCAGGGTCCAGGTCAGCGCGACCACGCATTGCGGCGTGATGGCTTCCAGGCGCTTGTCGTTCGGATGGTCTGTGTTCATGGGGGACAATTGTCGCCCAAGCTTTTTTCACCCGCGCACACGAAAGCCTTCTCATGGATGTGAACCTGCCGCTGACTTTGCTGGGCGGCATCAGCCCCGCTGTTTTCATGCGCCGCTACTGGCAGAAAAAGCCTTTGCTTGTGCGCCGGGCGGTGCCGGGCATGCAGGCCCTGCTCACGCGCGCGCAGCTGTTTGCCCTCGCAGGACGCGAGGATGTGGAATCGCGTCTGGTGACCTTGCAAAAGCGTGGGCGTCAGGACAACTGGGGCCTGCGCCGCGGCCCCTTCTCGCGGCGCGACCTGCCCACGCTCAAGCCCGCCAAGGGTGATTTTTGGACGCTGCTGGTGCAGGGCGTGGACTTGCACGACGATACGGCGCACCAATTGATGCAGCAGTTCCGCTTCGTGCCCGATGCGCGGCTGGACGATTTGATGATCAGCTACGCCGTGGAGGGGGGGGGCGTGGGGCCGCATTTCGACAGCTACGACGTGTTCCTGTTGCAGGCCCATGGCAAGCGGCATTGGAAGATCGGCAGCCAGCAGGATTTGAAACTGAAGGCTGGCGTGCCTCTGAAGATCCTTTCCAATTTCCGTCCAGAGCAGGAGTTCGTGCTCGAACCCGGCGACATGCTGTATCTGCCCCCTCAGTACGCGCACGATGGCGTCGCCGTGGAAGGGGAGTGCATGACCTACTCCATCGGGTTTCGTTCTCCGAAGGCGGGTGGGCTCGCGCAAGAGCTGCTGCAACGCCTGGCGGAAGATGCTGCCGAGAGCATGGACCCCGCGTTCGCCGATCTGCTGTACCGCGATCCGAAGCAGCCCGCCGTGGACGCACCTGCCAGCCTGCCCAGCCCGCTGCTGCGGTATGCGCGTCAAGCCGTGGAACAAGCCCTGCGCGATCCCCAGGTCGTGGCGCGCGTGCTGGGCGAGGTCTTGAGCGAACCCAAGCCCCAGGTGTGGTTTGAACCGTCGTCGCAGCATGCCAATGGCGCGCTCGTGCCCATGTCCGCGTCGGGGATCGTGTTGGACAGGCGCACGCGCATGCTCTACGACGAGGCGCACGTCTACGTCAACGGGGAGAGCTACCTTGCTTCCGATGACGACGGCGGTCAAGACAGGGTGCTGCTGCGGCGCTTGGCCGATGAGCGACGCTTGGACGCCAAAGAGGTGCGCGCACTCAGCCGCGCGGCCCGCGAACTCCTCGCGGATTGGCGCGACGCTGGCTGGTTGCACGGCGCCGCCGCCTGAGGGATACGCGATCTAGACGTCGCGCCGCTCTCGGAACTGATGCGCGATCGTGCAATCGCACGCATCGTGCGCGGTTTTTGGGGAAACTGCTGTCATCGTGAGGCCATGGCTGCCAAGCTGCCCTGTGAATTGTTTCAAGGGTTACTACGAATTTATTTTGCATGACGGCACAAAAAATCCAGAACCGCGAATAAAATTGCGCCCCAATCCGGGTCGTGTGAGCGGGCCGGATTACCAGTGTGGTGCATGGATGGGGCGCGTCTAGGCGGCCTGCCATTTCATGTGTGCCGCACCGGGTGAAAGTTTTTTTGTTGCCGCTCTTTTATTCACTTTCTTAATTCAACCATCATGAAAAAGTCTCTTGCTCTGATCGCCGTGATTTCCGCCGTTGCCCTGGCTGCTTGCGGCAAGAAAGAGGAAGCCGCTGCTCCCGCCGCCGCTCCGGCTGCTGCTGAAGCTCCCGCTGCTGCTCCGGCCGCCGCTCCCGCTGACGCTGCCGCCGCTCCGGCTGCTGCTGCTCCCGCTGCTGCCCCGGCTGCCGCTGAGCCCGCCAAGAAGTAATCTTCGGCTCCGAGTAGGCGCTTCTAGCGCCGAAAGTCAAAAAGCCACCGCATTGCTGCGGTGGCTTTTTATTTTTCCGGTGCCCCGTTGCGCGTGGGGAACAAAGTTCGCCCTAGAAGCGGTATGTGAGTGCTGCGATGGCCATGGTGTTGCTCGTGTCGCGAACCAGGGGGCTGTCCGCCGCCTCCCCCTGCCAATCGGTCTGGCCGACCATCAGCAAGCCGGTCACCGTGGGGGAAAACAACTGGATGAAGGTCAAGGACAGACGCACGTCGCGCAAGCCGCCATGCGTCTCATACGCGTCGTAGCCGCTGGTAGCGGACTGCGCCCGCGTGACACCGAAATAGGTTCGCATATAGGCCTGATTGGCCCAATTCGCCGCGAGGCCCAGGTTCATCAAGCTGCGCTGCCCAAGCCGCGTGCCCCAGCCCAAGCCCAGCTCAGCGTGCCCGCCTTGGCGATCCTCGCCCGAGCCGTAGCGCAAGTGGGAGCGCACGCTCAGGTTGCCGCCCAGCCAGATTCCCAGGCGCTGCTGAGCAAAAACCCCCAGCTCTGCTTCGCGGTTGACGTTGCCCATGCCGTCCAGTGCCGGATCATCGCTCTCCTCGCGATCGGGGGAGACGCCGACATGCGCCCCGAGACGCAGTCCGGGCGCGGGTGATCCGGCATAACCGATGCCGTTGAGGCCATCGATGAACCAACCGTTGGCCCAGCGGTAACTGAAATAGGGCAGGGCCCGCAAGCGGTTTTGATCCGCGCCCATGTAGCGCGGGGTGCTGAGCACTGCTGCGCCGATCTGGCCCACGTCCACCCCTGGTGGGCCGTCTCCACCCCCCTCGCCAAACTGTGCCCAGGCGGAGGGTATGGCGGTTACCAGAGCCAACACTGTGAGGCATTGGGCCATCAACCAGCACCGAACACCACACGCCAGAGATCTGGCCACGTTTGACCTGTTCGTCCGTTTCACGTTCAAGCTCATCCCCGGCTCAGCGCAGATCGTCCACGATCACCTGCAGGATGTTGCGCGCTTGCTCGGAGCTCTCGGGCGTACCTTCCGCATTGAGCACGGCCACCGTGCTCTGATTGCCCTCGGACCTCACCGTGATGCGGTAGCGGCGAGGCGTCTTGTCCAGGGGTTTCGCGCCGCCAAAGGTGCGGGCCCACCAGCCCGGTTCTTCCTCGCCAACTTTCGGCGGTTGCACATAACGCACGAAATAGATGCCTTGGCTGCGGTCGCGATCTTCCACGGTGAACCCGGTGCGGTCCAGCGTCAAGCCAACCCGTCGCCAGGCGCGATCGAACGGCTCGCGCACGGTGACCACGGGCTGGCCGTTGCGCTGCTCAAGCTGCGCGGTCTTCGGCGCGGCTTGGGCCGGGTCGGTCAATCCCGCGGTTTGCCGATCCGACTGCGCATCCGTCTGCTCAGTTGGGGCGCCCAGTTTGAGCATGAGGCGACGCAGCATCTCGATTTCCATCTCCGGATCGGAGGCGCGCGGTTGCCAGATGGTCTTGCGTGGTCCATCGGGGTTGTCGCGGTTGTTTTCGCGATACACCTCTTCCAGGCCACGATGGCTGATGTAGATCTCTGTGCTGGTGCCGCCATTGGGGCCCGCGACGCGTTCAACGCGCGTGCGGTACAGGTCCAAGGTGCTGGTAGACATCAAGGCGCCGAAGATTTTGCGCATGAAGTTCTGCGGCAGCTTGGCTCGGTTTTCGGCCCACTCGGTTTCCATCAGGCCCAGCTTGGGTTCATCCAGCGTCAGCTTCAGTCCGGTTTCTTCCCAGAAACTGCGCAACTTCGGCCAAACGTCTTCCGGGGTCATGCCCGTGACCACCAGCCAACGCATTCCGCCTTGGCCCTCCAGGCGCAGGCCCGGAACACTCGGCGTCACGGTTTGCGCACGAGGGGCCTGGGCCGAGTTGGCCATGCCGCCGCCATAGTTGCTGGCGCTGACCGTGCTGCCGGGCAAGGCGTAACGGGTGTCCTGGGGCAATTGCGTCAGATCTGGGGGCACCGCCAAAGGCGTGTTTTGCACGGCCGCGCCATAGTCCACCTTGTCGCCTTCGAGTGCGGAGCAGGCGCACAACAGCAGAGACGACAGCAGCAGGAGGCCCCGCTGCAGCGCGCGGGGACGGTAAGAAGCAACGGAATTCAAAGGATTTTCCTTCTTGGGGGCAGACCGGCGGAGCCGGGCCTGCGTCACGGGACTGTGGCGTCGGGCTCGGTCAGATCATGCCGGCGACGCGCAGGGCGCCTTCCACGGCGGTCTGGCCGCTCGCTGAAAGAGGCGTAAGAGGCAGGCGCAGGGCACCGCCACAGCGGTCCATGCGCGCCAAGGCCCACTTGACGGGAATGGGGTTGGGTTCGACGAAGAGCTGGCGGTGCAGGGGCATGAGGCGGAACTGAATTTCCATCGCGCGTTTCACGTCGCCAGCGATGGCCGCCACGCAGAGCTCATGCATCAGGCGCGGCGCGACGTTGGCCGTCACGCTCACATTGCCGTGGCCGCCGCAGAGCATGAGCGCCACGGCCGTGGGATCGTCGCCCGAGTAAATCGCAAAACTCTTGTTGACCTTGGGGACCTCGCGGATCAGCCACTGCGCACGCTCAATGTTGCCCGTGGCTTCCTTGATGCCGACGATGCCGGGCACTTCGGCCAAGCGCAGCACGGTGTCATGCGCCATGTCGGCCACGGTGCGGCCTGGCACGTTGTAGAGGATCACGGGCAGATCCACCGCCTCGGCGATCTTCTTGAAGTGCTGGTATTGGCCTTCCTGGGTCGGCTTGTTGTAGTAGGGCACGACCTGCAGTTGGCAGTCGGCGCCGACGTTCTTGGCGAACTTGGCCAACTCAACCGCTTCGGCCGTCGAGTTGGCGCCGCAGCCCGCCATGATGGGCACGTGCTTCGCATGCTTGCGCGCCTGTTCGACCGAGACCCGGATGATCTCGCAGTGTTCCTCCACGCTGACCGTGGGTGATTCACCCGTGGTGCCGACCACGCCAATGCAGTCCGTGCCTTCGGCGATGTGCCAGTCGATCAGGGAACGCAGCGTGGGGTAGTCGACGCTGCCGTCGTCGTGCATCGGGGTGACGAGGGCCACGATGCTGCCAGTGATGGGGGTCATGTCGGACTGGAATGAGAGGTTGGTCGTTCTGAGGTGCCAAGCTGGCGGCCTGCCCAGGTGCGGGCAAAGGTCTATTTTACGGTCCCCAGGCCAGGGGCCCAGCTATTCCCGCACGGCCGCGACTCGTTGCACGCAGCGCGGGGGACTGTCCAGGGTCACGTCTTCGTAGGCAATCACGCGCAGCGGCACCGGGCCGTTCGCGCAGGCGGCGAGCAATTCACCCGGACGCAGCAGGAAGTCCGGGTTGGAGGGGCGTCCATATTGCTCATTGCCCAGCGCGAAGGTTTCGTAGATCAGCACACCCCCTGGAGCCACGCTCTGGACGAGGGTAGCCAAAAGCGCGCGCCAGAGGTAATTCGTCACGATCACTCCGGCGAAAGTCTGGCCGGTGAGCGGCCAAGGCGCTTGTTCGATGTCCGCCTCAATCAGCGTGGCCTCGGGCAAGGCCACGCGCGCAGCGGCCAAGGCTGAGCGGTCACGATCCACGCCCATGACCGGGTGCCCGCGCTCGTGGAAAAAGCGCAAGTGCCGCCCCGAGCCGCAGGCCACGTCGAGCACCCTGCCGCCATGCCCGCCACCTTGAGCCTCGGTGCCTGCGTGAGGCACCCAGTGTGCCCAGCGCCGCACCCATTCAGAAGGTTCTTGGGAAGCGGTCGTGGCGCCCGCCGTGATCGATGTGTTGCAAGCCAAGCTTTTCAATGGGGTTTGACCTCGTCCTTGAGCGCGGCCAGCGCGATGTTTTCCACCAGGCCTGGCGCGAGCAACTTGAGCCAGCGCCCCAACTTGCCCTGGGTCGTCATCACCACTTCACGCTGGCGCCGAGTCATGCCGCGCAGAATGAGGCGGGCGCATTCCTCCACCGACATGGCTTTGTCTTCCCGCAGTCCGCTGCTGCCCGCAGCCTCACCCCGGGCGTTGTAACCCCGATGGCGGGTGCGCGTGGCCACCACGCCGGGGTAGGCGATGGTCACGCTCACGCCGGAGGGCTTGAGTTCGGCGCGCAAGGCTTCGCAAAAGCCGCTGAGCGCAAATTTGCTCGCGCTGTAAGCGTTGCGACCGGGCACGCCGACCAAGCCTGCCAGCGAGGACACGGCAACGATGCGGCCTCGCGAGGCCAACAGATGGGGCAGGGCCGCGTGCGTGCACCACACACCGCCCCAAAAGTTGATGCGCATCACGCGCTCGTACCACCCCAGGTCTTCGGCACGCACCTCGGCAAAGAGGGCCTGCGCCGAGACACCAGCGTTGTTGACCAGGGCGTCGATCCGGCCGGTCTGCCGCACGGCTTCGGCAATGAGCGCTCGGCACTGGGCTTCGTCCGACACGTCGGTGGGCACGACCAAGGCCTGGGCGCCGTGCTGACGGCATTGCGCGGCCACGGCTTCCAGCGCGTCACGTTGGCGGGCCGCCAGCACCAGGGTCGCGCCGGCGCCGTGCGCGGCTGCCAGTTGGCGTGACAGTTCGGCGCCAATGCCGTCCGAGGCGCCTGTGATCACAAAGGTCTGCATGGTGGAACGTCTCCGGATTTTTTCTATGCGTATGCGCTGACTGGGATTTTCTCCCGTAGCGCCGAGGCGGAACGATGGCCTGGGCGCGAATGTCAGGCTCGGTGAGAGGTGCTCAGAAACAGGCCCAGACCTGGTCGGCCAGCGTCACCATGAACTCCGGCCGAAGGTAGAGCGCGAACGCCGCTGCCACCGCCGCGAGCGCGGCGGTCCAGATCAGCAGGCGTTGCAGGCGCGTCATGTCAGGCGCCTTGAGCGGCCGGGGCGCGACGCTGGATAGCGGCTTCGCGTACCGGCAGGTTGATCAGCGCGGCGAACACACCCAGCGCGATGCTGATGTACCAGACCACGTCGTAGCTGCCGGTCTTGTCGTAGAGGTAACCGCCCAGCCAGACACCGAGGAAGCTGCCGATCTGGTGGCTGAAGAAAACAAAGCCGCTGAGCATGGACAGGTGAGCCACGCCAAAAATCTGCGCGATGGCGGCATTGGTGGGTGGCACGGTGGAGAGCCACAACACACCCATGACCGCCGCGAACAGGTAGACGCTGGTGGGCGTCAGCGGCGCCAGAAGGAAAGCGATGATGGCAATGGAACGGCCAAAGTAGATGAAGGCCAGGATGTTTTTCTTGGCCAGTTTTTGGCCGAGCTGACCGGCGGTGTAAGTGCCAAAGATGTTGAACAGGCCGACCAGGGCCAGCGCGTAGCTGGCGACCTGCGGTTGCAGGCCATGGTCCTTCAGATAGCTGGGCAGGTGCACGCCGATGAAGACCACCTGGAAGCCGCAGACGAAATACCCCGCCATCAGCATCACGAAGCTCGGGTAGCCAAAGGCTTCACGCAAGGCCTGCGCGATGGTTTGATCGCGCTTCGGGGGGGCGCCCTTGGCGAAACCTGGCTCGCGCAGCAGCAGGCCCAGTGGCACGATGAGCAGCGCCACCATGGCCAGCAGCACCAGCGCCTGCTGCCAGCCGAAGCTGGCGATGAAGATGCCTTCGACCGGCACCATGAAGAACTGCCCGAAGGAGCCCGCCGCCGCGGTGATGCCCATGGCCCAGGAGCGCTTCTCTGCGGGGATGTTGCGACCAATCACACCGTAGATCACGGCGTAGGTGGTGCCGGCCTGGGCCATGCCGATGAGAATGCCAGACGACAGCGCAAACAACAGCGGCGTGCTGGCGTAAGCCATGCCCGCCAGGCCCAGTGCGTAGAGCAAGCCGCCGACGAGGATGACCTTGAGCGCGCCGAAGCGGTCGGCCAGCATGCCCGAGAAGATGCCCGCTACACCCCATGCCAGGTTCTGGATGGCGATGGCGAAGGCAAAAGTTTCACGCGTCCAGCCCTGGGCCTGCGTGACGGGCTGCAGCCAAAGCCCGAAGCCATGTCGGATGCCCATGGACAGGGTGACGATGGCGCCGCCGCAGATCAGGACCTGGGCGAGGGTAAGGGGTTTGGGAGGGGTGCTTGAGGCGGAGTTCATGGCGATGATCTGATCTGTTGTGTGCTTGATGTGCCCGATGCGCTTGTGCCGGGATCGCTGTCTCGCCTGGCACTGTAGCGTTTTTGCCGCCAGTGCGTCGCCACGCAGGCGACCTTGCGCTCGCGGGCCTGAACCCAGAAAGCGCAACGGCGTGGCATACGCCCGAGTTACGGCTGGATACGCATCCAGTTGGCACGCATCCTGCCACTACAATCGCGCGCAAAAAGCGAGCAAGCCCATGGCGACCAAACCTACCCCTGAATATTCCGAAGGTTCCATCCGCGTCCTCAAAGGGCTGGAGCCGGTGCAGCAGCGGCCGGGCATGTACACCCGCACCGACAACCCGCTGCACATCATCCAGGAAGTGCTGGACAACGCGGCCGACGAGGCCCTCGCCGGGCACGGCAAGCGCATCGCCGTCATCCTGCACGCGGACGGCTCGGTCAGCGTGGAGGACGATGGCCGTGGCATCCCGCACGGCCTGCACCCGGAAGAGAAGGTGCCCGTCATCGAGATCGTCTACACCCGCCTGCACGCGGGCGGCAAGTTCGACAAGGGCTCGGGCGGGGCCTACAGCTTCTCGGGCGGCCTGCACGGCGTGGGGGTGTCCGTGACCAATGCCCTGGCGAAGAAACTCGTCGTCACCAGCTTCCGCGAGGGCAAGGCCGCGAGCATCGGTTTCGCGGGCGGCGACGTGGTGGAAAAACTGTCGACGCGCGCGCTGCAGGCTGGCGAGCGCAAACAGGGTACGACGGTGCGCGTCTGGCCCGACGCCAAGTACTTTGAGTCCGCCGCCTTGCCCCTGGGCGAACTCACTCATTTGCTGCGCAGCAAGGCCGTGCTGATGCCGGGTGTCACCGTCACCTTGACCACCGAAAAAGGCAAGGACGGCAAGGGCACCGACACCCAGACCTGGCTCTACAAGGGCGGCCTGCGCGACTACCTGATGCAGACGCTGACGGCCGACCCGGTGATCCCGCTCTTCGAGGGCGAGGGTTACGCCGAGGACAACGACAGCTTCGCCGAGGGCGAGGGCGCGGCCTGGGCCGTGGCCTTCACCGAGGACGGCGCGCCGGTGCGCGAGAGCTACGTCAACCTGATCCCGACCAGCGCGGGCGGCACGCACGACAGCGGTCTGCGCGACGGCCTGTTCAACGCGGTCAAAAGCTTCATCGACCTGCATTCCCTGCTGCCCAAGGGCGTGAAACTGTTGCCCGAGGATGTCTTCGCACGCGCCAGTTATGTGCTGTCCGCCAAGGTGCTGGACCCGCAGTTCCAGGGCCAGATCAAGGAACGCCTGAATTCACGCGATGCCGTGCGGCTGGTCAGTAGCTTCGTGCGCCCCGCACTTGAACTGTGGCTCAACCAGCACGTCGAGTACGGCAAGAAATTGGCCGAACTGGCCATCCGCGCCGCGCAGACGCGCCAGCGCGCGGGCCAGAAGGTCGAGAAGAAAAAAGGCAGCGGCGTGGCCGTGCTGCCAGGCAAGCTGACCGACTGTGAAAGCAAGGACATCGCGCACAACGAGCTGTTCCTGGTCGAGGGCGACAGCGCGGGCGGCAGCGCCAAGATGGGCCGCGACAAGGAAAGCCAGGCCATCCTGCCCCTGCGTGGCAAGGTGCTCAACACCTGGGAAGTCGAGCGCGATCGCCTGTTCGCCAACACCGAAATCCACGACATCTCGGTCGCCATCGGCGTGGACCCGCATGGCCCGAACGACGAGCCCGACCTGAGCGGCCTGCGCTACGGCAAGATTTGCATCCTCTCCGACGCCGACGTGGACGGCTCGCACATCCAGGTGCTGCTGCTCACGCTCTTCTTCCGCCACTTCCCCAAGCTGATCGAGACCGGCCATGTCTACGTGGCGCGCCCGCCGCTGTTCCGTGTGGACATGCCCGCGCGCGGCAAGAAGCCCGCCGCCAAGGCCTACGCGCTGGACGAAGGCGAGCTGACCGCCATCCTGGACAAGGCCGCCAAGGAAGGCGTGGCCAAGGAGCGTTGCCAAATCAGCCGCTTCAAGGGCTTGGGTGAAATGAACGCCGAGCAGCTCTGGGAAACCACGCTCAATCCCGACACCCGCCGTCTGCTGCAGGTGCAGCTCGGTGGCTACGACACGCGCCAGACCGAAGGCGAGATCACCAAGCTCATGGGCAAGGGCGAGGCCGCTGCGCGCCGTGAGTTGATGGAATTGCACGGGGATGCGGTGGAGATTGATGTGTGAGATGAGCGCTTCATGGCGAACAACTGGAATATTCCAGATTGGCTGGAAAAGGAAGTAAGAGACAGAGACAAAGCATGTGTGTATTGCGGTGTCGAATTCACGCTTGCTCATCAGTCTAAAAAATCTGCGGCCAGTTGGGAGCACATCATCAATGATGAAAAAATTATCACCAGAGACAACATTGCGCTTTGTTGCGGTGGGTGCAATGCAAGCAAAGGTCAAAAGCGACTTTCTGAGTGGCTGAAATCCAAATACTGCATAGAACGTGGCATCACTACAAGTTCGGTTGCTCCAGTCATCAAGCAGGCTATTGAAAAAGGGCAGTAAGAGGAAGCATGAGCACTGAAACCATCGATCTGAACCCGGGCGAAACCGGCGACAGCATTTGGTTCGATAGCTGCGTCCAGTGCCCCCACCTCTAGCAGACCTGTCCGCCGTCAAGGGCACTGAGGGAATTCATCAAAACCGCAAAGATAAAATCAAGCGCACCATGGACAAGCAACACGTCTTGGCTCTTCTCACCGGCAGCAAGCCGCAACTGCAACAGCAGTTCGGCGTGAACCGCCTCGCCCTGTTCGGTTCCACGGCCCGGGGCACGGCGCGTGCGGACAGCGATGTGGATGTGCTGGTGGCTTTCGATGGCCCCGCCACGGCCAAACATTACTTCGGTGTGCAGTTCTATCTGGAAGATCTATTGGGTCGACCGGTCGACCTGGTGACGGACAAAGCGCTGCGACCGGAACTACGCCCACATATTGAACGGGACATGATTCATGTCTGAAGCCGCCGGCCTGGGTGCTGGCGCTCCGAGGGAATGGCGCTTTTACATCGGGGACATGATCTCCTTCGCCGAGCGGGTGCTGGCCTACACGGACGGGCTGGATCAGGAAGGTTTTGTTTCCAGCGGGCTCAACTACGACGCCACCTTGCGCAATCTGGAATTGATCGGCGAGGCCGCCACGCACATTCCAGAAGAAGTGCGCTCCGCTCACGGTGAAATCCCCTGGCGCATGATCGTCGCCACCCGCAACCGACTGATCCACGGTTATCTGGGCATAGATAACGACACGCTGTGGAGCATCATCCAAGATGAAGTTCCGGAACTGCTGTCTCTGCTGATTGCAATGAACGCCAAGCTTCGCATCTGAACCATGAGCACTGAAACCATCGATCTGAATCAAGGCGAAACCGGCGACAGCCTCTGGCTCGCCAACTACGCCCAGCGGGCCTACCTGGAATACGCGCTGTCCGTCGTCAAGGGCCGGGCCCTGCCCGACGTGAGCGACGGACAGAAGCCCGTGCAGCGCCGCATCCTCTACGCCATGGAGCGCATGGGCCTGGGCTACAGCGGCAACACGGCCGCGAAGCCCGTCAAGAGCGCGCGCGTGGTGGGCGATGTGCTGGGCCGTTTCCACCCGCACGGCGACCAGGCCGCCTACGACGCACTGGTGCGCATGGCGCAGGACTTCGCGCAGCGCTATCCGCTGATCGACGGCCAGGGCAACTTCGGCAGCCGCGACGGCGACGGCGCGGCGGCCATGCGCTACACCGAGGCGCGCCTGGCCAAGATTTCCTCCCTGCTGCTCGATGAGATCGACGAGGGCACGGTGGACTTCATGCCCAACTACGACGGTTCCACCGAGGAGCCCAAGCAGTTGCCCGCGCGCCTGCCTTTCACGCTGCTCAATGGCGCCAGCGGCATCGCCGTGGGCCTGGCGACCGAAATTCCCAGCCACAACCTGGGCGAGGTGGCCGCCGCCTGCGTGGCCCTGATCAAGACGCCTAAACTCAAGGACGAGGAACTCTTCGAACTACTGCCGGGGCCAGACTATCCGGGCGGCGGGCAGATCATCAGCGCCGAGGCCGACATCGCCGAGGCCTACCGCACCGGGCGCGGTTCGCTCAAGGTGCGCGCACGCTGGAAGATCGAGGAACTCGCGCGCGGCCAGTGGCAACTGGTTGTGACCGAGCTGCCGCCGGGCGTGAGCACGCAGAAGGTGTTGGAGGAAATCGAGGAACTGTCCAACCCCAAGGTCAAGGCCGGCAAGAAAACTGTCACGCAGGAGCAGACGCAACTGAAGGCCACGCTGCTGTCCGTGCTGGACGGTGTGCGCGACGAATCGAGCAAGGACGCGCCCGTGCGTCTGGTCTGCGAGCCCAAGACCAGCAAGATCGACCAGCAGGAACTCATCACCACGCTGTTGGCGCACACCAGCCTGGAAACCTCCGCGCCCATCAACCTGACCATGGTGGGCCTGGACGGCAAGCCGGTGCAGAAGTCCATGCGCCAAATGCTGGAGGAGTGGATCACCTTCCGCCAGCAGACCATCGCGCGGCGTTCGCAGCACCGCCTGGGCAAGGTGCAGGACCGCATCCATATCCTCGAAGGGCGGCAGACCGTGCTGCTCAACGTGGACGAGGTCATCAAGATCATCCGCAACTCGGACGAGCCCAAGCCCGCGCTGATCAAGCGCTTCCGCCTGAGCGACCGGCAGGCCGAGGACATCCTCGAAATCCGCCTGCGCCAATTGGCCAGGCTGGAAGCCATCAAGATCGAGCAGGAACTGGCGGAGCTGCGCGGCAAGGAAAAGGAACTCCAGGACATCCTGGGCAGCCCGGCCGCGCTGCGCAAGCTGATGGTCAAGGAGATCGAGGCCGATGCCAAGGCCTTCGGCGACGCGCGCCGCACCCTGATCCAAGCTGAGAAGAAGGCCGTGGCGGAGGTGAAGGTCCTCGACGAACCGGTCACCGTGGTGGTGTCGCAGAAGGGCTGGGTGCGCGCCCGCCAGGGCCATGGGCATGATCCAGCCAGCTTCGCCTTCAAGGCGGGGGACGGCCTCTATGGCACCTTCGAATGCCGCACGGTGGACATGATGCTGGCCTTCGGCAGCAACGGCCGCGTGTATTCCGTGCCGGTCTCCGCCCTGCCGGGTGCGCGTGGCGATGGCCAGCCGCTGACGACCATGGTTGAAATGGAAGCGGGCACGCAATTGGTTCACTACTACGCCGGCCCGGCCTCGGCTTGGCTGCTGCTCTCCACCTCGGGAGGGTATGGTTTCCTGGCCCAGGTGGAGCACATGGTGTCGCGTCAGAAGGGCGGCAAGGCCTTCATCAACTGCGGCAGCGACGGCACGCCCGATACCGTTTGCCGTCCCTCGATGGCGCATGCGCCCAACCCCGCCACGGGCATGGTCGCCAGCGCGACCGAGGGGGGGCTGTACAGCCCGGCGAGCCATGTGGTCTGCGTGTCCACCGGTGGACGCATCTTGAGCTTCCAAATTGGTGAACTCAAGCCGATGCCCAGTGGCGGGCGTGGACTGATGCTGATCGACCTGGACCCCAAAGACCAGTTGGCGGGCGCGGCGGCCTACACCCGAAGCGTGCGCATCGAGGGACTGGGACGTGGCGGCAAGGAGCGCGAAGAGACGCTGGAGATTCGCAGCCTCAACAACACCAAGGCGGCTCGCGGCCGCAAGGGCAAAGAGGCCGACCTGGGCTTCAAGCCCACGGCCGTCACGCGGATTGAATGAGGCGCCGCAACGGCGTTTCCAGCTGCACAGGATGGGGGATGGCCCGTGCTGCCTGAAGTTCTGATTGCGGGCGGTGGCATTGGCGGACTCGCCGCCGCGCTGGCCTGCCATCGGGCCGGCTGCGTTGTGCGTCTTTACGAGCGCACGCCAGTGTTCAGCGAAGTCGGCGCCGGTATCCAACTTGGCCCGAACGTGGTGCGCGTGCTGCATGCATGGGGTCTGCAAGCAGACTTGGCCGCGGTGGTGGCGCAGCCGGACCGCGTGGTGGCGCGACGTGCGGCGGACGGCGCCGTGTTGGCCAGCCTGCCGCTGGCTGACTTCCCGCAGCGGTATGGCGCGCCGTACTTCACCATCCATCGCGCCGATCTTCACGAACTCTTGCTCGATGTCCTGCGGCGCGAACAGGTGGACGGCCTCTGGTTGCACACCGGCCGCGCGCTGGACGCTTATGAGGCCTCGGTAGAGGCCGTGCGTGTGCGCTTCGAGGACGGGTTGGAGGTGGAGGGCGATCTGCTCATCGGTGCCGACGGCCTCTGGAGCCGCGTGCGTGCTCAGCTTTTGGGCGATGGCGCGCCGCGCGTCACCGGCCACCTGGCCTACCGGGCCCTGGTCCGGCAGTCCGATTTGCCCGCCGCCCTGCGCAGCGCCTGCGTCACGGTGTGGCTGGGGCCAGGCCTGCATGTGGTCCAGTACCCCGTGCGCGGCGGCGATGATCTCAATGTCGTCGCCATCGTCGAGGGCCCCGCGCCAGCAAACCCCGCGCAGTGGGACCATGCGGCGAACGCCGCGGACCTCCAAGCGTCTATGGCCGGGGCATGCGCGCCCTTGCGCGAGCTGGTGGCGGCGGTGCCGTCTTGGCGCTTGTGGGCCTTGAACGACCGCCCACCCGTGCAGGCGGCGGCGCAGATGGCGCAAGGCCGTGTCGCCCTGCTGGGGGATGCGGCCCACCCCATGCGCCCTTATCTGGCGCAGGGCGCGGGCATGGCCATTGAAGACGCCGACGAGCTGGGGCGCCTACTGGGTCAAGCGGGCGAACTCGGGACCCTGGTTGACATCCCTGTGCTGTTGCAGCGCTACGCGCTCAACCGCTGGCAACGCAACGCCCGCGTGCAGGCCGGTGCTGCGCGCAATGGTCGCATCTACCACCTCAGTGGCCCCGCAGCCTGGGCGCGTGATGCGGGTCTGCGATTGCTGGGCGCTCGGCTGATGGATCAGGCCTGGCTGTATGGCCGGGCCTGAGTGGCGCTGGCGGCAACTCGCTTACTTGACCGGTTCCGTCACGAAGCCGATTTTCTTCAGCCCCGCTTGCTGAGCGATGGCCATGGCCTTGGCCACGTGCTCGTAGCGCACCGCCTTGTCGCCGCTGATGTGCAGCTCGGGCACGGGGTCGCGCTGGGCCTCGGCCTGCAGCACGCCCGGCAGTTCAGCCGCCGTGATGGGGCTGCCATTCAGGTTGTATTCACCGGCCGCATCCACGGCCAGGCGCAGGGTCTCGGGCTTGATCTCCTCGCGCTGGCTGCTGGCCTGGGGCAGGCTGACCTGGATGGAATGGTTCATCACCGGCACGGTGATGATGAAGACGATGAGCAGCACCAACATGACGTCCACCAGGGGCGTCATGTTGATCTCGCCCATCACCTCGTCGCTGTCGTTGGAGCTGGAAAGGGACATGGTGGAGACGGTTCAGATGCGGGGTGCAGCGGCCAAGGTCAGGCCTTCTTCATGGAAACGACTTTTTGCTTGGCGTGGCTGTGCACGCGCGCGCCGGTCACGAAGTAGGCATGCAAGTCATGCGCGAAGCTGTTGAGCTGACCCAGCACGGCCTTGTTGCCGCGCACCAGGGCGTTGTTGCCCAGCACGGCCGGGATGGCCACGGCCAGACCAAAGGCCGTCATGATGAGGGCTTCGCCGATGGGGCCAGCCACCTGGTCGATGCTGGCCTGGCCCGAGGCGCCGATGGACAACAGCGCGTGGTAGATGCCCCAGACCGTGCCGAACAGGCCAATGAAGGGCGAGGTGGAGCCCACGGTGGCCAGCACGGCCAGGCCGCCCTGCAGCTTGGCTGTCGCATGGTCGATGCTGTTGCGCAGGCTGCGCGTGACCCAGTCGCTCACGTCCAGGCTGTCGTGCAAGGTCGCTTTGGCGTTGCGATGGTGCAGCGCGGCCTCGCGGCCCTCCTCGGCGAGGGCGCGGAAGAAGTTGTCCTGCGGCCGCTTGTCCTTGGGCAGGTTCAGGCGGTTCAGGCCCTCGGCCAGATCGGCGCTGCGCCAAAAGTCTTCGGTCAACGCAGCTTGCTTGCGGCAGCGCATCAGGTCCATGGCCTTGAGCACGATCACCACCCACGATGCGATGGACATGCCCAGCAGCAACAAGGCAACGCTGCGGGTGATCCAGTCGCCCTGGGACCAGACGTGTGACAGGCCGAATTGCGAATCCATAGACGAAAACTCCAGATGAAATGGGGAACGGGTCGAGCTTTATTGCTCGAGCACAAAATTGATGGGCACGTTGAACCACATGGCTTCCGCTTGACCGTCACGCTGACCCGGCAAGAAGCGCCAGCCACGCACGGCCGCCACGGCGGTGCGGTCCAGCCGGGGGTAACCACTGGACTTGCCGAGTTCCGCCCGCAGCACTTCCCCCTTGGTGCCGACCAGCACGCGCACCAGGACCTGGCCTTGCTCGTTCATGCGCCGGCTGATGTCAGGGTAGGCGGGGTGCTTGTTGTACAGATAGCTCGCGTCCACTGAGGGTTGTTGCGTGCGCTGGGGGGGAGGCGGAGCAGCCGACTGCTGCGCGACCACGGGGGTCTCGATGGGCGTCGCGTCGGTTTGCGGGGTGGTGGGTTGGGGTGTTTCTTGTACCAACTGGGACGGTGTGTCCTGCTGCAAGGGCGTGGGCTGCACCTGCTGGGGCGGCGGGGTGTTGGGACGGGGTTGCGGCTTGGGCGCAGATTGCGGCTGTGCTGCCACCGTGGGGGCGGGGGGCGCGACGATCTCGCTGATCAATTCGCCGTTCACCACGGTTTCGGTTGAGCCCGGCTTGGAGCCGCCTTGATGCACCAGCCAGATCGCACCTGCGTGCGCCAGCGCGACGGCCACGCCCACATGGAATCGACGATCCCTGAGGGTTTGCAGCAGTGTGTAGCGCATCGCGGGCCAACGCCCTATCCAGCGTGCGGTCAGACCCCGGACCCAGTTCATGGCCCGACCCGGCGCGCGTAGGGTCGCGCGGCCGGGATCTCGCTCACGCTCACGCGCGCCAACGCGCACGGCGCGTTGCACGGAAGCACCATCAGCGGGCATGGGAGGAACTCGAAGACCAGGGTTCACGGGCGGCTAGGAAAACGGGTGTTGACAGAGGCGGCGGGGGCGGATCCGACCATCAGAATCCAAAATCAGCAAGCAGGGAAAGAGCTTAAAGGGGTGGCGACAACCTCGACAGAAATTTTCGAAACGCGGTCGCCGACGCACATTATATGAATAGGAATTATTCTTAACAAGTTAATTCAAACCCAAGGCCTGGGCGATGTCTCTCCAGGCCACGTACTTGAAATTCTGCGCGCCGTCCGGCAAGCGTTTGTATCCGTCTTGCACGACGAAAATCCCCTGGTCATGCGCGCCCCCGAAGTTCACGGGGCTGACCTCGATGCCGTCGGTCTCGGAAGCACCATCAATGCCAGCTTGCGCGTTGATGCCGATGCGAAAGGCGCCGCGCACCCGGTAAGGGGCCTGGGCGTCGAGCACTACGTAGCTGTTGTTTCCCTGGCTGGAGGCGATGAGGTAGGCCGCTTGGCCGCTGCCGGCGCGGTAGATTGCCAAACCCTCCACATCGGCCACCAAGGTTGCGCCGGTGGCGAGGACGAGTTCGGCGGGCGTCTTCGCCTGTGCGTCGGTGGGCAGCGTCCAGATGCCTCGTTTCTCCTCACCGTAGAACAGGCGACCCGTGGCGTCATCGGCCACGCAACCCTCGGGCTGGCTGCGAGTCCTGAAGCTGCGAAGCAAATGGCCTTGGTAGTGGCCGCTGTCGTCGCGCGTGATGCGGATTTGCTCGAAACGCCCGCTCTTGTCGTTGGCAAAGGCGTGCAGGCCCCCTTCGGGCGTGCGGTGCAGGCACATGCCGTAAATGTCCTGAAGGCTGGTGTTGATGCGCGCGGCCTCGCGCGCCTGACCTTGAGCGTCGATTTCGAACACGACCAAGGCGTTGTCGTCGCGCTGCGTGGCCACGGCAAGGTCCAGAGCTGAGGCTTGCACCGACGGCGCCGTGCCCATCCCGATGCGCAGATTCTGTCGGATGTCCACGTTGTTCAGTCGACCCGACTCGATCAATTGCGTTTGCCGACCTTGCAGGTCGTAACTCAGCAGGCCTTGTTTCTTGTTGGTGCCAAACACGCGCGAGCGCGCCGCGTCCCCGGGGTGAACCCAGATGGCCGGATCGTCGGCGGCGTCTCCGCTGCGTGCCATCGGCTCGGTCTGCCCTTGAGGCAGGACGTAGGGCAGGCCCGTGACTTTCAGGGTGGCGTTCCCGGCAGCGGACGTCTTGGCCTGAATCAGACGGCGTTGTGGGATGCCCTCGCCATCGGCGGCGTAGGCCCAGACCCCGACGCCCGCTTCCTCGATGACGAGCTGGCCGAGCGTGTCGTCGCCGCGGCAGCGTTCAGCGTTGGGTGGCAGCGCCAGGCGGCGCAGTAGACGCGGTGTTCCGGCCGCGCTAGAGGTGGGAAGCAGCCACTGCTCGGCCAGGCCGTCCTTGGCGATCAGGAACAGATGATCCAGTTGTTGGGCATCGCGGTACAGGCACATCGCTTCCAACGCGAAGTCCACTGGCGCGAAGCGGTGCCTGATGTCCAGACGTCCGGTCCGCGCGTCCACGTTCAGCAACAGGGGTTGCTGAAGGTTGTTGTCAAAGACCACGGCGAGCGCGCCTTGGTCGGCGCTGCGCGCCGCTCGCACATCGAGGTGTTCGGCGCGCAGCGCCAGCTTGGCGCGCTCCTGGCCAGAAGCATCCAGCAAGCGCACCGTCCGAGTCTCGATCAGCAGCCAGCCACCACCGGCGCTTGCGGGCAAGGCGCTGGATTCCTCAGCGGCGGACAGGGCTCGCGTGACTTCCTGTGGAGGGGAGTGGGAGGGCGTTGCGGCACCGGCGTGCAGGCAGACCAGCGTCGTGGCCAGCGCCCCCCCAATGCGGGCGCGCAGGGTGGATGGAAGTGAAGTTTTTTTCTCGCGGTGACGGTGAGGTGCCATGAATCGCCAGTCCGGTGCAGAGTGATTTGAAGTTATTCAAGCCGAGAGTGGGCATCGCAAGCGTCAGCACGGTCGCGCGCCAGCTGTAGGCGGCGACCTTGCGTCACAGGACGTGCGGGCCATCCTTGGCGGCAAGGTCAGAATGCGTAGCGTGCCACGAACTGAATGCGCGGTCCGGCCTTTTCCTTCTCGACTTCGTATTCGTCGTAGTCGCGAGACTCCTGCTCCTCCTGCGTGTTGAACTTGTGGAAGACTTCCTTCTTCTCCGCGTCCAGCAGGTTGTTGCCCGACAGTCGCAGCGACAGGCTCTTGCCCACGCGTTTTTCGACAAACACTTCCAGATCGCCGCCGTAGGTCGTTGTGACCTCCTCGCCCAACACCCTGCTCTTGGCTTGGCCCTGCTTGCGGTAGCTTGCACCGAAGCTGCTTGCGAGGCTGGGCAGGTTTTGGATGAAGCCCACGTTGTAGAGGCTGTCGGCTTGGTTGTTGAAGCGGCGTGTGCCCATGAAGTCCTTCACTTCACTGTCGAGCCACGAGTAGTTGAAGAAGATACCTGTGTCGGGCAGGCCGATCACCGTCAGCGGTGTCGAGAGGTCGAACTCGATGCCGTAGACCTTGCCATCCCCCACATTTTTGGCCTTGTAGACGTAGCTCTTGGATTCGCCCGCGGCGAGCGCAGCGGATTCATCGCCTGCGTAGTCGTCATCCACCAGTTCTTCCCACGCTTCGCTGGACTCTCCCGTGTTGACCAGCTCAATCAAATCCTGCACCGAGCGATAGAAGAAATTGACGCCCACGATGCCTCGCTTGCCCAGTCGGCGCTCGAAACCCAGGTCCACCCCATGGGCGGTTTCGGGGTTGAGTTTGGGATTGCCGACGAAGTCGTTGTCACCGTATTCGCCATCCAGCAGGTCGGGCAGCAGGAAGTTGAAGTTCGGGCGGCGCACGGTCTTGCCCACCGAGAAGCTGACGCGGTTGAGTTCGTCCAAGTCGTACTTTAGGTTTAGCGAGGGCAAGGCGGTTTGGTAGTCGTTGTTGAACTTGCCCTCTTCTTCGGACTTGATCGTGGTGGTGGTCGTTTCGTAGCGCAGGCCTGCTTCCCAGGCCAGCGCCCCCGTCTTGCCGCTGAACATCAGGTAAGGATCGGCGCGGTTCTCGGTGATGGTGCTCTCGATCACCCCCGCTTTTTCGTAGTCCACAGGCCCAGGCGTGGTGTGGCCCACGTCAACCTCGTCCTCCCACTCGTATTGGCTGTATTTCGTGAGACGGTCTTTGGCCTGGTAGTCCAGTCCGAATTCCATTTCGGCGGAGCCGATGGGACGCTTGTGCGCGAGCTTGAGGCTGTTCTCTGTGTCGTGAGAGTTGAACCCTGTTTTCTCACCTTCACTCTCTTCCCATTCCCAGACGTTGCCATTGCGCGTGTAGACGTGCTCTTCCTCTCGCTCGGTGTTCTTGTCCTGGAAGCGTGCATGCTGCAGACCGATTTCTGTCTGGCCCCCAGCCATGTCGAACTTGTATTCGGCACCAATGCCCCAGTTGCGCTGGTCCACATCGGTGCGGCCGGGGACGCGGTTGTTCTCGTCCAGAGCGCCGTTGTCGTACACGACTTCGTTGGACTTCTCTTTCTGCGTGCGGTCGGTCTGCACGTAGAAACTTTCGAGCTTCAAGCGACCCGGCCCCACCTCGGCGGCGTAGGAGGCGTTGGCTGAGTAATCTTTGCCGTCGCGCGTGTCGGTCTGGTTTTCGTAGCTGTCGAAGTCGCCACCGGGCTCCTTCCAGCGGTCGCTGCGTTTTTTCTTGGGGTTGTAGCGATCCTGCACGTTCAGGCTGACCAGGATGCGGCCACCCAGCCACTCGCCGGAGCTGACCAGACCCAAGGTGGGCTGAGTCGTGCCATCGTCGTAGTGAATGCCACCCAGGCGGATGTAGCTGCCGTCGAATTCATAGGCGTCACGCAGCACGATGTTGATGGAGCCTGCCATGGCGTCGCCGCTTCGGTTGGCGCTGGGGCTGCGGATCACTTCCACGCGGTCGATCATTTCGGCTGGAATGCGGTCCAGCCAGAAGGAGCGGTCATCGGCGCCGCCAGGCACTTTCTTGCCGTTGAGCAGAACCTGCGTGTAGGCCGGAGCCAGCCCGCGCAATTGCACGGCGTCGTACTCCAGCACGTCGCTGACGAAGGTCGCGCTGGAGACGCGCTTGACCATGTCGCCTGCCGTGGATGGCTCGAAGCGCTGGAAGTACTCCTGGTCGTACGTCAGTGTGGGCGCGGTGTCCTCGGTGCGGTCGCGGTAGGCGATGTCGCCGCGCACCACCACCGATTCAAGGGTCTTCATGGAGCTGGGCTCGAGGGTCTGCTGGGCATGGACCGGCAGCGTTCCCAGGGCGATCAGAACGGCGGTGGCGACAAGCTTGGGACGGCCGGGTAAGGAGGAGCGGGTTGTCAGGGGGCGGCGAGGCATGAGCATGGTTTTCTGGAAAACAACAAACAGGTTGAGATGGAGCAAAGAAGCGGTGAAGCGGGCCGGAGGCTAGGCAGGGCGCATGGCAGTCCCGTGACAGACCCGTCCAGATTCACGGCGGTGGGCACGGGTTCACGGGGTTTTCCGGCCTGGGTGAGCTGATTGGCCTGCGTTGGCGGTGGCACGCATACGGCTAGGGCGGTGCCCATTTGCAAGACACCGGGCGCTCCAAGCCCAGGGCGAGGCTGCCTCGCGCCACGCCGGATTGAGCTGATTGAACCCCCACCCCCAGAATTCCGAGCGCGAGTCTCGAATGGCGTCTGGGTGGCTCCCTGTGGCGGTCGCGTGCTGCTCCTCACTCGGGCATCCGCTTCCAGCACAAGCAAGCCTGCGTCCGCCATGGGTTTTCGGGCGACGACTGCGGTGTCACGTCCTTGCCATCACGCTGTCATGTGCCAGACGCAAGATGCGTTGGTTTCCCATCTTCAGTTTCTTGCACTCGGAGTATTCGTTCGTGCCCTCGCGATCCCTGCCCGCTGTCTGGGCTTTGCTGGCCGTGATCCTGTGCTGCGCCGCCCTGTATGGCGGCTGGGGCGAGTGGCGGCCCGTCGAGACCTGGAAATGGATGGACATCGCCGCGGAGGGCGGTACCGCGCTCATGTCGGCGTTGTGGGCCCTGCTGATCCTGAGTAGCCGACCTGGCGGACGCGTGACCGCGCAACTGGCCGGGGGCCTGGTACTCATCATGCTGGGGGCCTGGGCCGATTGCTTGGACGAGTTTGTCCGCTTGCCAACGACCCAGTATTTGGACAACGCCATCGAAGCTTTGCTGCCCATCGGCATGCTGGTGTTGACACTGGGCTTGTACGGCTGGCGGCAGGAACAGTTCACGCTCAACGAGCACATGCAAAAGCGCGAGCGTCTGTTCCGTGACCATCGGGCGTTCGATCGTCTGACGCAGCTGGCGGGAGCTGAGTACCTGCGCCGTCAGATCGGCCTAGAGCGGGCGCGCCATCCTGGGCAGGCCACCAGCGTGGTGCTGTTGGATCTGGATGATTTCCACCGCGTCAATCACGTTCATGGCGCACGCGAGGGGGATCGCCTGCTGCAGGCCGTCGGCCATTTGTTGCTGCTGAATCTGCGGCCTCAGGACTTGTTGTGCCGTTACGCGGGTGACCGGTTTGCCATCTTGTTGCCGATGACGGACGAAACCGAGGCGCGCCAACGCGCCGCGCACCTGCGGCAGTGCGTGGGCCTGCTGGCCCACCACACGAAAGGCGGCGGGCGCGTCGAGGTGTCGGCACGGGTGGCCTCAGCGCTCGCGACGGGTGACCCCGGGCAATTGCTGGCGCGCCTCGATGCCGCCTTGGAACGACCTGACCTTGCGGCGGCGGAACGGTCGCGCGCAGGCCTGGCAGCGCTCACGGTCCCTGGGCGGGTGGGCTGACGGCCTGGTGTTCAAGGGTACCCTCATGCAAGGCGATGCCGCACCGCGATTCATCTATCAGCGGCACACCCGATACATGCCGGCGCGGCATCATGCGGCGGCGCTGCTGGCATACGCGCAAGCGCGTGATCTGCCTGATGAAGCGCTGCTGCGGGGGACAGGCCTGGTTGCGGGGGAACTGCTGCAGCTCGATACCTTGTTGAGCCCCGACGACATCGTGCGTCTGTTGGTCAATCTTGGGGATGCTTTGGCCGAGCCCGACACGGCCTTCGTGCTGGGCAGTGAGTTGTTGCCAGGGCAACATGGCGAGCTGAGTCACGCCTTGCTGCGGGCCGTTCATTTGCGCCAGGCCTTGGAGATCCTGATCGCGCACCAAGGTTTGCTCAGTCCTTTGCTGGTGCCCCATCTCCTTTTGCAGGATGGCAAGGGCACGGTGGCGGACGCGCAGGGTGGCGTGGCCGTGTTGCACTGGACTGATGCGGGGCTGCCTGCGGCCTTGAGACCCTTTGTCGTGGACCTGATGATGGCGGCTGTCAACGGCATGAGCCGCTGGCTCAGCGGAGAGCGCCTGCCGTGGCGCTTCCGCTTCAATCGCACGCAGCCCGCGCACTTGGAACAGTACAGGGTGCATCTGGGGCCGGACGTGCGTTTCAACGACTATCTGGATGCGATGTACCTGCCGCTGGAATGGCTAGAGCGACCCTGGCCGCGTGGCAGTTCTGTGGCGGTGTCCGCGGCCCTGGCCGGGGTCACGCGGGCGCAGCGCCCCCGTGGCTTGCTGTCCGCTCTGTATGACTGGCTGCATGAACGCGCCCGACTGGCCCCGACCTTGGAGCAGGCGAGCCAGGCCTTCGGGGTGAGCCCGGCCACATTCAAACGCCAACTGGCCGCGCATGGCACGCACTTCCAAGCCGAGCTGGACCAGGCGCGGGCGCACGCCATCTGGCCCTTGATCCACCAAGGCTGTGACAATGAGCAGATCGCGGCCTGGCTTGGTTTTCACGACGCCAACAACTTCCGCCGCTCTTTCAAGCGTTGGACGGGATTGCCGCCCTCGGGCTGGCGAGAGCGTTGGGGCGTTTGAGTGTGGCCCCGCAGCGCGAGGCACGCGGCCGGGTGCCCCGCGCTGAGAGAAGCTCTGCCCGGTGGTCAATAGGCCAGGCGTTCCGGCTTGACCTCTTGCAGGATCGTGGTGGCGATTTCCTCGATGCTCTTGGTCGTGGTGGAGAGCCAGCGTATGCCCGTGCGCCGCATCATGGCCTCGGCGGCCGCGACTTCGTAGCGGCAGTTCTCGAGACTGGCGTACTTGGAGTTGGGACGCCGTTCATTGCGGATTTGGGCCAGGCGTGTGGGGTCAATGGTCAGGCCGAAGAGCTTTTTCTTGAGCGGGGACAGCGCCGGGGGCAGTTGCTGGCGGTCGAAGTCTTCGGGGATCAGCGGGTAGTTGCCAACCTTCAGGCCGTACTGCATCGCGAGGTAGAGCGAAGTCGGTGTCTTGCCGCTGCGTGACACGCCCACGAGGATCACATCCGCGCTGGACAGATTGGTGTTGGACTGCCCATCGTCATGTTCCAGGCTGTAGTTGATGGCTTCGATGCGGTCGTTGTAGGCCTGGCTTTTGCTGATGTCGGAGAAGCGCCCGATGCGGTGGTTGGATGTCAGGCCCAGCTCCTGCTCCAGCGGGTGGACGAAGGCGCCGAACATGTCGAGCATCATGCTTTGCGGCGCATCCGAGCAGGCACCCGCGATGATGGCGCGCACTTCCTCGTTGACCAGGGTGGTGAAGACGATGGGCCGCTTGCCCTCGACCTCAGCGGTGTGTCGGATTTGTCGCACGGCCTGGTGGGCCTTCTCAGCGTTGTCCACGAAAGGCAGGCGAACGTGACGGAATTGGGCCTCGAACTGGGCGAGAACGGCGTTGCCAAAGGTTTCGGCGGTGATGCCGGTGCCATCGGAGATGAAGAAGACGGTGCGATTGGGCATGGTCGAGGGTGACGGGGGGGAGGAAGGGGGCAGGGCGAATCGGGGTGTCTGGCCGACTCCCTTAGAATGCCGGGCGGTCTTGAACGGCCCCCGAATTCTTCCACATGTCCCTCGCTGCAAGTTCCTGCCCGACTCGAAGAAATACAAAGGCCATTGGAACGCTGACGGTAAGCGGACATGCCCCGGTTTTTAAACTCTGGAGTATTCCACCATGTCTGAACGTTTCAGCCCGACCGCCCTGGTCGTACCGTTCGAAAACCTGAGGATGAGCGACGTCGAGGTCGTGGGCGGCAAGAACGCCTCGCTCGGCGAAATGATTTCCCAACTGCCGCAGGGCGTGCGCGTGCCCACCGGCTTCGCGACCACCGCCCACGCCTTCCGCCAGTTCCTGGCTCATGCGGGCCTTGCCGACAAGATCAGCGCCAAGCTGAAGGCGCTGGACGTGGAAGACGTGCGCGCACTTGCCGCCACGGGGGCTGAGATCCGCGCCCTGGTCGAGGCGCAGCCCTTCCCGGCCGACCTCGAAAAAGCCATCCGCGACGAGTTCGCCAAGCTCTCCGCTGGCAACCCCAAGGCCTCGTTCGCCGTGCGTTCTTCCGCCACGGCCGAGGACCTGCCCGATGCGTCCTTCGCCGGCCAGCAGGAGACCTTCCTGAACGTCACGGGCATTGACGAGGTGCTGCACAAGATGAAGGAGGTGTTCGCCTCCCTCTACAACGACCGCGCCATCAGCTACCGCGTGCACAAGGGCTTCGCCCACGATGTGGTTGCGTTGTCGGCCGGCGTGCAGCGCATGGTGCGCTCCGACCAAGGCGCGGCCGGCGTGATGTTCACCATCGACACCGAATCCGGTTTCAAGGATGTGGTGTTCATTACCTCCAGCTACGGCCTGGGCGAGACGGTGGTGCAGGGCGCCGTGAACCCCGACGAGTACTACGTCTTCAAACCCACGCTCAAGGCAGGGAAGAAGTCCGTGGTGCGCCGCAACCTCGGCTCCAAGCTGATCCAAATGGTGTTCTCGACCCCCGAGGAAAAGAAGGCCACGGGTAAGTTGGTCCAGACCATCGACGTGCCGACCGAGCAGCGCAACCGCTACTCGCTCACCGATGCCGAGGTGGAACAGCTGGCCAAGTACGCCCTGATCATCGAAGAACATTACGGCCGCCCGATGGACATCGAGTGGGGCAAGGACGGCACGGACGGCCAGCTCTACATCCTGCAGGCCCGTCCCGAGACGGTGAAGAGCCAGTCCGAGGGCAAGGTCGAGCAGCGCTACAAGCTCAAGGGTGACCAGGCCAAGAAGAGCACCGTGCTGGCCGAAGGCCGCGCCATTGGCCAGAAGATCGGCACGGGCCCGGTGCGCATCGTCCAGTCGTCCGCCGAAATGGACAAGGTGCAGCCGGGTGACGTGCTGGTCACCGACATGACGGACCCGAACTGGGAGCCGGTGATGAAGCGCGCCAGCGCCATCGTCACCAACCGCGGTGGGCGCACCTGCCACGCGGCCATCATCGCGCGCGAGCTGGGCATCCCGGCGGTCGTGGGCACGGGTGACGCGACCGAGAAGGTGAGCGACGGCACGCTGGTGACCGTGGCCTGCTCTGAAGGCGATACCGGCTACATCTACGACGGTCTGCTGGACACCGAGATCACCGAGGTCAAGCGCGGCGAAATGCCCGGCATCCCGGTGAAGATGACGATGATTGTCGGCACGCCCTCGCTGGCCTTCGAGTTCTCGCAGATACCGAACGCGGGGGTGGGCCTGGCGCGCTTGGAGTTCATCATCAACACCAACATCGGCGTGCACCCGCAAGCCATCCTCGACTATCCCAACGTCGACGCCGACCTCAAGAAGGCCGTGGAATCCGTGGCCCGTGGCCACGCCTCGCCGCGTGCCTTCTACGTGGACAAGTTGGCGGAGGGCGTGGCGACGATCGCTGCGGCCTTCTACCCCAAGCAGGTCATCGTGCGCCTGTCTGATTTCAAGAGCAATGAGTACCGCAAGCTCATCGGCGGCAGCCGCTATGAGCCCGAGGAAGAGAATCCGATGCTGGGCTTCCGTGGCGCCTCCCGCTACATCAGCGAGGACTTCGCCGAAGCCTTCGCCATGGAGTGCGCGGCCATGAAGCGTGTGCGCGATGAAATGGGCCTCACCAACGTCGAGCTGATGGTGCCCTTCGTGCGCACCATCGGTCAGGCCAAGAAGGTGATCGACCTGATGGCCAAGAACGGCCTCAAGCGCGGCGAGAACGGCCTCAAGGTCGTCATGATGTGCGAGGTTCCATCCAACGCCATCCTGGCCGACGAGTTCCTCGAGCATTTCGATGGCTTCTCCATCGGCTCCAACGACATGACCCAGCTCACCCTGGGCCTGGACCGCGATTCCGGCATGGAGCTCTTGGCCGTCGATTTCGACGAACGCGATGCCGCCGTGAAGTTCATGGTGGAGCGTGCCATCGTGGCCTGCCGCAAGCAGAACAAGTACGTCGGCATCTGCGGCCAGGGGCCCAGCGACCATCCCGACTTCGCGAAGTGGCTGATGGAGAAGGGCATCACCTCCATCTCGCTCAACCCCGACTCGGTGGTCGAGACCTGGCAGAAATTGGCCAGCTGAATCAGCGATTCCATCCCGATCAAAGCCACGCGCCCGCGTGGCTTTTTTTTGTCCATGTCGATCCCAGACAGGCTCCGTCTCCTTCAGGACAAACCCTTGTGTAGGAAAACCCCGGCTGGCGCAGAGCACCGATTCCAGCGACCATAGACAGCGTCTTGTAAGAAATATCCCCACAGATCAACGTAAATAAAGGGGTGTTTGGCGAGTTTGTTCATTCATTCGTCTCCTTGAGACGAGCCTGACACCATGTTGACTGCCTCCCTGTACATCAAGCTGATTGCTGAAATTGCGCTCATGGCCTTGCTCGGGCAGTGGGTGCTGGGCCTTCTGGCCGGTGCGCGTAAGCATCAGAATTTTTTCTACCAGGCGCTCTCCGCCATCGGACGACCTTTCGTGTGGTTGGCGCGTCAGCTGTCGCCCCGCGTTGTGCTGGACCAGCATGTTCCCTTGGTGGCGTTTCTGTTGCTGGCGTTTGTCTGGTTGGCGGTCACGCTCTACCGCATTCAGACTTGCATACAGATTGGCGTGGAGCTGTGCCGATGAGCTTGCGTCTGCCTTACCCGCTCTTGAAATGGCAGGCCATCGCCCTGCTGATGCTCAACCGCAGAGACGCCGCCTTGCGTTGTTTCGGGGCCATGCTGGCGTCGCGACCCGGCGACCGCTACGCCCTTGCGAGCCAAGCCCATGTGCTGGCTCAACAAGGACGCATGAAGGAGGCGCTTGCCGCGCAGGAGCATTTGGTCAGCAAGGTACACACTCCGCTGGCCGCCGATTGGTTCAACCTCGGCTATTTGCTGGAGGAGGTCGGCCAGCCTGAGCGCGCCGAACAGGCCCTGCGCCGCGCGCTTGAGATCGACCCCAAGATGGACCGCGCCTGGTATGGCCTGGCTTTGGTGCTGATCCAAGCCCGTCGATATGACGAAGCGGTCGCTGCCCTCAGGAAGAACACGGAGCTGCAACCCATGAGCCCCTTTGGCTGGTACCAACTGGCTCGGGTTCATGTGGATCGGCATGAGCCCGAGGAGGCGGTGAAGATCATTCGCCACCTCCATGGATTCGAACCCAAGGTCGCTGCCCAACTTGAACGCGAAACCGGATTGCGCGCGTCGCCGTCCACCTGATTCGACGTTCGTGTTCGGCAGTGCCCTGCCCGGGAGTGCTGTCCGCTTGTCGCGGGGAGCGTCGCAGTAGAGAGAGTCGCAACCAAGTTTGCAGGCCACGAGGAGACAGGGGTGGCGGTTGCAGCGCAGTTAGCAACTAGCCCGCGAGGGCGTCTTGGAGGTACATCAGCATGCAGTTGACCGAAGCGCATCGCCAGTACTGGCGTAAGAACCTCAACATCACAGCGATCCTGCTGGCGATATGGTTCGTCGTGACCTTTGTGGTCGGGTACTTTGCCCGGGACCTGAGCTTCACGTTTTTTGGCTGGCCTTTCAGTTGGTGGGTAGGGGCTCAAGGCGCCCTGGTGATCTATTGCCTGATCATCGCCTTCTATGCCAGCTACATGGGCAAGCTCGACGAAGAACACGGCGTTGCCGAGGAGAAATAACATGGCTGGAATCTTTGGTGCATCCTCGGAAGGCAAGGCCACGACGGCCGAGATCAATGCCTTTCAAAAGCAGCTGAACAAGGTCTATGGCTGGTATGTGGGCGGGTTCATCGTCTTTATCCTGGCGTTGGCGATCTTGGAACAGATGGGCCTGCCGCGCGAGTGGATCGGCTTCATCTTCCTGTTGGCCACGGTCGCCCTTTACGCCGGCATCGGCATCATGAGCCGAACGACCGACGCGGCCGAGTACTACGTGGCGGGTCGCCGCGTGCCGGCCATCTACAACGGCATGGCGACGGGCGCCGACTGGATGAGCGCGGCCTCCTTCATCGGCATGGCGGGTACGCTCTACCTGACCGGCTACGGGGGGCTGGCCTTCATCATGGGCTGGACCGGAGGCTACTGCCTGGTCGCGCTGTTCCTGGCGCCGTATCTGCGCAAGTTCGGGCAGTTCACGATTCCTGACTTCCTGGGCGCGCGCTACGAAGGGAATCTGCCGCGCTTCATCGGCATTCTGGCCGCCATTCTCTGCTCGTTCACTTATGTGGTGGCACAGATCTACGGCGTGGGCCTGATCACGGCGCGGCTGTCGGGCCTGGCGTTCGAGATCGGGATTTTCGTGGGCCTGGGCGGCATCTTGGTCTGCTCCTTCCTGGGCGGCATGCGTGCGGTGACCTGGACGCAGGTGGCGCAGTACATCATCCTGATCATCGCCTACCTGGTGCCTGTGATTTGGCTTTCAGTGAAGCAGACTGGCGTGCCCATTCCGCAGGTCGTTTACGGCTACCAGCTGCAGAAAGTCACCGAGGCGGAGACCAAGCTGATCAATGATCCGAAGGAGCAGGAGGTCATCGCCATCTTCAAGGCCAACGCCGACGCGCTGGATGCCAAGCTCAAGGACGTTCCTGCGGCCCTGGCTGCGGACCGTGCTGCCGCTGAAAAGAAGGTTGCCGACCTGAAAGCCGCGAATGCACCGGCCGCAGAGATCGCCGCGGCGGAGAAGGCTCTGGCCGCCGTGCCACCCACCGAGGCGGAAGCCATCAAGGCATGGACGGCGGCGCGCAACGCCAACCTCGCGCGGGCCAAACCCCTGGCAGGCATGCCCCGGCACGCGCAGATTTACAGTGGCAACCCGGACGGTACGCCGGCTGAGAAGGAGACGTTCGACAACTCCCGGCGCAACTTCCTCGCGCTGATCTTCTGTCTGATGGTGGGGACGGCCGCACTGCCGCACATCCTGATGCGCTACTACACCGTGCCCTCGGTGCGGGACGCGCGCAAGTCGGTGGGCTGGTCTTTGTTCTTCATCTTCCTGCTGTACTTCACAGCGCCCGCCTTGGCCGTGCTGGTCAAGTTCGAGGTCTTCAATGTGCTTGTTGGGACCCCGTTCAACCAGTTGCCTGAATGGATCTCGGCCTGGACAGCGGTGGACCCATCGCTGCTCTCGGTGGCAGACGTGAACAAAGATGGCATCTTCCAGTTGGGCGAAATGCGCATCGGCGGGGACATCATCGTGCTGGCGACGCCTGCCATCGGTGGCCTGCCTTACGTGATCTCCGGCATGGTGGCCGCGGGCGGCCTGGCGGCTGCTCTGTCCACGGCGGACGGCCTGTTGCTGACCATCGCCAACGCCTTGTCGCATGACCTGTACTACAAGATGATCGACCCCAACGCCTCGACGACGCGCCGGGTCACGATCTCCAAGGTGCTGCTGCTGGTCGTGGCCCTGGCCGCGGCCTACGTGGCTGCCCAGAAGCCGGCGGACATTCTGTTCCTGGTGTCAGCGGCCTTCTCCTTCGCGGCGGCGGCCTTCTTCCCAGCGCTGGTGCTCGGAATCTTCTGGAAGCGCGCCAATAAATGGGGTGCTTCCTTGGGCATGATCGCGGGTCTGGGCATCACCTTCTACTACATGGTGACCACCCAACCTTGGCTGCGCGGTGTGTTCGGCGTGACCAGCCCGGTGGAGCTGTGGTGGGGCATTCAGCCCATCTCGGCCGGTCTCTTTGGCGTTCCGGTGGGCATCGCGGTCATCATCATCGTGAGTCTGCTGACCGGTGCGCCCAAGCAGGAAACTCAGGAGTTGGTTGAGCACGTACGCTACCCCGAGCTGAGGCGCGTGTAAGTTGCAGTGAGTTGGCAACGCGGGATGACGCGCCGGGCCTCCGGCGCGCACCCGAGGCCCGGTCCCGCAAGGGCCGGGCTTTTTTTATGCATAGGAGACTGACGATGAGCCCAAGTTCAGGTTCCGCGCTCTTCATCGGGCTGCCGGATCAGGCCGGTGGCGGACATGCCCAGACTCCCTCGGGCAGTTTGTTCGCCAACTTGCGCCAGGAACTCGCGCGCTTCACGCCGTTTTCCGAAATGGCACCTGCGGATTTGGATTTTTTCCTCGCGCATGCGAGGCAGGCGTACTACGCGCCAGGCGAAGTGATGCTCGGACCGGACAGCGGCGTCGTGAGTGATTTGTTTTACATACGTCAGGGGGCGGTCACGGGCAAGCGCGGGTTGGCTGAACTCGAGGGTGGGGCTTTTCAATACGAAGCTGGTGATCTGTTCCCGGTCAGTGCTGTGCTTGCTGCACGCGCCGTGACCGCCACGTACACCGCGATGAGTGATGTGTTCGTGCTGTCCTTGCCAGTGGCGCGGATGCGCGCGCTGGCACAAGCCAGTCCCGCGTTTGCCGACTTCCTGAACCGTCGCGTGTTGCGCTTTCTGGACCTCTCCCGCCAAGCGCTGCAGGTGGCCTACGCTTCCCAGGCCCTGGCCGAGCAGACACTGGAGACGCCCTTGAGCGAGTTGATGCACAGCCCGCCCTTGAGTTGCCTGACGACCACGAGCTTGCGTGAGGCGCTGCAGCAAATGCATCACCACGGTGTGGGGTCCATGCTGGTGCGTGACGAGAAGAATGAGCCGCTGGGCATCCTCTCGCGTGTCGATGTGCTGGGACGCGTGACCCTGCCGGGAATCCCGTTGGAGACACCGATCGGTGCCGTCATGGTGAGCCCCGTGCATGTTCTCACTCACCAACACACGGCGGGGGACGCGGCCTTGCTCATGAGTCGGCAAGGTATCCGCCATGTGCCAGTCACGCGCGACGGTGCGCTCGCTGGCATCGTGTCGGAGCGAGATCTTTTCGCCTTGCAGCGGCTCAGCCTGCAGCAAGTGAGCGCATCGATTCGCAATGCTCGCGATCTGGACACGCTAAAGCTGGTGGCTCAGGACATCCGGCGTTTTGCCCGCAACCTGGTGAGCCAGGGTGTGCAGGCGCGCCAGCTCACGGCGTTGATCAGCCACCTCAACGATGTGCTCACCCAGCGCCTGTTGGAACTTCAAGCCGCCGTACATGGCGTGGCGCTGGATCGCCTGTGCTGGTTGGCGCTGGGGTCGGAGGGGCGCGACGAGCAGACCATCGCTACCGATCAGGACAACGCCCTGATCCTGCCGGACGGCATGAGCGTCGCGGAGCGTGACGCCGTCCTCGCGTTCGCGCGCGAGTGCAATCAGGCGCTTGATGCCTGCGGGTACCCTTTGTGCAAGGGGGGCATCATGGCTGGCAATCCGGAATGCTGCCTGAGCCTGCAGGAGTGGCGTGCGCGTTTCGCGCGCTGGATCGCGCATGGCGCGCCCGAGGACCTGCTCAACGCAAGCATTTATTTCGATTTTCGTCCGTTGGCGGGTGATGCGGAGCAGGCTCGCGCCTTGCGGACTGAGGTGGGCAAGGCGGCGCAAGGGACGCCGCGTTTCCTGAAGCAATTGGCGCTGAACGCACTGGCGCGGCAGCCGCCTCTGAACTGGGTGGGAGGCATCGCCGTGGACGAAGGTGGTTTCATTGACCTCAAGCTACAGGGTTCAGCGATTTTTGTGGATGCGGCCCGCCTTTACGCATTGGCCATGGGCCTGGATGACACAAGCACGCGTGAGCGTCTCCTGGGGAGCGGCCCCTTGCTGGGCGTTGCGGCGACTGAGTACGAAGCCTGGGTGCGCGCCTTTGAGTTCCTGCAAATGCTGCGCCTGCAGATTCAGCTCCAAGGCGGCGCGCACATGGCTCATCCCAATCGAATCGCGTTGGACAGCCTCAATGACATCGACCGCCGCATCCTCAAGGAAGCCTTTCGGGTGGCGCGCAGTCTGCAGCAGCGCATGGCGCTGGACTATGGAAGGTGAGCGCCGATGGCCGACTTGCGCGCATGGGTGGAGCATTGGTTGGGGCTTGGAGCTCGCGCTCGAGCAGGGGCTGGCGCGCATACGATTGACGAGGGGCGGTGGGTCATGCTGGACGTGGAGACCAGTGGACTCGATCCGCGGCATGATCGACTGCTCGCGGTCGCGGCGATTGCCCTGCGTGCGGACTGGGCGACGCGGCGCCTCATGATTGATCTGGGGGACAGTTTCGAGGTGGTGCTGCGGCAGGATCGATTGACCGAGGCCAAGGACAACATCCTGCTGCACGGCATCGGCGTCCAGCGTCAGCGTGAGGGCGTGGCGCCCGAGCAGGCGCTGCAGGCACTGGCCAGATTCATCGGACGATCGCCCTTGCTGGCGTTTCATGCCGCATTCGACCGGGCCCTCATCACCCGGTATGTGAAGCGGCATTTGGGTCAGGTTTATCCTAGGGGCTTGCCCAATCCCTGGCTGGACATTGAGCCCCTGTGCGCCGTGACCCATGAGCAGGTCCGGGCGCGCTCATTGGACGAATGGCTGGCGCATTTCAACATCACCTGCTCTGTGCGCCACCAAGCCGCTGCCGACACCTTGGCCGAGTGCGAGTTGCTGCTGCGCGTCTGGCCTCGGGTGGCGGCGCAATGCCGCTGTTGGTCCGACCTGGCCCGCCTGGCCAGGCAGCAGCGCTGGATCGCCAGGCCCTGAGCCATCACGCTTGGGCTATAATCGCTGGCTTTCCCCTTGCCGCACTCCGTCTTGACGCCGGGGGCGGCTGCAACCCAGCGCCTGAGCGCGCCGAGTGCTTGTATTCAGGGCCAGGTCTTCAGGGCAGGGTGTCTGCGTCGGGTGCTCGCGCGTGATGGCGCATCCACAAGGAGTCTACATGCGTCACTATGAAATCATCCTCATGATCCACCCGGATCAGAGCGAGCAGGTCCCCGCCATGCTTGAGCGTTACAAGGGCATGGTCACCACCGGCGGCGGCAAGGTCCACCGCGTGGAAGATTGGGGTCGTCGCCAGATGACTTACCTGATCAACAAGCTGGCCAAGGCCCATTACCTGTGCCTGAACATCGAGGCCGATCGCGCCGTGATGGAAGAGCTGGAGCACGCCTTCAAGTTCAGCGATGCCGTGCTGCGCCACCTGACCGTGGTCAAGAAGAAGGCCGAAACCGGGCCGTCCGCCATGATGAAGGCGGTCGAGCGCGAGGAAGCCCGCAAGGTTCAGCAAGCTGCTGAAGTGCAGGCCTGATTCCCGTACCCGGGCACGATTTTTCTGGAGTGAACCCCGACACCGCCAATCACTTGTCCCTGGTCGCCGTGATCGCTGAGCTTGCCGCTTTGCGCTACACCCCGGCCGGCATGCCCGCCCTGGACCTGCTGCTCGAACATCAGAGTCGCGTGCAGGAAGCAGGGCAAGACAGGCAAGTGGTCGCCTGCGTCAAGGCTGTGGCCTTCGGCGTGATGGCAGAGCGGCTGGCCCAACAGGCCATCGGTAGCCAGTGGAAGTTTCAAGGCTTCCTGGCCTCGCCGAGGCAGGGCAAGAGTCTGGTGTTTCACGTTCAGGAGTTTGGTGCCTGAGCATGCCGAGAGCATCCGTCCCATCTAGACCCATCAACCGATACAACAGGAAGTGCCACCATGGCCACGTTCAAGAAATTCAACAAGGACAAGCGTCCGAAGCGCAACACCCAGTCGCTGCTGTTCAAGCGCAAGCGTTTCTGCCGCTTCACTGTCGCCGGCGTCGAGGAAATCGACTACAAGGACATTGACACGCTGCGTGACTTCATCGCTGAGAACGGCAAGATCATCCCGGCACGCCTGACCGGCACCCGCGCGATCTACCAGCGTCAGCTGAACACCGCCATCAAGCGCGCGCGCTTCCTGGCTCTGCTGCCCTACACCGACCAGCACAAGATCTGAGGAGTAAGAACATGCAAATCATTCTGCTCGACAAGGTCGTCAACCTCGGCAATCTCGGTGAGATCGTCAAGGTGAAGGACGGCTATGCTCGCAATTTCCTGATCCCCGCTGGACGCGCCCGTCGCGCCACCGAGGCTGCCAAGCGCGATTTCGAAGCCCGCCGCGCCGAGCTTGAGAAAGCTGCCGCCGCCAAGCTCGCCGAGTCGCAGGCTCTGGGCGAGAAGTTGGCTGGTACCACCGTCAAGCTGACGCAAAAGGCGGGCGTGGATGGTCGCCTGTTCGGCTCCGTTACCAACTACGACATTGCCGAGGAACTGGGCAAGCAGGGTTACGCGGTCAGCAAGGCCCAAGTGCGCATGCCTGCCGGCCCGATCAAGACCGTCGGCGACAGCACCGTGAGCGTCGCGCTGCATACGGACGTGGTGGTGGAAATCACCGTCTCCGTTTACGGCGAGACGGCCTGATCTGAGCGCCTGCCCTGTGGCAGGCCAATCGCCTGACCGTTCGACCCGTGAGGGTCGGGCGGTTTTTTCTTTTCCGCTCCGTGGTTTTCCCGGGATGGGCACCTCTTATCCACAGGGGTGTCAACAGGGCTATGCACGGCGGGTTTTGACCTCTCCGCAGGCACTGCGTAGCATGTGCAGGCTCTGGAATCTTCGCCTATGTCCGCCTTCCTGACCGCTGTGAACGACGATCTGCCCTCGCAAGACAGGCAGGTTGCGGTGCTGCGTGTCCCGCCGCACAGCATTGAGGCTGAGTCCAGCGTGTTGGGTGGCTTGTTGCTGGACAACGCAGCCTGGGACCGAGTGGGCGACCTGTTGAACGAGGGGGACTTCTACCGTTACGAGCATCGATTGATCTACGCGGCCATGGCGGGCTTGATCAATGCCAGTCGTCCGGCTGACGTGATCACGGTGTTCGATCACCTTCAAAGCCAGGGCAAGGCGGAAGAGACGGGCGGGCTGGCCTATCTGAATGCGCTGGCTCAGTATGTGCCCAGCGCTGGCAACATCCGTCGTTATGCGGAGATCGTGCGCGAGCGTGCCATCCTGCGCAAGCTGGTGGCAGCGAGTGATGAGATCGCCACCACGGCCTTCAATCCCCAAGGCCGACCCGTGGCGGAGATTCTGGACGAGTCAGAGCAGAAGATTCTGAACATTGGCGAGGAAGGCTCGCGCATGAAGCGCGGCTTCATTGGCATGGACAGCCTCGTCGTGGACCTGCTGGACCGTGTGCAGGAGATGGCGGATAACCCCACGGACATCACCGGCGTGCCTTCCGGCTTCTATGACTTGGATCGCATGACCAGCGGCTTGCAGGCCGGTGACCTGATCGTGCTGGCCGCGCGTCCCAGCATGGGCAAGACCAGTCTCGCCATCAACATGGCCGAGCACATAGCCCTTCACGAAGGCCTGCCGGTGGCGGTGTTCTCGATGGAAATGGGCGCGGCACAGTTGGCGGTGCGCGTTGTCGGCTCGATCGGCCGCATCGACCAAGGGCATTTGCGCACGGGCAAACTCACCGACGAAGAGTGGCCACGCTTGACCGAGGCGATCGAGAAGCTGCGCAATATTTCGCTTCATATCGACGAGACGGCGGGCCTGACCATCAGCGAACTGCGTGCCAGCGCGCGCCGCCTGGCGCGCCAGTGCGGCAAGTTGGGTCTGATCGTGGTCGACTACCTGCAGATCATGAGCGGCTCGGGTGGGAGCGAGGACAATCGCGCCACCGAACTGGGCGAGATGTCGCGCGGCCTCAAGATGTTGGCCAAGGAACTTCAGTGTCCCGTGATTGCCTTGTCTCAGCTTTCCCGCGCCGTCGAAAGCCGTACCGACAAGCGCCCGATGATGAGCGACCTGCGTGAATCTGGCGCCATCGAGCAGGATGCGGACGTCATCATGTTCATCTACCGTGATGACTATTACAACAAGGACAGCAAGGAGCCTGGCGTGGCGGAGGTGATCATCGCCAAGCAACGTAATGGCCCCACTGGCACGGTGAAGCTGGCCTTCCTGAAGAACCTGACGCGCTTCGAAAGCCTGGCCAGCAGCTACGGCAACGGCGATTTCTGAACCTTAGACGGCATCACGTGCGATGCTGCCGGTTTCGTTTCTAACCTTCAGAGTACTTCGCTTGCAAAATCAGCCAATCTCGAGCGTTCACCGCGCGCTAGAGTGATGTGCCCGCTGTGAGGCCAGTCCTTGAACTTGTCGACCACGAAGGTCAGACCCGAGGAGCCCTCGGTCAAATAGGGCGTATCAATCTGGGCCAAGTTGCCCATGCAGATGATCTTGGTGCCCGGGCCCGCACGAGTGATCAGCGTCTTCATCTGCTTCGGGGTCAGATTCTGGGCCTCGTCGATGACGAGGTATTTGTTCATGAAGGTGCGCCCACGCATGAAGTTCATGCTCTTGATCTTGATGCGGCTGCGGATCAGGTCTGCCGTGGCGGCGCGCCCCCATTCCCCCGCGCCCGTGTCGGTCTTGGACAGCACTTCGAGGTTGTCGTCGAGCGCGCCCATCCACGGGCCCATTTTCTCTTCTTCGGTACCGGGTAGGAAACCGATGTCCTCGCCCACGCTGACGGTGGCACGGGTGACGATGATCTCGCTGTAGCGTCGGTCGTCGAGCACCTGGGTCAGACCGGCGGCCAGCGCCATCAAGGTTTTGCCGGTGCCGGCTGTGCCCGTGAGGGTGACGAAATCCACCTCTGGGTCCATCAGCAGGTTCATCGCGAAGTTTTGCTCACGATTGCGAGTGGTGATGCCCCAGACCGCGTTTTTCAGATGGGTGTAGTCCTTCAGCGTCTTGAGCACGGCGCTCTTGCCGCGGATTTCGGTCACGCGGGCGTACAGGCTGGGCTCACCCGGTGCCTCGAAATAAACGAATTGGTTGATCAGCAGGCTAGGCACCAAGGGGCCCGTGATGCGGTAATAGGTATGTTGACCCTGTTGCCAGCTCTCCACACTCTGGCCTTCAGTGGTCCAGAAATCAGGGGGAAGGGCCAGCATGCCCGAATAAAGCAGGTCACCGTCATCGAGCGTCTTGTCGTTCTGGTAGTCGTCGGTGGCCAAACTCAAGGCGCGAGCCTTGACCCGCATGTTGATGTCTTTGGACACCAGCACGACTTCGCGTGGCGCATGAAGTTGACGTAGCGCTTCCACCACGCCAAGAATCTGATTGTCTGCCTTGCCCTGTGGCAGGCTGGTGGGCAATTCGTAGTTGAGCGGCTGGGTCTGGAAAAACAGCTTGCCGCCGGCTTCCTGATGACCCGTACTGTCGAGCTTGAGGCCGGACGCGATGTCTGCGCCCTGGGCTCCAGCCAGCGCATCCAGCGTGCGACTCGTCTGGCGCGCGTTGCGCGCCACTTCCGTCATGCCTTTTTTGTGGCCATCCAACTCCTCCAGCACGATCATGGGCAGGAAGATGTCGTGTTCCTCGAAGCGAAACAGGCACATCGGGTCGTGCAGCAGGACGTTCGTGTCGAGCACAAAAAGTTTGCCCGGACCGGTTGCGGCTTTGCCATTTTTGCGGACGCGTGGTTTGCCGTCGTTGCGAACCACGGAGAGCATTGGCTGCGCGGGGGCGGCAGGTGTCGTCGCGGTGGGCGATCGAAGTGTGGGGGAGGCGTTCAAAGGGGGCTTGACGTTGCCGCCGCCATCTTCGATCAGGTCCCGGGCCAGTTTGCCGTCATGCACGGCCTGATCCAGCGTCGCAGTTGTTTTTCGGTTGCCGCGAGGTTTGCCGCGCGCGGGGGCGTCAAAAGCTTCGGGGGAGAGCAGGGTGGCGCGTTTGGTCGGAGCGGGAGGAAGGGGCATGGATCAGCAACAAAAAAGCCGCCCGGCTTGAAAGCCTGGGCGGCTTGGTGGAGAGGACGAGTCAGATGCGATCTGCGTCAGCATGAGCCCATGCTATTCAGGATTGGCGCGGCTGTAAACCCTGGAGCGTTGCAACGAAGCATCAATCCGTGCGCCCAACGCAGATCAGGCCGTCGCCTCGGGACTGGCTTTTTCGGTGGAGGGCTTCTTTTTCAGAGCCTTCGCGACCTTCAGCACCTCGTCCACATGGCCAGGCACCTTCAGGCCGCGCCATTCCTGCTTGAGGAGACCGTCGGGGCCGATCAGGAAGGTACTGCGCTCGATGCCCTTGACCTTCTTGCCGTACATGATCTTGTTCTTGACCACGCCGAACATATGGCACATTTTTTCTTCGGTGTCGGCGATCAGTTCGAAAGGCAGTTCCAACTTGGTTTTGAAGTCGTCATGGGACTTCATGTTGTCGCGAGAAACCCCGAACACGACGGCCCCAGCCTTCACGAAGTCCTTGTATTTGTCACGGAACTGCATGGCTTCGGTCGTGCAGCCAGGGGTGTTGTCCTTGGGGTAGAAATACAGCACCAGCGTCTGACCGATATGCGAAGTGTTGGTGACCTTGGTGCCACCGGTGGCGTTGGCTTCGAATTCCGGAAGGGGTTTGTTGACAACAATCGCCATGGGTCTCTTACTCTTGTCGTGTGTGACAGCAAATGTCGTTGGCGGAGGCCGGAATGGGCCATCAAGCGAAGGCTCGCCGCGTGCGACGAGTGCGGCATGAATGGCATCGAATAGCCCGGCTCGAAGGCGATATTTTACTCCTAAACCCCGATCAGGGGACGGTCCTCTGGGTATTGCTGTCTCAATGTTCGACGCACTCGTGCGAATGTGCGCAGGTCGCCATGAAGCGGCGGGGAGCGCGGGCGCCTCAGGTCGACCGGCTCATTGCCCTGCTTCGGCTGCTGCCTGAGCAGTCACCAAGGCAGGTTCCAGCACCAGGGCGGCAAGCACATGGCGCCCCTCACCTGCCAGGATGTTGTAGGTGCGGCAAGCCGCTGGCGTGTCCATGGTTTCCACGCCGATGCCTAGGTCGGCCAAGCTGCGCAGCCACTGCGGGCGCGGGAAGCGCAGGCGCACGCCACTGCCGAACAAGACCAACTCGGGTCGGGTGGCTTCAGCCTGCGCCAGCCAGGTGAAATGCCCGACCTGCAGATCCTCGAAACGATCGATGGCGGTGGGCGCATCCCAATGCCTGCACAAGCCACGGGAACCGAGTACCAAGCTGCCGCTGTAGCGCATCGTCTGTCCGCCGGACTCCACGGCGATCCAGCCCGGGCCGTGGCCGCGGATGGTTTGCGTGGTGGATGAGTCGGCGTGGAGTTTCATGGGCGCTGCGGCTTTCGATGCCGAAAGCCTGAGGGAACTGTGGTCAAATTATAGGTTTCGTCTCGCCATTTCCCTCTTACAAGGTCATTCCTTCAGCCATGAGTCAACGTCTCCACCGGAAGTCGGCCAAGTTGGCCAATGTGCTTTACGACGTGCGCGGCCCCATCGTGGACGCGGCCAAGCAGATGGAGGACGAGGGCCAGAAGATCATCAAGCTGAACATCGGCAACCTCGCGCCGTTTGGCTTCGACGCGCCGGAGGAAATCCAGCAGGACATGATTCGCAACCTGCCCAATTCGGCGGGATATTCGGACAGCAAAGGCATCTTCGCCGCGCGCAAGGCGGTCATGCACTACACGCAGCAGCAGGGCATCGCTGGCGTCACGCTGGACGATATCTACCTGGGTAACGGTGCGAGCGACCTGATCACGATGGCGACCAATGCGCTGCTGGACGACGGCGACGAACTGCTGGTGCCGGCGCCAGACTACCCTTTGTGGACGGCCGTGGCCAGCCTGTCGGGTGGCAAGCCCGTGCATTACCTCTGCGATGAGGCCAACGGCTGGATGCCCAACCTGGACGACATCCGTCGCAAGATCACGCCCCGCACCAAGGGCTTGGTGGTGATCAACCCGAACAACCCAACGGGCGCGCTCTATAGCCTGGAGTTGCTGCAGGGCTTGGTGCAAATCGCGCGAGAGCACGGCCTGGTGCTGATGGCCGACGAGGTGTATGACAAGGTGCTGTATGACGGTGTGCAACACACGGCGCTGGCCAGCCTGTCCACGGATGTGCTGACTCTGACTTTCAACTCGCTGTCCAAGGCCTACCGCGCCTGCGGTTACCGCGCAGGCTGGATGGTGGTCTCGGGCGACAAGGCGGCGGCCAAGGACTACATCGAAGGCCTGAACATGTTGGCCAACATCAAGTTGGGATCCAACGTCCCCGGCCAGTACGCCATCCAAACCGCGCTGGGCGGTTACCAAAGCATCCAGGATCTGGTGAAGGAGGGCGGGCGCCTGCGTCGTCAACGTGATCTGGCCTACGAGCTGATCACAGCGATTCCCGGTGTCAGCTGCGTCAAGCCCAAAGCCGCGCTGTACATGTTCCCCCGGCTTGATCCGGTGCTGTACCCGATCGAGGACGACCGGCAGTTCTTCATGGAAGTGCTCCGCGCCACGCGCGTGATGCTGGTCCAGGGGTCGGGCTTCAACTATCCAGACAACCAGCACTTCCGCATCGTCTTCCTGCCCCACGAGGACGATCTGCGCGAAGCCATCGGGCGCCTGGCGAAGTTCCTCGAGGACTGGCGCCGCCGCCACGGCACGGCTTGAGTCGCGCCGGGCACCGCTCTTCTGTTTTTCGATTTCACGGGTTCACATGAAAGCTATCCAAGTAGGTCTGCTGGGCATCGGCACGGTGGGCGCCGGCGTGTTTCAGGTATTGCAGCGCAACCAGGAGGAAATCCGTCGCCGCGCGGGCGTAGGCATTGAGGTGCGCGCCGTCGTAGCGCGCAATCTGGCCCGTGCCCAAGCCATTGTGGCCGCGACCCCGGCCGGTGCGGGCGTGAAGGTCACGGCCGATGCGCGCGAGATCATTCGCGACCCCGAGATCGACATCGTGGTCGAACTCATCGGCGGCTACGACCAGGCCCGTACCCTGGTGCTGGAAGCCATCGCCGCTGGCAAGCACGTGGTCACGGCCAACAAGGCTCTGCTGGCCGTGCACGGCGCGGAAATCTTCGCCGCGGCCCGCGCCAAGGGCGTGATCGTGGCGTTCGAGGCCGCGGTCGCCGGGGGTATTCCCATCATCAAGGCCTTGCGCGAGGGCCTGACGGCCAACCGCATCCAGTGGATCGCCGGCGTCATCAACGGCACGACCAATTTCATCCTATCCGAGATGCGCGACAAGGGGCTGGATTTCGACGTGGTGCTAAAGGAGGCGCAGCGCCTGGGTTACGCCGAGGCGGACCCGACCTTCGACATCGAGGGCATCGACGCCGCGCACAAGGCCACCATCATGGCGGCCATCGCCTATGGCATCCCCGTGCAATTCGACAAGGCCTACACCGAAGGCATCACCCAGCTCGCTGCGCAGGACATCCGCTACGCCGAGCAACTCGGCTACCGCATCAAGTTGCTGGGCATCAGCAAGCGAACCGCTCATCCGGATGCGTCCGGCAAACCGTCGGGTGGCATCGAGCTGCGCGTGCACCCGACCCTGATTCCTGCCAAGCGCCTGATCGCCAATGTCGAGGGCGCGATGAATGCCGTGGTGGTCAACGGCGACGCGGTGGGTACCACGCTGTACTACGGCAAAGGGGCAGGCGCCGAGCCCACGGCCAGCGCCGTGGTGGCCGACCTGGTCGACATTGTGCGCCTGCACGCCGCCGACCCACAGCACCATGTGCCCTATCTCGCTTTCCAGCCCGACTCCCTGAGCAACCTGCCCGTGCTGCCCATGAGCGAGGTCGTGACGAGCTACTACCTGCGCCTGCGTGTGGCGGACCAGGCGGGCGTGCTGGCCCAGGTCACCCGCATCCTGGCCGACGCGGACATCAGCATCGATGCCTTGCTTCAGCGCGAGGCCGACGAGGTGGGAGGAGAGGGGGCACAGGGAGTACCCCAGACCGATCTGATCATGCTCACGCACGAAGCGCGGGAAGGCACGATGAATGGGGTTCTGGCCAAGTTGCAGGCCCTGCCGACTGTGCTGGCGCCCATCGTGCGCATCCGCAAGGAGGAGCTGGCCTGATGAAATACCTGAGCACGCGCGGCGAAGCCGCGAACAAGCGCTTTTGCGACATCCTGCTCGAAGGCCTGGCGCCCGATGGTGGTCTCTACTTACCCGAGACCTACCCGCGCGTGGACGCGCCCACGCTGGCGCGCTGGCGCGACATCTACCATCGCAGCCCGCAGGGTTACGCCGACCTGGCGTTTGAGATTCTGTCGCTCTACATCGACGACATTCCGGCCGAGGACCTGCGCGCCATTTGCCGCAAGACCTACACCGCTGAAGTTTTTGGCACCGGCGAGATCGTGCCGCTGCGCCACGTCGAGGACGGTCTTTGGCTTGAGGCCCTGTCGAATGGTCCCACGCTGGCCTTCAAGGACATGGCGATGCAACTCCTGGGCAACCTGTTCGAGTACGAACTGGCGCGCAGGAACGGCGGGCGTGGCGAGCAACTGAACATTCTCGGTGCGACCAGCGGAGACACCGGCAGCGCGGCCGAGTACGCCATGCGCGGCAAGAAGGGCGTGAACGTGTTCATGACCAGCCCGCACGGGCGCATGAGCCCCTTCCAGCAGGCTCAGATGTTCAGCCTGCAAGACCCGAACATCCACAACCTGGCCATTCAGGGCGTGTTCGACGATTGCCAGGACATCGTCAAGGCGGTCAGCAACGACCTCGACTTCAAGCGCAAATACAAGATCGGCACGGTCAATTCGATCAACTGGGCGAGATTGTTGGCCCAGGTGGTGTATTACTTCGCGGGCTACTTCCAGGCCACTGAATTGACGACCCCCACGCTCCCCGCGGCGCGAGGTTCGCTGCCCCCCGAAGGGGCTGATTCGCCTTGGGGCGGCCCGGCGGCGAATCCGAATCTGCCGCAGGTGAGCTTCACGGTGCCGAGCGGCAATTTTGGCAATGTCTGTGCGGGCCATGTGGCGCGCATGATGGGACTGCCGATCGCCAAGCTGGTCGTGGCCACCAACGAAAACGATGTGCTTGACGAATTCTTCCGCACCGGTGTCTACCGCGTGCGCGGCAGCGCCGACACGCATGAAACGTCCAGCCCGTCGATGGACATCTCCAAGGCGTCCAACTTCGAGCGTTTCATCTTCGACCTGCTGGGACGCGATGGCGCGAAGACCCGTGCCTTGTTCGGCGAGCAATTGAACCAGTCGGGTGCCTTTGACCTCAGCGCGGATCCCGCTTTTCCTGCGGCGAAAACAAATTACGGCTTCGTCAGTGGCAAGAGCACCCACGCCGACCGCTTGCGCACCATCCGCGACAGCTGGGAACAGCACGGCTTGATGATTGATCCGCACACGGCCGATGGCGTCAAGGTGGCCCGGCAATACCGCGAGGTGGGCCAGCCCATGATCGTGCTGGAGACGGCCTTGCCCATCAAGTTCGCCGACACCCTCGTTGAGGCCCTCGGGCGCGAGCCGGAGCGGCCCGCCAAGTACGCGGGCATCGAGCAACTGCCCAAGCGCGTCACGGTCCTGGGCAAGGATGTGCGGGCCGTCAAGGACTACATCGTCCGGCATGTGGGCTGAAGGCTGAGCCGGGCGTGCACGCAGCGGCTGTTGCAACTGGGCGTTGACCATGCTGCAAGCGGGAGGCTACGTCGCATGAAGGTGGTCGCTTTCGCGGGCTACTCTGGCGCGGGCAAGACCACGCTGGTGGAGCAGTTGATTCCCGCGTTCAAGGCGCTGGGCCTTCGTGTCTCGGTGCTCAAGCATGCTCACCATCGATTCGATGTCGATCATCCTGGCAAGGACAGTTGGCGGCACCGTCAGGCCGGCGCCTTTGAGGTGTTGGTGGCCTCGGACCGGCGCCTTGCCCTGATGCGTGAATACGAGCGCGAACAGGAACCCCAGGTGCACCATCTGCTGGCGGAACTGAGCCCGGTGGTGGACTGGGTGTTGGTGGAGGGCTTTCGTCACAGCGATCTGCCCAAGGTCGAGGTGTGGCGCTCAGACACGGCACATCCCGTGTGCTATCCCGACGATCCCTATGTCGTGGCCATCGCGACCGACGATGCCAGTTGCCTGCCGCAGCCCACCGGTCTGACGCTGTTGGAGCTGAATGCGCCCGAAGCCGTGCGGGATTGGTTGCTCGCTCACGGGGGACGGTTCGAGTACCAGTCCGAAACCTATCTGGGCTGAAAGACAATCACGGCATGAACACCGCTCGCCCGCCCCTCAAGACCCTGGACTCGGCCTTGGCCGAATTGCTGGCGCAAGCCCTGCCTCTGTCAGAGGTGGATGACCTGGACACCTTCGAAGCCGATGGTCGTGTGCTCGCGCGGGACCTCGTGTCCGAGTTGAACGTGCCACCGCGCGACAACAGCGCCATGGACGGCTACGCCCTGCGCTGTGCCGATGTGGCGGTCGCTGGCACCACCTTGCGTGTCGCACAGCGCATCGCCGCGGGCGCCGTGGCCGATCAAGCGCTGGCGTCTGGCGAAGCAGCGCGCATCTTCACCGGGGCGCAACTGCCGCCGGGCGCGGATGCCGTCGTGATGCAGGAAGATTGCCAGTCCCTGGACGACGGCAGTGTGCGGATCAACACCGTGCCCGTGCCGGGCCAGAACGTGCGCCGCGCGGGCGAGGACGTGCGCCTGGGTGCCACCGTGCTGCCGAGGGGCACACGCCTGAACCCCGCCGCGCTGGGCCTGGCGGCGAGCATCGGCCTGAGCCGCTTGCCCGTGGCACGGCGCCCCCGCGTGGCGCTTTTTTCCACCGGCGACGAACTCGTCATGCCGGGCACCGTGATGCCCGCGCAGCTGCCGCCCGGGGCGATCTACAACTCCAACCGCTTTTTCCTGCGCGCGCTGCTGCAGCGCCTGGGCTGCATGGTGACGGACTGCGGCATCGTGCCCGACCAGCGCGACGCCACCCTCAACGCCCTGCGGCAAGCCGCCGAAGGCCATGACCTCATTCTCAGCAGTGGCGGCGTGTCCGTGGGCGAGGAAGACCATGTGAAACCAGCCGTGCAGTCCCTCGGCTCCTTGGATCTTTGGCAAGTCGCGATCAAGCCCGGCAAGCCTTTCGCCTATGGCAAGGTGCGTGCTGGGCAGGGGCAGGCCCACTTCATCGGCCTGCCGGGCAACCCGGTGTCGAGCTATGTGACCTTTCTGTTGTTGGTGCGGCCTTTCCTGTTGCGTTTGCAGGGGGTGCCCGAGCCGGCCGTGGCACCGACCATGGTCACCTTGCCCGCCCATTTCGAGTGGGCGCGTGCCGACAAGCGGCGTGAGTTCCTGCGCGCGCGCCGCAACGAGTCCGGAGGCGTGGACCTCCACCCTCAGCAGGGCTCGGGTGTGCTGACCTCGGTGGCCTGGGCGGATGGACTGGTGGACAACCCGCCCGAGCGGCGCATTGCCCACGGTGATCCGGTGCGCTTCATCGCCTTCTCTGAATTCATGGTCTGAAGGTGTCACTACAGCGCAGCGAGGACCTCATGAAAATCAAGATCAAGTATTTCGCCTCCATCCGTGAAGCTCTTGGCACGGACCAGGAGGATGTGGACACCCATGCGACGACCGTGGGGGGGCTGCGCGACGAGCTGATCGCGCGGGGCGGAGCCCATGCCCCGGCCCTGGCACGAACCCGAGACGGCAAGAGCCGCGCCGTGCGCGCGGCGCTGGACCAGCGCATGTGTGCGGAAGACGCCGCGCTGCGCGAGGGCTGCGAGGTCGCGTTCTTCCCGCCGGTGACCGGGGGTTGAATCGAGGGCCTCGCGTCAGGCGAGGCCACTCGTGGACGCTTATCGCCCGAAACGCCTGCGAGCAATTCCATCCACCCTCCGGCCGTCAACCACGTTCAGGGCTCATGCGTGGTCGGTCCACGCCCGCAGTCGTTCCCTCAGCCCGGGCGTGACTGGCGTCATGGGCGCGCGCAGCTCTTCCCGCATGCGGCCTTGTCCAGCGAGCAAAGCCTTCAGGGGGCCGGGGTTAGGTTCCGCGAACAGGGCCTGGATCAGTGGCACCAGTTCCTGCCATGCGGCGCGCGCCTCGTCCAGGCGCCCTGCGGCGATCTGGGCGATCAGTGCCACGAAGCGCGCCGTCCGCACGTGGGCGCTGGCCGTGATGCCGCCCACGCCCCCCTGCGCCAGGGTGGCGTAGAGCTGCAAGTCCTCGCCCGCCAGCACGTCCAGACGCCCATCGGCGATCAGGGCCAGGGTCTTGCCCGCGTCACCGCCACAGTCCTTGACCGCCTGGATGTTGGGGTGCGCGGCCAGCTTCAGCAGGGTGTCCGTGCCGATGTGCGCGCCCGTGCGGTAGGGAATGTCGTAGACGATCAGCGGGGCCGCGCTGCTGTCGGCCAGTGCGTGGAACCAGTCCAACAGCCCAGCCTGCGCGGGCCGTACATAAAGCGGCGCGGAAGTGAGCAGGCCCGCCAGGGGGCGCGAGGCCAACTGGCGCATCCAGTCGCGCAGCGTGGGCAGGTGGTAGCCGCTGACGCCCATGACCACGGGCAGGCCCTGGGCAGCCTCGACCACGGTGTCGAGCACGGCCAACTGTTCGCCGGTGTCGAGCGCGGCGGCTTCGCCCGTGGAACCACAGGCCACGAAGCCACGCACCCCTTGGTGGCGCAGCTGATTGACCAATTGACCCAAGGCGGGCAGGTCGGGTGCGCCATCCCGGAATGGCGTTACGAGAGGTATCCACAGGCCCGCATAACGACGTGGCTTGGATGCATGGTCTGCATTCGCGCCACCGTCGTGGGGCTGTATTCCGTGGCCATGATGGGCATCGGTGAAGGGAGAGGATAAGGAAGTGATCACGCGTGTTCCTTGCAAGCGACCGGTCGGATGACCGTCGTCGAAGTCGCGCGAAATGCCTGGGAGTGCAGGAGGGCGGTTCCGTCGCGCATCCGACGACGGAACCACAGCTCCGGTCAGATGAGCTGAGGTTTGGCTTTTTTGTCCAGGCCTGCCGCACGCAAGCTTCGGCCACCGAGGGTGGCTGGTTCGAGCAAGAGGCAAGTCATGGACATGCGAGGCAGTATAGCGGTGCCACAATCCGGACCATGACTGCAGCGCGCGTTTTCATCCAGACCGAGGACTTCAACCTGGCGAACGAGATCGCCGCCCTGCGCGAGGGTGATGCGCGCGTGGGCGCGGTGTGCAGTTTCGTCGGCACCGTGCGCGACAGGAACAGTGGCTCCATGCACGGCGGCACGGGGGACATCAGTGCGATGGAACTGGAGCATTACCCCGGCATGACCGAGCAAGCCATAGAAGGCATGATCGACGAGGCTCTGCGGCGCTTTGACATCTACGCTGCCCGCGTGATCCATCGCGTGGGCTTGCTGCGACCCATGGATCAGATCGTTTTGGTGGCCGTCACCTCGGCGCACCGCGGGCAGAGCTTTCAGGCCTGTGAGTTCCTGATGGACTACCTCAAGACCCAGGCCCCGTTCTGGAAGAAGGAGACCACGCCGCTGGGCGCCCGTTGGGTGGATGCGCGCGTCAGCGATGACGAAGCGTTGGCGCGCTGGGGCATTTCAGCGCGCAATGCCTGAGCCGAAGTTCACGGTGCCGTACGTGGAGCAGTCGTCTGGGTGCAGCGCTTGCCTCAAGCGGGCGGCTTGTGAAACCAAGTGCTTCAGTTAACTCCGCGCTCGGGCACCAGCCGCAGCAGACGTCCTTGGGGATGGTCGGTCAGCACATAAATGAAACCGTCTGGCCCCTGCCGCACATCGCGCACGCGCTGGCCAATGGCGTTCGGCTCGACCATCCGGCTTTCGCGGACCACTCGACCCTGGGGATACCGGGCTGACGGGGGCTCCAGTTCCAAGCGGGCCACGTAACCGAACTTGAGCGAACCGACCAGCAGATTGCCAATCCAGTCGGGGCCGTAGCGCGTGCTCGTGACGAAAGCCATGCCCGAAGGTGCGATCGATGGTGTCCAGAAGTGCAGCGGCTGTTCGGTGCCGGGCTGAGCGTTTTGGCCTGTCCCGACGGCGCTCATGTCGTAGTTGCGGCCATGGCTGACCCGAGGCCAGCCGTAGTTGGCACCGGGCTGTGGCAGGTTGATCTCGTCGCCGCCCATCGGGCCGTGCTCCAATTCCCACAGCACGCCGCTCGGCGCCAACACCAACCCCTGGGGGTTGCGGTGACCATAACTCCAGATCTCCGGTCTGGCCCCGGGGCGGTTCAAAAAGGGGTTGTCCGATGGCACGCTCCCGTCCTTGCGGATGCGCAGTACCTTGCCGAGGTGGTTGTCCAGGCTCTGTGCCTGGTCGCGGTAGTGGAATCGTTCGCCCAGGGCCAGGAAAAGGCTGCCATCCGGCGCGCTGCCCGCCGTGCCTCCGTTGCGCCGGCCCTCGGCGATTCGGCAGCCGTAGTGGTTGCCGCTGTCCACCTTGGGCACCTGGCGCAGCAACACCCGCAGATCAAGCAATCGGGACCCGTCGGAAGACAGCCGCGCACTGGCGAGCGCGGTGCCGGACAAGGACGGCTCTCGTGTATCTGGCTCTGCGTAGCAAATATAAAGAACGCGATTGCGGGCAAAGTCGCTGTCCAACTGCAAATCCAGCAGGCCTCCTTGTCCCACGGCACGTACAGCGGGCAGCCCCTGCACCGCAGGGCGCACACGCCCATGGGGCTCGATGAGGCGCAGACTTCCGTCGCGCTCCGTCACGAGGTAGCGGGCGCCGGAGGTGTCGCCGTCCGGGAGAAAGGCCAGTGCCCAGGGATGGTCCAGGCCCACGGCGACTTCCTGCACCAGGATCGGCGTAGCGGACGCCTGTGTCGCCGCCGCTGCGGGGAGGCAGAAGCCCCAGGCCGTCAACAGGGACGCTAGGGCTGGCCAGGGGAGGGCGCAGAAGAATGCAGTCATGTGAGCAAGTATGCGGCGCGCGGTGACGGTACAAGGCGATCACCCTTGAAAATGCCGGGGTTCACCCTCATGCTGGGAAGCAGACTTCCTCACGGTTCCAACCATGCAATTCACCACCAAATTCCAGGAAGCCCTGGGCGAGGCGCAAAGCCTCGCGTTGGGCAAGGACCACGCTTACATCGAGCCGCTGCATGTGCTCGCCGCCATGCTGCGCCAGCAGGATGGCCCCAAGGCCCTGCTGCAGCGCGCCGGCGTCAACACGGCAGGCCTGCTGGCCGCCGCCGAGGCTGGCGTCGACAAGCTGCCCGAGGTGCAGGGGCAGCAGCAGGTGCAGGTCGGGCGTGATCTGCACAGCCTGCTGCAGGCGGCCGAGAAAGAGGCCCTCAAACGCGGTGACCAGTACCTGGCCAGCGAGCTCTTTCTGCTGGCCGTGGCCGATGTGAAGCCCGGCGACAAAGGGGACATCGGTGGCATGGCCAAGGCCAACGGCCTGACGCGCAAGGCCCTGGAGTCGGCGATCGAAGCCGTGCGGGGTGGCGAGAAAGTGGATAACCCCGACGCCGAAGGCCAGCGCGAGGCCCTCAAGAAATACACGCTCGACCTGACAGCACGCGCTCGTCAAGGCAAGCTGGACCCTGTCATCGGCCGCGACGATGAGATCCGCCGCGCCATCCAGGTGCTGCAGCGTCGCAGCAAGAACAACCCCGTTCTGATTGGTGAGCCTGGCGTGGGCAAGACGGCCATCGTCGAGGGCCTGGCCCAGCGCATCATCAACGGCGAAGTGCCGGAGAGCCTGCGCGACAAGCGCGTGCTGGTGCTGGACATGGCTGGCCTGCTGGCCGGTGCCAAGTTCCGTGGCGAATTCGAGGAGCGGCTCAAGGCTGTGCTCAAGGAAGTGGCGCAGGACGAAGGCCGCATCATCCTCTTCATCGACGAAATCCATACCATGGTCGGCGCGGGCAAGGCCGAGGGTGCGATCGACGCGGGCAACATGCTCAAGCCCGCGTTGGCACGCGGTGAGTTGCACTGCATTGGCGCCACCACTTTGGACGAATACCGCAAGTACATCGAGAAAGATGCGGCGCTGGAGCGCCGTTTCCAGAAGGTGCTGGTCGAGGAGCCGACGGTGGAGCAGACCATCGCCATCCTGCGTGGTTTGCAGGAGAAGTACGAAGTCCACCACGGCGTGGACATCACCGACCCGGCCATCGTGGCGGCCGCGGAATTGAGCCACCGTTACATCACCGACCGTTTCCTGCCCGACAAGGCGATTGACCTCATCGACGAGGCCGCCGCCAAGATCAAGATCGAGATCGACTCCAAGCCCGAGGTCATGGACAAGCTGGATCGCCGCATGATCCAGCTCAAGATTGAGCGCGAGGCCATGAAGAAAGAGACCGACGAGGCCTCGCAGAAGCGCCTGGCCTTGATCGAGGAGGAAATCACCAAATTGCAGAAGGAAGCCGCCGACCTGGAGGAGATCTGGAAGTTGGAAAAAGCCCAGGCCCAGGGCGGTCAGCATCTGCGCGAGGAAATCGAGAAGCTCAAGGGTCAGATCGAGGAACTGACACGCAAGGGCGATTTCAACCGGGTGGCCGAGCTGCAGTACGGCAAGCTGCCGGAGCTGGAGAAACGTCTCAACGAAGTGCAGGCCAGCGAGGCCGCGAAGGCAAGCGGCGATTCCAAGGCGCCGCGGCTGCTGCGCACCCTGGTGGGTGCAGAGGAAATCGCCGAGGTCGTCAGCCGTGCCACTGGCATTCCCGTCGCCAAGATGATGCAGGGTGAGAAGGACAAGCTGCTGCGCATGGAGGACAAGCTGCACGAGCGCGTGGTGGGCCAGGACGAGGCCATCTCGGCGGTGGCCAACGCCATCCGCCGTTCGCGCTCGGGCCTGTCCGATCCGAACCGACCCACAGGCTCTTTCCTCTTCCTTGGCCCGACCGGCGTGGGCAAGACCGAGCTCTGCAAGGCGCTGGCGGGATTCCTGTTTGACAGCGTGGACCACTTGGTGCGCATCGACATGAGCGAGTTCATGGAGAAGCACTCCGTGGCTCGCCTGATCGGCGCACCGCCCGGGTATGTCGGTTACGAGGAGGGCGGCTATCTGACCGAGGCGGTGCGCCGCAAGCCCTACAGCGTCGTGTTGCTCGACGAGGTGGAGAAGGCCCACCCGGACGTCTTCAATGTGCTGCTGCAGGTGCTGGACGATGGCCGCTTGACGGATGGCCAAGGGCGGACCGTGGACTTCAAGAACACGGTGATCGTAATGACCAGCAACATCGGTTCACAGCTGATCCAGAACATGGCTGGGCGGCCCTACGAGGACGTGAAGGACGCGGTCTGGGGCGAATTGAAGAACCACTTCCGCCCAGAGTTCCTGAACCGCGTGGACGAGACCGTGGTGTTCCATGGCCTGGATGCGGCCAACATCGCCAGCATCGCGAAGATTCAGTTGCAGGGTCTGCAGGACCGCCTCGTCAAGATGGAGCTGTCGCTGCAGGTCTCCGACAAGGCGCTGGCCGAACTCGCGAAAGTGGGGTTCGATCCGGTCTTCGGCGCTCGCCCCTTGAAGCGAGCGATTCAGCAGCGTATCGAAAACCCTCTGTCCAAGTTGTTGCTGGAAGGGAAGTTCGGTCCCAAGGATGCCATCACGGTGGATGTGGATCCGATCCTGGCTCCAGGCCAGTTTGCGTTCGAGAAGGCGGAGCGATCGGGCCTGTCAGGCTGATCAAGTGGATCAATCGCGGGTCGATCTGTCCGTGCTTTAGGACTTCACGGTCTGTTCGACCGCCGCCTTGGCTTCGGCCAGATTCGCGAAAAAGCGGACAGACTGGGGTGTGGCTTTGGGCAGGTGCGCTGGGGCCGGCCATACACGCCCGTCGAGCCAACTGGCGGACCAACCGCCTATGTCCTTGCCCTTCAGTGTGCAAACGGGGGTGTCGTTGACATGGGCGGTCCAGGTCAAGGGAGATTCTTTCCAGATGATTTCAGCCATGGAGCCCTCGCGGTGTCAGCGTTGTGGGAAACAGTGTAACGGGTGTGTAACACGCGGGCATTCTAGGAGCAGGTTCTGGAATGCTCAATAGCGTTCCAGACAGCGAATCCGTGTAAAACATCGGCTGGATAACCGGCTCAATAAGAGCAACCAGGAGACTTCCCCGCCATGTCCACGCTGATCTATACCCACGCTGCCTGTCTGGAGCACCGACCCGGCCCCCACCACCCAGAATCGCCGGAACGCCTTGAAGCGGTGCTGGCGGCACTGAAGACGCCCGAGTTCTCGGGGGCTGTCTGGCGTGATGCCCCCTTGGGCACCTATGACCAAGTCTTGCGCGTGCATACCCCTGAGTACGTGCAGGAAGTGCAGGATCTGTCACCTGTGCAGGGCTATCAGTTGCTGGATGGTGGAGATACCATCATGTCCCCCGGAACGCTAGAAGCCGTGATGCGCTGCGTTGGCGCGGCCTGTGCTGGCGTGGATGACGTGGTCAGCGGGAAGGCCAGCAACGTCTTTTGCGCGACTCGTCCTTGTGGACACCACGCCGAGGCGGCACATGCCATGGGCTTTTGCGTGTTCAACCAGGCGGCGATCGCGGCGTTGCATGCCAGGGAGGCCCACGGTGTCCGTCGCGTGGCGGTCGTGGACTTTGATGTGCACCATGGCAATGGCACTCAGAACACCTTCTACGACGATCCTGAGTTGTTCTATGGTTCCTGCCATCAATCGAATTTCTATCCTGGCACGGGCTTGAGGCAGGAGACCGGCGTGGCGGGCAACATCGTCAACGTGCCCTTTCCACGGGGCACTGGTTCTGCGGCTTTCCGTTCTGCCATGACGGACCATATGCTGCCCGCCTTGCGCGATTTCGCTCCCGAGTTGCTGATCATTTCTGCAGGCTTCGACGCGCACGAGTTGGACCCATTGGGGGGGCTGCAGTTCACGGATGAGGATTACCTCTGGATCACGCGCGAACTCATGCAGGTGGCGGACGAGACTGCCCAGGGTCGTGTGGTCTCGGTGCTGGAAGGTGGGTATAGCCTGGAAGGGCTGGCCAGCGGGACGGCTGCGCATGTTCGCGCCTTGATGGCACGCTGAGTCCGAGCGTAAGAATCAGAAAGCTGAGAAGAGTGCTCTGATAAAAAAAGCCACTGCTCAACGCAGCGGCTTTTCATGGGCCTGATGTCACGCTCGAAACAGGCCCGAGCTGTCGTGACAACTCAGCTCAGGTGCTTGCCAATCAGCGAAGCCAATTCAAACATGGTGATCTGTGCCTTGCCGAACACCGTTTTGAGCTTGTCATCGGCGTTGATGTTGCGCTTGTTCACCTTGTCTTGCAAGCCATTCTTCTTGATGTAGGCCCACAGCTTGCTGACGACTTCGGTGCGCGGCAGCGGCGTGCTGCCCACGACGGCGGCCAGAGCGGGGCTGGGCGTGAGGGCCTTCATGAAAGCCGCGTTCGGCGTGCGCTTTTTGGCAGGCGCTTTTTTCGCTGCCACCTTCTTGGCGGGAGCGGCCTTCTTCGCGGGGGCCTTCTTGGCCGGCGCAGCCTTCTTCGCCGGCGCCGCTTTCTTTGCGGGAGCGGCCTTCTTCGCAGGGGCCTTCTTGGCCGGAGCTGCCTTCTTAGCCGGAACTTTCTTTGCAGCGGCTTTTTTTGCCGGAGCCTTCTTTGCAGTTGCCATGATTGAGATTCCTCTTCTAGAAGTTAGGTGAGTGCCAGAGCTCAAAATTGTCTTTGGCGTTGGCACCGTGGATGCTATCGGAGAAAAAACCTGTCTCCAAGCGAAAGCTGCGTTTTTTCCCTCGGAAATGTTGTTTTTCCATGGCGGATTTACCTCTGGAAAATGGCCCGCGGCGCGTAAGCCATGCAACGCCCATGTGATCAGCGAGCCCGTGCGTTCTCTCGCTTTCCGATGGCTCCAAGCATGAAGCAAGCATGTCGCGTGGTTGTTGTCACGCCTGCATACGAGCAAGGGTGTGCGGTCTGCACATCTCAATGCCAAACACCTCTTCTGGTGATGCGCGTTTTCGGTCGAAGTCGTCGCACATTCACTCGCTCAGCCTAGGCCTGGGCTCAAAGCGCGGGGTGACTACGCGGACGTGGCCTGCCGCAGTGGTTGCGCGGGTGGTGCGATGCATGATTTCACGCATACTGATTTCTTTTCTCAATGCGAAATCACCTTGGAGCTTGACTGAGGATTCCATTTGAATATGAGATATTCCTTTTCATATTAAGGAATGATTTCGGTAAGCTATTGATATAAAAAGAATATTTACTTTTCTGCTCTTGTGGTGGTGGCTATCGATTTTGAGAGCTTCGTTTTACGATGGGGTCAGTGCCTACGCTGCAGTGCACAAAAATCAGAAAAAGCGCTGTCGGCTGAGCGAACGGTTCTCAAGTAAATAGAAAGGTAGTGTTCGACATGAAAAAGCAATTCAAGGTGCTGATACTGGGGGCGTCTTATGGCTCCTTGCTTGGCAGCAAACTCTTGATGGCGGGGCACAGCGTGACCCTGGTTTGCCGCCAAGAGACTGCCGATCTGATCAACCGGGAAGGCACGCGCGTTCGCATGCCCGTCAAAGGGCGCGACGGTTTGGTGGAGATTGACTCCCGCGAATTACCTGCTGCGGCAGGCCAACTTGAAGCGATGTCGCCGCAAGCCGTGCAAGTCACGCGATACGATCTTGTGTGCCTTGCCATGCAAGAGCCGCAGTACAGCGCGCCCGGCGTGCGAGAACTGATGCAGTCGGTGGCCCGAGCCAAGTTGCCATGCCTGTCGATCATGAACATGCCGCCGCTGCCCTACCTGGCGCGGATTCCTGGGTTGGATGCCAAGGCGCTGCGCGCCTGTTATCACGACCCCGCCGTGTGGGAGCAATTTGAGCCTGGCCTCATGACCCTGTGCAGCCCAGACCCCCAGGCTTTCCGCCCGCCGGAAGAGCGTCCCAACGTGCTCCAAGTGGGCCTACCGACCAACTTCAAGGTGGCTCGGTTCGAGAATCCCGCGCACACCGCGATGCTGACGCAGATGGAACAAGACATCGCGGATGCTCGTCTTGAAGTGGGTGGCGAGCGACTGGACTTGCCGGTCAAACTCAAGGTGCATGACTCCATCTTCGTCCCGCTTGCGAAGTGGGCCATGCTGCTCACCGGCAACTACCGATGCATCGGCGCGCAAGGGATGCGTTCGATCAAGGAAGCCGTGCATGGAGATATCACGCAGTCTCGCGACGTGTACGAATGGGTGTGCCAGCTGTGTCGTCAACTCGGCGCGCTGCCAGACGATTTGGTGCCCTTCGATAAATATGCTGCCGCAGGCACCGGTTTGCTCAAACCCTCTTCAGCCGCGCGTGCCCTGGCAGCGGGCGCGACAGACATTGAGCGTATAGATCTATTGGTGAAGCTGGTGGCTGAGCAGCAGAATCTGCAATCGGACTCTGTGTGTGAAACGGTTCGCCTGGTCAATGGGTGGCTGGAGCGCAATCGAAAGGCGAGGGCAGCACAAGCGACCGAGGCCCAAGCCGCGTGACACTGGGGCCGACGCTACGCGTCGGTCGCCGCGTTTGCTCGCTCGATGTCGAAGAGGCCCGGATCTCAGGCTATAATGCGGCCTCTTCGGTGTGTGGCGCAGCCTGGTAGCGCACTTGCATGGGGTGCAAGGGGTCGAAGGTTCGAATCCTTTCACACCGACCAAAATTCACCTGAACGCCACTGATGCCTTGCCTCAGTGGCGTTTTCGTTGGTTCCTCTCGCGTGCGAGCGTGTTGCGCGGTCAATTTGCAGCCCCGTTTTTTCTTGTCCAGGGGCAAGCATGTTTCAGCATGTAATGCCTCGGACTGGTGACCGGTCGAACGCTACGATGGGACATTTTCCGAAGTGTGGTTCTGTCCGCGTCGAGATTTTCCCACTCCAATTCGTTCATGGATCTGAAGCAACTTGTTCACGACCCCGGGGCATTTCCTAGCATCCCGCGGGTGATCGCGCTGGTGATGAACGAGCTCGGGCGTCCGGACCCTGACTTGCGCAGGATCAGTGCTCGCTTGAAGGAGGATCCGGTGATGACCGCCCGACTGTTGGCCATCGCCAACTCGTCTCGGTTCAACCTGAGCCGTGGCGTGAGCAGTTTGGGTGAAGCCTTGCCCCTGTTTGGGCTGAGCGAATTGCGAGAGATGGTCCACGCCGCAGCCGTGGCCAGCGCCTTGCGGCAGGTCGGGGGCGTCAATATGACTCAGTTCTGGCGCTACAGCCTCAACACCGCCAAGCTTGCACGCAAGTTGGCCATGGTGACTCCCTATGCGGCCACGGCTTTCACCGCTGGCTTGGTGCATGCGGCGGGCGAACTGATCATGCATCGTGCCCTGCCGCGGCAAATGGCTGAACTCGACGCCTTGGTGCCGGTCTTCGATTTGCGCCGCGCCGCGGAGGAGAAAAAACTCCTCGGCTACTCTTATGCGGAAGTCGGCGGAGCGTTTGCTCGCTCCTGGAAGTTGCCGAGTCCACTGGTCGATGTGCTGGAGCATCACGTCGAACCGCCGATTGGATTGACCGGCCCTGGGCAGAAGGGCGAGGCTCCCACATCGCAATCGGTCGCCCTTACTGCCATGGTGCACCTAGCCGCATGGCGTGCCCGCGGACAAGAAGCCAACCTGAACTTCAGCGAACTGCTCGCCAGTTTTCCGCAAGGGGTGGCGTCCGCTTTGCATCTTGACAGCCAGCAGGTGTTGGATGCCAAGGCCATCGATTGGACGTCCCAGCAGGAAGTGTTGAGTTATTTGTAATGCATCCATGGCGCGCGCAGTGGTGCACGCTTCGCGTGCTTTAGCGCCGGTATGATCGCGCCTTCGTGACTGCCCGTAGCTCAGTTGGATAGAGCAACAGCCTTCTAAGCTGTGGGTCGGGGGTTCGATTCCCTCCGGGCAGGCCACTCTATGGACGTTTAGCCCACGTTGTCTGTCAACGGTGGAAGTCCGTGCCGGGAGCGGGCGCGGTTGCAGGCTTCGCTGCCTTCCTCGAACTCGCGGCACGGGGACGGGCGCCATTCGTAGATGCCACAGGCGACCTGCGTGCCCAGCTTGCCCGTCAAGGCGGCGCAGCGGATCGGCACGTGGTCGGTGCCTCGCATCCGCGCGGTGTTGCCGTTAACTTCAACGGCCAGTCCGTCAGGCACGGTACCACCGGCACTCTCCAGCTCATAGGCAGAGAAGTCGACTCGAAAATAGCAGCAGCAGGCGCCACAGCTTGTGCAGGCAGTCATGGTGATCGTCGGTTGTGGCGACTTTTTTCAGGTCAAGCGGCCCAGTAGCAGGTACTCCATGAGTGCTTTTTGCACATGCATTCGGTTTTCGGCTTCATCCCAGACCACCGACTGCGGTCCGTCGATGACGTCGGCCGTGACTTCCTCACCCCGATGAGCGGGGAGGCAATGCATGAACAGGGCGTCGGGTTTGGCTGCCTTCATCATGCGGCTGTCCACGCACCAGTCAGCGAAGGCCTTGCGGCGCGCTTCATTCTCGGCTTCGTAGCCCATGCTGGTCCAAACATCGGTGGTCACCAGGTCGGCCCCCACGCACGCTTGCAATGGGTCCTTGAAGACCTTGTAGCAGTCGCTGCGGACATGAGCGATCGCTGGATCGATCTCGTAGCCGCTGGGTGTGCTCACGTGCACCGTGAAACCCAGCAGGTCGGCCGCCTGTAGCCAGGTGTTGGCCATGTTGTTGCCATCACCCACCCAAGCCACGACCTTGCCTTTAAGGTTGCCAGGCTCCAGCCTGCCGTCCGCGGTGACGCCGCGATACTCAAGGTAGGTGAAGAGGTCCGCGAGGATCTGGCAAGGGTGGTATTCGTTCGTCAGACCATTGATCACGGGCACGCGCGAATGCGCCGCAAAGCGTTCGATCTTGTCCTGGCCGAAAGTGCGGATCATGACGATGTCCACCATACGGCTGATGACCCGTGCGCTGTCCTCGATCGGTTCAGCGCGCCCGAGCTGGCTATCCCCCGTCGTCAGATGAACCACACTGCCGCCCAGTTGGTACATGCCCGCCTCGAAACTCACGCGGGTGCGCGTGGAGGCTTTCTCGAAGATCATCGCCAGTGTGCGGTCCGGATCGGCGAAGGGGTGGTACTTCTCAAAAGCCTTGAATTTGGCTTTGATGAAGCGCGAGCGCTCGAAGAGGTAGCCGTATTCCTCCGCGCTCAAGTCGCTGAACTGCAGGTAGTGCTTGAGTTTCTGAGACATGGCGGCGTTCATTCTTGTTCTGCGAGGAAGGTGCGCACCAAAGGCAGCAGGCGCGCCAACAGCTCGTCAATCTCTGCCTTGTTGATGATGAGCGGTGGCAACAGGCGGACGACGCTATCGGCTGTCACGCTGATCAGCAGGCCTGCCTCGGCCGCACGGGCGATCAAAGCACCGCAGGGCTTCGCGAGCTCCATTCCGATCATCAGGCCCTGGCCCCGCACTTCCTTGACACCGGGGTGCGTACCCAACTCGGTGCGCAGGCGACCCATCAGGTACTCGCCCATGTTTGCAGCGTTCTCCAACAAGTCGTCTTCTTCCATGATGCGCAGGGTCTCGACGCCTGCGCGCATCGCCAGCGGATTTCCGCCAAAGGTACTGCCGTGGTTACCAGGCTGCAGTACCTCCGCAGCCTTCGGGCCCGTGACGATCGCGCCGATGGGCACCCCTGAGGCCAAACCCTTGGCGAGTGCCATCACGTCTGGCACGATGCCGGCCCATTGGTGGGCGAACCATTTGCCTGTGCGGCCCATACCGCTTTGCACTTCATCAATGCATAGCAGCCAGTCCCGTTCCGTGCAAAGCGCGCGCACGGCGCGAAGATACTCGTTGCGCATGGCGTTGATCCCGCCTTCGCCCTGGATGGTCTCGAAGAACACAGCCACCACGTCGGGATTGCCTTCGGTGGCGCGCTTCAAGGCTTCGATGTCGTTGAGCGGTACGCGGATGAAACCCGGCACCATGGGCTCAAAGCCTTTTTGCAGTTTGGTGTTGCCGGTTGCACTCAGGGTGGCGATCGAACGGCCGTGGAAGGCGCGTTCATAGACGACGATCTGCGGGTTGTGGATGCCTTTGTCGTGCCCGAACTTTCGGGCCAACTTGATCACCGCCTCGTTTGCTTCCAGACCGCTGTTGCAGAAAAAGGCCTTGCTCATGCCTGACAGCTCGGCCAGTCGCGTGGCGAGTTGTTCCTGGCCCGGCACGTGGTAATAGTTCGATGTGTGGATGAGCTTGGCGATCTGTTCCTGGAGGGCAGGCACGAGTCGCGGGTGGTTGTGACCCAAGGTGTTGACTGCGATGCCCGCCAGGGCGTCCAGATACTCCTTGCCGTTAACGTCCCAGACGCGGCAGCCTTGACCGTGCGACAGTGCGATCGGTACACGACCGTAGGTGTTCATCACGTGGGGCGAGCTGGGCGCGACGGGCAGGGCGGCAGGGTGGTTCATGGGGCGCGATTCGTTGAGGAAAACAAAGCGGCCCAAGCGCTTGCGGCGGCTTGGGCCGACTGGAAAACCGTGCCCGCATTTTAGGCCCTGGGTGGTGTCATGATGGGGTGCCGCATTGCCTCAAGTCTTATATAAGATAGAATACTTGCGTCATGGTTTCCACCACCGTCAAAGAAGTCCAAATCCTCGGGCTCACCCGCTCAGGCAAGACTTTTCGTCCCAGCGACTGGGCCGAGCGCTTGGCAGGGGTGATGAGCCAGTTCTGCCCAGGTGTTGCGACGCGTGGCGGTCATTGGGCCTACTCACCTTGGTGTGTGCCCAGCACGACCGCGGATGGGGTGAAATGCGTGATCGTGAACCGCGAATTGCGCGATGTTGAACCCAAGGCCTGGGACTTCTGCATCAATTTTGCGAAAGACAATGACCTGCAGATGATCGAGCTCGATGCGCAGGGACGTCCTGTCGAGGGCTGATCCAGGCTGAAGGCCGAAGCCTTCCCGCTTGATCGAAAGCAAGTCGATTCCGGATGGATCGCCAAACAAAAACGCCGCTGGTTTCCCAGCGGCGTTTTGCTCTGTTGACAGCGCACCCGTTTCAAACGGCGAAGCGATGCGGATACCGCTCCGGGCTTGCCTGATGACTATGGATCAGGCGGCGGCCAAGGCTTTGACCTTGGCGGACAGGCGGCTCTTGTCGCGAGAGGCCTTGTTCTTGTGGAAGATGCCCTTGTCGGCCACGGAGTCCACCACGGCCTGCATCTTGGCAAACAGTTCGGTGGCCTTGGCCTTGTCACCGGTCAGAACGGCTTTTTCAACGTTCTTCACGGCGGTACGGTATTTGGAGCGCAGGGAAGTGTTGGCTGCGTTGAGCTTGACGTCCTGACGTGCGCGTTTGCGGCCCGACGCCAGGCGCGGGTTCTTCTTCTTTGGCTTTCCAGAGGCCATGAGTGGTTTCCTTTGTGTCTGTGGATGTTGTCAGCAGAGCCCACGATTATAGCGCGGCCGGCCCGCGCTTGCCCGAGCACCCGTTCCGCCCTGGCTGTGGGCGAGCGGGGACCGGGCAAGGGCCTTGCGCGACCTGGGTGGCGCAGGCGGCGGAGGGAACGTGGCGCCGCCGCTGCCTGGGTTTCAGTTCCGCAGATCCAGCGTGAACGGGAACTCGCGGCTGCCTGGCAGCGCCTGGGTGGCCGACAGGGGCGACAGCGGTTCGTGCGTGTGGCGCGTAAGGGAAAAACGTGCCAGGCGGCGGCTTTCGGCCTCGTAGGCGTTGATCGGGAAGGTGATGTAGTTGCGCCCGCCCGGATGCGCCACATGGTATTGGCAGCCGCCCAGGCTGCGCTGCATCCAGGTGTCCACCAGATCGAACACCAGTGGCGCATGCACGCCGATCGTGGGGTGCAGGCTAGACGGCGGGTTCCAGGCCTTGTAGCGCACGCCAGCGACATACTCGCCCACGGTGCCCGTGGGCTGCAGAGGTAGGGGACGTCCATTGACCGTCACCGTGTGGCGGCTGGGGTTGAGACCGGTCACCCGGACTTCGATGCGCTCCATCGAGGAGTCCACATAACGCACCGTACCGCCAACCGCACCCTCCTCACCCATCACGTGCCAGGGTTCGAGGGCATTGCGCAGCGTGAGGGTCATGCCCAGCATCTGCAGCTCGCCTGCCAGCGGGAAGCGGAATTCGAAGTGCGGGGCGAACCATGCGTCTTCGAAGGCAAAACCGGCCTGTCGCATTTCCTGCAAGACATCTGCAAAGTCCATCTTGACGAATGTGGGGAGCAGGAATCGGTCATGTAACTCCGTGCCCCACCGCGTGGCCGGTGCCTGGTAAGGCTGGTTCCAGAAGCGCGCGACCAAGGCGCGCAACAGCAACTGCTGCGCGATGCTCATGCGCGCGTGAGGCGGCATCTCGAACGCGCGTAATTCCAGCAGGCCCAGGCGGCCGGTGGGACCATCTGGCGAGTACATCTTGTCGATGCAGAATTCGCTGCGGTGGGTGTTGCCTGTCACGTCGATCAGGATGTTGCGCAACGTGCGGTCCAGCAACCAAGGCGGCATGTCCTGTCCGTACTTTTGGCGGTTGACTTGGATCTCCCTCAGCGCAATCTCCAGCTCGTACAGCTGGTCGTTGCGAGCCTCATCCACCCGTGGGGCCTGGCTGGTCGGGCCGATGAAGAGGCCGCTGAACAGGTAACTCAGCGAGGGGTGGTTGTGCCAGTACAGCAGCAGGCTGGCGAGAAGCTCTGGTCGTCGCAAGAACGGACTGTCCGCGGGCGTGGCGCCGCCGAGCACGAAGTGGTTCCCCCCGCCCGTGCCGGTGTGGCGACCGTCGGTCATGAATTTTTCGGCGCACAGATGCGTTTCGAAGGCCGCCTGGTAGAGGAACTCGGTGCGTTGAACCAGTTCCTTCCAGTTGTGCGAGGGGTGGATGTTGACCTCGATCACACCGGGGTCAGGCGTGACCTGCAGCATCTTGAGTCGAGCATCCCTCGGGGGGGGATAGCCTTCCAGCACGATCTTGAAGCCTAGCTCGGCGGCGGTCGCCTCAACCGCGGACAGCAGATCCAGATAATCCTCTAGCCGCGCCAGGGGCGGCATGAAGACGTAGAGGAGGCCACTACTCTTGCCACCGTGCTCTCGTTCGGCCTTCGGTCCGTTGGCACGCATGGGATCGCGCGCCTCCACGCACAGCGCGGTCCGCGTGATCCAGTGCGCGGATTCGAAACGCTGGGGTTGACGTGTAGACATTGCTGCGGATTGAGGCCCGGTGCCGGCGCTCATACCGTTCGGGCCCGTGGGCGGGGTTTCGCCGCCCGAGCCGCCCGCTACTGAGCCACTCAGCTTGCGCGCTGTGTACTGCGCGCGAATTTCCGCGGCTCGCTGCAGAGGCGGGCGCGGGTCGTAGGGGTCTTGTTGGATGACCCACGGATAGTCGCCCTCTCCCACCCAGGGCAGAGAGTCCAGCGGTAGGCGATACCCCATGGCCGAGTCTCCCGGCACAAGGTACATGCGCTCATCTCTAAAGAACCAAGGGCCGGTGCTCCAACGTGAACCGCCCAGCGTCGGGCCCGCGCCGGCCTGCAAGGGGAGTGCGTAACCCACCACAGCGTCCAATTTCTGGCTGAAGACCCGCCGCAGCCGTTGGCGTTCCAGTTCGTCGTCCAGCCGGGCGTGAAAGGGATCCACATTGACCGGAAGGCGCCGCTCGCGCCACAGGTAGTACCACGTGTCTTCGTAGCCGGGCTGAATATAACGAGTGTTCAGCCCCAGCTTGCTGGCCAGGGTGTGGGTGAAGAGTTGGGCGTCTTCACTGCTGTATTGACCCGGAGATCGTTCGTCGGCGAACAAGCCTGGGTCGTGCCAGATGGGCTCGCCATCTGCCCGCCAGCAAATGGAGAGCGCCCAGCGCGGCAACTGCTCACCCGGGTACCACTTGCCTTGTCCGAAATGAAGAAAACCGCCTTGCCCGTATTCGGTGCGCAATTTGTGCACCAACTCGGTGGCGTAGCCACGTTTGGTTGGACCGAGTGCATCGGTGTTCCATTCGGGTGCATCCCGATCACTGGTGGCGACGAAAGTGGGTTCGCCGCCCATCGTCAGGCGCACATCGCCGGCCTGTAGCTGGCTCTCCACCTGTTCTCCCAGGGCCATGATGGCGGCCCACTGTGCGTCGGTGTAGGGCTTGGTGACGCGAGGAGACTCATGGATGCGCGTGACCTGCATGTGGTGCGAAAACTCGACGTCTGCCTCGTCCCCCTCGCTGGCGGGGGCCGCCACCGAAAACATGCCTTCGATGGGCGCGGCGCCCGACGGTTGCGGGGTGCAGGCCAGGGGAATGTGACCCTCGCCCGCCATCAGACCACTGGTGGGGTCCAGACCGATCCAGCCCGCGCCCGGCAGATACACCTCGCACCAGGCATGCAGGTCTGTGAAGTCCACCGTGGTGCCGCTGGGACCGTCGATGGCTTTCACGTCGGGCGTCAGTTGGATCAGGTAACCCGAGACAAAACGTGCCGCCAAGCCGCAATGCCTGAGCAGGTTGACCAGCAGCCAGCCGGAATCGCGGCAGGAGCCGCTGGCCTTGCGCAAGGTCTCTTCGGGTGTCTGCACGCCAGGCTCCAGCCGGATGAGGTACTGGATGTCGGTTTGCAGTTTCTGGTTGAGCGCGACCAGGAAATCCACCGTGCGACGTTTTCGCAAATCAATGCCATCCAGATACTGCTTCAGCAGCGGCGTGAGTGGCGCCGCCACCAAGTAGGGCGCCAGCTCCTCACGCAAGGCTGGGTTGTAGCTGAAAGGAAAATGTTCTGCCTCGGGCTCCAAGAAGAAGTCGAAGGGGTTGTAGACCGCCATCTCGACCACCAGATCGATCGCGACTTGAAACTCTCGTGTCTTCTCCGGAAAAACCAGCCGAGCCTGGTAGTTCGCGAAGGGGTCCTGCTGCCAGTTGATGAAGTGTTGGGCTGGTTCAACCCGCAGCGAATACGAGATGATCTTGCTGCGGCAATGGGGTGCGGGCCTTAGCCGCACAGTCTGCGGACCCAGTTGTACCGGACGGTCGTACTTGTAGTGGGTGACGTGCTGGAGTGCGGCGTGGATGGACATGGCGCGATGAGTGCGGGGAGGGTGGAGGCTCGTTGCTGAGCCGTGCGTGGCGGCAGATGACGGAGAGTGAAGTATTCAATCCCGGTGCGGTTTGATGAGCTTATAGCAAGAGCTGAGCCAAAGGCCCAGGCATGCGAACGCGCCTCATCCGAGGCCCCTATTCGGGGGGTAGGCCCGGAATTTGCTGGTACCCTTGTGCTCAGCTCATGCAAAAGCCGTTGCAGGCAGCGGAGTGCGGACCGTTGGCGCGGCGTGGCTGCGGCAACGTCTGAAACCCATGACTGCAAGCTGTGGCGTGGGCATGACCGGAAGATCGGAAAGACCAGAACAAGGCTAGGCCGCATGTTGAAGTTTGACGAGATGTACCTGGAGTCCGGCACGTTGGCTGCTGGCTTGATGAAGCAGGGTGGCGCCTCGGGCGCGCAGTTCATGACTCAAGGCGCTGCCAGCGATATTCGTGCGCACTATCAGGCGTATGCGCAGTGGCTCTCAGCCCAGAGCCCTGATGCGATGAAAGCCCGGCGCGAAGAAGCCGAAATGATCTTTCGGCGCGTCGGCATCACTTTCGCGGTCTACGGCGACAAGGACGAGGACGGATCGGGGACAGAACGGCTGATCCCCTTTGACTTGATTCCTCGCATCATTCCCGCTGCCGAGTGGAGCGGCATGGAGCGTGGCCTGGCGCAGCGTGTGACGGCCCTCAATCGCTTCATCCATGACGTCTACCATGACCAGGAAATCCTGCGCGCCGGCGTGATTCCGGCTGAGCAGATCCTGCACAACGCGCAGTACCGTCCCCAGATGATGGGGGTGCATGTGCCCAACGACATCTACTCTCACATCAGCGGCGTCGACATCGTGCGTGCGCCTGATGCCGATGGCGTGGGCCAGTACTACGTGCTGGAAGACAATCTGCGCGTACCCAGTGGCGTCAGCTACATGATCGAAGACCGCAAGATGATGATGCGGCTCTTCCCCGAGCTGTTCAACGCGCACCGCGTCGCGCCAGTCGAACACTACCCAGACCTGCTGCTGGAAACCCTGCGCGCGTCCGCCCCCGACACCACGGGCGAGCCCACCGTGGTCGTGCTCACGCCCGGCATGTACAACAGCGCCTACTTTGAGCATGCCTTTTTGGCGCAGCAAATGGGCGTAGAACTGGTGCAGGGGCAGGATCTGTTCGTGCGCGATGGTTTTGTCTACATGCGAACCACGCGTGGCCCCAAGCGCGTGGACGTGATCTACCGTCGGCTTGACGACGACTTCCTGGACCCGCATGTGTTCCGCGCGGATTCGACCTTGGGGTGCGCCGGGTTGATGGAGGCTTACTGTGCGGGCCACGTGACCCTGTGCAATGCCGTGGGCACGGGTGTGGCGGACGACAAGTCCATCTACCCGTATGTGCCCGCGATGATCGAGTTTTACCTCGGCGAGAAACCCATCCTCAACAACGTGCCCACCTACATGTGCCGCAAGCCCGAGGATTTGAAATACGTGTTGGCCAACCTCAAGGATTTGGTGGTCAAGGAGGTGCATGGCGCGGGCGGCTACGGCATGTTGGTCGGGCCAGCCTCGACTCGGCAGCAGATCGAGGACTTCGCGCGCGTGCTCAAGGAGAAACCGGGCAACTACATCGCGCAGCCCACGCTGTCTTTGTCGACTTGCCCGACATTCGTCGAGAGCGGTATCGCCCCACGGCACATTGACTTGCGGCCCTTCGTGCTGACGGGCAAGACCGTGCAGATGGTGGCGGGTGGCTTGACCCGCGTCGCGCTCAAGGAAGGGTCCCTGGTGGTCAATTCTTCGCAGGGCGGGGGCACCAAGGATTCCTGGGTGCTGGAAGTCTGACGTCGGCTTGAGGAGAAGTTTGAATGCTATCGCGTACCGCCGACCATCTGTTTTGGATGAACCGCTACACGGAACGGGCCGAGAACACCGCCCGCATGCTCAGCGTCAACCACGAAACCGCCATGCTGCCGCAGTCCGCGGCTGTCGCCTTGCTGGGCTGGCAGAGCCTGTTGTCCATCAGCGAACTCTTGCCTGCCTACACCGCGCGCCATGGCGAGGTGACGCCTCGGGACGTGATGGCCTTCATGGTCAGCGACGAAAACAATCCGTCATCCATCGTTTCCTGCTTGCGCGCCGCGCGTGAAAACGCGCGGGCCGTGCGCGGCAGCTTGACCACCGAGGTCTGGGAGACGCAGAACCAGACCTGGCTGGAGTTCAAGCGCATGCTGCGCCTGGGCGACCTGGAACGCGACCCGGCCCGCCTGCTCGAATGGGTCAAGCATCGATCCCACCTGTCGCGCGGCGTGACCCTGGGCACCATGCTGGTGGACGAGGCCCTGCATTTCATGCGCCTGGGCACTTTCCTGGAAAGGGCCGACAACACGGCGCGACTGGTGGACGTGAAGTTCCATGCGGTGCAGAGCGAGTTCTTTGGCAATGCCGACGAAAAAGATCGCGCCTACGACTTCTACCACTGGAGTGCCATCCTGCGCAGCGTTTCGGCCTTCGAGATCTACCGCAAGGTCTACCGTGACGTGATTCGTCCGGAGCGCGTGGCCGAGTTGCTGATCCTGCGCGCTGACATGCCGCGTTCCCTGCATGCCAGCATGGCCGAGGTGGTGAAGAACCTCAGCCTCGTGGCAGGTGAGAGCGCGACGGAAGGCATCGCCGAGACGCGCCACCTGGCAGGCAAGCTGCTGGCTGAATTGCAGTACGAGCGCATCGACGACATCCTGGCCACGGGCTTGCACGCCTTCTTGACCAAGTTTCTGGAACGGGTCAACGACATCGGCGCGCGCATCAGCCGCGATTTCCTGGTGCCCGAGCTCGCCTAACGATTGGCGCTTTAGGGCAATGGACTCCGTGCGTGGTGTCCTTTGCCGTTGTCAGTCTCCGAGGTGACGGTTTGACCCTGGGGATAATCTGGAGGTGGGGGCGGGCTTTGGCGCTTTCCCGGATGCGCGCCATTCATGGGGACAGCTAGTCTGGTTGCTTGGCAGTTTGCCGCACCAGGAGTTCTTTGGCATGTCCGCGCAGAATACTTCCTCGCCGTTATCGGTCTCGCATAGGCATCCTCATTACGCTCATTGGCCCAAGCGCCTGCCGCACGCGATCACACCCCCGCAAACTTCGCTCTGGACGAATCTGGCCGTCAGCGCGCAACGTTACGCCGACAAGCCGGCAATGGCATTTCTTGGGCAGGTGATGTCGTATTCGGAACTGGCTCGCCAGGCCGAACGCATGGCGGCCTTCCTGTATAGCCTTGGGGTGGAGCATGGCGACCGCGTGATCCTGGACATGCAGAACTCACCGCAATTGGTCGTCGCGCATTTCGCCATCCTGCGTGCGAATGCTGTCGTGGTGCCGGTCAATCCCATGAATCGGGCCGAGGAGTTGAAGCACTACATCACCGATCCGGACGTCAAGGTCGCCATCACCACGGGGGATCTCGCGTCGGAATTGGCACGCGCCAGCAATGCGCTGCCAGCACCTCAGCGTTTGCTGCACTTGATCGTGACGCAATTCACCGACGCCTTCGATCCTGGCGCAGCAAACGACGACGCCCCACCCGAAGCCTGGTCGTCATGGCTGCAGACGCGCCATCCCTTGCCCACGCTTGAGGGCGGGCAAGCTCACGACTGGAGCCACGTCATGCAGAACGCTTTGGTTCCGCCCTCCATCAGTGCCGGGCCGAATGATCTGGCAGCCCTGCCTTACACCAGCGGAACCACCGGCCTGCCCAAGGGCTGCATGCACACTCACGCCAGCCTGATGCACAACGCGGTCGCGGGAAGCCTATGGAGCGGAGCCTCGATGGAATCGGTGGTGCTGGCCGTGGTGCCGATGTTCCACATCACCGGCATGGTCAGCATGATGCATGCAGCCATCTACAGCGGCGCCACCCTGGTCATCATGCCGCGCTGGGACCGGGAACTGGCCGGGCGGCTTATCTCCAAATGGCGCGTCACGAGCTGGACCAACATTCCGACCATGGTGATCGACCTCATGGCCAGCCCGAATTTCGCGCGTTTTGATCTCTCCAGCCTGGTCTACATCGGCGGGGGTGGTGCGGCCATGCCGCAGGCTGTGGCGCAACGCCTGTTCGAGCAGTTCGGCCTGCGCTATGCCGAAGGCTACGGCCTCACCGAAACGGCCGCGCCCTCGCACAGCAACCCACCGGACCAGCCGAAGCAGCAGTGCCTGGGCATTCCCTTCATGGGTTGCGACGCGCGGGTGGTGGACCCCGGCACCCTCCAGGAACTGCCACCGGGCGAGCAGGGCGAAATTGTCGTGCACGGCCCCATGGTGTTCCAGGGGTATTGGAAACGTCCCGATGCCACCCGAGACGCCTTCTTTGAGTTGGACGGCAAGCGATTCTTTCGCACTGGCGACCTGGGGCGCGTGGATGATGAAGGCTACTTCTTCATCACCGACCGCCTCAAACGCATGATCAATGCCAGTGGTTTCAAGGTCTGGCCCGCCGAGGTGGAGGCCTTGATGTTCAGGCACCCGGCCATCCAGGAGGCCTGCGTGATTGCTGCCAAGGACAGCTATCGAGGAGAGACGGTCAAGGCCGTGGTCGTGTTGCGCGCCGGGCAGGCCGGTGTGGTGAGCGAAGAGGACATCATGGCCTGGTGCCGCGAGAACATGGCGGTCTACAAGGTCCCGCGCATCGTGCAGTTCGTCGAGGCTCTTCCCAAGAGTGGCAGCGGCAAGGTCATGTGGCGAGCTTTGCAGGAAGCGGAGGCCGCCATCGCGTGAGTCAGTGCTGTCCGGTGATTTGTTCGAGACCATTTCGATGAGCAAGACCGCACCCCTAGGCTCGAGACCGTCGATCTGGCCGAATGTGCCGAGGTCGTTAAGATGGCGAGTCCTTGACTTCGTCTTGGCTGGGCAACGCGGCAGCGCGGTGCTGCAGCCCCCTGACCATGACTTACTGCACGGCGGTCCGCATTGATGCGGGCCTGGTTTTTCTGTCCGACTCACGCACCAACGCTGGGGTGGACCAGATCAGCACTTTCCGCAAGATGCACGTCTACGAAGTTCCCGGAGAGCGGGTGATGGTCTTGCTGTCTTCGGGCAATCTTTCGCTGAGTCAGGCCGTGGCCAGCAGTTTGCGCGTGCAGATGAAGCCATCGGCGCAAACGCCGGGAGACGAGGGCAACGCGGACCTGGCCGCGCAGCAGGCCATGCTGGACGAAGGTCGCAATCTGGCGAGCGCGACCAATATGTTCTCGGCCGCGCGCATCGTGGGCGAAACGGTCCGCAGGGTGCACGTCCGTGAAGCCTCGGCGCTCAAGGACTTTGGCATCGACTTCAACATCAACCTGATTTTTGGGGGGCAGATCCGTGGCGAGCCGCCACGGCTGTTCAACATCTACGCGGCGGGCAATTTCATCGAGGCCACGCCCGAGACGCCGTACTTCCAGATCGGGGAGTCCAAGTACGGCAAACCCATCATGGACCGCGTGGTCGAGGGCGATCTGTCCTTGGACGAGGCGGCGAAGTGCTGCCTGATTTCGATGGATTCGACCATGAAGTCCAATCTCTCGGTGGGATTGCCGCTGGACCTGCTGTGCTACGAGACCGATAGCCTGCGCGTCACGCGCCATGCCCTGATCGATGGCAAAGACCCTTACTTCACTTCGCTGCGCGAGCGTTGGGGCGCGCAGTTGCGCAAAGTCTTTAGCGAGTTGCCCGATCCTGCCTATTGGGCCTGAGTCACCGAGCGCCCGCCACACGACCTCAGGTCATCAAGCTGCTCGCGTAGCTGTCCTCGTCCATCAAGGTGGCAAGTTCCGCGGGGTTCGACAGCCGAAGCTTGTAGAACCAACCTGTGTCGAGGGGCGAGCGATTGGCTAAAGCAGGGTCTTCGCGCAGGGCTTCGTTTACCTCGGTGACCGTGCCGCTGGCGGGGCTGTACACATCAGCCGCCGCTTTGACGGACTCCACCACGCCGGCCACGTCTCCCGCTGCCAGCGCTCGGCCGACTGCGGGCAGCTCAACGAACACGATGTCACCCAGGGTGTCTTGCGCATGCAAGGTGATTCCTACCACGCCGATGTCGCCCTCGACGCGCACCCACACATGTTCTTCGCTGAATCGGATCATGACGGCCTCTTGGTGTTTGAACGAGCCGCATCTTAATGCCCGTGATCGTTGCGCCCATGAAAAAACCGGCCGAGGCCGGTTTTTTTGTCACAGGGCGCGCTGCGCGCCGTGCTGATCAGTAGCGGTTGTTGCGGGCACCACCGCCGTAGCCACCGCCGCCACCTTCGCGACGACCACCGCCGCCAAAGCCGCCACCGCCACCCGTGCGGGGTTCCATCGGGCGAGCGATGTTGACCACCAGGTCACGGCCGCCGACGTTCTGGCCATGCAAGCCGCGGATCGCGGCTTCGGCCTGGTCGGCGCTGCCCATCTCCACGAAGCCGAAGCCCTTGGAGCGGCCGCTGTCACGGTCCATCATGACCTTGGCCGATTGCACGTCGCCAAAGGCACCGAATTGTTGTTGAAGATCATCGTCGCGCACGGTGTAAGGGAGGTTGCCGACGTACAGTTTGCTGCTCATGCAGGTTCTTTCAGAAAAGCGTCTTGGATTCGAAATGATCCGTGACGCGGTGGAAACGACGGTTTCGTGGAGAAAGCCATCGAGGGATGGAGTTCAGCGGAAGGTACGCCGGGCAGGTGCCGGCGCGCCGGAGCGGGACTCCAGATGACGGAAGGTGATGCGTCCCTTGCCCAAGTCGTAGGGCGAGAGTTCCAGCGACACCTTATCGCCGGCGAGGATGCGGATGTGGTTCTTGCGCATCTTGCCGCCGGTGTAGGCGATCAGGCTATGGCCATTCTCCAGGGTGACGCGGAAGCGCGAATCAGGCAGTACTTCCTCGACCTTGCCTTGCATTTCGATCAGTTCTTCTTTGGCCATGGAGATCCTTTGCTTGAGTGGGGGGTGCTGGGTTCAGTCGTTGCAATGCCGTTGCCTCAGCCAGCGTTGACCTTCGGCCGCCGCGTAGCGCAACGCGCTCTCGCGCGTGCCGAATTCCGGGACAAAGCCCAGCACACGGTCGTGCGTGGCTTGGCCGTGGCCGCTGCGGATCGAGACACGGGCCGTGTAGAGGCCGGACTCGGTTTGACGGGTCGAGGGGGAGACAAGGTATTTGCCGACCGGGAAAGCATGTTCCAAATGGATATTCATTGTGTGCGCACGGTTCTGTGGCCGAGCTTCTTGAAAAACAGAAATAAATTGGGTGTGGCGCTAGGCGCCGCGTATCGGCGAAGTCCGCCGTGTTCCAGTCCGGGGTTGAAGGTGCGGGCTGGGGGATGAGGCTCGCCGCTGAAGAAGAAGTGTGACCGCCGGGCGAACCGCGCAGGGCCGGGGGACAGAGCCAGACGAGCGAGGCGGCGAGGCTGGAGGCTGTGAAGGCGGTGTGAGAAACCGCAGGCCGTGTCAGACTGCAGTTGATGCGCAGGTAAGCGTGGCGCGTCAACGTGAAGGATTATACGCACAACCCAACGGCGTCGTGCATGAGGGTTAACCAGCCCGCAAGCGCGCGGGCTGGTTTCGCCTGTTTGTCAGGCGGCCTCGGACCGCGTTCCCATAGGCTCGTCCACCTTCAAGGTGCCGCGCCGTATCTGGTCGCGCTCCAAGCTCAGGAACAAGGCGCGGAAGTTGCCTTCGCCAAAGCCTTCGTCCGCCTTGCGCTGGATGAATTCAAAGAACACGGGTCCGAGCAGAGGCTGGCTGAAGATTTGCAACAACAGGCGCGGTTTCCCATCCTGCGTGTTGCCGTCGAGCAAGATGCCGCGAGCTTGCAGTTCACTCACGGGTTCGCCATGGCCTGGCAGGCGCTCCGCGAGCATGTCGTAATAGATGTCGTTGGGCGCCGTGGCCAATGGCACGCCCGCCAGTTGCAAGGCGTCGACGGTGGCGATCAGGTCGTCCGTGAGCAGGGCGATGTGCTGAATGCCTTCGCCATTGAACTGCATCAGAAATTCTTCGATTTGGCCATTGCCGCCTTTGCCTGCTTCTTCGTTGAGCGGGATGCGGATGAGGCCATCGGGCGCGGTCATCGCCTTGCTGGTCAAACCTGTGTACTCACCCTTGATGTCGAAGTAACGAATCTCCCGAAAGTTGAAGAACTTCTCATAAAACTCACTCCAAAAGCTCATGCGCCCGCGATAAACGTTGTGAGTCAGGTGGTCAACGATCTTCAAGCCGTGGCCAACTGGATGACGGTCCACGCCGGGCAAGAACTCGAAATCGATGTCATAGATGCTCTTGCCATCCTCGTACCGGTCGATCAGGTAGAGCGGTGCGCCCCCAATACCTTTGATGGCCGGCAGGCGCAGTTCCATGGGGCCCGTCGGGACTTCGACCGGCTGAGCACCAAGCTCCAGGGCACGGTGGTAGGCCTTGTGAGAATCTTTGACGCGAAAGGCCATGGCGCAGGCGCTGGGGCCGTGTTCCGCCGCGAAATATCCGGCCAGACTTTTGGGCTCGCGGTTGACGATGAAGTTGATGTCGCCCTGACGGTAGAGCAGCACGTTCTTGCTGCGGTGCTTGGCCACGAGGGTGAAGCCCATCTTCTCGAACAAGGGTTCGAGCGTGTTTGGGGTGGGTGAAGCGAACTCGACGAACTCGAAGCCGCACAGGCCCATGGGGTTGTCAAACAGATCGGCCATGAGAAATCTCCAGTGAAATGACGGGCGCGCGCCCGAGCGGGGCGCGTGGATGGCGCCGTCAACCTTGGAGAGCCGACGGCGGGGACAGCGGCGCGGCCGGAGGAGCGCAGGGCCGTCCACGCGTGCTGCGCGCGAGGTGCTGGCCCACGATCAAAAATGCGGTCAGGGACTGGATCGACATGGAAATTCTGCTCAGCGACGAGCGTACACCAAGTCGATGGCCTTGCCCAAGCCCAAGCCCAAGCCCAGGCCCAAGCCCAAGCCCAATTGCCCTGGCCTGCGAGCCAGGCCGCCCTTTACCTTGAGATCATCCCCTTGGGACCGACTCTGCAAAAAAATCTCGGATGCCCGATGATTCCGTTTTTTTGAACGGAAAAACATCCATGTCCTCTCTGTCCATGTACTCGGCCAGCGTGCCCGTGTTCGTCCGCATGCTGGGCAATCTGCATGCCGTCCTGTCCAAGGCCCAGGCACATGCCCACGCCAAGGGCATCGATGAACTGGTGCTGACCAGCGCGCGCCTCTACCCCGACATGCTTCCGCTGAGCAACCAGATCATGATCGCCACCGACACGGCCAAGGGCTGCGCCGCTCGCTTGGCTGGCGTCACGCCACCGGTCTACGAGGACAACGAGAAGACCTTCGCCGAACTGAACGAGCGCATCGCCAAGACCCTGGTCTACCTGCAATCGTTCAAGCCGGAGCAGATCGACGGCAGCGAAGCGCGCGAAGTCGTGCTCAAGCGGCGCACGGGTGAGGAGCGCCTGCAGGGCCAACCCTATCTGTTGAACACGGCGCTGCCCAACTTCTTCTTCCACGTCACCACGGCGTACGCCATCCTGCGCCACAACGGGGTCGAGATCGGCAAGAAGGACTATCTGGGCACCACCTGAAGTCCGTCCGAGATGGCGTCTGTGGGGCGAAGGGGCGGCGGTTGCAGCCGCCGAGTCCCGCCTCCCTCGCCGGGGTCAGTGTCGACGCTTCAAGCCACCCGCAGCACGCCTTTGCCAATTGCCTGACCGCTTTCGATCCAGGCATGTGCTTCACGCAGCGTTGCCACGGACAGTTCCCCGAAGTCACGCGTGACCGTGCTGCGCAGACGGCCCTCATCCACGGCATCTGCGAGCTGGGTCAGAAGGTGCCCTTGCTGGGCCATGTCGTCCGTCTCGAACATGGGACGCGTGAACATGAACTCCCAGTGCAGCGAGGCGCTTTTCATCTTCAAGGGGCGAGCGTCCAGTGTCGTCGGGTCGTCGATGAGCGCGATGCGACCTTGCGGACGCAGGGCGCGGACCAGCGCCGGGTAGTGAGTTTCGGTGTGCGTGAGACTGGCCACCAAGTGCACGCCGCCCGACAGTCCGGCCGCGGTCAATGCCTCATCAAGTGGCTGGCGGTGGTCGATCACGTGGTGGGCGCCCAGTGTCCGTGCCCAGGCTTGCGTGTCCGGACGCGAGGCCGTGGCCACCACTTCCAGTTGCGTGAATTGGCGCGCCAATTGCACCAGGATGGAACCCACGCCGCCGGCGGCGCCGACCACCAGCAGACGCTGGCCAGCGCCTCCGCCTTGCGGCACGCCAAGACGGTCGAAGAGCAGTTCCCAGGCCGTGATGCCGGTCAGCGGTAGGGCAGCAGCAGCAGCGTAGTCCAGACTGCGCGGCATGTGGCTCGCGATGCGGGCGTCCACGGTCTGCAGCGGCGCGTTGCTGCCGGTGCGCTGCAGCGCACCGGCGTACCACACGCGATCACCCGCAGCGTAGCCTTGCACCTGTGAGCCCACCGCCAGCACCTCGCCCGCGGCGTCCCAGCCCAGCACGCGCGGCTGGCCGGGCGGCGGCGCCATGCCGGCGCGCACTTTCACGTCCACCGGATTGACAGACACCGCGCGCACGCGGACCAGCAGGTCGTGCGGGCCGGGCTCCGGGTCCGGCAGAGTGAGCTCGATCAGGGCGTGCGCGTCGTCGAGCGGCAAGGGGTGCAGATGGCCGATGGCTTTCATGAAGACTCCTGGAAAAGTTGCGATGGCTGTCAGTGTCTAGCGGACCCACCCGCGCAACCACCCATGCGATACTGCGGCAATGACAAAAGGAATTTGTCAATGAAAGCATCGACTGCTGTGACTGCAGCCCTGTCCGAGCGGCTGGACCTGGGGGCCCTGCGACTCGCACTGCGCGTGGCCGAACTCGGTGGCGTGGCTGCGGCCGCGCGAGAGCAAGGTTTGCTCAACGCCACCGCCACGGCGGCGATCCGTCGCTTGGAACAGCAACTCGGCGCGCGACTCTTCATGCGGTCCAGTCGAGCCCTGCGCCCCACCCCAGAAGGTGAGGCCTTTTTGCAGCGCTCCCTGCTGGCCTTGAGTGCCGTCGACGACGCGGCGGCAGAGTTGCGAGCGCCACTCACGCAAGTGCGTGGGCTGCTGCGCCTGGGGGTCCCGACCGATCTGGGCACGCAGGTTCTGAGGCCCCTGCTGGACGAATTCATGGGGCTGCATCCCCAACTCCAGCTGGATCTGGCGATTGCTGACAGAGTGGCTGACTTGGCCCGTGAGCCCGTGGACGCCGCCATCCGTTACGGTGAGGCTGCTCCCGGTCAGATCGTGCGGCCCCTGGTGCCCGACAACCACGCCATCTTGGTGGCCGCGCCAGCCTACCTGCGCCGAGCGGGGACGCCCAAGCGGCTGGATGACCTGGCCACGCACGAGATGATCGGCCTGCGCATCGCCAGCCGCCCCGCGCACCGCTGGGCACTGCTGGATGCGGGCAAGCCGGTCACCTACAGCGCGCGCGTGCGGCGTAGCGCAGACAGCGGCTTGGTCACGCGGCAGTGGGCTGTGGCGGGGTATGGCATCGCGCTCAAGTCACGCTTGGACGTGGCGGCTGACCTTGCGGCGGGGCATCTGGTGCAGGTGTTGCCCCGGGTGCGCTCCCGCCCCTATCCCTTGCTGCTAGCGCTCGCGCGTGGCACGCACCTGAGCGCGCGCATGCGGGCGCTGGGGGATTTCTTGCAGCGGCGGCTTCAGACGGCTTGACAACCGTCGGCGCGAAGCGTCCCGGGCGTCGGGGGCGCCTACGGGCGCAAGGGTGAGTGAGTCACGTCAGACGCCAAACTCGGCGCACACCATGCTCACATCCCGCTGTAGTTCGGCCCGCCGCCGCCTTCGGGCGTGACCCAGACAATGTTCTGCGTCGGGTCCTTGATGTCGCAGGTCTTGCAGTGCACGCAGTTCTGCGCGTTGATGACGAGCTGCGCGCCAACCTTGCCATCCGCGCCTTCCTTCTCGACGAACTCGTACACACCCGCCGGGCAGTAGCGGCTCTCGGGTCCGGCGTACTTGGCGAGGTTCACGGTCACGGGCACGATGGCATCCTTGAGCGTCAGGTGCGCGGGCTGGTCCTCGGCGTGGTTGGTGTTGCTGATGAAGACGCTGCTCAGGCGGTCAAAGGTCAGCTTGCCATCCGGTTTGGGGTAGGTGATCCTCTCGCACTGGTCTGCGGGCTTGAGGCGGGTGTGATCTGCCTCTTTGCGGTGAATCGTCCAAGGCGGGCTCTTGATTCCCAGCTTGGGCAGCAACCAGTGCTCGATGCCCGTCATCAGCACGCCCACGACGCTGCCCTTCTTGAACCATTGCTTGAAGTTGCGTGCGCGGTGCAGTTCCTGGTGCAGCCAGCTCTTCTCGAACGCGGCCGGATAGGCCGTCAGTTCGTCGTGTTGGCGGCCCGCCGTGACCGCTTCAAAGAGCGCCTCGGCGGCCAGCATGCCGCTCTTGATGGCGGCGTGGCTGCCTTTGATGCGGCTGGCATTCAGGTAACCCGCGTCGCAGCCCACGAGCACGCCGCCGGGGAAGATGGTCTTGGGCAAGCTGAGCAGGCCGCCGGCCGTGATGGCACGCGCGCCGTAGCCAATGCGCTTGCCGCCCTGGATGTGCTCGCAGATCGCGGGATGGGTCTTCCAGCGCTGCATCTCCTCGAAGGGGCTGAGCCAGGGGTTCTGGTAGTCCAGACCCGTGACAAAACCCAGCGTGACCTTGTTGCCTTCCAGGTGGTAGAGGAAACCACCACCGTAGGTGCTGTTGTCCATGGGCCAGCCGGCGGTGTGGACCACGCGGCCTGGTTTTGCCTTGTCGGCGGGGATTTCCCACAGCTCCTTGATGCCGATGGCGTAGCTCTGCGGGTCCTTGCCCTCGTCCAGCTTGTATTTCGCGATGACCTGCTTGCCCAGATGGCCGCGCGCGCCCTCGGCAAACACGGTGTACTTGGCATGCAGTTCCATGCCGAGCTGAAAGCTGTCGGTGGGTTCGCCGTTCTTTCCGACACCCAAATTGCCGGTGGCCACCCCTTTGACCGAACCATCTTCGTTGTAGAGCACTTCGGCGGCGGCGAAACCGGGGAAGATTTCCACACCCAAGGCCTCGGCCTGTTCGCCCAGCCACTTGGTGACGACACCCAGCGCAACGACGTAATTGCCTTGGTTGTGGAAGTTGTCCGGCACCAGGAAGTCCGGCGTGCGCTTCGCGCCCTTCTCGGACAGGAAGAGCACGTCATCGCCAGTGACGGGCTGGTTCAGCGGGGCGCCGCGCTCCTTCCAGTCAGGAAAGAGTTCCTCCATGGCACGAGGGTCCATGACCGCACCGGAGAGGATGTGGGCACCGGGCTCCCCCCCCTTTTCCAGCACGACGACCGAAATATCCTGGCCTTTTTCGGCCGCCAACTGCTTCAGGCGGATGGCGGTGGACAGGCCGCCGGGCCCGCCGCCCACGACGACCACGTCGTATTCCATGGCTTCGCGCGGGCCGTACTGGGTGAGGATGTCTTGTTGGGTCATGGGCGGTTCTCGTCCTGTGGGTCGTCTCGGAGGTGCTTGTGCTCAAGCGCGCGGCCCGATTCTAAGGCGCTTCGGGCGCTGGCCACGGAAAATAGCACGATCGTTCGATTTGCCTTTTTGGCCGCGCAACCCTTCCGCGCTGCCCGATTCCCGGCGTCAGTTTGTGTAGCGGATTGCCGATATAGGGAGATGTCCCGGGTGGGGTATGCGAGCGTCGACGATGTTCAGGGAGCATGGCCCACCGCTTGTGAGCGGTCGCTGCAAGTTGCACCTAGTGCCCGTTCGCACTCGGGAAATGAGTGTGAACAGGCCCAAACCCCTTCCGCAGGGACCGAGGTTTTCTTTTTGTTGGGTTGGAGGTCTTTCCATGAATCTGAGTTTCAAGCAAAAGATTGGCGTCATCGTGGGTGCAGCCCTGCTCGCCGTGGCTGTGCTCATCGTCACGTCCACCTTGGCGGCGGGTCGGCGCGTGATGGAAGCCCGCACGGAGCAGCTGGCGACCGCCGTTCAGTCCATGCACAGCATCGTCAACGCCTACAAGAGCAAGGCCGAGAAGGGGGAAATGACTCTGGCGGACGCGCAGAAGGCCGCGGCGGAGGCGGTTCGGGTGTCGCGCTACGGTGCTGGCAACGTCGAGTACTTCTACATCTACACCATGGACGGCACCGGGGTCGTGCACCCGATCCGCAAGGAGTTCGAGGGCCAGAACATGATGGGCAAGATCAAAGACGGCCAGGGCAAGGACGTGATTGCCACCCTGACTGGAGCATTGCGGGCCAGCAAGGACAACACCGCCATGGAAATGGGCGAGTTCGCCCGGCCCGGTGCGACCGTGCCTTCGCCGAAGCTGCAGTACGTGGTGCGTGTGCCGGGCTGGGAATGGATGCTGGGTTCGGGCCTGTACACCGACGACATCGATGCCTTGAAGTCCCGCCTGTACCTGACCGGTGGCCTCCAACTGCTGGTGGTGCTGTTGATCGTGGGTGGCATCGGCTGGTCGGTGGGGCGCTCGGTGATTCATCAGGTGGGGGGCGAGCCCAGCGAGGCCTACGAGGTGATGGCGCGCATCGCCCAGGGTGACCTCGGCGTGCAGATCCCGCCCGCCGCGCCGGGCAGTGTGATGGGGGGCCTGGCGCAGATGGTCGGGTCCTTGCGCCATCTGGTCAGCGAAGTGCGCTCGGCGACCGACAGCATCACCACCGCGTCCAGCGAGATTGCCCAGGGCAACGCTGACCTCTCCCATCGCACGGAGCAAACGGCTGGCAGCCTGCAGGCCACCGCCTCCGCCATGGAGGAATTGACCAGCACGGTGCAGCAGACCTCCAACAGCGCCAGCATGGCGAACCAGCTGGCCTCCACTGCGGCCGAGGTCGCCGGGCGAGGCGGCGTGGTGGTGTCCGAAGTGGTCAGCACCATGGGCGAGATCAATGACAGCAGCAAGCGCATCGCCGACATCATCAACGTGATCGACGGCATCGCCTTCCAGACCAATATCCTGGCCTTGAACGCGGCGGTCGAAGCCGCGCGGGCGGGCGAGCAGGGGCGGGGCTTCGCGGTGGTGGCCAGCGAGGTGCGGGCTCTGGCGGGGCGCAGCGCCGAGGCGGCCAAGGAGATCAAGGCCCTGATCGGCGCCTCGGTCCAGAAGGTGGAGAGCGGCAGCCGCCTGGTGGCCAACGCGGGTCAGACGATGGACGAAATCGTCACCTCGGTCAAACGTGTCACGGACATCATCGCCGAGATCCACGCCGCCACCCACGAGCAGAGCCAGGGTATCGCGGGCGTGAACCAATCCGTCGCGCAGCTCGACCAGATGACCCAGCAGAACTCCGCCTTGGTCGAGGAAAGTGCCGCCGCGGCAGGCAGCATGCGCGAGCAGGCGCAGAGCCTGGCCCGCATGATGGCGGTGTTCCGCCTGGGCAGCGGTGAGGGTGAGGACGGGCCGGCGCACCTGCCTCCCTCGGCCCGGGGTGGCGCCTCAGCGGCAGCCCCACGCTCCCGGCCAATGTCGTCTTTGGGGACGTCCGCAGTCTCCGCATCAGCAGCGCCTTCAGCTGGGGCTCTTTCTGATGCATCCCCTGCCGCTGCCCCTACCAGCAAGCCTGCGGCGGCACCTCGCGCGGCATCCCGGCTCGCGCCTTCCACCGCGCCACGCAACCCGCCTTCTGAGCCAGGCGCGCAAGGGTCAGCAGGGGCCGGACCCGAAAAAACCGCCGCGACTGCCACCAAACCCAAGCCAGCGCCATTGTCTTCCGCGGGCAAGGACGCGGAAGGTGATTGGGAGACTTTCTGACATCGCGCCGAGTTCAGCCCAAGGTCAGTTTCAGCACCAGGTCTGCGGTGGTGCCGGCCTGGTACTTGCGCATCAGCCGAGCGCGGTAAATCTCCACCGTGCGGTGGCTGATGGCCAGGGCCTTCCCTATTTCCTTGGAGGTCAGCCCCTCCAGCAAACGCGCCGCGACCTCGCGCTCGCGCGCCGTCAGCCCGGCCTTGACCGGGCGGTGCGCGCTCAGGTCCTCGAAGGTCCAGATGCCTGGGCCCAGGGGTTGGGTCGGATCGAGCGCGCGGCCCGTGACGTGGCACCAGAACAGCTCGCCGGGATGGCGCCCGTCCACGCGCCGCATGATGCGGTCGTCCGCGTAGGTGCTCTGCGCGTCCATGCGCGCGTTGATGCGCACGCCGATGCGCTCGAATTCGTCTGCGCTGGGGTAAAGCAGGGCGAAGGACTGGCCGATCAGCCGCTCGCGATCCGTACCGAAGATCTCGCAGACACGCCGGTTGCAGTCCAGGATGACACGCTGGCGCGACAACACCATGCCAATGGGGGCGTAGTCGAAGGCCAGGCGGTAATCGATGGCGATTGGCGACGGCTCGGCGCGGTTGTGCGCGGGCAGGCTCGCCGGGCCGCCGGGTGTGCGCACCGGGGCTGAGCCCAGCGGGCGCGGGGGTTTTGTCTCCTTGTCCATGCGGGCTGGATTTTAGGCAGTACTACGTATCGGTCTAGGTAGATGGCGCGATTACAGTCTCGGGCTTGCATCCGGCATTCGATCAGACACAGCAAGGAGAACCCCGTGAACAAGATTTACCCCAGCGCCAAGGCGGCCATCGAGGGCGTGCTGCGAGACGGCCAGCTCATCGCGGTCGGCGGCTTCGGTCTGTGTGGCATTCCCGAAGCACTCATTGACGCGGTGCGCGAAGCGGGCATCAAGAATCTGACCGCCATTTCCAACAACGCCGGGGTGGACGATTTCGGCCTGGGCAAGCTGCTGCAGACGCGGCAGATCAAGAAGATGATTTCCAGCTACGTGGGCGAGAACAAGGAGTTCGAGCGCCAGTACCTGGCCGGTGAGTTGGAGCTGGAATTCACGCCGCAGGGCACCTTGGCCGAGAAGCTGCGCGCGGGTGGCGCGGGCATCCCGGCCTTTTTCACCAAGACCGGCGTGGGCACGGTGGTGGCCGAGGGCAAGGAATTGCGCGAGTTCGATGGCGAGACCTATGTGATGGAACGCGCCCTGGTGCCGGATGTGGCCCTGGTCAAGGCCGACGTTGCGGATAAGTCGGGCAATCTGCGTTTCAACCTGACCGCGCGCAACTTCAATCCCGCAGCCGCCATGGCGGGCAAAGTGTGCATCGTCGAGGTGGAAAAGATCGTCGAGACCGGTGAATTGCATCCGGACGACGTGCACCTGCCGGGCATCTACGTGCACCGCATCGTGCTCAACGCGGCACCCGAGAAGCGCATCGAGAAACGCACGGTAAGAGCCGCCGCCTGACCTGCGGTCAGGCGAACGCCACGAGACGAACCCACACAGACGACGACAGGCAAGGAGAACAAGATGCCCTGGACCCAAGACCAGATGGCCGCGCGCGCGGCCCAGGAGCTGCAGGACGGCTTTTACGTGAACCTCGGCATTGGCATGCCGACCCTGGTGGCCAATTTCGTGCCCGAGGGCATGGAGGTGTGGTTGCAAAGTGAGAATGGGATGCTGGGCATCGGCCCGTTCCCAACGGAAGACGAGGTGGACCCGGACCTGATCAACGCGGGCAAGCAGACCGTCACCACCATCAAGGGCACCAGCATCTTTGGCAGCCACGAGAGCTTCGCCATGATCCGGGGCGGCAAGATCAACCTCAGCATCTTGGGCGCCATGCAGGTCAGCGCCCGGGGTGACCTGGCCAATTGGATGATCCCGGGCAAGATGGTCAAGGGGATGGGGGGCGCCATGGACTTGGTCGCTGGCGTGCCGCGCTGCATCGTGCTGATGGAGCACGTGGCCAAGAAGAAAGACGGCAGCGAGGACTTCAAGATCATCCCCGAGTGCACCCTGCCACTGACTGGCAAAGGCGTGATCGACCGCATCATCACCGACCTGGGTGTGATGGACGTGACCCCGAAGGGTTTGAAGCTGGTCGAACTGGCCCCCGGTGTGACGCGTGAATTCATTCAAAGCAAGACAGGCGTTCCCCTGATCTGACCTGCCCCTGCTTTCGCGTTCACACGCCGTCGCCAGACCCGCTGGCCGCGTGTAAGGAAGAAATAGGCCCTGGTGTCCCCGCACCAGGGCCTTTATTTTTGATGTGGATGACCGTTAATACGGTGTATAGACAAGTGGGTGCAAATTTTGCAACTGCATGTTCTCGTGTTGTTGTCGCCGCGCCCATTCCACCGGCTGCCGCCTCAACGTCCTTGCCCTTGGTTCGCTTTTCTTCTTGCCATGTTGCCCAGCCCGAAGAGATTCCTCATGCTGTCGCGGTCCTCACGTTCCAAGAAACAGGGGCGGAACCTGCAATCCGCGGGCGTCGCGCAGTCCGACAGCAAGGGCAAGACGCTGGCGCTGGAACGGGTACGGATGGCCATGTCCGGCGCCATGCAGGCCAGCCTGACCAGGCCCGCGGTGCCGGCCAGCTCTGCCGGCGATGCGTGGGACAGGGCCATCACCGCGCCCGTCGGGTCGCCCCGCGCGGAGCCTGTGGCGCACGGCGCTCAGGTGGACGAGCAGGTGGATTTGCTGGAGCGTCAGCTGCGCACCGCGCCCGACTTGGACACCCTCTGGTACCTGCGCCCCGGTCTGATGAATGTGATCGCCGTACGGCAGGGCGAGGTGGCTGCACGCGACTGCCTGGTCGCACTCACCGCGCTGTTCAAGCACACGCCCAGCTCGGGCCGCTCCGCGCACCCGGGTGCTTTCTGATTCCGTCCATCCTGGGTTGGCGACACCGATGCCGCCCGCATAGGATCGACGTTTCCCAACCGGCGTGCCGCCTAGAATGGCCGCATGCTTGATCCTGATCTGCTCGGGTCATTGGGGCCCCTGCCTGGGCCCTTGCTCGGGCGCTTGAATTTCACCCGACCGGGCCTGCCCACCCAGTCGCCCTTGCCCCCGGGCCGCCACAGCCTGCATTTTCCAGAGGGACGCGAGGCCGTGCTAGTGGTGCCCGAGGGCCTGGACACGGATGGCCCGGTGCCTCTGCTGGTCCTGTGCCATGGCGCGGGCGGCGAGGCCGACAAGGTGCTGCCCTTTTTCGTGCGCTGGGCCAGAGCGCGCCGTTTCCTTCTGTTGGCTCCGCAGTCCATGTTCCCGACCTGGGACATCGTGATCGGTGGCCACGGGCCCGACTTGGAGCGCTTGGACACTGCACTGCAGCAGGTGGCGGCTTGCTTCACTCTTGACCCGGCGCGTTTTGCACTGGCTGGTTTCTCTGACGGTGGCAGTTATGCACTCTCGGTGGGCCTGAGCAACGGCGACCTCTTCAGCCATGTGATCGCGCTGTCGGCGGGTTTCATGAACACCTTCGCGCGCCAAGGTTCGCCCCAGGTCTTCATCGCCCATGGTCGCTCCGACACGCAACTGCCCTTCGACACCAGTGCACGTCCGCACGCGCTGAAGTTGCTGGAAGAGGGCGTGGACCTGACCCTGCTGCCCTTCGATGGCGATCACCGCATCGTGCCCGAGGTGGTGGCTCGGGCGATGGCGTTTTTCATGGGGGAGGAGGGAGGCGATGCGCAATCAGCACGCGCGGTGACCCCAGGGGCGCTAGACGCTAATTCCTGACGCAAGGCGCCACGGCATCACGCAACAAAAAACCCGCAGAGCTAGGCGCTATGCGGGTTTTGAGGGGGTTTGCGGTTCCCTGATGCGGCGATTGGAGCGGGTGAAGGGAATCGAACCCTCGTATGAAGCTTGGGAAGCTGCCGTTCTACCATTGAACTACACCCGCGTTGCCGAAGCAGGCGCGCATTCTACCGTGCGCGGCCCGCTGTTTCTCATGCTTCTTATTTGAGGATGTCGCCCAGGCAGAGGTACTTCATCTCCACGTATTCGTCGATGCCGTGGCTGGAGCCTTCGCGGCCCAGGCCGGACTGCTTGACGCCGCCGAAGGGCACGTGTTCCGTGGCGATGATGCCCGCGTTGATGCCCACCATGCCGTATTCCAGCGCCTCGCTGACGCGGAAGATGCGGCCGATGTCGCGGCTGTAGAAGTAGCTGGCCAGTCCGAAGATGGTCGCGTTGGCGGCGGTGATGGCTTCCTGCTCGGTCTTGAAGCGGAACACGGGCGCGAAGGGGCCGAAGGTTTCCTCGGTGGCGCAGAGCATGTCGGCCGTCGCCTCGGACACGACCGTGGGCTCGAAGAACTGACCCTCCAGTTTCTTGCCGCCTGCGAGCAGCTTGCCGCCCTTGGCGACGGCGTCGGCGACGTGGCGGCGGACTTTCTCGACGGCGGCGTCTTCGATCAGCGGGCCTTGCACCACGCCATCCTCGAAGCCGTTGCCGACCTTGAACGTTTTCACCTTGGCCGCGAACTTCTGCACGAATTCGTCGTACACGCCGTCTTGCACGTAGATGCGGTTGGCGCAGACGCAGGTTTGGCCCGCGTTGCGGTACTTGCTCGCGATGGCCCCTTCCACGGCGCTGTCAATGTCGGCGTCGTCGAAGACGATGAAGGGCGCGTTGCCGCCCAGCTCCAGGCTGAGCTTCTTGACCGAGGGCGCGCTTTGTTGCATCAAGATGCGGCCCACCTCGGTCGAACCAGTGAAGCTGATGTGGCGCACGGTTTCGCTCGCGCAGAACACCTTGCCCACGGCGATGGAATTGGCGCCGTCGGCGGTGACCACGTTGAGCACGCCCGCGGGAATGCCCGCGCGCACCGCGAGTTCGGCGGCGGCCAACGCGGTCAGCGGCGTCAGCTCGGCCGGTTTGATCACCACCGGGCAGCCTGCGGCCAGGGCGGGCGCCACCTTGCGCGTGATCATGGCCAGGGGGAAGTTCCACGGCGTGATGGCCGCGCAGACGCCGATGGGCTGGCGCAGCACCAGCAGGCGACGGTTGTTGTCAAACTGCGGCAGGGTCTCGCCGTTGACGCGCTTGGCCTCTTCGGCGAACCATTCGACGAAGCTCGCTCCATAAGCGACTTCGCCCTTGGCCTCGGCGTAGGGCTTGCCCTGCTCCGCGGTCATCAGGCGGCCCAAGTCATCCTGGTTGGCCATCAGCAGGTCGAACCACTTGCGCAGGATGAGGCTGCGCTCCTTGCCCGTCTTGGCGCGCCATGCGGGCCAGGCCTTGTCGGCGGCGGTGATGGCGGCCTCGGCATCCTTGGGGCCGAGGTTCGCCACGTCGGCCAGTTTCTGCCCCGTCGCCGGGTCATGCACGTCGAAGCGCGCGGCCGCGGCGCCCTTGACCCATTGGCCATTGATGAGCGCGTCGGTCTTGAGCAGGGACGGGTCCTTGAGCAGGGAGAGAGGAGAGGCTTTCATGTCCATGGGATGATCTCCGGCTAACGAGTGCGTGGCATTCTCTCACTTCCCCTTTTCCGACTTCGCTGCATGACCTTGTCTTCCCTGTCGCAGGCCTTCCCCCTGATCACCAACCCGGCGTTCTATGCCGTGGCCATTCCCGCCGTGCTCCTGATGGGGGTCAGCAAAAGCGGCTTCGGCGCAGGTTTCGGCTCCCTGGCCGTGCCCCTGATGGCGCTGGCCGTGCCCGTGCCCCAGGCTGCGGCCATCTTCATGCCCATCTTGCTGGTGATGGACCTGCTCGGCCTCTGGGCCTTTCGCCGTTACGTCGATTGGCGCCTGCTGCGCTTCATGCTGCCTTGTGCCCTGGTGGGCGTGGCCGCGGGCACCTTGCTGTTCCGTCTGCTGGACGCGCGTTTGGTGGCCGGTTTGGTTGGGCTGTTCACCCTGCTGTTCCTGGCCCAGCGTCTGTTGTTTCCACCCCGTCCCGACAGCGCGCCGCCGCCGCGTTGGTTGGGTGCGGTGCTGACCGCCACGGGCGGCTTCACGAGCTTCGTGTCGCACGCGGGGGGCCCGCCGATCAACGCCTACGCCATTCCCTTGCGTCTCGCGCCCTTGGTCTTCACCGGCACCATGGCCTACCTGTTCTTCGTGGTGAACCTGAGCAAATGGGCGCCCTACGCCTGGCTGGGCCTGCTCGACATGCGCAACCTTGCCACGTCGCTGGCCTTGCTGCCCTTGGCGCCGCTGGGCGTGTGGGTCGGTGTGCGCATTGCCAAGCGCATCGATCAGAAGCTCTTCTATCGCCTGGTCTACTGGGGCATGGCACTCACCGGCTGCAAGCTGGTGTGGGACGGTTGGCTGGCCTGAGTGGCCGTCGCGCGGACGGTCAAGACCATGTGCCGCGCGCGCGTCGACCTGCCCGAAGGGTCATCCCCGTTGGCCCTGAATGTTGGGGCGTCCGGGCTTCAGAGCTTGACCATCACATGCCGCGGCACGGTGTAGTCCTCCAGTGCGTACATGGACATGTCCTTGCCGTAACCGCTGGACTTCAGTCCGCCGTGGGGCATTTCGTTGACCAGCATGAAGTGGGTGTTGATCCAAGTGCAGCCGTACTGCAGCTTGCGCGCCACTTTCATCGCTCGACCAATGTCCTGCGTCCAGACCGAGGAAGCCAGGCCATAGTCTGAATCGTTGGCCCAGGTGATGGCGTCGTCCGGATCGCTGAAGCGCGTCACCGAGACGACGGGGCCAAAGACTTCGCGTCGCACGATTTCGTCGTCTTGGCGCGCGCCCGCGATCACCGTGGGTTCGTAGAAGAAGCCTCCGCCACTGCCGACCTGGCCCACCTTGCCGCCCGTGGTGATCTCCATGTGGCCGACCATCTGGGCGCGTTCGACGAAGCTGGCCACGCGTTCGCGTTGCCGCTCGGAGATCACGGGCCCCAGTTCCACGCCGTCTTCGTCTTGCGTACCCATCTTGAGCGTCTTCACGGCGGCGCTGAGGTCTGCCACCAGTCGGTCGTACACCTTGGCTCCTGCATAGAGGCGGCAGGCGGCCGTGCAGTCCTGCCCGGCGTTGTAGTAGCCAAACGTGCGGATGCCTTCGACCACGGCGTCGATGTCGGCATCGTCGAAGACGATCACGGGCGCCTTGCCGCCGAGTTCCAGATGCGTGCGTTTGAGTGTTCCCGTGGCGGCCTGCAGGATCTTGCGGCCGGTGGCCACGTCCCCGGTCAGCGAGACCATGCGCACCAGCGGGTGCTCCACCAGGGGTTGGCCCACGCTCGCGCCACGCCCGCACACCACGTTGAACACGCCGGGCGGAAAGATCTCGGCCGCGACGCGCGCCAGCAGCAAGGTGGTCAGCGGCGTCTGCTCGCTGGGCTTGATGACCACGGTGTTGCCCGCGGCCAGCGCTGGGGCCGTCTTCCAGGCCGCCATCATGAGCGGGTAGTTCCAGGGCGCGATGGAGCCGATCACGCCGATGGGATCGCGCCGGATCATGCTGGTGTGCCCGGCCAGGTACTCGCCTGCCAGCGGGCCGTGCAGATTGCGCGCGGCCCCCGCGAAGTACCGGAAGCAGTCGGCGACGGCGGGAATCTCGTCCTCGAGCGCGCGCACATAAGGCTTGCCGGTGTTCAGGGACTCGAGCCGCGCGAATTGCTCGGCGCGTTGCTCGATGGCGTCCGCCAGTTTGAGCAGCAGGCGCGACCGTTCCTGCGGGGTGCTGTCGCTCCAGTGTTCGAAAGCACGCTGCGCGCCTTGCACCGCGCGGTTGACTTGTTCGTGCGAGGCCTCGGGCACCGTGACGATGAGCTCGCCCGTGGCGGGGTTGAGCACCTGTTCACTCTCGCCTTCGCCTGTGACGAACTGGCCGTCGATCAGCAGTTCGGTATGGATCAGGTTCTGGATGCCGGGGGTCTTGCTCATGGTTGCTCCTTAGCGGCCGGGTTGCTCATCAGACCGCGTGAGCCAGTACGCGGCCAGGATGGGGATGAAAGTCAGCGCGATGATCACCACTGCGACCACATTGGTCACCGGACGCTGGCGGGGTCGGATCAGCTCTTGCAGCATCCAGATGGGCAGGGTGGCTTGCTGCCCAGCGGTGAAGGTGGTGACGATCACTTCGTCGAAACTCAGCGCGAAGGCCAGCAGGCCGCCCGCGAGCAGGGCCGAGCCCAGTTGCGGCAGGATGACATAGCGCACGGTTTGCAGGCCATTGGCGCCCAGGTCCATGGACGCCTCGATCAGCGAGGGGCTGGTTCGGCGCAGGCGCGCCACCGCGTTGTTGTAGACCACGACCACGCAGAAGGTCGCATGGCCGATCACGATGGTCCAGAAGCTGTACGGAATCTCCAGCGTGCTGTAGGCCGAGCGCAGGGCGATTCCGGTGATGATGCCGGGGAGGGCCAGCGGCAGGATGAGCAGCAAGGAGATGGCGTCACGCCCGAAGAAGCGGCTGCGCGCGAGCGCGGCGGCGGCCAGGGTGCCCAGCACCAGCGCGATGGCCGTGGACAGGCTCGCTACCTTGAGCGAGAGGCCGATGGCGCGCCACACGTCCTCGCGTTCCCAGGCCACCGCGAACCAGTGGGTGGTCAGCGCAGGCGGTGGGAAGACGTAGCTTTTGTCCTCGGCGCTGAAGGCGTAGAGGATGATCAGTGCCAGCGGAATGTGCAGGAAGAACACAGCGCCCCAGGTCGCCGCGCGCAACCCCCATCCCGCGCGTGGTGTTCGGGTCTTCATGCTCTTGTTCCTGGTCGTTGGACGAGGTTTGGGTATGCCCGGGTGCGAACCGAGGGACGCCGTGGAACCGGCTTGGCCGGGCCGCTGGCGTCGCCCCCTTGCAGGGGGGAAGCGGCGGGAGCCGCTACGGGGGTGAGCCTATATGGCATCGAAGGCTCCCAAGCGTTTGGCGAACCACAAATAGACGCCGATCACCGCGATGGGCACCAGCGAGAACGCGGCCGCGAAGGGAATGTTGCCGGCCACGCCTTGCTGGCGGTACACCACTTGGCCGATGAAGAGCGTGGAGTCGCCAATCACCTGCGGAATGATGTAGTCGCCCAGCGTGAGCGAGAAAGTGAAGATCGAGCCCGCCGCGATGCCCGGCATGGCCAGCGGGAAGATCACTTTCCAGAACGTGGTGCGCGGCCGCGCGCCCAGGTCGTCCGAGGCTTCGAGCAGCGAGCCGGGGATGCGTTCGATCGCCGCCTGGATGGGCAAGACCATGAAGGGCAACCACATGTAGACGAAGACGATGAAAGTGCCCAAGCGCGAGAAGGACAGCGAATTGCCGCCGATGCCCGGCGTGGCCAGCAGAAGGTCGAGCAGCCAGCCCAGGTGCAGTTGGGCCAGCGTCCAGGAGATGGCGCCTTCCTTGGCCAGCAACAGTTTCCACGCATACAGCCGCACCAGGTAACTGGACCACAGCGGCAGCATCACCGCGACGTAGAGCAAGGCCTTGCGCGGACCCCGCGCGTAGCGCGCCATGTAGTAGGCCAGGGGGAAGGCCAGGACGATGCAGGCCAGCGTCACGGTCAGCGCCATGCCGATGGTGCGCACGGCGACGTCCACGTTGGTGGGGTTGAGCAGTTCACGGAAGTTGGCCAGCGTGAGCGCCGACCGATCGACCAATCCCGAAAACTCGTCCAGCGTGAAAAAGCTGTTGGCCAGCAGCGCGAACAACGCGCCCAGGTAAATCACTCCAAACCAAATCAAGGGCGGCCCCAGCAGGGCGAGCAGCAGCAGGCCGCGCCGTGTGTACAGCAGGTCCGACAGCCAGCGACCAAAGCCGCCGCGCGACACGGCAGCGCTGGCCGCGTGCATGGGCGCCGACGAAGCCGACGTGCTGTTCACGCAAGCTCTCCGAGCCGATGCACCGCATCGGCGTCCCAGTGCAGGTGGGCGGTGACGCCCGCGGCGGGTGGCGTGCACCCAGGCCCCAGGTCCACGGTCACGGGCGTGCCTCGCCAGTCGATGCGCAGGCGCGAAAACGCGCCGAAATACTGCGAGTCCATCACCGTGCCGCTCAGGCGTGCGGCCTCGGCCCCGCCGAGTCGGATGCGCTCGGGCCGCAGCATCACGCTGCCGGCCCCAGCCAGTTCCTGGGCGAGCGGGCCATCGAAGACATTGGCCGCGCCCACAAAGTCGGCGACGAAGCGCGTGCGGGGCTGGTCATAGATGGCGCGCGGCGTGCCCACCTGTTCCAGCCGGCCCTGGTTGAACACGCCGATGCGGTCGCTCATGGACAGCGCTTCATGCTGGTCGTGGGTGATGAAGAGGAAGGTGATGCCCAACTGGCGCTGCAGGGCCTTGAGCTCGGTCTGCATCTGCTCGCGCAGCTTCAGGTCCAGCGCGCCCAACGGTTCATCCAACAGCAGCACCTGGGGTTGCTTGATCAAGGCACGCGCCAGAGCAACCCGCTGGCGTTGCCCGCCCGAGAGTTGCGCGGGGCGGCGCGCGCCGACCTGGCCCAGTTGCACCAGCTCCAGCATCTCGTCGGCGCGCCGATGGCGCGTGGGCTTGTCCACCCCTTGGACCATCAGACCGTAGGCCACGTTGTCACGGATGCTCATGTGCGGGAACAGCGCGTAGTCCTGGAACACGGTGTTCACGGGCCGGGCGTAGGGCGGCAACTGGCTCACATCCTGCCCACCGATCAGGATGCGGCCCGAGGTGGGCAGCGTGAAGCCGCCGATCATGCGCAAGCAGGTGGTCTTGCCCGAGCCCGAAGGTCCGAGCAGGGTGAAAAATTCGCCGCCTTCGATGGTCAGATCGACCCGGTCCACCGCCCGCACGGCCTGCGCGCCATGGCCGAAGACACAGGAGACGGTTTCAAGCGTGACAGCGACGGTCATAGAAGACGATGGAGAGCAGAAAGCCAAAATGCGGGGGCACTCGCGGAACTGGCTTCGCCAGGCCGCTGAGTGCGTCCCCCCTGCCACCGAAGGTTGGCGTTCAGGGGGGAAGGCGCGCCGGGCGAGGTGCGACTCAGGGGGGATTTATTTACCTTCCGCCCAACACCGCGATGTAGTCCGATGCCCACTTGTGGTAGGGCACGCATTGGTTGTTTTGCGTCGCGCACTTGGTGGTCGGCGTCTTCCAGAAGGAGATGCGCTCGAAGTCGTTGTAGCCGTTGGTGGCGCAGCCCTTGTCGCCCAGCAGTGCGTTGCCCTTGCAGGCAGCGGGCACGGCGGGTACGGAGCCAAACCAGGCAGCAAGGTCGCCCTGCAACTTCGGGTTGATCGAGTGCTCAAGCCAGAGGTAGGCGCAGTTGGGGTGCGCCGCATCGGCGTGCAGCATGGTGGAGTCGGCCCAGCCGGTCGCGCCTTCCACCGGCACGACCGTGGCGATCGGTGCCTTCTTGGATGCGAGGATGTTGGCCATGAACTGCCAACTGGACGAGGCGGCCACACCTTCGTTGGTGAAGTCGTCGATCTGCACGAAGGCGTCATGCCAGTACTTGCCCACCAGCTTGCGCTGGCCGCGCAGCAGGTCGAGCGCGGCCTTGTACTGGGTCTCGTTGAGTTCGTAAGGGTCCTTGATGCCGAGCTCGGGCTTTTTCTTCATCAGGTAGAGCGCGGCGTCGGCGATGTAGATCGGGCCGTCGAAGGCCTGCACGCGGCCCTTGTTGCTCTTGCCGTCGGGCAGGGTCTGTTCCTCGAACACCACGCTCCAGCTCGTGGGTTTCTTGTTGCCAAACACCTTGGTGTTGTACATCAGCACGTTCCAGCCCCACTGATAGGGCACGCCGTAGTGGGTGTTGTTGACGTAGTGCCAAGGTGCCTTTTGAAGGCGTGGGTCGATGTTCTTGTAGCTGGGGATCAGGTTGACGTTGATGGGTTGCACGCGCTTGCCCGCGATCAGGCGCATGGAGGCGTCGCCCGAGGCAGTGACGAGGTCGAAGCCGCCTTCGTTCATGAGCGCCACCATTTCGTCCGAGGTGCCCGCGGTCTTCACGTTCACCTTGCAACCGGTGGCTTTTTCAAAGCCGGTGACCCAGTCGAAGGCCTTGTCGGTTTCGCCGCGTTCGATGTAGCCGGCCCAGGCCACGATGTCGACCTGGCCCTCGGGCTTGCCGATCTTGCTGAGCGCGCCCTGGGCAGAGGCACCCAGGGTGAAGGTGGTGGCGACCGCGCCAGCCAGGGCGCGGATCAGGATGCTGCGTGCGGAGGTCATCGGAATCACCTTTCCTGAAAAACAGATGAAGGGGAGGGAACGCCGAGCATCCTAGGCAGCCGACTTCTGCTTTCAAAGTTCAATATTCCTGCGTTAAGCTATCTCGAAAATAGAGATCAAGGGTTAACCCCTGCCGTTTTCTGCACCCCAACAGTGAAAACCCGGGGGCTTTGCACCAGGATGAATCGCCATCTCACGCTCAAGCAGTTCCGCTACTTTCTGACGGTGGCCGAGTCGGACTCGGTGGCCGCGGCGTCGCGCATGCTCAACATCGCGCAATCGGCCATCACCAAGAGCATCCTCGAACTGGAAGACGAACTGGGCTTGGTGTTGTTCGAGCGCAGTCCCAAGGGCATGCGCCTGACACCTGAAGGGCACCGTTTCCTGGTCAAGGCGCGGCGGGTGATCGGCGCGGTGGCCGACGCCACCCGCGGTGTGCGGCAGGACGTCGCACCCCAAGGCGGGAGCCTGACCGTGGGCGTGACCAGCTTGGTGGCTGGCTATTACCTCTCGGAGGTGTTCGCGCGCTTCGCGCGCACGAGCCCGGGCGTGGAACTGCGCATCGTCGAGGAGGCGCCGCCGTTCCTGGAGCACTTGCTGATCAATGGCGAGCTGGACATCGCCATCATGGTCAGCAACGCCCTGGAGGAGCCGCAGGCCCTGGTGGCCGAGACCTTGACGCGCTCGCCCAACCGGGTCTGGATGGCCGCCGACCACGCCCTCGCGGCCCAGGAAGAGGTCTCATTGGCCGAATGCGCGGACTACGACCAGGTGGTGCTGCTGGCCGACCGGGTGGAGCTGCTGATGCGCGGTCCTTGGGAGCAGGTGCATGCGCAGCACGGCCTCAAGCCTCGCGCCTTGCTGCGCACCACCTCGTTGGAGGCCGTGCGTTCCCTGGTGGGCGTGGGCGCGGGTGTGGCCGTGTTGCCGGATTTTCTTTACCGTCCCTGGACGCTCGATGCCGAGCATGTGGCCGTGCGCAAGCTGCGCGACGCCGTGCCCACGGTGGACGTGGGGCTGGTTTGGCGGCGCGGTTCGCCCTTGCGCGGCGAGGTGCAGGAATTCATCGAGGTCGCGCGCGACCAATCCCGCGGCCACCGGGGGTGGTGAGCCGGGGCCACCGAGTGTCGTGAACCCGGTACGCTAGGGTTGATGAGGTTCACCCTCGCGGGGCGAAACCTATAATCGCAGACCCTCGGCGTTCAGTAGAAGAATCAAGCCAGAACCGCCCCGTCTTGGGGTCGCGCCGGGTTTCCCATTCAGTCCTGCCCACCATGAGCCAACCCATTTCCGTCGCGGACATCCGCAAGTCTTTCCTCGACTTCTTCGCTTCCAAGGGCCACACCGTCGTGGCCTCCAGTCCGCTGGTGCCGGGCAACGACCCGACGCTGATGTTCACCAACTCGGGCATGGTGCAGTTCAAGGACGTGTTCCTCGGCACCGACAAGCGCAGCTATGTGCGCGCGGCCTCGGTTCAGGCCTGCCTGCGCGCCGGCGGCAAGCACAATGACCTGGAGAACGTGGGCTACACCGCGCGCCACCACACCTTCTTCGAGATGCTGGGCAACTGGTCCTTCGGCGACTACTTCAAGAAGGAAAGTCTGAACTGGGCTTGGGAGCTGCTGACCACGGTGTACAAGCTGCCCGCCGAGAAGCTGTACGCGACCGTGTACCTCGAAGACGACGAAGCCTATGCGATCTGGGAGGACATCTTCGTCAAGGCCGGGTGGACACCGGAGCGCATCCGACGAGAGAACCGCATCATCCGCATCGGTGACAACAAGGGCGGCCGCTACAAGTCCGACAACTTCTGGATGATGGCCGATACGGGGCCTTGCGGTCCCTGCAGCGAGATCTTTTACGACCACGGACCGCACATCGCCGGCGGCCCCCCGGGCAGTCCCGAGGAAGATGGTGACCGCTTCATCGAGATCTGGAACAACGTGTTCATGCAGTTCGAGATGCACGAGGACGGATCGGTCACGCCGCTGCCAGCGCCCTGCGTGGACACCGGCATGGGCCTGGAGCGCCTCGCCGCCATCCTGCAGCATGTGCACAGCAACTACGAGATCGACCTGTTCGACGCGTTGATCAAGGCCGCCGCGCGCGAGGTGGGCACGCAGGACCTGAAGAATCCCTCGCTGCGCGTGATCGCCGACCACATCCGCGCCACGGCCTTCCTGGTCAGCGATGGCGTGATTCCTTCCAACGAAGGCCGGGGTTATGTGCAGCGTCGCATCGTGCGCCGCGCGATTCGCCATGGCTACAAGCTGGGCCGCAAGACGCCCTTCTTCCACAAGCTGGTCGGCGAGTTGGTGCGCCTGATGGGCGACGCCTACCCGCGCCTGAAGGAACAGCAGCAACGCATCACCGAGGTGCTCAAGGCCGAGGAGGAGCGTTTTTACGAGACGCTGGCCAATGGCATGGAGATTCTGGACGCCGCCCTGGGCGGTGGCGCCAAGGTGCTGCCGGGCGACGTGGCCTTCAAGCTGCACGACACCTATGGCTTCCCGCTGGACCTGACCAATGACGTCTGCCGCGAGCGTGGCGTCACGGTGGACGAGGCGGGCTTCAAGTCCGCCATGGACAAGCAGAAGAACCAGGCCCGCGCCGCAGGGAAGTTCAAGATGGACAAGGCGCTGGACTACACCGGCGCTGGCAATCAGTTCGTGGGCTACGAGAAGCTGCAAGCCCAGGGCAAGATCGTCGCGCTCTACGTGGACGGCACGCCCACGACCCAGCTCAAGGCGGGCCAAGACGGCGTCGTGGTGCTGGACACCACGCCCTTCTATGCCGAGAGTGGCGGACAGGTCGGTGACGAGGGCGTGATCACTGTCGGTTCGGCCCGCTTCGAGGTCGCCGACACGCAAAAGATCAAGGCTGACGTGCACGGGCATCACGGCGCCCTGACCACCGGCACGCTGAACGTGGGCGACACGGTCACGGCTCAGGTCAATCTGAGCCGTCGCGCCGCGACCATGCGCAACCACAGCGTGACCCACCTGATGCACAAGGCCTTGCGCGAGGTGCTGGGCACGCACGTGCAGCAAAAGGGCTCGCTGGTGGACGCCGACAAGACGCGTTTTGACTTCACGCACAACGCGCCGGTGACTGGCGCCCAGATCGCCGAGATCGAGCGCCGTGTGAATGACGAAATCCTGGTCAACAGCGCCACCCAGGCGCGCGTGCTGGACATCGAGGCCGCCAAGGCCACGGGCGCCGTCATGCTCTTCGGCGAGAAGTACGGCGACACGGTGCGCGTGCTGGACATCGGCAGCAGCCGCGAGTTCTGTGGTGGCACCCACGTGGCGCGCACGGGCGACATCGGCCTGTTCAAGATCGTCAGCGAGTCGGGTGTGGCGGCAGGCATCCGCCGCGTCGAGGCCGTGACCGGTGCCAACGCGCTTGGCTATCTGCAAGAACTCGAAAGCACCGTGCATCAGGCAGCGGGCGCGCTCAAGGCGCCCGCAGCTGAACTGCAGGGCCGCATCACGCAAGTGTTGGATCAGGTCAAAGCGCTGGAAAAGGAAATCGCCGCCCTCAAAGGCAAGCTGGCTTCCAGCCAGGGCGATGAGCTGATGGCCCAGGCCGTGGACGTCAAGGGCATCAAGGTGCTCGCCGCCACCCTGCAGGGCGCGGATGCCAAGGTGCTGCGGGACACCCTGGACAAGCTCAAGGACAAGCTCAAGACCGCCGCCATCGTGCTGGCCACCGTGGAGGGCGGCAAGGTACAACTCGCTGCTGGCGTGACCGCCGACAGCGTGGGCAAGGTCAAGGCGGGCGAGTTGGTCAACTTCGTGGCCCAGCAGGTGGGGGGCAAGGGTGGCGGCAAGCCGGACATGGCCATGGCCGGCGGCACCGACCCCAGCGGCCTGCCGAAGGCGCTGCAGGCTGTGCAAGGCTGGGTGGCCGAGCGCCTTTGAGAGCGCAGCGCGCCGAGCATCCCGCTGGCGCGCGTGGTCAGGGTTCATCGGGACACACGGTCGGTGCCCAAGGCCTTGATGAGCGACGGTCACTGGGAGCAGCCTGGGCCCGCCGCTAGACTAGCCGGTACGAGAGAGACGCGGCGAGCGTCCGGAGATGGAGAACAGGGCGGACATACAGACGTCGAGGTCGTTGGGGCATGAGTCCAGGCACAGGCTTGTCAAGAGGAGCTTTTCGCGCCGCCGTGCTAGCGCTGCGTGCTTGCGCCTTGTTGGGTTTGGTCTGGGTCGGCGTTGACGCCCTCGCGCAGCGCGTGGCCTTCATCAATCCTGGCAAGGCCGATGAGTTCTACTGGGCAGGAGTCGCACGTTGCATGCAGTCCGCCGCGCAGGACCTGGGGCAGACGCTGGATGTCCATTACGCCGAGCGTGAACACCTGCAGGTCTTCCAGATCGCGCGCACCATCGTGGCGCTGCCACCGCCTCAGCGGCCGGATTACGTCGTGGTCACCAACGACTATGGCACTGGCCCCGAGTTGCTGAACATCTTCGAGGGCAGCGGCATCCGCGTCTTCATGGCTTATAGCAAGCCGACCACCGAGGAAATGGCGCACACGGGTTTGCCGCGCCGCAAGCACAAGCTGTGGATCGGCTCGCTCGAACCACGGGCCCAGGACGCCGGTTATCTGACGGCGCGCGCCTTGATCAACCAGGCCCGCACCGCTGGCCTGCAAGCACAGGACGGCAAGTTGCATATGCTGGTGATCGCCGGGGACCGCAGCACGCCATCGTCCATCGCGCGCAACGACGGAATGCGCCAGGCCGTGCGCGAGGCCGGTGACGTCGTCATCGACCAGGAGGTTTATGCCGCTTGGTCGCGCGAGAAGGCCACCGAACAGGCCTCGGTGCTGTATCAGCGTCACCCGCAGGCCCGCCTGCTCTGGGCCGGCAACGACCTGATGGCCCTGGGTGCGATGAGCGCCCTGGAGCAGCGCGGCGGCGAGCCGGGGCGCACGGTCCTCTTCAGCGGCATCAACACCTCCGCCGAGGCGCTGCGCGCGAAGGAAAGCGGGCGCCTCGCGGCCCTGGCGGGGGGGCACTTCATCACGGGGGCTTGGAGCCTGGTGATGATCCACGACCACTACAACGGCCACGATTTCGCCGACGAAGGCTTGATGCAGGAACGGCGCATGTTCGCCTTGTTCGACGGCAAACTGGCCCAGGCCTTGCGTGCGCGTCTGGGCCCGGGCTGTGACGACGTGGACTTCAAGCGCTTCAGCAAAACCCGCAATGCCAGCCTGCGCAGCTACGACTTCAGCATGGAGCGCTTGTTGAAGGACACGCCCAAGTCCAACGAAAGGTTCACCAATGAGCGTGCACTTCCTTGATCAACATACCTCCCGGCAGGCGGGTTCCGCGCCCTCAGACGTCGCCGACCCGAGCGCGACCGAACGGCATTGGGCTTGGCAGGTGCCGCGCGACTTCCGTCCCTTGGCAGGCTCGCTGATCCGCCGCATCGTCCTGCTCGCGGTGCTGTGCATGGCGCTCGTCTTGGCAGGGCAGACTTGGTATTTGCTGCGTCAGCACGAGGAGCGTTTCGCAACGCAGGTGGATGGCATCGTTCGCACCAGCGTGCCGCAGTTGGCCACGGCCTTGTGGGACATCGAACTGGAGTCCGTCCAACGGCAAGTGCAGGCGATTTCCACCTTGCCTGAGGTCGGGCATGTGCGCCTGCGCTCTGCCACTGGCCCGGTGTTCATGGCGGGTGACCCCGCCGCCCGTGAGGCCGCGACCGTGGTGCGGCGCGTGGACATCTTGCCCTTGCCAGGTCAGGGCAGCGCCAGTCTGCCGCTCGGACAACTGGAGATCGTTGGCAACCCCCGCTACGTGATGCGCGAGGTGCGTGCGACGGCCTGGCAGGTATTGCTGGGTTATGGGGTGTACACCGCTCTGGTATGCCTGCTTGTCACCTGGCTGCTGCGCCGCCGCCTACAGCGGCCCCTGGAGGCAATGGCGCGCTTCGCCGCTGAATTGACGCCCGACCATCTGATGACGCCGCCGCCGCGTCAACGTGCCACCCTGCGGCGTGGCAGGGATGAGATCGACCTGTTGGCCGATGGCTTCGTCAAGCTTCAAACCGGCTTGCGTGAGCACATCGATGGCCTGGATGAAAAAGTGGCGCAGCGCACCGATGAATTGCAGCGCCTGGTTGACGAGGTGTACCGCCTGTCGCGCACCGACGCGGTCACGGGCTGCTGGAACCGTCGCGCCGTAGAAGAACGGCTGCCCCAGGAAGTGGAGCGCGTGCAGCGGTATGGCCGCCCCTTGTCCGTGTTGGTGGCGAGCATTGACCATTTCCGAGAGCGTCGGCAGGAGCTGGGTCCGGCCCTCACCGATGACTTGCTGCGGGAGGTCGCGCGCATAGGACGGGCGGTGCTGCGCAACGACGTCGATTGGCTGGCGCGCGAGGACGGAGGGCAATTCCTCATTGTCCTGCCTGAGACGGACCTGAGCGCAGCCATGCGCCTGGCCGAGCGTCTTCGGCTCGAGGTCGCGGCGATCGAGATGGGGCGTGGGCAGTCAGGGGGGATCGCGGGGGCGGAGTCCTCCACGCGCCTGAGCGCCAGCGTGGGCGTGGCCCAGTACCGTTCGGGCGAGCCGGCACACCAGCTGCTGGGACGGGCCGCGGAGGGCGCCAGACACGCCCAGGCCGCTGGTGGTGACCGGCTGGCCAGCGTCTGAGTCCCTGAGTCCGACGCGTGACGCATACACTCAAGCCATGATGCAACGACGACATTGCTTGAGCGCTGTCATGGGCGCGGGCGTGGCTCCGCTCGCGCCCGCCGCTTTGCTGTCCTTGCTGCGCGTGGCGCCGCTGCATGCGGCGCCCGCAGATGGGAAGTCCGAGCTGGCCAACATCGAGAACGATGCCGTCGGTCACGCCTTGTCCCCATGGCCCGCCGGGCAGAAGACCCCACCCTTGCGGGCCTTGGACATGCAGGGCCGGACCTGGACCTTGGAAGCCTTGCGCGGGCGCGTGGTGCTGTTGAATTTTTGGGCTTCTTGGTGCGCGCCTTGCCGGGTCGAAATGCCGACCTTGCAGACTTTGGCCGGGTTCTATGGCGACGCGGTACGCGTGTTGGCCCTCAACGTCGGTGAAGGGCCGCGCGCCATTGCGCGTTTCTTGCAAAGCAGTGCCCTGGACACAAGCGCGCTGACCGTGCTACTCGACACCGAAAAAGAAGCGGCGCGAGCCTGGGGCGCGGCCACCGTGCTGCCCACGACGGTCTTGATCGATCCCAGCGGCCGGCCCCGCCACCGGGTTCAGGGCGAACTGGACTGGAGTGGCGACCGTGCACAGGCGCTCGTGGATGCCCTGCTGACCTGAGCGCTCCGAGCTGGTGATAATCCAGCCCAGCCGTTTCGGCGCACCTTCACCTGCGCCGTCGGCCCGTTCCTCATCTACCGGAGATCGCTTTATGACCACCGAACAACGCGCGTCCGAAGGACGTGCATCGCCGCGCCGTGCCTTCCTCAAACATGCGGCTGCGGCCGCTTCGTGTGCTGCAACGGTGTCCGCGCTCGGCACTTGGCCGATCCGCGCGGCCGCGCAAAGCGCCACGCCCGAGCGCCAGTTCAATCCCCAGCCGGGCGCTTGGCGCAGCTTCGACGTCAAGACCCGAGTGGACGTGCAACTCGCCGACGGTCAGACCCGTGTCTGGCTGCCCGTGCCTTCCATAGAAAGCGATTGGCAGCGCTCCTTGGACAACCGCTGGGACAGCAATGGCCGCGTCACCTTGAGCAAGGACATCGCGCAAGGCGGTGTGGCAGCCACCCAATGGCTGACCGTTGAATTCGCGCCCGGCGAAAAAACACCTTGGGTCGAGTTGACCAGCCGTGTGCAGACGCGCAGCCGCGCGGTGGACTGGTCGGCCAAGTCCAACCCGAAGCAAGACAAGGACCTTGAGTTCTGGACCCGTCCTACCGCGCTGCTGCCCACCGACGGCATCGTGCGTGAGACGGCGCTCAAAGCCACGCAAGGGGCGAAGACGGACTACGACAAGGTGCGCGCGGTCTACGACTGGGTGGTCACCAACGCCTACCGCGAGCCCAAGGTGCGCGGCTGCGGCGAAGGCGACATCAAGACCATGCTGGAGACCGGCAACCTGGGCGGCAAATGCGCGGACATCAACGCGCTCTTCGTGGGGTTGTGCCGCGCCGTGGGCCTGCCCGCCCGCGATGTGTACGGTCTGCGCCTTGCGCCCTCGGCCTTTGGCTACAAAGAGCTGGGCGGCAACAACATGGGCAACTTGTCGGGCGCCCAGCATTGCCGCGCCGAGGTCTTTCTGAAGGACCACGGTTGGGTGGCCATGGACCCGGCGGACGTGGCCAAGGTGATGCGTCAGGAAACTCCGGAATGGATCAAGACCACCCAGAACCCGCTGGTCGCGCCGGTGAACAAGGCGCTCTTCGGGCAATGGGAAGGCAACTGGGTGGGCTGGAACATGGCGCACGACCTGAAGCTGCCTGGCGCTCAGAAGGGTCCGCTGGGCTTCCTGATGTACCCTGTGTGCGAGACCGGGCCTGCGGGGCAAGTGGAACGTCTGGACTCCTACACCCCGGACGCCTTCAAGTACCGCATCACCGCGCAGGAGGTTTGAACGCCATCCGTCGGGTGCCATCGTCCTGACCCAACGGGGCAGGGACCTTGGAAATGAACAAGGGCGCTCGTGAGAGCGCCCTTGTCACATGCCCGCGCGCAGGCTCACCAACGCAAGCCCAGCTTGATGCCCCAGCTGGTGGTGTCGCCGGTGATGTCGGTTTCAAAGGCCAGATTCATCAGTCCCAAGCCCATGTTGATGCCAGCGTAGTACTTGTTGAGCTCAGGCGAGCTTTCTAGATGCTTGGCGGCCCTGCGGCCATCGCTGTCCACCCAGACATAACCCACGCCCGCATAGGGCGTCAGCATGGCGAATTCCTTCGAGATCGACACATCCAAGCTGCGCGTGTTGATGTAGAGGTCGTCGGAGTTGGTCGCGTAGGTGTAGCCACCGCGCAGGCTGATGCCCGGCTTGGCGAAGTCGCCATTCAGCAACGCGTAACGTGCCTCCAAGCCGCGCACATCGATGCCCAAACCCGGGACGTTGGCGAAATAAGCGCCGACGTCCAGGTCAAAGGGCAAGCCTTTGTGGATGTCCAAGCGGTAGCTCTGGATCGCGTCGTCGAGGTAAAGGTTCGCGTTGGCTTTTTCAAGCGCCGCCGCCCCCTTGTAGGAGGGCGAACTGCTGGTCACGGAAACGCCAACGTCAAAGCCCATCAAGCCCTGCGGTTGGGGCGGTGAGAGGGGTTTGTAGCTGATCGCCGCGCCGATGGCCTCGGAAGCGTATTTAAATTCTCTGTCGGTCAAGGCATCGAGATTGCCCAGACGGTCCGCCCAGGCCGGCAGCGCGGCCAAGCTCAGAACAAGGCCCAGCGTGGCGCAAGCCGTGGATGAGAAAGTTTTTTTCATGGTCATCTTGGTGTGGGTGCCGTGCAGGCGGATGAATTATCACCGAGCATGCAGGCCCTGCGCTTGCACGCCGCGGTCACAGCCCGAGCACTTACCAGCGCAGCGCGGCCTTCAGGCCGTAGGTGGTGACCTCGCCGGTCTTGTCCACTTCGATGTCCACCGCGAACAAGCCCAAGCCGATGTTCAGCCCTGCGTAGGTCTTGTTCAGGGTGGCGTCATCCACCGTGCTGTCCACCCAAACCCGACCGATACCGGCGTAGGGCGTGAGGAAGGCAAAGCCCTTAGAAATACCGAGGTCCAGGCTCTTGGTGCTGAGATCCAGGGCGTCGTTGTCCAGCTTGGTGTAAGCCCCGCGCAGGCCGATGGCCGGCATCACGGTGCTGCCTTCCAGCAAGGCGTAACGCAGCTCGTAGCCGCGCAGCGAGTGGCTCTCGCCGTCCCGATGGGCGTTGCCAAAGAAGCCGCCGATGTCAAAGCCGAAAGGCAGGCCCTTGTGCAGGTTCACCCGCGTCACGGAAACATCCTCGCCATCCTTGATGTCACTGAAACTGGTGCCCACGCCGACGTCGAACCCACTGATGCCTTGGGCCTCGACGGGCTGCTGGGGTTTGTAGCTGACCGCAGCTCCGAGATCGGCGATGGTGTCGGCGTGGGTCGGCGTGGACATCCCCGCCAGGGCGAGGGTCAGCGTTGCCAGCACGGCAGCCAGATGACGCGGGTGGGAGCGTGTCGCGAGGTAAGAGGTCATGGCGTTTCCAATGTCCAAATCTTGAATGCAAGGGTGTCTTGAGAAGGGGGACTCGACGATGATAGCGCCCTGGGGTAAAGCTTCCGAGGCACGTCCGTCAGTCGCTCGCTTCAAGGGGCCGTGCCCGGCCAGTCCAGCGTTCGCTGGCTTGTGAACGCGCGAGTTTGGCCTGTGATGGGGTCCATGAAGGTCAGTCCGCGTGCCAACAAGCGCAGGGGCTGAGTCCAGTCGTCCTGGCCCGCCTCGGGGCCGTGCACGACCTTCGGGTAGAAGAGATCACCCACGATCGGCCGACCCAAGGCGTTCATGTGCACCCGCAACTGATGGGTCTTGCCGCTGCGCGGATGAAGGCGATACAGCGCGTGCGGAGGCCGGGCCTCGGCCAATTCAAGCGCCGTCTCGCTGTTGGGCTCGCCCGCGGCTTCGTGCTGGCGAAAAAAATGCTCGGGGTCGACCTCGATGCGGCTGCGGTGGATGGCGGGCAGGGGCTGGTCCGAACCCCGGGCCTGCAGCGGCGCGATGGCTTCGTAAACCTTGCCCACGGCCTGCGTGCGAAACAGCGCCTGGTACGCGCCCCGGTCTTGCGGGCGCACGCTGAAAAGCACCAGACCCGCCGTCTCGCGGTCGATGCGGTGCACGGGGCTGAGCGTCTCAATCCCGGTTTCGGACTTCAGGCGCACCAGCAGGCTGTTGCGCACATAGCGGCCCGTGGGCGTGACGGGCATGAAGTGCGGCTTGTCGGCCACGAGCAGGTGCTCGTCTTGGAAGACGATCTGGGCATCGAAGGGCAGCTCGGGCTCCGCGTCCAGCTCGCGGTAGTAATAGACCCGCGCGCCGGGTGCGAACGAGGCGGTGGGGGTGTCGGGCGGCAGACTTTGTCCATGCTCGTTCAGCACACGTCCGGCTGCCATGCGCTGCCGCCATTGCGCGGCGCCCACCGCAGGCAGGCGTTCGGCCAGGAAATCGACCAGCAGCGGCCAAGGACCGCCACCGGGCAGGGCCACGCAACTGGCACTCACGCCCGCGATCATTGGCGGACGGTGGCGGTGCGCGGGGCGGGTCATGTCCCGAGTGGGCAGGGAAGGGGCTGGGGTCAGACCCGCTCGAACACCAGGTCCCAGACCCCGTGGCCCAGGCGCAGACCCCGGCGTTCGAACTTGGTCTCGGGGCGGTAGGCAGGGCGTGGGGCGTAGTCCGACGCGGTGTTGCGCAACGAGGGTTCGGCGGACAGCACGGCGAGCATTTGCTCGGCATAGGGCTGCCAGTCGGTCGCGCAGTGGAGGTAGCCGCCGCCCTCGCCGTTGGCGCCCGCTGGACGGAGGTAGGTGCTGAGCTTGCGCACGAAGTCAGCTTGAATCAGGCGTCGTTTGTGGTGGCGCTTCTTGTGCCAAGGGTCCGGAAAAAAGATGTGCACGCCCGCGAGCGAGCCGGGCCTCAGCATCTGGTTCAGCACCTCCACGGCGTCATGCTGGACGATGCGCAGATTGGTCAAGCCGCGTTCGCCGATGTGCTTGAGCAATGCACCGACGCCCGGCTCGTGCACTTCACAGCCGATGAAGTTCTTGTCCGGCATCAGCGCGGCGATGTGCGCGGTGGCGTCGCCCATGCCGAAGCCGATTTCCAGGATGGTCGGTGCGCCAAGCTGGGGATCGCGTTGGAACGTCGCGTCCAGGTCCAAAGGCGTGGCCTGGAAGGGCAACACGTAGCGAGGACCCCACTCCGACAAGGCCTTGGCCTGTCCCGTGGTCGTGCGGCCGGCACGTGTCACGTAGCTTTTGATGGCTTTGGGGTAGGCAACGCCCTGTGGCGGCGCGGCGGAGGGGTTCGATGGGGGCATGGCGGGCTGAACGTTCACGGGCCCGGATTGTAAGAAGGCAGGAAGACCATTTTGAATGGCCGTGCTGGAACCCTGGAACTCATCGTGGGCACCAATGAGCCTTCCACTCAGACACCCACGCCGCGAGTGCGTGGGCAGGGCGGTCCGCCCGGAGCGTGTCGATGGTCGATAGCCCCAGCACCTGAGCGGCCGCGTTGAGCGCGGCCATCACGGCGGTGGGCGTATCCAGATCCAGAGCCTCGGCGCCGTTTTGCTTGCTCAACTTTTCTCCGTTCGGGCCCAGCACCAGTGGGGTGTGCAAATAGTTTGGCGTGGGGTAGCCCAAGGCATGCAGCAGCACGATCTGTCGGGGGGTGTTTTCGGCCAGGTCCTCGCCGCGCACGATGTGGGTGACGCCCTGGGCCACGTCGTCCACCGTCACCGCCAATTGATAGGCCCAGTAGCCGTCGGCCCGTTTGAGCACGAAGTCTCCCACCTCCGTCGCCACGTCTTGGGCCTGCGCGCCCAGTCGCCGGTCTTCCCAGAGCAGCACGCCTGCGGGCACGCGCAGGCGCCAGGCGCAGGCGCGGGTGCCAAGCGCAGGATCGGTAGCGCGCGGGCTTGCGGGGGAGATCAGGGGGGCTGCATTGCGTTCAAGCGGAACGTCTGGATGGCATCCACTGACCGCGGGCTTGCCCGGGCCAGGCCTGCAGGTGCCTGGGTAGACCAGCTCCCCGTGCCGGCCACGCGAGCGGCCGAGTTGGTCCAGGGTCTGTTCGATCTTGCGTCGTGAGCAGGTGCAGGGGTAGGCGCGACCCCGTTGGGCGAGCGCGTCCAGGACACGCTCGTAGACGCGCTCTCGTCTTGATTGGTACAGGGGCTCGTCGTCCGAGCGCAGGCCGCACAGGGCCAGCTGCTGCAGGATCAACTCGTCGACGCCGGGCAGGCAGCGGGCCTGGTCCACGTCCTCGATGCGGACCAGCCAGCGGCCGCCGTGCGCGCGCGCGTCCAGCCAACTGGCCAGAGCGGCCACCAGCGAACCGGCATGCAGCAGTCCGGTGGGCGAGGGCGCGAAACGACCGATGTAGTCAGCGGACATGACAACGTTGAAGCTGTGTGCGGGTGGAACAGTCCGTGGATTCAACGCTGCAGTGGACCGAGCAAGGCGGCGCGGGTCGTCGGGCTCTCCAATTGCTGCAGCCACCATTGCAGCGCACGGCCCGTGCCCTGGCCCGGTGGCTGGCCGGGCGCGCTGTTGCCACGCCAGACGTAACTGGTTCGGACCAGCCGTTGCGAGCGCTCGGTTTGCTTGACCACGAGCCGGCCCGCTTCGATGTAGGGGCGGGCATTGCACTCGGGCAAGTATCCGCCGCCCAGGCCGCGCAGTTGTGCGTCCAGCTTGGCCTGCATGGTGCCGACGGTGAGCACGTCCTGCCCGGCCAACAGGCCCACGGTCAGGGCCTGGCCACGGCTCGACGAATCCGCAACCGCCACGGCGCGGTGCTGCAGCAACAGGGCATCGGTCAGAGGTTCGGGGGCGGTCGCCAGGGGATGGTGGGGGGCCACGGCGTAGATGAATTCCACCTGCCCGAGGGGTTTACTCTGCAGGCCCACATTGCCGCTGCTGATGTCACCCGCCTCCAGCACCACGCCGATGGCCAGATCGGCCTGACCGCTGGTCAGAGCCTCCAGCGTGCCCATCAGCGTTTCATCGCGCAGTTTCAGGCGAGTGGGCGCGCCGAGTGTGAAGAAGCTCTCGCACAGCTCCATGATGGTCGACCGATGAATGATGTTGTCGACCGCGATCGTGAATTGCGATTCCCAGCCCGTGGCCACCCGCTGAACTCGGCGCGCCACAGCGTCGATTTCGCCCAGCAGGCGTTGGCCCTCGCGCAACAGCTCCGCGCCCGCCGCCGTCAGCCGGGCCTGGCGTGAGCTGCGGTCGTAGAGCAGCACGTCCAGGGCGTCCTCGATCTGGCGCACGCGGTAGGTCAGGGCGCTGGGCACCAACCCGAGTGCACGCGCCGCCGCCGCGAAGCTGCCTGCGGCTTCGATGGCCTGAAGCATGGCCAGCGCGTCCGGCGTCAGGACGTCACGGGCGGAATGGGGCGTGGGAGGCGGGGTTTGCATGGGCCGGAATCGCCGAGAGATTTGCACGAAGAGTTGATCTTATTTCATTTATTTTGAATTCAATCCTCAAAGCGACTCGATCTCAAGCCGTCCGACCTTTTCTACAGTCACTCCATCGGCTTGCACCTTCGGCAGGCCTCACAGAAAGGAGCATTCCATGCTGACCATTCGCAAATCCGGGGACCGCGGTTACGCCGACCACGGCTGGCTCAAGTCCTTCCACAGCTTTTCCTTCGCGGGCTACTACGACCCGGAGTTCATGGGCTGGGGCAATCTGCGCGTCATCAATGAGGACCGCATCGCCCCGGGCACCGGCTTTGGCACCCACGGCCACCGCGACATGGAGATCATCAGCTACGTGCTGGAGGGCAACCTCGCGCACAAGGACAGCATGGGCAACGTCAAGGGCATTCCCCCTGGTGACGTGCAGCGCATGAGCGCAGGCACCGGCGTGCTGCACAGCGAGTTCAACCACGCGGCGGGCCAGCAGACGCACTTCCTGCAGATCTGGATCGAGCCCAATGTGCGGGGCATCGCGCCGAGCTACGAGCAGAAAACCTTCGAGTCTGGCGACAAGCGCGGCCGACTCCGCCTGGTGGCCTCGCCCACGGGCGAAGACGGATCGGTCACTGTCCATGCAGACGCGCGGCTTTATGCGGGCCTGTTCGACGGTGCCGAGCAGGCGAAGCTCAAGCTCGACGCGAATCGCAAGGCCTACGTGCACTTGGTCAAGGGCGAGCTGGAGGTCAACGGCCAGAAGCTCGCGGGTGGTGACGCGGCGATGATCACGGCCGAGTCGGAACTGAGTTTCGCGAACGGCAAGGACGCGGAGGTGCTGGTTTTCACCGACTTGGTCCACTGAAACGCACCACGCGGTCTGCCTGCGCGGACCGCGCCCAAAATGCCGCTACCATGCGTGCGAGTGTCCGGGCAGACCAGCGGACACCCAGGCACGGACAAAAACGCACTGGCCTGAACCCCAACAAACCAAAGAGGTAAAACCATGTTCAATCAACTCCAGGCACCGATCACCCTCATCGGCCGCATCCTGCTCGCGCTGTTGTTCGTGCCGGCTGGCATCAACAAGATCAGCGGCTTCTCGGGCGTGGCGGGTTATGTGTCTTCCACCATGCACCTGCCCCAGTTCATGGGCTACGCGGGCGCGGCCGTGGCCATCTTCGTCGAGGTGGTGCTGGGCCTGGCCCTGCTGGTGGGGTACAAGACGCGCTGGAGCGCCTTCATCCTGGCGATCTTCACCATCGTCGCGGGCTTCTTCTTCCACAACTTCTGGAACATGCTGGTGGATCCGGGCAATATGCAGCAGATTCACTTCTTCAAGAATCTGGCCATCGCGGGCGGCCTCCTGGCCTTCTCGGCCTTCGGCCCTGGCCGCTTGAGCTTCGACGGCAGCCGAGGCTGAGCCCTGGCACCTTGCTCGCGGAAAACGGCCGGTACATCCGGCCGTTTTTTTCCCTGGCGGTGGGTGTGAGCCAAGCTGGTTTCCCGCGCATCGCCGCGCCATTCAGGAGTGAAGACCATGAATTCATCCGTGCTGGTTCTGTCGGGCCATGAAAAAGACCTGGGCGGTGGTTTCACCGTGTCGCGCGTGTTGCCGGCCGCGCAACGCCAATCCGTCGGCCCCTTCTTGTTCTTCGATCACATGGGGCCGGTCATCGAAACGCCGGGGCGCGAGCACGACGTGCGTCCGCATCCGCACATCGGCCTGGCGACGGTGACCTATCTCTTCGAGGGTGCGCAGATGCACCGCGACAGCGTGGGGTCGCTGCAGCGCATCGAGCCGGGCGCCATCAACTGGATGACGGCGGGACGCGGCATCGTGCATTCCGAGCGCAAGCCCGACGACTTGCTGGAGGCGACCTATGGCGTGCATGGCCTGCAACTCTGGGCCGCCTTGCCGCGTGATTCTGAAGAGGTGGCCCCGAGCTTCGCGCACACGCACGCCAGCGCGATTCCCGAACTCAAGGCGGACGGACATTCCGTGCGCGTTTTGATTGGCGCGGCCTTTGGCCTGAAGTCGCCCGTGCAGGTCTACATGCCCACGCTGTACCTGGACGTGAAGCTGCCCGAGGGGGGCATCTTCGAGTTGCCAGCCCTTTACGAAGAGCGCGCCGTCTACGCCGTGGACCAGCCCCTGCTGCTGGACTGCCCCGACGGTGCCCAAGTCGAGGTGGGCCGTCGGCAGATGGCCGTGCTGCCCAACCAAGAGGTGAGCGCGGCGAGTGGCACCGTGCGCATCAAGGCGGGCGAGCGGCCCTCACGGTTCGTCGTGATCGGCGGCGCGCCCCTGGATGGCCGACGCTTCATGTACTGGAACTTCGTGTCCACGCGCAAGGAGCGCATCGTGCAGGCCTGCGAGGACTGGGAGGCTCAGCGCATGGGTCAGGTGCCGGGTGAGACGGAACACATTCCCTTGCCCCTGCGCAAATTCAATCCCGCCTGATCGGGCCTGGAGGCACCGGGCCGCGCGAGGCGCGGCCCCTGCGCTGTCTGCGCGTTTTTGGCGCGCAGAGAATTTCAGTCCACGCTGACGTCGCGATCAATCGACGGGTGGGGCGTGCCGGGCGGCAAGGGCGTCAAGTCCGGACTGAGGGAAATGCGTTCGTCGAAAACGAAGCAGTTGCCCTGGTAGTGCGCGCCGCCCGCTTCCTCGAAGTACTTGAGGATGCCGCCCTCGATCTGGTAGACGTGGCTCAGGCCGGCCTCCTGCATGTAGATGGCGGCTTTCTCGCAGCGGATGCCACCGGTGCAGTAGCTGATGACCGTCTTGCCCTCCAACTCGGCCTTGTGCGCTTGCACGGCGGCAGGGAACTCCGAGAATTTGCGGATGCGCCAATCGATGGCGCCCTCGAAGGCGCCGTGCTGGACCTCAAAGGCGTTGCGCGTGTCCAGCGTGACCACGGGGCGACCTTCGTCGTCGTGGCCCTGATCCAGCCACCGTTTCACCGTCAGCGGCGCGACAGCTGGAGCGCGGCCCTCGGCGGGACGGATGGTGGGGTGGTTCATGCGGATGATCTCGCGCTTGTGCTTGACCACCAGCTTGCGAAAAGGCTGGTGGTCCGACCAGCTTTCCTTGGGCGCCAGATCGGCCAGGCGCGCGTCCGCGTGCAGGGTCGCGACGAAGTCGCGCACGGCCGCTTCGGTGCCCGCGACGAAGAGGTTGATGCCTTCCTCGGCCAGCAGCACCGTGCCCTTGAGGCCCAAGGCCTCGGCCCGGGCCTTGAACCGTTCCCGCAGCTCGGCGGCGTCGGGCAGGGGCACGAACTTGTAGGTGGAGATGTTCAGGATGTTGGGCATGGGCGTTGAGTGCGTCGCCTGATTCGTCATCGTCACTCCATCGAGGCCGCATCGATGTTGCGGATGCCCTCGACTGGCTCGGGACAAAGGAAAAAGCCGGACAGATGATGCATCTGCCCGGCTTTTCGTTTTTTGGTGGGCCCTGAGTGACTCGAACACTCGACCTACGGATTAAGAGTCCGCTGCTCTACCAACTGAGCTAAGAGCCCGAAAGACCAAGATTATGCCATGAATTTTTTGCCTTGCTTGGCCTCGCGCTCAAGAAATTGTTTCGAGCGCGTTGCCCAACTCCAGCCAGCGCGCCTCCACCTGGTCCAGTTCGCCTTGCAGCGCGGCCATGCGCGCGCTCAGCGTTTGGATTTCTTCCAGCGGTGGGTTCGCGCCGAGGCGCGTTTCGATGACCTGCTTCTCCTCGCCCAGCGCAGCCATGCGCGCCTCGCATTGCTCCAGCTCCTTGCGCATCTGACGGGTGCGGTTGTTCTCGCGCGCGGCGGGCTTGGCGGCGACCGTGGCCATTACGGCCTGCGGCGCGGCGGCCGCGTTGGATGGCGCCGGGGCCGTCGCGGTGGCGCCAGGCGGATTCAAGGCGCCCGCCTTGATCGCCTCGCGTTGTCGCTTGGCTTCCTCCAGCAGGTAGCGCTGGTAGTCGTCCAGGTCGCCATCGAAAGGCAGCACACCGCCGCGCGTCACCAGCCAAAACTCGTCGCAGACCGCGCGCAGCAGGGCGCGGTCATGGCTCACGAGCATCAGCGCCCCCTCGAATTCGTTGAGCGCGACCGACAGGGCCTCGCGCGTGGCCAGGTCCAGGTGGTTGGTCGGCTCGTCCAGCAGCAGCAAATTGGGCCGTTGCCAGACCAACAGGGCCAGCACCAGGCGCGCCTTTTCGCCACCGCTCATGCTGCCCACGGCCTGCTTGACCTGATCGCCGGTGAAATTGAAGCCGCCCAGGTAACTGCGCAAGTCCTGCTCGCGCGTGCTCTGGCCGCTCAGGCGCCCGGCCTGCGTGGTGTCGCGGGCGAGGCGAATCATGTGGTCCAGCGGGGTGTCGTCCAGCTGCAGGACGTCCAGTTCTTGCTGAGCGAAATAGCCGATGGACAGGCCCTTGCCCTGGACGATCTCGCCGGCGATCGGCTGCAGATCGCCCGCGATGGTCTTGACCAGGGTGGACTTGCCCTGGCCGTTGGCGCCCAGGATGCCGATGCGCTGGCCCGCCAGCACGGACTTGCCGACGTTGCGCACGATGGTGATGGGCGCATCGGCCGCCTCCGCGCCCGGGTAGCCGCAACTCACGCCCTGCAGCGTCAGCATGGGGTTGGGCAGGTTGGCGGGTTCCTTGAACTCGAAGGTGAAGTCGGCTTCGGCCAGCACCGGGCCGATCTTCTCCATGCGCTCTAGCGCCTTGACGCGACTCTGCGCCTGCTTGGCCTTGCTGGCCTTGGCCTTGAAGCGGTCGATGAATTTCTGCAGGTGCGCGATCTTCTCTTGCTGCTTGGCGTAGCTGGCCTGTTGCAGCGCCAGTTGCTCGGCGCGCATGTCCTCGAAGCGGCTGTAGTTGCCGCCGTAGCGCTTGAGCTGCGCGCCCTCGATGTGCAGGGTCACGGTCGTCACGGCATCCAGGAACTCGCGGTCGTGGCTGATGACCAACAAAGTGCCCGCGTAGCGTTGTAGCCAAGCTTCGAGCCAAACCAGGGCGTCCAGGTCCAAGTGGTTGGTGGGTTCGTCGAGCAACAGCAGGTCGCTGGGTGCCATCAGCGCGCGGGCGAGCTGCAGGCGCATGCGCCAGCCGCCGGAGAAGCTGTTCACGGGCCGGTCCAGCTCGGTGGTCTGGAAACCCAGGCCGAGGATGAGGGCTTGCGCGCGCGCGGGCGCATCGTGCGCGCCCACGTCCTGCAGCGCCATGTAGGCATGCGCCATGCGCTCGCCGTCTTCGCTGGCCTCGGCGGCGGCGGCTTCCGCGTGGGCGGCGGCCAGGGCCGTGTCGCCCGCGAGCACAAAGTCCGTGGCGCTCTCGGCGGTTTCGGGCATGTCCTGCGCGACCTGAGCCATGCGCCATTGGGTGGGGATGCTGAAGTCCCCGCTGTCTTCGTGCAAGCCGCCGTTGAGCAGCGCGAACAGGGTGGACTTGCCCGCGCCATTGCGGCCTACCAGTCCCACTTTTTCGCCGGGGTTGATGGTGGCCGAGGCGCCGTCGAGGATGACTTTGGCGCCGCGGCGCAGGGTGATGTTCTTGAGGGTGATCATGGAGTCAGGCGTTGGGGGCGAGCAGCTCCTTGCCCATCAACGCGGTTCGGGGCACCGGGAGAAGAGTTCGGGATCATCGCGGCGGGTTCGTCTCTGGCGCAGCCGCATCGAGCGCCTCGCGCGTCAACAGCAACACCTGGTCCGCGCCCGCGCTGGTATCGAGCCAGAAGGTCTGCGCGGCCAATTCGGGGAAGGCCGCTTCGTAGTTGTCGCGCTCGTTGCCGATTTCAAGCACCAGCACGGCGTGCGCGCTCATGCGCGCGGGAGCATCGCGCAGCAGGCGGCGGATGAAGTCCATGCCGTCCGCGCCCCCGGCGAGGGCCAGCTCCGGTTCGGCGCGGTACTCGGCGGGCAGGGCGGTCATGCTCTGCTGGTTGACGTAGGGTGGGTTGCAGAGAATGAGGTCGTAGGTCCCCGGCACCTGGGCCAGGCCGTCGGACTGCCACAGCCGCACACGCTCGTGCAAGCCATGGCGCTCGACGTTGATGCGCGCCACAGCCAGGGCGTCGGCCGAGATGTCCGCGCCATCCACCTGCACCTCGGGCCAAGCCAGCGCGGCCAGCACGGCCAGGCTGCCGTTGCCAGTGCAGAGGTCGAGCACATGGCGCGTGTTCTCACCCAGCCAAGCGTCCAAGGTGCCTTGTCCGTCGGCATCGGCGATCAGCTCGGCAATGAAGCTGCGCGGCACGATGCTGCGCTCGTCCACGTAGAACGAAACGCCCTGCAACCAGGCCTCGTGCGTGAGGTAGGCGGCAGGCTTGCGGGTGGCGATGCGCTCGTCGATCAGCGCCAGAGCATCGCCGGTTTCGGTCGCCGAGACTTCGCGCGCGCCTTCGGCGTCGAAGTCACAGTCCAGCGGCAAGCCCAGCTTCCAGAGCACCAACCAAGCGGCCTCGTCCTGCGCGTTGGTGGTGCCGTGACCAAAAGCCAGGCGGCCAGCCTGCTCTGCGGCGGTGAGCCGAGTCGCGGCTTGCGCGATGAGTTCGGCCAGCGTCATCGCGCGGCCAGCGGTTCGTGCGCCAGTTTTTCCATCGTGCGCCGGTAGATGTTCTTCAATGGCTCGATGTCGGCCACGGGGATGTGTTCGTCGATCTTGTGGATGGTCGCGTTGGTGGGGCCCAGCTCGATCACTTGGGGGCAGACCTTGGCGATGAAGCGCCCGTCGCTGGTGCCGCCGGTGGTGGAGAGCTCGGTGGTGAGGCCGGTTTCTTCGCGGATCGCCGCCTGCACCGCGCCCACCAGCGTGCCCACGGGCGTGAGGAAGGGCAGGCCACCGATGGTCCAGAGCAGCTCGTATTCGAGGCCGTGCTTGTTGAGCACGCCCGTCAAGCGCTGCTGCAGGTTCTCGGGCGTGGATTCGGTGCTGAAGCGGAAGTTGAAATCCACCACCAGCGCGCCGGGGATCACATTGGTGGCGCCGGTGCCCCCGTGGATGTTGCTCACCTGCCAGCTCGTGGGCTGGAAGTAGTCATTGCCCCGGTCCCATTCCATCGCGGCCAACTCGGCCAGCGCGGGCGCGAAGAGGTGGATGGGGTTGCGCGCCAGTTGCGGGTAGGCGATGTGGCCCTGCACGCCCTTGATGGTCAGCTTGCCGCTCATGGTGCCGCGCCGACCGTTCTTGATCATGTCGCCCGTCTGCTTGACGGAGGTGGGCTCGCCGACGATGCAGTAATCGAGCCGCGTGCCACGCGCCTGCAGCGTTTCACACACCCTGACCGTGCCATCTACCGAGGGGCCTTCCTCGTCGCTGGTCAACAGCAGCGCGAGGTTCAGCGGGGCCTTCGGATGCGCCGCGACGAACTCTTCCGCCGCCACCACGAAGGCCGCGATGGAAGTCTTCATGTCGGCCGCGCCGCGTCCGTACAACTTGCCATCGCGGTGCGTGGGGGTGAAAGGATCCTGGCTCCACATCGCCACCGGGCCGGTGGGCACCACGTCGGTGTGGCCTGCGAAGACCAGGGTGGGCAGCGAGGTGAGCGCGTCGGACCTGGCGGGTGAAGCGCGCACCGACCAAAGATTGGTGACGCGGAATTCCTCCGGCCCGAAGGTCAGCGTCTCGCTCTGGAAGCCCAGCGGAGCCAGGCGCTCGGCGATCAAGGCCTGGCAGCCGCCGTCCTCCGGGGTGACGGAGGGGCGGGCGATCAGTTGCTCGGCGAGCTGCAGCGTCGTGGTCATCGGCGAAGGGTGGGCTCAGTCACGCAGCAAGTCGTTCAGGCTGGTCGTGGATCGGGTCTTGGCGTCCACCTTCTTGACGATGATGGCTGCGTACAGGCTGTACTTGCCGTCGGCGCTGGGCAGATTGCCCGCCACCACGACGGAACCGGCGGGCACGCGGCCCTGGTGGATTTGGCCCGTGGCACGGTCGTAGATCTTGGTGCTCTGGCCGATGTACACGCCCATGCTGATGACGGAGTTCTCTTCGACGATCACGCCCTCGACGATTTCGCTGCGCGCGCCGATGAAGCAGTTGTCCTCGATGATGGTCGGGTTCGCCTGGAGCGGCTCCAGCACGCCGCCCAGGCCCACGCCGCCCGACAAGTGCACGTTCTTGCCGACCTGGGCGCAGCTGCCCACGGTGGCCCAGGTGTCCACCATCGTGCCCTCGTCGACGTAGGCGCCGATGTTCACGTAGCTGGGCATCAGGATGGCGCCCTTGGCGATGTAGCTGCCACGTCGCGCCACGGCCGGGGGCACGACCCGCACGCCGGTGGCAGCCATTTCCTGGGCCGACAGGTCGGAGAACTTGGTGGGCACCTTGTCGTAGAAGCCCAGGTCACCGGCGCGCACGAGTTCATTGTCCTTGAGACGGAAGGACAGCAGCACCGCCTTCTTGACCCACTGGTGCACCGTCCATTGGCCGACCGATTCCCGCGTGGCCACGCGCAACGTGCCGTTGTTGAGTTGGGCGATGACGGAATCCACCGCGTCGGTGATGTCCTGGGGGGCGGACTTGGGCGAGAACTTGGCGCGGTCTTCCCAGGCGGCTTCGATGATTTGTTGGAGTTGTTGGCTCATGGTGTCGGTGCTGTGCGGGTTACTGATGGGATTGGACGAACTGGACGATGCGCCGCGCGGCTTCCTCGCACTCCGCCGTTTCGGCGACCAGGGCCATGCGGATGCGGCCGCGACCCGGGTTGTGCCCCGGGTCTTGTGCCATCGCGGGTGTGAGGCCCGGCGTGCTCGGGGCGCCGCGCGAATTCGATTCGCGGGCCAAGTAGCTGCCAGGCAAAACCGTCACATTGTATTGAGCCAGCAGTTCCCGGGCGAAGGCCGCGTCATCTCCGCCACAGACGCCGCGCACGCCAGCCCAGAGGTAGAAGCCTGCGTCGGGCAGGGCCACGTCCAGCACCTCGGCCAGGATGGGCGTGACCCGCGCGAACTTGGCGCGGTACTGCTCGCGGTTGGCGATGACATGGGCTTCATCGTTCCAGGCCGCGATGCTGGCCGCCTGCGTGGGCGGCGCCATCGCGCTGCCGTGGTAGGTGCGGTAAAGCAAGAAGGCTTTCAGCAGCGCCGCGTCGCCCATGACGAAGCCACTGCGCAGGCCCGGCACATTGCTGCGCTTGGACAGGCTGGTGAAGGCCACCAGGCGCTCGAAGCCTCGGCCCAGCTTGGCGGCGGCTTCCAGCCCACCCAGCGGGGGTTCATCACGGAAATAGATCTCGCTGTAGCACTCGTCCGAGGCGATCACGAAGCCGTGCCGGTCGCTCAGTTCAAACAGTTTTTTCCACTCGTCCAGCGGCATCACCGCGCCCGTGGGGTTGCCCGGCGAGCAAACGAACAGCAGCTGCGTGCGTTGCCACACGGCCTCGGGCACGCTGTCCCAATCCACCGCGAAGTTGCGCTTGGGGTCACTGGGTGCGAAGTAGGGCGTGGCGCCCGCGAGCAGGGCCGCGCCTTCATAGATTTGGTAGAAGGGGTTGGGGCACACGACGGTTGCACCCGGCTGGCCCGGGTCCACCACGGTTTGTGCGAAGGCAAACAGTGCCTCGCGCGAGCCATTGACCGGCAGCACCTGCGTGGCCGGGTCCAGCTCCAGCCCATAGCGCTTCTTCAGCCAGTCCGTGAAGGCGGCGCGCAGCTTGGGCGTGCCCGCCGTGGGCGGGTAGGCCGCCAGGTCATTGGACGGGTCGTACAGCGCGCTGTTCAGCGTCTGCTTGATGAAGTCCGGCGTGGGGTGCTTAGGTTCGCCAATGCCCAGGCTGATGGGCCGGTAGGCGGGGTTGGGCGTGACGCCTTCAAAGAGCTTGCGCAGCCGTTCGAAAGGGTAGGGCTGCAGCTTCTGGAGCAGGGGGTTCATGGGGCCGAATTATCCCGCAGCCCCTTCTGCGCTTTTCTACAGCAGGGCCTCCTCGCGCCCGCAACTGCATCCGTATGCTGGTTCGCGGGGAAGATCCGACGGACTTGCAGGCTTATTCATGCTGACGCTTGCCGCGATGTGTGCAGGTGTAGGGCCAGATCAGCCGAGTGTTGGCCGGTTGGGTCGTGCCGTCGGTGTACATCACGGGGATGAGCACGAACTTCTCTGTCTCAGGCAGGGCTTTGAGCGAGGCTGAGTCGAATGGCGGGCCACCACGGTAGAGGCCGTTCGGGTCGAGCCAAACGCCGCGTTCGGGCACGATCGCAGCGCCTGTGTCAGCGTAACGCCGCGAGTGGCTGAACCACGCTGCGTAGTGGATGGCTGGGCGCCGCCCCGTGGTGGGCCGATCCCCCTGGGCCGACAAGCCCGAGTTGCCAGTCAGCCCGACGACATCTCCCATGCGAACTCTCTGACCGAGTTTGAGCGTGGGGGGCTGGTTCAGGTGAGCGTACTGGGTGTAAATCCAAACCGGAAGTCCGGTGTCTTCGGGCGCGTGGCGCAGCACGATCTCGCGCCCTCGCTGAGAGTTGTCCGCGCCATAAATGCCAACGACCGTGCCGTCGGCCGCAGCCAGGATCGGGGTATCCCATGCGGCGGGCATGTCCATCCCGCCATGCCGTGCGCCACTGCTGGAGCGTTTGTAGTTGTAGGGAAGGGCAAAGTAATCGTCGATTCCGAGGCAATTGGCATCCTGCGGAAACCGCGGTCCCAGGCCTGTCTCGAAGAGCCCGACTCGCTGGAACTGGGCTTCGCTGTCCTGCATCTTGCAACTTTCCCGGCTAATGCCGCACAAAGTCACATGATCGAGCGCGCTGCTTGCGATCTTGTCGGTTTCGTAGCTTGCATCCATCGGTGGTGGGTCCACCAGCGTGGGGACAAGCTCCAAAGTGCCGCGGTGGCCAGGTCGGTAAAGAGCCGCCATCTCCTCCTTGCTGAGAAATCCGTCGCCGTCTTGATCCAGCGCTTCGAAATTGCCCCGGCGTTTCCACTCTTGCGGGCTGATCAGGTCGTTGTCATCGGTGTCGATGCGTGAAAAGTCTTCATCCACCCGCTTCTTCAGCTTGCCTTGAGCGTTTAGCGTTGTCGGCGCGAGAGCCAGTATCACGATCAAAAACGCGCTGGCGCACAAGGCTGAAATGCGCAGAATGGGTGAGCTGTGATCCATGTTGCGGTGTTGGTGGAAACCTGGTTACAAGGTCCCTAATCTAGCGGTTTGTGGTGCACCGGTCCGACTCTGGCCAGACGGTATGATTTCGCGTTCAGGCAGGCGTCTCCTTGTCTGTTTTTGCCTTCCACAGAACACTCAAAGCATCCCGCCCGTGCGCCTCAACTCCATCAAGCTTTCCGGTTTCAAGTCCTTCGCCGAGCCGACCAATTTCATGCTGCCGGGGCAGTTGGTGGGCGTGGTGGGCCCCAACGGCTGTGGCAAATCCAACATCATGGACGCCGTGCGCTGGGTGCTGGGTGAGAGCCGCGCTTCGGAACTGCGCGGCGAGTCCATGCAGGACGTGATCTTCAACGGCACCACCAGCCGCAAGGCGGCCAGCCGTGCCAGCGTGGAGCTGGTGTTCGACAACGCGGACCACCGCGCCGGCGGGCAATGGGGCCAGTACGCCGAGGTCGCCGTCAAGCGCGTGCTGACGCGCGACGGCACCAGCAGTTACTACATCAACAACCAGCCGGTGCGCCGCCGCGACGTGCAGGACGTGTTCCTGGGCACGGGCCTGGGGCCGCGCGCCTACGCCATCATCGGCCAGGGCACGATCAGCCGCATCATCGAGTCCAAGCCGGAGGAACTGCGCCTGTTCCTCGAAGAGGCCGCGGGCGTGTCCAAGTACAAGGAGCGCCGCCGCGAGACCGAGAACCGCCTGTCCGACACGCGCGAGAACCTGACCCGGGTGGAAGACATCCTGCGCGAGCTGAACGCCAACCTCGACAAGCTGGAGCACCAAGCCGAGGTGGCGCAGAAGTACAAAACCTTGCAGGCCGAGGCCAGCCTCAAGCAGCACCAGCTCTGGTTCCTGCGCCGCGCCGAGGCCGAGGCCGAGCAAAAGCGCATTCACGCCGAGGGCGAGCGTGCCGTGATCGACCTGGAGGCGCGGGTGGCCGATCTGCGTCACATCGAGGCCGAGCTGGAAACCATCCGCCAGGCGCATTACGCGGCGGGTGATCAGGTCAACCAGGCGCAGGGCAAGGTGTACGAGGCGGGCGCCGAGGTGGGGCGCTTGGAGGCCGAGATCCGTTTCGTGGTGGAAGGCCGTCAGCGCGCGCAAGAGCGGCTGAAGGCCTTGAAGGAACAGAACAGCCAGTGGGGCGAGCGCAAGGGCGAGGCCTTGGCCGAGATCGAGCGCCTGGCCGAGTTGGCTTCGACCGGCGAGGAAAAGAACGTCGAGCTGGCCGCGCAGCTGGAAGAACAATCCGCCGCGCTGCCGGAGTTGGAAGACGCGCTGCGCCAGGCGCAGCAGCGCGCCAACGAACAAAAGAGCAGCGTGCACGAGGTGCAGCAGCAGATCCAGGTGCTGGCCGCCGAGCAGCGCGGCATCGAAGAGCAGACGCGTCAGTTGCAGCAGCGCCGCGAACGCCTGGATACCGACAAGAAAGCCCTGGCCGCGCCCGACGAGGCCAAGCTGCAGGCTCTGCAAACCCAGAACGCCCAGACCCGCGAAGCCGCCGAAGAAGCCCAGGCCCGCCTGCAGGAACTGCAGGAGCGCGCGCCTCAGCTGGACAGCGAGCGCCAGGACAAGCAGCGCGCCGCCAACACCGAAAGCGCCCGTCAGGCGGATTTGTCGGCGCGGCTGGAAGCACTCAAGGCCTTGCAGGACAAGGTCAAGACCGACGGCAAGCTGCAGCCTTGGCTGGCCAAGCATGGCCTGGACGGCTTGCAGGCTCTGTGGACGCAACTGCACATCGAGCAGGGCTGGGAGCACGCCCTGGAAGCTGCCTTGCGCGAGCGCATGGCGGCGCTGCCCATCAGCCGCTTGGAGATGCTCAAGTCCTTCGCGGCCGACGCCCCGCCCACCAAGCTGGCTTTCTACAGCGCGCCTGCGGCCGCTGCCGAGGCGCCCAGTCAGGGCAAGGTGAACCTGTCGCCCCTGGCCAGCCTGCTGCGGGTGGGCGACGCAGGCCTCAAGGCCGTGCTGAGCGACTGGCTGCAAGGCTGCTACGTGGCGCAGAGCTGGGAAGAAGCCCAGGGCCAGCGTGAACAGCTCGCGGCGGGCGAGGCCATCTACGTCAAGAGCGGCCATGCCCTGGGCCGCCACAGCGTCAGCTTTTACGCGCAAGACAACGAACAGGCCGGCCTGCTGGCCCGCGCCCAAGAAATCGAGAGCCTGGACAAGCAGGTGCGTGCTCAGGCGCTGATCAGCGAGGAGGCCAAGAGTGCGCTGGTGCGCGCCGAGGCCGCCTATGCCGATGCCGCGCAGCGCCTGGTCGCTGTGCGCCGAGAAGCCGACGAGGCCCAGGCCCGCGCCCACGAGGTGCAAGTCGAAACCTTGCGCCTGACCCAGCTGGCCGAGCAGACCCGTGCCCGCAGCGAGCAGCTGCAAGGCGACATGGCCGAGGTGGACGCCTTGCTGGAAGATCTGCAGGAGCGGCGCATGGCCGCCGAGGCGCGCTTCGAGGAGCTGGACATGCGCCTGGCCGACAGCCAGGAACGCCAGGCCCAGCTGGACGAACGCGCGCTGGAAGCCGAGCGCAAACTGGCTGCGAGCCGCGAGCAGTTGCGCGCGCTGGAGCGCCAGGCCCAGGAAGCCACCTTCGCCCTGCGCTCGCTGGACGCACGCAAGGCCGAGCTGGCCCGCGCCATTGAGACCGCCGAGCAGCAGTCCGCCGCCATCGCCAGCGAGGAGCAGCGCCTCAACGAAGAGCTGACCCGCGCCACCGACGCCGCCGCCCAGGCGGGCCTGCAAGGCGCGCTGGCGCTCAAGACCGAGCGCGAGCAGCAACTGGCCGCCAAGCGCAGCGAGTACGACGACCTCACGCTCAAGCTGCGCGCCAGCGACGAACGCCGCATCAAGCTCGAGCGTGAGCTGGAGCCGCTGCGCGCGCGCATCACCGATTTGCAGCTCAAGGAACAGGCCGCGCGTCTGGGCCTGGAGCAGTACACCCAGCAACTGGCCGAGGCCCAGGCCGACCTGGACGCCGTGGCGCGCTCCATCGAGGAAGGCAAAGTGCGGCTGCGTGGCGGCGAAGGCGGCTTGCAGGGTGAGATCGAGCGCCTGAACCGCGAGATCGCGGCGCTGGGCGCCGTCAACCTCGCCGCGCTGGAGGAACTGGCCACGGCGCGCGAACGCAAGCAGTTCCTGGATGCCCAGTCGGCCGACCTGAACGACGCCATGAACACGTTGGAATCCGCCATCCGCAAGATCGACGCCGAGACGCGCGACCTGCTGGGCGACACCTTCAAGACCGTCAACGAGCACTTCGGCAAGATGTTCCCCGAGCTGTTTGGCGGCGGCCAGGCCAAGCTGATCATGACGGGCGAGGAAATCCTCGACTCGGGCGTCCAGGTCATGGCCCAGCCGCCAGGCAAGAAGAACCAGACCATCCACCTGCTCTCGGGCGGTGAGAAGGCGCTGACGGCCATCGCGCTCGTCTTCGCCATCTTCCAGCTCAACCCCGCGCCTTTCTGCCTGCTGGACGAGGTGGACGCGCCGCTGGACGACGCCAACACCGAGCGTTATGCGCGCCTGGTGGGCAGCATGAGCAAAGGCACCCAGTTCCTGTTCATCAGCCACAACAAGATCGCGATGGAAATGGCCGAGCAACTCATCGGCGTGACCATGCAAGAGCAGGGCGTGTCGCGCATCGTCGCCGTGGACATGGAAGCGGCCGTGTCGATGGCCGAGGCATGAGCGCGTTGCAGCTGGGTCTGTTGATCGCCGGTCTGTTGGTGCTGGCGGGGGTGCTCGCGCATGGCTGGTGGGTCGCAAGGCGTGGTCGTCCGCGTTTGGCCGAGCCTGAGCCCCGAGTCTGGCCTTATGTCGAACCGTCTCCTGGGCATCCGACATCCGCGCCGTCCTTGACGCCGCACGCCCCTCGGGTGCACGTGCCGCACCCTGGCATCGATGCTGAGCCCTCCTGGCCTGCTCCCGCGCAAGACGCCGCCGCCGTGACGGAGCGACGCTTGCAGCCCAACCACCTGGACCCGTTGGTCGACGTGCTCGCGACCATTGAATTGGAGTTGCCCATCTCAGGCGACGCCGTGCTGCACAACCTGCCCGCGACACGCCGCGTGGGCAGCAAACCCTTCGCCGTCGAGGCCCAGGCCGATGACGGTACGTGGGAGCAACCCCAGCCGGGTCAGCAATACAGCCTGTTGCAGACCGGTGTGCAGCTCGCCAACCGCGCGGGGGCCTTGAACGAATTGGAGTATTCCGAGTTCGTGCTCAAGACCCAGGCCTTGGCCGATACCTTGGGGGGCGCGGTCGACCTGCCCGACATGCTGGATGCCATGGCCCGCGCGCGCGAGCTGGACGGATTTGCCCAGGCGCATGACGCGCAACTCAACATCACGTTGCGCGCCAGCCGTACCGCCTGGAGCGCCGGGTATGTGCAGCAGCTGGCCAGCCGTCTGGGCTTCGTCGATGGCGTTCTGCCTGGGCGCATGGTCCTGCCCCGCGTGGCCGTGCACTCCCCCGTGCTGGCGGGCCTCCCCCAGCAAGCGGTGCTGACCTTGCACCACGATCCGCAGGCCGCGACCTCGGCCGACCCCGCCATGACCGCGATCCGCGAAGTCATGCTCAGTCTGGACGTGCCCCAGGTCCCGCGCACCGAGCGTCCCTACGAACGCCTGCGCGCCGTGGCCACCCAGCTGGCCCAGCAGATGGACGGTCGCCTGGGTGACGACGCGGGCCGGCTGCTGGTGGTGGAAGACCTCGACCGCATCGGCGTCGAGTTGGAATCCTTGTACGACGCGTTGGAGGCACATGGCTTGCCTGCGGGCTCGTCCGCCGCCCGCCGTTTGTTCAGCTGAGAGACAGGGGAGCCCACGATGACGCCGGACCTTTTCAGCGGGGCCTCTGACAACCGTGGGGCGTCAGACCTCACACCCGCCGCCACGCGCGCCGCCGAGTTGCGCGCGCAGTTGCATCATCACGCGCACCGTTACTACGTGCTGGACGCGCCCGAGATTCCCGATGCGGAGTACGACCGCCTGTTCCAGGAGTTGCAGGCCATCGAGGCCACGCATCCTGAGTTGCGCACCCCCGATTCGCCCACGCAGCGTGTGATCGGCCAAGTGCTGGACGGCTTGCTGCCCGTGCGGCATGCCGTGCCCATGCTCAGCATCGACACCGAGACCGACACCACGCCCGAGGGCGCGCGCGCCTTCGACGTTCGCGTGCGCAAGGCCTTGGCCTTGCCCGAGGGCGCGGCGCCGGTGGAGTACGCGGCCGAGCTGAAGTTCGATGGTCTGGCCATCAACCTGCGCTACGAGCGTGGTGTGCTCGTGCAAGCCGCCACGCGCGGCGATGGTGAGACGGGCGAGGACGTGACGCAGAACATCCGCACCATCAACCAGATTCCTCTGCGCTTGTTGGCCCCCACACTTCCCGCTGCACACGGCGAAGCAAGCCCGTGGCCTCCAGAAGTGCTGGAAGTGCGCGGCGAGGTTTACATGCGACGCGACGATTTCGAGGCGTTGAACGAACGCCAGCGCGAGAAGATCGCCGCGGGCGCCAAGGGCGAAAAGACCTTCATCAACCCCCGCAACACAGCCGCAGGCGCCGTGCGCCAGCTGGACCCGGCCATGGCGGCCCAGCGCCCGCTGAGTTTTTACGCCTATGGCCTGGGCGAGGTGCGTGGCTGGACACTGCCCCCCACGCATGGCCAGGTGATGGACGCGTTCGTGGCCATGGGCCTTCCGGTGTGCGAGCACCGCGCCCTCGGCCTGGGCGCCGAGGCCCTGGTGGATTTCCATGCGCGCATGGGCGCGCTGCGCGACAGCCTGCCCTTCGACATTGATGGTGTGGTCTACAAGGTCAACAACCTGGCCTTGCAGCAGCAGCTCGGCTTCAAGAGCCGTGAACCGCGCTGGGCCGTGGCCCACAAGTACCCGGCGCAGGAGATGCTGACCACGGTGCAGGCCATCGAGGTGCAGGTGGGCCGCACCGGCAAGCTCACGCCGGTGGCCAAGCTGGCGCCGGTGTTCGTGGGGGGCGTGACCGTGACCAACGCCACCTTGCACAACGAGCTGGAGGCTCGGCGCAAGGACGTGCGCGTGGGCGACACGGTCATCGTGCGGCGCGCGGGGGACGTGATTCCGGAAGTGGTGGCTGTGCTGCCTGAGAAGCGCCCCGCGGGCGCGGAAGTGTTCACCATGCTCACGCACTGCCCCGTCTGTGGCAGCGCCGCCGTGCGCGAGGAGGGCGAAGCCGACCACCGCTGCACTGGTGGGCTGTTCTGCAGCGCCCAGCGCAAGCAGGCCCTGCTGCATTTCGCGCAGCGCCGCGCCCTGGACATCGAGGGCCTGGGCGACAAGCTGGTCGATCAATTGGTGGACGGCGAGGTGGTCAAGACCTTGCCCGACTTGTACCGCCTGGGTCTGACCTCGCTCGCCGCGCTGGAGCGCATGGCCGAGAAGTCGGCGCAAAACATCGTGGATGCGCTACAGAAATCGAAGCAAACCACCTTGCCGCGTTTTCTTTACGGCTTGGGCATACGGCATGTGGGCGAATCCACGGCCAAGGACTTGGCACGCCATTTCGGCCAGCTGGACGCCATCATGGACGCCAGCGTGGAGCAGTTGATGGAAGCCCCGGACGTGGGCCCCGTGGTCGCGCAAAGCATTCGCACCTTCTTCGACCAGGCCCACAACCGCGAGGTGGTGGAGCAACTGCGTGCCTGTGGCCTGCAGTGGGCCGAAGGCGCGCCCGCGCCGCGTGCCCTGCTGCCGTTGGCAGGGCAGACCTTTGTGTTGACCGGAACCCTGCCCACCTTGAGTCGTGACGAGGCCAAGGAGATGCTGGAGGCCGCAGGTGCCAAGGTGGCCGGCTCCGTCAGCAAGAAGACCAGCTACGTGGTCGCGGGCGAGGAAGCCGGCAGCAAACTGGACAAGGCGCGGGAACTGGGCGTGCCCGTGATCGATGAAGCCCACATGCTGACCTTGCTCAAGGGCGAGGCGGCCTGATCCAGACCCCTAGACAGGAAATTCCATGAATCCCCCCCTGACTCGTTGGCAGTCGCTATCGTGGTTGAGCCGCTTCACGCTGCTCAACGCCCTGATTGCCGTGGTGATCGTGCTGAGCAACGCGCCGCTGCGCGACAACCCTGGTGGTACCTTGGGGGTGACGTACCTGGCCTTGGCGTCCCTGGGACATTTCCCCTTCTTCGCTGCCCTGGTGTCCTTGCTGCCTCTGTTGCTTGTGCTGCTGATGCGGCAAAAGCAGCGGCCCCAGGTGTTGGCGGTCGTGGCCGTGGTATTGCACGGCGCGTTCATCGTGCTGCTGTTGCTGGATGCACGGCTGTTCGCCTTGTACCGCTTCCACATCAACAGCCTGCTGGTTCAGTTGGTGCTCAGTGGCGCTTTGTACGACCAAGTGCAACTGTCCTGGCTCGACTGGGCTCTGGCCGCAACGGTGGTGGTGGTGGTGTTCACCGCTCAGGCGGCCTTGGCCTGGGCTTGCTGGCGGCGGCTGCCCGCGCGGCCTCGGCGTGCCGTGCTCTCGCACTGGGCCATCGCCGCTGTGTTCATGGTGACGGGGCAGGCCGCCACCGTGTATTTCGATGCCAGGGCCTTGCGCGCGGCCGTGAGTCAGTGGTCCTACTTGCCTTGGGCCTTGCCCATCACCGCCAAGCGCATGATGTTGAGTCAGTTCGGCGTGGGCTTGGACGAATCAACGCCCGGAGAGATGGGGGCCATGCGTCCGGGGGCGAAGCAGGGGGTCTTGCGCTACCCACTGCAGCCCATGCAATGCACAAAGAACCAAGCCGCGCCCAACGTCTTGATGATCGTGCTGGACTCCCTGCGGCGTGATGCCCTGGACGCGACCATCATGCCCAACACCTGGAAGTTGGCCCAGCAGTCCATGGTGTTTCCGCGGCACTACAGCAGCGGCAATTCAACGCGGCCGGGCTTTTTTGGCCTGCTCTACGGTGTGCCGCCCAGTTATTTCGATGACATGCTCAGGGAGCAGCATGGGTCTGTTTTATTCCAGGTCTTGCAGCAGCAAGGGTATGGATTGCATCTGTACATGAGTGCGCCATTGGACGGCACGGAGTTCGATCGCACCATCTTCGCGAATGTGCGTCAGCATCTGGAAGTGGCACCCATCAAGCTGCCGATCTACGAGCGCGATCGGCACATCATGAACGCCTTGAAACAGGACATCGCGCAAGAGCTGCAAACCAAGCCACGCCGTCCCTGGTTTGGTCTGGCCTTCCTGGACTCATCGCATGCCCCCTACCACTTCCCCAAGGGCTACCCACCGCTGGCCCAGCCGATGGCGGAGTCGATCAGTTATTCGCAGCTGGACGGCAAGCAGGAAGCCCTGCCTTACATCAACCGCTACCACACGGGCGTGCACTACGCCGACAGCATGGTCGGCGAGATCTTGTCTCAACTGCGTGCCTCGGGCGCGGATAAGAACACGATCGTTGTCATCACGGGTGACCACGGCGAGGAGTTCAACGACTTGAAGCAAGGCTACTGGGGCCACAACGGCAATTTCGCTGATCACCAGGTGGTCGTGCCCTTCGTGTTGCATTGGCCCGGACGGGGCACCGCCGTGCCCACCGGCATCAGCGCGCACCAGGACTTCGTGCCGACCCTGATGCACCATGCCCTGGGCTGCGGCAATCCCATGGGTGACTACAGCACGGGACGGGATTTGTTTGTTCAGCATCCACCAGAGCCTCCTGTGCTCTTGGTGGACAGCTGGGTGGTGCGTGGCATACGCCACGGGGACGACATCTATGCGATGGACCACTACGGCAACCTCAACTTGATGGATGCACAAAACCGCCCCAAGACGGATGCGAAACCTGACCCCGTGGTGATGCGCAGCGCGTTTGAGATGATGACGCGGTTCAGGAGGTAGAGTCCTCCGGGGGGAGGCATGCAGTGTCAGCCTGAAAGTATGTCAGCCTGAACGCCCTGGCTGCCACCCCTGGTGCAGCGCCCCTCGGCCCCTCGGCCCATCGCCTGTTCAGGGTGGGGGCGTTTCACTCGCGGGGTTGTGGGCCGCGCCCCTCGCACCTGGGTTTCGATCCCCGCCGAGCTGGCTTTCCAGCCAAGCCACCCATCGATCCCTGACCTGCGGCTGTTCCAAAGCTTGGATGTGGGCAGCGCCCTCGATGACCCACAGGGTCTTGGGTTCGCGCGCGGCTTCGTACAGTTGCCGGGCATGGTGCAGGGGGATCACGTCATCGCGATCTCCGTGCACGAGCAGCAGGGGCACGGGGCTGATCCGCGGTGCCGCATCGAGGGGGTTGTAGTCTCCCGTGACCAGCCAGGGTAGGAACCCGCTGAAAGGCCAGGTGACCCAAGTGCTGCGCAGCTTTTCCCGGGCGATGTCCCGATAACCGGTGAAGGCGCTGTCGATCACCGCGGCCCGCAAGTGCTGGCGGTGGCTGCCATGCGCGGCATAGTGCATGCCGAGCGCGCCCCCCAGGCTTTGGCCAAGCAAGACAATGCGTCGGCGATCTACATCGGGACGGGCCAGCAAATGGCGCAGGGCGGTGTCAATGTCCAGTTGCGCACCTTCGACCGAGGGCGCGCCTTGTGATGCGCCGTAGCCTCGGTAGTCCAGCAAGAGAACGTTGTAGCCACGCTCTGGCAGCCAGTACACGCTGGCCAGATGCGTGCTGATGTTCTGCGCATTGCCGTGCAGAAACAGGATCGTGCCCCGCGCCGAGTTGGGCGCCGTGCTTGACGTGGAATCGCGGGCGGGCAAGAACCATGCGTTCACGGTCGTGCCGTCGGCGCTCTGCAGATTCAGGTTTTCATAGTCCAACCCCACCGTGGCGGGCGTGCGGACCCAGGGTCGCATGGGTTGGAAGAAGACGCTGGTGCATCCCGATAGCACCAGACACAGCAACAGCGCCATCGTCCAGAGCAGCAGGCGGCGTCGCATCCCCTGGGCCTTCAGAAATGGACATCGAGGTAGAGCCCGACCGCGCCAGCGTCTTGCCTTGGATCAGCGCCGCCTGACCGGTTCCCGTCATACCGGTTCTCGTGCCAAGAGGTTTCGAGGCGCAACGCCAAGTCCCGGCTCAGGGTGTAACGCTGGTTCAGGCTGATTTCAACGCGGTCGTGGCGCTCGCCGCTGAAGTAACGCAGTCCGCGGCTTTGCACTTGGATGCGCCAACGCGGTGTCAGGTCCGCCAACAGGCCCGCGCTGGCCCCGGCGCCCAGGGCGTGGTCGTCCTCCAGCGTCCCCGACGCCAGCAGCGAGCCCTCTCCCATCACGTAGCCCCGTACTGCTGCGTGCGGTTGGACGGTTAAGCCCGCGCCGAGATCCAGATGGGCGAGCAATGGTCGCGTCCCATCGCGGATGTCCATCCGCCGGGCGCCGGCGTCCAACCTCCAGGACATTGGTTTCAGCAGATCGTCGCGTGGCGCCAGGGAGACAATGCTCGCGAAGGTCAGCTGTTCCAGCCTTACGTCTTGGCTGGCATCGTCTCGCCGCAATTCGAGCTTCATGAACTCGATTTGCGCGCCAGGCAGATAACCTGCTTCGGGGTCCAGCAGGTCGTGGTAAGCCGCGCGCAGCCGCACCGATTGGTAGCCCTGACCATCGTCCTGTCCGGCGCCGACGCTGATCCGGCTGGAACCATGGCCATGTTCGGGGCGCAAGGTGGGCACGGGCGCGGCGGGTAGGTCAGGCGCGTCGACCTTGCTGCGCGCGACCAAGAGGCGGTGCAACTGCGGGCTGGCCTCGGCGTTGCTCAGGTCTGCGCGCAGGCGTCGGTATTCAAGGTACTCGAACGCGAGATCCAGCACTTGGGCTTGATCGGTCGCGACCAGCGAGACCAGGCGAGGTTCATCCAGCGACGTGCCCGGCGTGGCCAGGTCTTTCGCCAACTGGACTTGTGCGGGCGTGAGCAGCGAAGCACGATGCTGGATTTGCGTGCTGCGCGCGGGCCGGTAAGACACTTGTCGCACCAAGCCGGGTTGGGCCACGATGGCCTGCACCGTGTCGCCCGGGATGACCCAGAGCGGGAAACGGTCGGTCAGGCGCAGACCGGGTCGGGCCGTGTCCAGCAGAGCGAGCAGGTGGTAAGAACAGTTTTCGTCAAGGAAGTAGTAGTCGAATCGCACACTCCCGAGTTCCCAGGCATGCATCAGGAGCCGGTCAGTCTCTTCCTCATTGAGGTTCAGCTCGTATTCCCAGATGTCGCGGTTTTCCAGGTCGTTGTATTCGCCCACCTTGGCGTAATACGGCGAGACACTGAAGTTGCCCGCGTAACCTCCCGTCAGGCCCCGTATGGCGAACACCAGACCACTGGTTTCGTTCGTGTCCGCGGCGTAGTTGATCGCGTGCCCCAGCAATTGCGAGTTGCCACCGCGCTGGTCGACCCGCAGCAAGGTGTGGCCGTACATCGAAGCCGGGTTGTTCAGGTAAGCCGCGGGAAAGACCAGCGTCACGCCGCGTGGGTCCAGCGCGCGGTGCCAGGCCTCAAAGCGGGGGCAAGGTTGTGGCGGCAGGCGCGCAGGGTCGAAGTTCAGCGCCTTCTTCAGCCAGTGGTAACGCGCGATGAAGCGGCATTGGGGATGCTGGCGCTGGTCGGTCTCCACGATGGCGCTAGAAAAAAACGCCGTCAACGTCGCCGCGAGTTCGGCACGACTGTCGGTTGCGCCTTGCTGGGAAAAAAAGAAATCAGGACTGTCGGCGAGACTGCGTGGCGCGAGCAGTCTCAGGCGCGGCTGGTAGTGCAACAGGGTTCGCCATTCTTCGCGCGTGTGCAAGCCCTGTTGATCGGCCTTCGCGATCAATTCGGCCAAGTAGGCCCGGTCGACGTGGGTTGCATCGACTGCATCGGCTGTATCGGCTGCATTGGCTGTCGCAGGAAGCAGGGCCAGGATCAGGAGGGGAGTCAGCCACAGAAGCAGCGGCAGGCGTGCAATCAGGGAGAGCGCTGGCGGCAATGTGCGTCGGGCCGGCGTCAATGGCAAATACGGCATCGGGACTCAGGCAAAAAAACACCCAGTGGGCATGCCACTGGGTGTCGCGGTGACGGGCTGGGCCGGCGCTCAGATGACGGCGCTGCTGTAGCCAGCCAGCGTGGCGTCAGACGCCAGTGCGGCGCGCAAGCCAGCCATCACGTCTTGCACGGTGGCTTTGTCGCTGGCGTAGATCTGGCCGAAGTTGACCTTGGCGACTTGGAAGAAGCGAGCCTTGTCTTCTTGCTTCACGTTGATCAACTGAGCCAGCGAGTCCATCGACTCACCGCTGCCGCGCGACATGTCGCGCGCGAGGCGTTCCATGTTGCCGTCGATGAACATGGAGAGCTTGACGGAAGAGCGGACCGTGCCGTCTTGCGTGCAGCCCAGCGTGCCGGAAGTGATGCCGAAGGTCTGATTGCCGGAGGTGCCGTTGGTGGTGGCCGCCAGCACTTGGGGCACGACGCCGCTCTGGCCATTGAAGATGCTGGAGCCCAGGCCGCAGCCGACGTTGTTTTCACCGGCGGCGAAAGACGCGACGGGCAGGGCGGCAATGGCCAAAGCCAGCACGGAAGTCTTGAAGTTCATGTTCAGTGTTCCTTTCATTTCAGAGCAAGGCCGTTGAATTCGACCTTGCGGCTTTATACAGGGAAGTTCTGGCCGTTCGCAAGTCGGCATCGAAACGAGTGGCAGTTTGTGTGACAGATTGCTGCCACGCCGTTGCCCTGGCTGATTTGCGCCAGCCCTCAAAGTCCCGGCAACCAACGCTGCCACCATGCGGGGCGCGTGGCATGCTGCGGCTGGGCTCCGTGTTGCCGCAACACCGACTCCAAGGCCGCATGCCCACTTTGACGGGCGGCTTGCAGGGGTGTCGTGGGACCCAATTCGGCGGGCAGATTGGGGTCGGCGCCATGCTCCAGCAGCAAGCGCACCACGGGCTCGTGCCCGTTCATGCAGGCAACCACCAAGGCCGACACCATGGCTTCGGGATGCTGGTAGTCCACGTCCACGCCCGAGGCCAGGTGATAGCGCACGCAATCCACGTCACCACGCTCCGCCGCGTAGTACATGTCTTTCCAGTCGCCTCCGCCGCCCGCCATTCACTGCTCCTTGCAAAAGTTTGCGTTCGTTTGCGTTCATCACTTTCTCGGGCGCGTCTCCCAAACCAGCGCTCCGAGGAAAAGTGTCGCCAGCATCGCCAGCGCGTGCATCAGCCCGTCAGGACTGAAATAGTCGATGGTCAGGCCGCCGATGCTGGGCCCCAAGAGGCTGCCGACGCCCCAGAGGAGACCCACCGAGGCGTTGGCCATCACCAGGTCTGGCCCTTGGAAGCGGTCGCCGATGCGGATGATGCCCAAGGTGTAGATGCCGCCTGCCGAAGCACCGAACAGCACCAGCCAGGGCCACAACGCGTGACCGGTCTGCATCATGAAGGGCATGCCCAAGGCGGTGACCAGCAGCACCAGTCCGCACCCGACCTGCACGGGAATCCGGCCCACGCGGTCAGAGAGCGCGCCCAGCGGGACCTGCAGGCAGGCGTCACCCACCAGCACCACAGTGACCATCAGCAGGGCGACGCGCTCCGTGTGGCCGTAGTGCATGCCGTAGAGCGACATCAAGGACAGCAGGCCCACGTCGAAAAAGGCAAACAGACCCACCGCCACGGCCACGGCGGGCGCGCGTTTCAGAAAACCGATCAGACCAAAGTTTTTCTCGCCGGAGAACTTCACGCCGGCCGGAAAGCCCGCGTACAACACGCCGCCTGCAAGCAGGTGGCTGGCCACGGCCAGCGCGATGGGCAGCAGGCTGGCCGAGCCGACCCAGGACAGCACGGCCGGCCCTGACACCTGGCACACGGTGAAGGCCGTGGCGTAGGCCGCCACCAGCCGCCCTCGTGAACCGGAGCCCGCCATCTGGTTGATCCAGGCCTCGCCGAGGATGAAGAGCACGCTACAGGCCGCGCCCATCAGCAGCCGCAGGCACAGCAGGGCGGGGAAGAGGGTCAGTGGCACCACGGCCAGGAGCGCCATGCTCAGGGCCGCCATCAAGGCGGAACCCGCCATGAGGGCGCGGGTGGTGTATCGCTCGGACCAAGGCGTGATGAAGGGCACGACCAGCAGGGTGCCGATGGCCGGCGCCGCGGCGGCCAGGCCGATGCGCGTGGGGTTGACGCCCTCGGCGTGCAGGGCCAGAGACACCCAGGGCACGGTGATGCCGGTGGCGAAGCCCACGATGCAGACGCTGGCGATCACGGCCATCAGCTGCACGGCGTGCCTGGATTCGGATGCAGGGCGGTCGTGTGACGAAGGCAGGGCGGCGGTTTCGTTAGGCATTCCCGTCCGATTGTGCCGCAGGGCGTCTTGCACCAGCGCCTTCGGGGGGGCGGACGTCCGGTTGGCTTTTTTTCGCTGCTCACACAATATTGCTCGCACTGGATCGTCTAACTCCCCTATATGGATGTGCCAACGCAAGACCTGAGCCGCGAATCCGAGCAGGACAGCCACATCGCGGCGACGGTCCAGCGCGAGCGTGGGCGGCTGCGCAGCTTCATTCGTCGCCGGGTGTCGGATGCCGCCGAGGCGGAGGACATCCTGCAGGAGGTGCTGTACGAACTGGTCTCCGCCTATCGCCTAATGCATCCGATCGAGCAGGTGGGGGCCTGGCTGATGCGCGTGGCACGCAACCGCGTGGTTGACCACTTCCGCAGGAAGAAGTCCCGTCCGACCGAGGCTTGGGCGGGAGAGTTGACGGACGACGAGCAGGGGCCATCGTTGGAGGAGTTGTTGCCGTCGCTGGCGCCCGGACCGGAGGGCGAGGTGGTGCGGCAAATGTTGTTGGCGCAAATCGAAGAGGCTCTGGATGAACTGCCGCGCGAGCAGCGCGAGGTGTTCGTGGCCCACGAGCTGGAGGGTCTGAGTTTCAAGGAGATGTCTGAGCGGTGGGGGGTCGGGGTCAACACCCTGCTGTCGCGCAAACGTTATGCCGTGCTGGCGCTTCGAGAGCGCCTGCAAATGGCCTATGAGGATTGGCTCGCCGCCGCGTGAGCATGTTTTTCAGGAGTGAGTGTCATGAAACCGCAATTTTTGAAGATGAAGTTCGCTTTCCTTGTGCTGGGGGTTGCCTTTGTCGCGGCCTTCGGGGCGTTGGTGATGTGGTTGTGGAACGCCCTGGTGCCGGACTTGTTCGGAGGACCGGTCATCGGCTTCTGGCAGGCCGCTGGGCTTTTGGTGCTGTGTCGCATCCTGTTGGGTGGCTTCGGAGGGCATGGCGGTCACCGCGGGCGCTGGCACCAGATGACGCCCGAGGAGCGCGAGCGATTTCGCGATGGCATGCGCCAATGGAGGGCGATGAGCCGCGACGAGCGGCGTGAGTTCCGCCGCGGGTTCCGAGGTGGCTGCACACAGGGGGCCGAAACTGTCCGCGAAGCGAATGACTCCCCGGCGAAGTGACATTGTTTTCGGGTCTAATAGTGCGTCCTTCCTTGGCGTGGACCCGGTGACATCAACGGGTCGCCCAAGCCAGGTTCCCCCCAACGTTTCCCCGGGTTTGAGAGACAGGGCCTGCGCTCACGCCCTGTGCCTCTTGGCCCCGGCGCCGCGCGCAAGCCCGGCACCTGACGATTTCCTAGCAAAAATCAAAACGCTTCATGAAAGACGTTTCCTCTTCCGCTCTCCTGTCCCAACACCGAGGTGTCGGCCTCGCCGCGCTCGGCCCCTTGGCACTGTCCCTGCTCCTGCTGTCTGGCTGTGGAGGGCCTTCGGACGAGGCCGCCAAGCCTGAAGCAGCGGCCAACGCCCAAGCCGCCGCTGCGACCGACTTGCGGCCCGCACTGACGGTGACCGTGGCCCGACCCCAAAGCACCCAACTGGCCGGAGCCTTGCTGGCCAATGGCAATGTCATGGCGTGGCAAGAGGCCGTCATTGGTGCCGAGGTCAATGGCTTGCGTCTGGCCGCCGTGCACGTCAACGTGGGCGACAAAGTGAGCCGCGGCGATGAATTGGCCCGTTTCGCGAGTGAAATTCCCTACGCTGCGGCGCTGCAGGCCCAAGCGAACTACGAGAACGCCAAGTCCGAGGCCGATCGCGTGCGTGCCCTGGGCGAGGAGGGCATCTATTCGCGCTCACAGCTGACGCAGATCTACACCACGGAGAAGGTGGCCAAGGCCCAGTGGGAGGCCGCCCAGGTGACCCTTGCGGCGACGCGGGTGCTGGCCCCGGACGATGGCGTCATCTCGGCGCGCAGCGCGACGGTGGGTGCGGTGGTCGGTTCGGGCAACGAGCTCTTCCGCATGGTGCGCCAGAGTCGCATGGAATGGCGCGCCGAAGTCACCCCCGCCGAGATTGGCCGCGTCAAGATCGGCCAGCAGGTCGAGGTCACCACCGTCAGCGGCCTGGAAGTGCAAGGCACCGTGCGCGCCATCGCGCCGACGGCCGATCCTCAGACGCGCAACATCCTGGTGTACGTGGACCTGCCACGCAATGAAGCGCTCAAGGCCAACACCTTCGCGCGCGGCAATTTCGTGCTGCCAGGCAGCGCGGCCTTGACGGTGCCCGCCCAGGCCGTGGTGCCACGCGATGGCCACAGCTACGTTTTCGTGGTGGATGGGCAGGCCCGCGTGAGCCAGCGCAAGGTCGAGGTGGGCCGGCGCGTCGGCGAGCGCGTGGAAGTGCTGCAAGGCCTGGCTGCTCAGGATGCGGTGGCCGTGCAAGGCGCGGGCTTCCTCAATGAAGGCGACCTGGTGAAGGTCGTTCAGTGATTCGACATCGGACAGTAGACAGAGAAAGGCACACCGCGCCATGAATGTTTCCGCGTGGTCCATCCGCAATCCCATTCCCGCCGCCATGCTCTTCGTCATGCTGACGTTGATGGGCTTGTTTTCCTTCAGCGCCATGAAGGTCCAGAATTTTCCGGACCTGGATTTGCCGACCATCACCGTGGTCGCGACTTTGCCCGGCGCCTCGCCCAACCAGCTCGAGAACGACGTCGCACGCAAGATCGAGAACAGCTTGGCCACCTTGCAGGGGCTCAAGCACATCTACACCAAGGTCCAGGACGGCGTGGTGTCGATGACTGTTGAGTTCCGACTTGAAAAAGGCACGCAGGAGGCGCTTGACGACGTGCGCTCCGCCGTCAGCAAGGTGCGGGGTGATTTGCCGACCGACCTCCAAGAGCCCATCGTCAACAAGGTCGAACTCGCCGGGGGCGCCGTGCTGGCTTACACCGTCTCGTCCGACCGCATGGACGAGGAAGCCTTGTCCTGGTTCGTGGACAACGATGTCTCCAAGCTGCTCCTCTCGGTGCGGGGCGTGGGCGCCATCAACCGCGTGGGCGGGGTCAACCGTGAGGTGCAGGTCCTGCTGGACCCGCTACGTCTGCAGTCGCTGGGCGCCACCGCGGCTGATGTGTCGCGACAGCTCGCCCGCGTCCAGATCGAAAGCGCGGGTGGAAAGGCGGAGATCGGCGGCAGCCAGCAGCCGGTTCGCACCATCTCCGCGCTGGGCAGCGCTCAAGAGATCGCGGGCATGCAGATCGCCTTGTCCGACGGCCGCAGCGTGCGCCTGGACCAATTGGCCACCGTGCGCGACACCATCGCTGACCGCACGGCCGCCGCCTTCCTGGACGGCAAGCCCGTGGTCGGCTTCGAGGTGGCGCGCAGCCGTGGCGCGAGCGAAGTCGAGGTGGGACAGGGCGTGCGAGAGCGTCTGACCGAGCTGCGCGCCGCGAGGCCTGACTTGCAGATCACCGAGTCCTTCGATTTCGTGACGCCGGTGGAGGAGGAGTTTGATGCCTCCATGAAGCTGCTCTACGAAGGCGCGGTGCTCGCCGTGCTGGTGGTCTGGCTCTTCCTGCGGGACTTCCGCGCCACCGTGGTGTCGGCCGTGGCCTTGCCGCTGTCGGCCATCCCCGCCTTCATCGGCATGCATTACCTCGGCTTCACCATCAACGTGGTGACCTTGCTGGCGCTGTCGCTGGTCATCGGCATCTTGGTTGACGATGCCATCGTGGAGGTGGAAAACATCGTGCGCCACATGCGCATGGGCAAGTCGCCGTACCAAGCCGCCATGGAGGCGGCCGACGAAATTGGCATGGCCGTGATCGCGACCACCTTCACGCTGATCGCCGTGTTCCTGCCGACGGCGTTCATGGCGGGCGTGCCCGGCAAGTTCTTCAAGCAGTTCGGCTGGACGGCTTCGCTGGCGGTCTTTGCCTCGCTGGTGGTGGCGCGCGTGCTCACGCCCATGATGGCGGCCTACCTGCTCAAGCCCGTGGTCATGGCCCAGGACCGTCCTCGCTGGGCGCGTGACAACGCCCTGCTGGGCAAGGTCTGGACCTGGATGAACCAACACGAAGACCCGGCTTGGCTCACGATTTACCAGCGCTGGGCGGCCTGGTGCATCCGCCATCGCTGGATCACCATGGTCGGCGCGGGGGTGTTCTTCGTCGCGTCCGTGATGCTGATTCCCTTGCTGCCGCAGGGCTTCATTCCGCCCGACGACAACTCACAGACCCAGGTCTACCTGGAACTGCCGCCAGGCGCGACCCTGGAGCAAACCGTGTCGACGGCCGAACGCGCGCGCCAGCTGGTCGCGGCTGTCGCGCATGTCAAGTCCATCTACACCACCATAGGCTCGGGCTCGGCGGGCTCCGACCCCTTCGCGCCGCAGGGTGCGGCCGAGTCGCGCAAGGCCGCCTTGACCATCCAGCTGGACCCGCGTGGCACGCGCCCACGCAAGCAGGTGATCGAGAACCAGATCCGCGACGCCATGTCCAATCTGCCGGGCGTGCGCAGCAAGGTGGGGCTGGGCGGCTCGGGTGAGAAATACGTGTTGACCTTGACCGGCAACGACCCGAACGCCCTCGCCACGGCGGCGCGGCAGATCGAGCGGGATCTGCGCACCATCCCCGGCACGGGCAGTGTCCAGTCCACCGCGGCCCTGGTGCGCACTGAAATCCTCGTGACGCCGGACCTCGCCCGCGCGGCCGACCTGGGCGTGACCAGCAGCGCGATCGCCGAGACCTTACGCATCGCCACCGTCGGAGATTACGACAGCGCCTTGCCCAAGCTCAACCTAGCGCAACGGCAAGTGCCCATCGTCGTCAAGCTGGACGGCTCGGCGCGCCATGACCTCTCCGTGTTGGGGCGCTTGGCCGTGCCCGGTGCCAAGGGCCCGGTCATGCTGGAGCAGGTGGCCGACCTGAGTTTCGGCGGTGGTCCCGCGGTGATCGATCGGTATGACCGCGAGCGCAACATCAACTTCGAGGTTGAACTGGCGGGCATTGCCCTGGGCGACATGCAAACCGCCGTGGACAAGTTGCCCATCATGAGCAACTTGCCCCCTGGCGTGCGCGTGGTGCCCATCGGTGACGCCGAGATGCAGGGTGAACTGTTCGCCAGCTTCGGCCTGGCCATGCTCACCGGGGTGCTGTGCATCTACATCGTGCTGGTGCTGCTGTTCAAGGCCTTCCTGCATCCCTTCACCATCCTGGCGGCCTTGCCGCTGTCCCTGGGTGGTGCCTTCGTGGCCCTGCTGATCACGAACAAGAGCTTCTCCATGCCTTCGCTGATTGGCCTGATCATGCTGATGGGGGTCGCGACCAAGAACTCGATCCTGCTGGTCGAGTACGCCATCGAGGCGCGTCGCGGGCACGACGGAAGCGACGGCCGGCCAGCCGTCGCCGGCATGAGCCGCCTGGACGCCATCCTGGACGCCTGCCACAAGCGCGCGCGGCCCATCGTGATGACCACCATCGCGATGAGCATGGGCATGTTGCCCATCGCGGTAGGTTGGGGCGCTGCGGACGCCAGCTTTCGCTCGCCCATGGCGGTCGCGGTGATCGGCGGCCTCATCACTTCCACCTTCCTGAGCTTGCTGGTGATCCCGGCCTTGTACACGCTGATCGACGACATTTCGATCTGGCTGCGGCGCGTGCTCTGGCGTGGGGAGACGTCGTCCGGTGCCCCAGGGGTAAGCCATGCGGCCCCAGTCATCGCGCAAATCAAGCATTGATGGAGAGACAGCATGGCGGTGCGAGACATCCTGAAGATGGGGGACCCGCGCCTGCTGCGCGTCGCGCAGCCGGTGCAGGCCTTCGACACCGACGAACTGCACTTGCTGGTGAGTGACTTGCTCGACACCATGCACGCCGCCCACGGCGCGGGCCTGGCGGCGCCGCAGATCGGGGTGGACTTGCGCGTGGTGATCTTCGGCAGCGGCCAGCCCAACCCGCGCTACCCGGATGCGCCGGTGGTGCCGCGCACCGTGCTGTGCAACCCGGTGATCACGCCCCTGTCGGACGAGGAGCAGCACGACTGGGAAGGTTGTCTTTCCGTGCCCGGCCTGCGGGGTGTCGTGCCGCGCTGGCAGCGCATCCGCTACCAAGGCTTCGATCAATACGGCGACCCGGTCGACCGCACCGTGGACGGTTTCCATGCCCGCGTGGTGCAGCACGAGTGTGACCACCTGGATGGCAAGCTCTACCCCATGCGGGTGCGGGACTTCACGCGCTTCGGATTCACAGAGGTGTTGTTCCCGGGGCTCGACCCGAAGGCCGACGACTGAGGCTGAAATTGCGTCGGAAGATTCACAGGGTGCGGGACTGGCATCCCGCCTGAACCCAAGCCCCGGCCCTCAAGGCCAGCGACTCAGGCCCTGCGCAGCCTGGGCAAGTCTTTGGCCTGGCGCACCACGTGCACGTTGAGACCGCCATCGCGCCCGCGGATGGTGATGTTCTGTTTCTCGAAGGCGGAAAGGTCCAGCCGGCCGCGTTGAGCGACTTCGGCGGAGATCAGCAGTTCGCAGCCCACCTCCTTGGTGGCCGATTCCAGGCGGCTGGCCACGTTGACCGAATCCCCGATGGCCGTGAGCGAGGTGGCGCGCCCATAGCCCATCTCGCCCACGATCACAGGGCCGGCGTGGATGCCCAGGCCCAGGCGCAGCGGCGTTGCAAGATCTTGCGACAGGCGCGCATTCAGCACCACCAGCCGTTCGCCCATCGCGCGGGCTGCGGCCACCGCTTGCCGAGCGCCAGCCTCCACCCCCGATCCTTTGCCGCCTTGCAAGCCGAACAGAGCCATGATGCCGTCGCCGATGAACTTGTCCAGATAACCTCCCGCGGACTCGATGGCTTCGCCCATCTCGGTGAAGTACTGGTTCAGGATGTGCACCACGTCAAAGGGCAGCTTGGTCTCCGACATCTGCGTGAAGCCGCGCAGGTCAGCGAACAGGATGACGATTTCCTGTTCCGCGCCGAATTTCATGGGGTCGTAGGGCAGGGCGTCTTGAGGTTGCGCGTCGGCGGGCAGCAAGGGCGTCACGGCCACGTCGTGGCGCGGGCAGAGTTGGCAGGCCAAGCGCACGCGCGAGGGCGCGTGGATGCGTTGCAGCACTTTCTGCTCGCCTTCCAGCGGTGGGGGCAGTGCCTCCCAACCCGCATCTACGTGCACGCGGCACGTGGAGCAGCGTCCGCGTCCGCCGCAGACCGAGGCATGGGGCACACCGCCCATGCGACTGATGTCCAGCACCGAGGCCCCGCGCACCGCCTTCACCTCGCGACCGCTCGCATAGCGCACGGTCACTCGCCCTCGGCGGTGCTTCCAGGTCTGCACGCCGATTCGCAGGGCGATGAGGAGCAACAGCAAGCCGAGCACGCCATAGGCGGCGATCACCGACTGCGCCGCATGGAGGTCAGCGGGTAGGAGCTTGCTCAGCCACGGCGCTCGGCCTGCGCCCAGGAGGGGCGCAGACACACCTTGCGCGTTGGCGCCATAGGGAAGGGCATCTGGAAGGACATGTGGAAGGGTATTTGCCCCGTAGCCTGATCTCTCACTGCCGTAGTTGCCGCCGCCACCATCGCTGCTTGCGTACCCACTTCCGTAGCCCACCCCATCACCGCTGCTGCCGTAAACACCCGGGCTGTTGCCATCAACGCGTCTATCTGCGTTTCCATAGTCGTCGCCATACGCGTTGCCATACGCGTCATCGGCGCCGCCATAGCCCGGCGCACTGGGCGACGCGTATCCACCATCGCCTTGCGGCAGCGCGCGTGCCGCCGCCAGCACGCCCAGCAGGGCGAGCAGGGGCAGCAGCACCGCGATGATCGCCAGCACGATCTGACGCTGTCGGTACCAACCCCGCAGACGCAACCACAGGTGCACGCCGATGCAGCCGTGCGTCCAGGCCGCGATCACCAGGATCAATTGGTTCCACAACATGGGGTCGCCGCTGGCCAACAAGCCGATGAAGTCGGGGTAAGACACCGGATGACCGGAGCCCGTCCAACGCAGCCTCTCCAACACCATCGGCGTCGCGTGCAAGGCCAGACCCAGCAGCGTCACGATGCCCAGCAGGATGCGCACGCCCTCGATCCAAGGCATGCGCAAGGTGGGGCGAACCACCTGTTTGTAGAGCACCAGGCTCAGGTGCGTGAGTGCCGCCAAGGTCAGCAAGAGCGATCCGGGCAAGCTGTGCCACACCGCGAAGAACATGGCCTGCCCGGACCGCATCACGTCCAGTGAGATCAGCCCCAGCGCATGGTTGCTCAAGTGGGTGACGACGAAGGTGAACAGGGTCAGGCCGGAGACCAGCCGCAAGCGGGTCAGCACAAAACCCATGTTGCTGGGCCCGTGCGAGGGAACGGTGTCGCTGGGCCCCTGGTCCTTGGGCGCGAGGGAGGTCGGATGCATGCGGCGCATTCTCTTCCACGAGCAAGCCTGGCCACAAGGGTTCTTTGCGAAATAAATCCGGAAACGATGACAGAGTGTTCATGGAGCGCGGCGTGGGTCGCTGAAATTTTTTTGACATCGCGTGCATCCAAACGCGGGTTTCATCCGTTCTATGAGGGAGGCGCAATGTCGCGACTCCACGTTCAACCTGAAAGGCTGTCTACATCATGAAAAAAATCGTCTTTGCCGCCGCGTGCACCCTCTTCGCCGTTTTCACGAGCGTGGCTCACGCACAGCCGGTCGCGCGTGATGGCGTGCTGACCGGCGCCGGCGGGCGCACCGTTTACACCTTCGACAAGGATCAACCTGGCAAGAGCAATTGCAGCGGTGGCTGTCTCGCCGCCTGGCCAGCATTCATTGCCAAGCCCGAAGCGGTTGCCAAGGGTGAGTTCGGTCTGATCGACGCGGGTGGGGGCAACCGCCAGTGGACCGTGAACGGCAAGCCGCTGTATTACTACGTGGGCGACACCCAGTCTGGCGATCGCAAGGGCGACGGCCAAGGTGGCGTTTGGCATGTGGTCAAGCCTTGAAGCACGTTTGAACCGATACGGCCCATCTCCGATGTCGCGGCCGGCCTGGCGCGGATGTCACCGGCCGTGCCTTATGCTCGGCCTCACTTGTACCTTTGGGGTCCCGCCGTATGGATGACCGTGACGAAGTAAGCCGCTTGTTGGCGCGGGTGGCGCTGCGCGATGCCCCGTCGTTTGAGGCCCTGTATCGCTTGGCCGCGCCTCGGCTGTTGGCGGTTGCCCTGCGCGTGACGCAGGACCGCGCCATGGCCGAGGACGTCTTGCAAGACGTCTTCGTCACGCTGTGGAACCAATCGCTCGTGGCCGCGCCGGGGCAGCACCGGACGCTGGCTTGGCTGTGCGTGGTGACGCGCCACCGGGCTATTGATCTGCTGCGCAAGCGCGAACCTGAAGAGCCGCTACAAGCGCGTGGTGAGTTTGGCGAAGAGTCGACCCACGATGTTCCCGCCGAGGGCGCGTCGCCCATGGATCAATTGCTGGCGAACGAGGACGACGCCCAGTTGGGGCGCTGCATGGGCCGTCTGGAGGACGAGCCCAAGCGTGCCCTCTTGCTCGCCTTTTACGATGGCCTGACCCATATGGAAATCGCCGCACGCATGCAGAAGCCTTTGGGCACCATCAAAGCCTGGACTCGGCGCAGCTTGATGCGACTCAAGGGCTGCATGGAGGCCATGGCATGAACTGGTACCACAACCCCTCCGTGATCGACTCGCTGGCCGCCGCGTACGTGGCGGGCACCTTGCAGGGTCGCGCGCGCAGGCGCTTCGACAACGTCATGCAAGGTCAACCCGCATTGGCGGCGGCGGTGAACGTTTGGACGGAGCGCCTGTCGCCCCTGCATGAACGTTTGCCACCTCAATCGCCCAGCGCTCGTCTTTGGCGCCGCATCGCCTCCGTGACGCTGGCACCTCAGAGGGCCGCGCTGTCATGGTGGCATCGCCTGCTCGCGCCCGTGCCGGCGGGCGCTCTGGCTTTGGGGCTGATGATGGGCGTGCTCGCGCCCAGGGTGTGGCAGGCGCAGGTCCTGGGAGACGGCGACTTGCAAGACAGTGGCACGCAGTTGCCTGCGAGTTACGTGGGCGTGCTGGGAACGCCCCAGGGGCAACCCGGCTTGGTCATTTCCAGTCTGCGGCACAGCCGGGTGGTGGATGTGAAACAGCTCAGTCCGGTGGCTGTGCCTGATGGACGGACCTTGTACTTGTGGCGCATCGACAAGGCAGGCACCGTCACGGCGATCGGACCCTTGCCCAACTCAGCGTGGACGCACGTGTCACTGGCCGAGTCTGCGGAGCAGGTGTTCTTCCCCGCGGTGGAACTCGCCGTCTCGCTGGAGTCCTTGGGCACCCGACCTGAGGCCCCGACGCAAGCCTTTGTGTACCGAGGGCTGTGCGGAAAGCTGTGGCGATAGTGCCGTGTAGTAGGGGTGTGCAGTGGGCCGGTGCGGCCAGTTCCGGCTCAGGAAGCCAACACGTCCAGCAACTCGGTCTCGATCTCGATCTGAGCGCGGTTGTTCTGCAGCTCCGGGCCGTCGATCAGGAAGGTGTCGTCCACCCGTTCACCCAGGGTGTTGACCTTGGCCAGTTGCAGGTTGATTCGGTGTTGAGCGAGCACGCGGGCGATCTTGTAGAGCAAACCGGTCTGGTCACTCGCCGTGATGCTCAGCAGCCAGCGCTGCGCCTTTTCGTCGGGCTTGAGGCTCACGCGCGGCATCACGGGGAAATGTTTGACGCGCCGTGACAGGCGGCCTTTGCTAGGCGCGGGCAAGGGGCCTGCCTCGGTGATGGTGCGGCGCAACTGGTTTTCCACCTGGGAAAGAATCGCTGGTGAAGGCTCGGCATCCCGCGCCTGCTGCGCGCCGGGTGCGACCACTTGGAAGGTGTCCAGCGCATAGCCGTTGCGGGCGGTGTGGATGCGCGCATCGAGGATGCTGAACTCGCTCTGGTCGAAGTAGCCGCAGATGCGGGCGAACAGGTCGGGCGCGTCCGGTGTGTAGACCAGCACTTGAAATCCTTCGCCCGCGGGCGAGGGGCGTGTGCGCACCAGGGTCTCGCCCGACCCCACATGCCGCCAGAGCTGTTGCGTGTGCCAGGCGATGTCGTCGGCATCGTGGCGCATGAAGTAGCTGACGTCCAGCGTTTTCCACAGGGCGTCGTGGGCCTCGGCCGGCGCCTGCGTTTCATCGGCGCGGAACTGCGCGAGCGCCGCGTGGCGGTGGGCCTCGATTTCCGCGTGGGGTGCCGGGGCGGGGCCGTCCTGGCCGCTGCGCAGCACGCGCAGGGTGTAGCGGTACAGGTCCTCCAGCAGCTTGCCTTTCCAGGCGTTCCAGACCTTGGGCGACGTACCGCGGATGTCGGCCACCGTCAGCAGGTAGAGCGCGGTCAGGTGGCGCTCGTCACCCACGTGGCGCGCGAAATCGGCGATCACCTGCGGGTCGCTGAGGTCACTTTTCTGCGCGATGCGGCTCATCGACAGGTGTTCGCGCACCAGGAATTCGATCAGCGCCGCGTCCTCGCGTGAGATGCCGTGGTCTCGCGCGAAGTGACGCACCTCCTCGGCCCCCAAATCCGAGTGGTCGCCGCCTCGGCCTTTGGCGATGTCGTGAAAGAGCGCGGCGGTGTAGAGGATCCAGGGTTGGTCCCAGGCGGCGGCCAACTGCGAGCAAAAGGGGTACTCGTGCGCATGCTCGGCCATGAAGAAGCGGCGCATGTTGCGCAGCACCATCAGGATGTGCTGGTCCACCGTGTAGACATGGAACAGGTCATGCTGCATTTGCCCGACGGTGCGGCGGAAGGGCCACAGGTAGCGACCCAGCACCGAGGTCTGGTTCATCAGCCGCATCGCATGCGTGATGCCTTGCGGTTGTTGAAGGATTTGCAGGAAGGTCGCGCGGTTCACCGGGTCCTTGCGGAACTTCGCGGTCATCAGGTTGCGCGCGTTGTAAAGCGCGCGCAGCGTGCGCGCCGACAAGCCCTTGAGGCCGGGCGTGGTCTGGTAGACCAGGAAGGTTTCGAGGATGGCGTGCGGGTGATTCAGGTAGAGCCGGTCGTCGGCCACCTCGATCAGTCCGCCCCGGTCCAGGAAGCGCTCGTTGATGGGCACGGGCGCCTGGGTCTTGGGATTGAGCTGCGCCTCGATGTTGAGCAGCAGGATTTGCCGCAGCTGGGTCACGGCCTTCGCGGCCCAGTAGTAGTGGCGCATCAAGGCCTCGCTGGCGCGTACCTTGGTCTTGACTTCCGATGAGTCTGACCCGTAGCCAAAGCGTGCGGCGACGGCCGTTTGCAGGTCGAAGACCAGCCGGTCTTCGCGTCGGCCTGCCGTCAGATGCAGGCGCAGGCGGATGAGCGCCAGCATGGACTCGTTGCGCTTGATTTGGCGGACCTCGAAAGGCGTGGCCAAGCCCTTGCGCGCGAGTTCATCCCAGCTCTTGCCATAACCGGCCGCGCGTGCGACCCAGAGGATGGTTTGCAGATCACGCAGGCCGCCGGGGCTTTCCTTGCAGTTCGGCTCCAGGGCGTAGGGCGTGTCCTCGAACTTGTTGTGTCGCTGCTCCAATTCGAGTGTCTTGGCGACGAAGAAGGCTTGCGGGTCCAGCGCGGCCTTGAAGCGGCGCTGGAAGTTGCGGTAGAGCGTGGCGTTGCCGCAGATGGCGCGCGACTCCAGCAGCGCGGTCTGAACGGTCACGTCCTTCTCGGCTTCGGCCAGGCATTCGTCGATGGTGCGCACCGAGGAGCCGATTTCCAGTCCCGCATCCCAGCAGCCGCTGATGAAGGTCTCGATGCGCTGGCGCAGCGCCTCGTCAGCGCCCGGGCCATCCACCACCCAGCCCGTGGGCAGCAGCAGCAGCACGTCGATGTCCGAGGCCGGGTACAGCTCCCCACGGCCGAAGCCACCCACGGCGACCAAGGTGGGGCGAGGACCGAAACCGGCTTGCTCCCACAGGGTCTGCAGTGTGTCGTCAGCCAGTCGTGCCAGGTGGCGCAACACCCCATGCACGCCTCGCGTGGAGGTGCCACCCTCGCCAATCGCGGCGAGGGCCTCGGCCTTGCGGGCCTGAAACTGCTGGCGCAATGCCTGGGGCGTGGCCGCTTTCATGGCGACGGTTCCTGCGAGGACGGGACGGGAGGGGAGGAGTGAGACGCGGGTTGCACGCGCAGCCCGGGTCAGGCAGGCACCTTGTCCTGCTGGGCAGGGGTGAGGTTCTTCACGAAGGCGGGCGGGGGCGGGCTGCCTGCCGACAGCGTGAGCACTTCATAGCCCGTGGGCGTGACCAACACCGTGTGTTCCCACTGCGCGGAGAGGGAATGGTCCTTGGTGACGATGGTCCAGCCATCGTTGAGTTCCTTCACCTCGCGGCGGCCCGCGTTGATCATGGGTTCGATGGTAAAGGTCATGCCGGGCTTGAGTTCCTCGCCCGTGCCCGGACGGCCGTAATGCAGCACTTGCGGGTCCTCGTGGAAGACCTTGCCGATGCCATGGCCGCAGTACTCGCGCACGATGGAAAAGCCGTGACCCTCGGCGAACTTCTGGATGGCGTGTCCGATGTCGCCCAGCCGCGCCCCGGGGCGGACCTGCTCGATGCCCATCCACATGGCCTCGTAGGTCAGCGCGCACAAGCGCTTGGCGGCGATGGACACTTCGCCGATCAGGTACATGCGGCTGTTGTCACCGTACCAGCCGTCCTTGGTGATCACCGTCACGTCCACGTTCATGATGTCGCCCTTCTTGAGCGGCTTGTCATTCGGGATGCCATGGCACACCACATGGTTGACCGAGGTGCACAGGTGCGCGGGATAGGGCGGGTAGCCCGGCGGTTGGTAGCCGATGGTGGCCGACACCGTGCCTTGCGCCTTCATGCATTCCAGCGCCAGACGATCGACTTCCTTGGTGGTGATGCCGGGCTGGATGTGCGGGGTGATGTAGTCCAGCACTTCAGAGGCCAGGCGGCAGGCCTCGCGCATTCCGGCGATGCCGGCCTCGTCTTTGTAGGTGATGCTCATGGGGCGAATTATCCTCCTTCGCCATCGGGGGCGCGTATCCCGCCCTGGGTGGCGCGCCGGGCCGGCCGCGGAGGGGGCGGGAGGGTAAAATCGCAGGCTTTCCTCCCTGCTTGAGTGCCGCCAGAACCTGGCGGCGGCGGCTCGCACACTCTCCTCTCCACAGGCCACGACGGTGACCCTCCACATCACTTCCTTCGAAGGCGGCAGCGCCCTCAGCCCCTACCGTGCCCAGCAGCTGTTGCCCCGTCTGCAGGCCATTCACGACAAGATCAGCGGCGTCGCCGCGCGGTACGTGCACCTGGTGGCGACCGAATCCCCGCTGGCCGCGGCCGACCGGCAGCGCTGGGCCGCTCTGCTCGACTATGGCGAGCCTTACGGAGGCACGCAGGAAGGTGCCCTGGTGGTCGTGGCCCCGCGCCTGGGGACCGTGTCGCCGTGGGCCTCCAAGGCCACCGACATTGCGCGCAACTGTGGCTTGGGCGGCAGCGGATTGCACCGTGTGGAGCGCATCGTGGAGTTCCGCTTCACGCTCAAGTCGGGCCTGCTGGGCCAGGCCCCCGCGCCGAGCGCCGAGCAACTGGGGCGCCTCGCGGCCCTCTTGCATGACCGCATGACCGAAAGCGCCCTGGCCAGTCGCGAGCAGGCCCAGGCTTTGTTCACGGCCTTGCAAGCCGCGCCCATGGACCACGTGGATGTGCTGGGCGGCGGCAAGGCCGCGCTGCAGCGCGCCAACACCGACTGGGGACTGGCCCTGGCGGAAGACGAAATCGATTACCTCGAAGCCGCCTTCAAGGGTTTGAAGCGCAATCCCACCGACGTGGAGTTGATGATGTTCGCGCAGGCCAACAGCGAGCACTGCCGCCACAAGATCTTCAACGCCGAGTTCACCGTCGACGGCGAGAAGCAGGCCAAGAGCCTGTTCGGCATGATTCGCCACACCCACCAGACCAGCCCGCAGCACACGGTGGTGGCGTATTCGGACAACGCCTCCATCATGGAAGGCACGGCCATCGAGCGCTTCGTGGCGCGCTTCGACGCGGGCAAGGGCGAGGATGGAAAAGGCCCACTGCGCGTGCCGGCCTATCAGAAGTCGGCTGCCCACAGCCACGTGCTGATGAAGGTGGAGACCCATAACCACCCGACGGCGATTTCACCCTTCCCTGGAGCCTCCACCGGCGCGGGCGGTGAAATCCGCGATGAGGGCGCGACCGGGCGCGGCTCGCGTCCCAAGGCGGGTCTGACGGGCTTCACGGTCTCCAAGCTCTGGGGTGGCTGGTCGGATCAACCGGGCGGCAAGCCCGAGCACATCGCCAGCCCCCTTCAGATCATGATCGAGGGTCCGCTGGGCGGTGCCGCCTTCAACAACGAGTTCGGCCGCCCCAACCTCGCAGGCTATTTCCGCGAGTACGAGCAGACGGTCACGAGCGATGTCGACGCGGTGCAACGCGGTTACCACAAGCCCATCATGATCGCGGGCGGCGTGGGTGCCATCGACGCGACGCAGACGAAGAAAATTCTGTTTCCCGCTGGCACGCTGCTGATTCAACTGGGCGGCCCCGGCATGAAGATTGGCATGGGCGGCGGTGCGGCCAGTTCCATGGCCACGGGCGCGAACGCGGCCGAGCTGGATTTCGACTCCGTGCAGCGCGGCAACCCCGAGATCGAGCGCCGCGCGCAAGAGGTCATCAACCACTGCTGGGCGCAAGGGGATCGGAACCCCATCCTCGCCATCCACGACGTGGGCGCGGGAGGACTGTCCAACGCCTTCCCCGAGATCACCAACGACGCGGGCCGTGGCGCGCGCTTTGATCTGCGTGCCGTACCTCTGGAAGAGTCCGGCCTGGCCCCCAAGGAAATCTGGTGCAACGAAAGCCAGGAGCGTTATGTGCTGGCCATTGCGCCGGAATCGCTCGAACAGTTCAAGTCTTTCTGCGAGCGTGAGCGCTGCCCGTACGCGGTGGTGGGCGTGGCGACCGAGGAGCGGCAATTGGTCTTGTCGGATGAAGTTGGCGTGAGCGGCGCCGGGCCGTCCCAAGGCCTGCGCGGCCCCACCCCAAGCGAAGCGCAGGGCAAGCCTGCGGTTGGGGGCAGCGAACCACACGCAGTGGGGAGCGTGGGGGCTGCGGTCAACATGCCCATGGACGTGCTGCTAGGCAAGCCGCCCAAGATGCACCGTGACGTCAAAAGCATCGCGCGCCAGTTCAAGCCGCTCGACCTGAGCGGCGTCACCCTGCAGCGTGCCGTGATCGACGTGCTGGCGCACCCGACCGTCGCCTCCAAGCGCTTCCTCATCACCATCGGCGACCGCACCGTGGGCGGTTTGACCCACCGTGACCAAATGGTCGGTCCTTGGCAGATCCCGGTGGCGGATTGCGCGGTCACGCTGGCCGACTACGCGGGCTTCGCGGGCGAGGCCATGAGCATGGGCGAGCGCACGCCGCTGGCCGCGCTGGACGCGCCCGCCTCGGGTCGCATGGCCGTGGCCGAGGCCATCACCAACCTGTTGGCCGCGCCCATTGAGCTGCCCCGCGTCAAGCTGTCCGCCAACTGGATGGCCGCCTGCGGCGAACCGGGCGAGGATGCCGACCTCTACGCCACGGTGCGCGCCGTCGGCATGGAGCTGTGCCCCGCGTTGGGCATCAGCATTCCCGTGGGCAAGGACAGCCTGTCCATGCGCACGCAGTGGAAGGATGAAACTGGCGCTGCGAAGAAAGTCACGTCGCCGGTCTCCCTCATCGTCTCGGCTTTCGCCACCCTGCCCGACGTGCGGGGTACCCTCACGCCGCAGCTGGCGCGCGAGGGCGACACGACTCTGCTGCTCATCGACCTCGGCCGGGGCCGCAAGCGCATGGGCGGCAGCATCTTGGCTCAGACCCTGGATCAGACCGGCGACGACGTGCCCGACCTGGATGATGCGCAGGACCTGGTCCGACTCGTGCAGGCCGTCAACGCCCTGCGCGCGCAGGGCCGCATCCTGGCCTACCACGACCGCAGCGATGGCGGTCTGTTGGCTGCCGTGGCCGAGATGGCTTTCGCCGGTCAGGTTGGCGTCGCGCTGAACGTGGACCTGCTGGTCACCGAGGGCGATGGCATCAGCGACAGCCGCATGGATTCGGGCGACGCCAAGAACTGGGCGCAGCAGGTCAGCGCGCGGCGCGATGAGTTGACGCTGCAGGCTCTGTTCAACGAGGAGCTGGGCGTGGTGCTGCAGGTGCGCAGCGCAGACCGCGATGCCGTGCTGTCCGTGCTGCGCGAGCATGGGTTGTCCCGTCACAGCCACGTGATCGGCAAGACCCGTCCCAGCGGCGGCGAAATCCAGGCCGGTGTCGGCGAGCTGCAAGTCTGGCGCGATGCCAAGGCCGTGTTCACGGCCAAACTCGCCGATCTGCAGCAGGTCTGGGACAGCGTGAGTTGGAAGATCAGCCAGTTGCGCGACAACCCGGCCGGTGCCGATGCCGAGCATGCCATCGCGGGTGCGGGCGTCGCCGAGGGCGACCCGGGCCTGCACGTGCACCTGAGCTTCGATCCGGCCGAGGGCCTGGCGCCCGCCTTGCTCCAGGCCCGGCCCAAGGTCGCCATCCTGCGCGAGCAGGGCGTGAACTCGCATGTCGAGATGGCCTACTGCTTCAACGAGGCGGGCTTCGAGGCCTACGATGTGCACATGACCGACCTCCAGTCGGGCCGTGCGCGGCTGGCGGACTTCAAGGGCTTCGTGGCCTGCGGCGGCTTCAGCTACGGCGACACTCTGGGCGCGGGCATCGGCTGGGCGCGCAGCATCCTGTTCAACGAGCGTCTGGTGCAGGAATTCCAGGCATTCTTTGGGCGCGCTGACACCTTCGCCCTGGGTGTGTGCAACGGCTGCCAGATGCTGGCCGAGCTGGCCGACATCATTCCGGGCGCCGAGGCCTGGCCCCGCTTCACCCACAACCCCAGCGGATTCCAGGCGAGGCTGTCCCAGGTGGAGGTGCTGGATTCGCCCAGCATCTTCTTCGCCGGCATGGCTGGCAGCCGTTTGCCGATCGCGGTGGCGCATGGTGAGGGGCACGCCAATTTTTCTCGGCGCGGTGACGCGGCGAAGGCCATCCCCGCGATGCGCTTCGTGGACCACCAGGGTCGCGCGACCGAGGCGTTTCCCGCCAACCCGAACGGCAGCCCCGGCGGCCTCACGGCGGTGACCACGGCCGATGGGCGCTTCACGGCCATGATGCCCCACCCCGAGCGGGTGTTCCGCAACATCCAGTTCAGCTGGACGCCCCTGGATCCCAGCCTGGCCAGCCCCTGGGCGCGGCTGTGGCGCAACGCGCGGCGCTGGGTCGGCTGAACTGAACCGAAAGCGGGAACCCGATCATGCCCATGCGCCAGCTCCGTGTTCCCCTCTTTTGGCTGGTCTCGGGGTATGCCGGGCTGGTGCTGATCTTGGCTTGGCAGCTGGTGCGAGGCCATGACTTGGCCTTGGAGCGTGCCAGCGACCATGCCGACCATTTGGTGCAGACGCTGGATGCCCAGCTTTCCGGCGGACTGCGCCGGGTGGAAAGCAGCCTGCACCAGATCGCGCAACGCCTGCCGCGCGCAGCCTTGAACCAGGATGCCCGCGGCGCACACGCCAGCGATGTCTTGAACCTGCTGCGCTCCTATCAGGAGAGCTTTCCCGAGTTGGGGCAATTCTTCGTTTGGGACCGCGCGGGCCGGCTGCTCTACGGGACATCTTCGCAGCCCGGCAGCGCGACCTTGTCCGAGATGGGGGCTCAGACGGCATTGCGGGTCCTGCGCACGCAAACCAAGGCCAACATCCTGTACGCGGACGCGCTGGACATGGCCAGCATGTCTGCGGACCGTCTCGCGGTCGATGTCTACGCGCCGGTTCGCGATGGCTCGGGCCGCCTGGTCGGCTTGGTCAACGCCACTTTGAATCTGGCGCATTTCCGGCGTTGGTTCATGGAGATGGACTTGCCGCCCGACAGTCTGCTGGGCGTCTTTGGCAGCCGGACCCACAAGCCCTTGATGCAGCACCCCTTGGACCCCGGCTTCAGTTTTGGCCTGTCGGCGGGCGAGGCGGTGCAGCGTCGCGTCAACGCGGGTGAAGTGGCTGGGCGGGCGCACCATACCCCGGCGTTCGACGGTCTGCCCCGCCTTTACGCCTTCCGCAAGCTGGAGGAGCACCCCTTCTACGCCGTGGTCGGGATGTCCGAGCGGGATGCCTTGAAAGGCTGGCACGGGGAACTGCTGTTCATCACAGCCGCAGTGGTGCTGCTGGCGGCGTTGTTCAGTTTCGTGCTGGTGCGCATGCGCGCCATTCAGGTGCAGCGCATGGCGGCGCGCCGGCAAGCCGACGAGGCCTCGGCCCTGCTGCGCGATGCGCTGGAAAGCATCTCGGTGGGCATCGTGATCTACGACGCGCAGGACCGTCTGGTCATGAGCAACCAGGCGATGAAGGATCTTTACCAAGAGATTCGCCACCTGCTGGACCAGCCCGGCATTCAGTTCGAGGACCTGATGCGGGCGGCGCTGGCCAGCGGCCTGTTTCCGCAAGCGCAGGGCCACGAGGAAGCATGGCTGGCCGATCGCATGCTCGCGCGTCGCTCCGCAAGCGGTCTGCCTTATGAGCAGGCCCTGAGGGACGGGCGCTGGGTGCAGTACAGCGAACACCGCACCAGTCGCGGCTATCTGGTGGGCAGCCGCATCGACATCACCGAGCGCAAGCAGCTCGAAGCCGAGCTGCGCGAGCAAGCCAGCACCGATGCCCTGACTGGACTGGCCAACCGTCGGCATTTCATGCAGAGCCTGGAAAGCGAGCTGGAACGCGTGCGCCGCCGCAACACCCTGCGCGCTTGCGTGTTGATGCTGGACCTGGACCACTTCAAGCGCGTCAACGACCAGTATGGCCATGCGGCGGGCGACAGCCTGCTGCGCCACTTCGCCGATCTGCTGCGCGACGAGCTGCGAGGCACCGACACGGCAGGCCGCCTGGGGGGCGAAGAATTCGCCGTCATCCTGCCGGGCAGCGGCATGGACGATGCGCGCGTCTGGGCACAGCGTCTGTGCGACGCCGTGTCCGCTCGTCCCCTGGCTTGGGGGGCGCGGCACATCCGCGCGACGGTCAGTGTCGGGGTCGCCATTCTGAGTCCGGACGACGGGGCCGCGGATGCCGCCCTGTCGCGCGCCGACGCGGCGCTCTACCGCGCCAAGCAAGCCGGACGCAACCGGGTGGAGCTGTCGTCCCCCTTGAGCGGCTAACGCTGCGTCTCCCCTGACTGCCAAGTTGCGGTCGCTGGAGGGCGCACTCGGCGTCTAAGGCATTGTCAGCTTCGCGAGTGCCCTGACCTTTGAAGTTCGGGGGGCGTCTTTGTTATGCGTCCCAGGCTGCCATCAATTGGGCCGCCGCCTCTTCCGGGTTCGCCTCGGCCGTGATGGCGCGCACCACGGCCAGGGAGCCGACGCCGGTGGCACGGATCACTGGCAACTCTGCGGCCGAGATGCCGCCGATCGCCACGCCGGGGTAGCCCGCCTTGTGCAGCAGTCGCGCGTAGACGGCCAGCCGGCCTGGGCCTTGCGGCGCCGTGGCCATTTGCTTGAGCGTGGTCGGGTAGACCGCGCCCATGGCGATGTAGCTGGGACGCAGCGCGGCGGCGCGCTTCATTTCGGCGTAGCCGTGGGTGGACAGGCCCAGGCGCAGGCCCGAGGCCCGCAGGGTATCGAAGGCCGATGCCATGGCTGCGGCGTCCATGTCTTCCTGGCCCAGGTGCACGCCCAGGAATTCGAGGTGGCTGGCGTCGCCCGACAGTACCTCCAAGGTTTCACGCCAATGGTCATTGATGAAGAGCAGGCTGCGTGCGCCGCGCTGCCGGTTGGCCGCGCTCACCGCCTCGATGGCCACGCGCACTTCACGCCGCACGGCCTGCGGGTCCTTGGATTTGAATCGCAATTGCAACGTGGGCACGCCGGCTTGGGCCATGCGGCCGACCCACTGCGCATCGGGCAGCACAGCGTAGACGCCCAGCCGCGCAGGGCATGCCGCGAAGGCCTGCGCACCGTCACCACGCGTTTGCAGGCCGAAGTCCACCGCTTCGACGGGCCAGACATCCGGGTCGAAACGACCGGTGCGCCGTGACTGCGCGAGCCACGCCAGGGCCAGGCATTGGGCGTCGATCTCGATGAAGCCCAGCGCCAGCGCCGCTTGCAGTGCGGCACGGTAGATGGGGTCATCGCTGCTGTAGCGCGGCTGCGGCTGACCCACGACGGGTATGGCCTTGTCCGGGTGCGCCGCGACGATGGCGCGTGCGTTGGTGGTCAGAGTTGTCACGTCGATGGCGCTTTCACGTTGAGCAAAGCTTGTACCGCAAGAAGCGATTGAAACGGGGAACGCCGTGGAACCGGCAAAGCCTTAGCCACTGGCGTTGCCCCCTGCAAGGGGCTGAGGGCTGCGGCTCCAAGCCTGCCTGTGCAGGCTTGGACAGTCCGAAGAGCCTGTGCCTCTGGCGCTGGCGCGTGGGGCGTAGCGCCCAACGAGGCGCGTAGCCTGGGGGTGTTCGTCATGCATGCCAAAAGGGCGTGCCCAACACCGGCGTGGAGGGTTGGGCGGCTTCTTGTTCGTCCATCGCGCCGCCCAAGTAAGCGGCGCGCCCTGCCTGCACGGCGTTGGCGAAGGCGCCCGCCATCGCCACCGGGTCACGCGCCAGGGCCACGGCGGTGTTGAGCAGCACGGCGTCGTAGCCCCACTCCATGACCGTGCAGGCGTGCGAGGGACGGCCCAGGCCCGCGTCCACGATCAGGGGGACTTCCAGACGTTCGCGCAACTGGCGCATGGCGTAAGGGTTCACCGGTCCCTTGCCGGTGCCGATGGGCGCGGCCCAGGGCATCACGGCTTGGCAGCCCACGTCCACGAGGCGTTGGCACAGCACCAGGTCTTCCGTGCAGTAGGGCAGCACCTTGAAGCCGTCCTTCAGCAGTTGATCTGCCGTGTCGACCAGCTTGAGCGTGTCGGGTTGCAAGGTGTAGTCGTCACCGATCAGCTCCAACTTGATCCAGTCGGTCTCGAAGACTTCGCGCGCCATCTGCGCCGTGGCGATGACTTCTCGCGGGCTGTGGCAGCCCGCCGTGTTGGGCAGCACGGGCACCCCCAGCTTGCGCAGCATTTGCCAGAAAGCCTGGCCGCTTTCCGGCGACACCGAGCCCGCGCCCTGGCGGCGCAAGGACGCGGTCAGCATGGCGGGTTGTGCGGTTTGAACGGCCGTTTCCAGCACGGCGGGCGAGGGATAGCGCGAGGTTCCCAGCAGGAGACGGCTAGGGAAGGCCTCGCCGTAGAGGACCAGTGGGTCGTCATGGATCATGTCGTTCTTCATACGGCCTCCGTTCATCCGCCGGTGACGGGAGAAATGATTTCAACCTGGTCGCCGTCGCGCAGCGCGTGGTGCGTGTACTGCGTCTTGGGCACGAACTGCGTGTTGACCGCGGCCGCGAAAGGCGGCTTGGCCTCGATGGCCGCGACGGCGTCGGCCAGCGTGGCGTCGCCGTCCAGTTCATGGGTTTGTTGGTTGATGAGCACTTTCATGCCGCGATCCTGAGTTCAAGTTGCTCGGCGAGCGTGTGGTGGTCCTGCTCGACGATCTCCAGCGCCGCGTCCAGCAGAGCGGGTGAGATCATGAAGCCATGGCGGTAGAGGCCATTGATGCGCATGACCGGCGCGCCGGGGCCACGCGTCACACGGATTTCGGGCAGATTGTCCGGCAGGGCCGGTCGGCAGTGCGCTGCGATCTCGATGATGCGTCCCTCGGCGAAACCCGGGTGCACGGCATAGGCCGCGCTCAGCAGCTCCAACGTCGACCGCACGCTCGGCGGCGACATGTCATCGCTCTCGATCTCGGTCGCGCCGATCACGTAGAGGTGATCCTGCTTGGGCGCGATGTAGATCGGATAGCGCGGGTGGATCAGCCGCGTGGGCCGCGTCAGCTGCACCTCGGGCGCGTAGACCCGCGCGACCTCGCCCCGCACGCCGCGTAAAGCGGCGTGCGCTCCAACTCCGTCGCCGCGTAAAGCGGCGCGCGTGACATGTCCACCGCCACCGGAAGCAGGTGGCGTCGGCGCACGGGCGCCCAAACCTCGGCAGTCGAAGACCCAGTCCACCGGGCCGTCTTCTGGGCGAGGCCCTTCATCCGGCGCGCGCCGGCTGTTCCAGTGCAGCGTCACGCCCAGGGCCTGCAGCTCGTGCAGCAAGGCGGCCAACAGTTGCCGGTTGTCGAGCTGGCCCTCGCCCGGCAGGTACAGCCCCTGCGTGAAGCGCCGCTCCAGACCCGGTTCGAGCGCGTGCACGCCGTCCGCGTCCAAGGTCTGCAAGGTTGGTAGCCGCGGGTTCTGCTCGTTCGTGGTCCGCAGCAGTTGCGCGAAGCGCCGGGCTTCAGCCGCGTCCTGCCGGTGCCACAGGATGAGCGTGCCCTCCTGCTGGAAGAAAACGGGCCGACTCAGTTGGGCCAGCAACTCGGGCCAGCGGGTCAGCGCATAGCGTCCCATCTCGACGACATTGCGTTCGGTGATGGCCGACTCCGCGAGTGGCGCCAGCATGGCCGCCGCCACACGGGCGGCCGCGCCTGAGGCCACGCCTGCGGGGTCGGTGGCCGCGTCGGCGGGCGCGGCCTCGTGCACCGTCACGCGCCAGCCGCGGCGCGCGAGCTGCCAGGCCAGCAATCGGCCCATGAGGCCGGCGCCGAGCACCAGGGCCGAGGAAGAAGCGCGCGCTGTTGGCATGGTCTCTTTGCGTTTCTGTGTTGCTGGTTTTCTGCGTTTGTGGGTTGGTGCGGTGAAGCGAGAAGGCGTTGATCGGTCGGCGTTCGTCGCCCGTTCAGCCCAGCACCTGCATGACCACCGGCGCGTAACCGTGGTTCAGAGGACCATGGCCCGCGCCGCCGTTCAGACCGCCGGTGCGCACGTCCTTGCCCGCCTGGATGGCGCCCAGTATCCAGGTGCGGGCGTGCCGCACGGCATCTTGCAGCCCATGGCCGTGCGCGAGGTAGGACGCGATGGCCGACGACAGCGTGCAACCCGTGCCATGCACGTTGGTGCTAGCAATGCGCGCGGCCTTGAGGTGCAGCGGTGCGCCGTCGCACGTCAGCAGCAGGTCCACCACCTCGTCGCCGGGCAGATGGCCGCCCTTGAGCAGCACATTGTTGGCGCCCAAGGCCAGCAGTTCGCGCGCCGCGCCTTCCAGCGCCGGTACGCCATCGATCTTGTGGCCCAGCAGCAGTTCCGCCTCGTCCAGATTCGGGGTGATCACGGTGGCGAGCGGGAAGAGTTGCTCAACCAGCACGCTCACTGTCGCCTCAGCGATCAGCCGGTCGCCGCTGGTGGCCACCATCACCGGGTCCAGCACCACGCGTTCGATCCCGTAGTGGCGGATGGCCCAGGCCACGACTTCGACGATCTCGGGCGCGTGCAGCATGCCGATCTTGAGCGCGTCCACGCCGATGTCTTCGACCACCGCCTGAATCTGGGCCTTGAGGAACTCCGGTGGCACCGCGTGAATGCCGGTGACGCCCTGCGTGTTCTGCGCGGTCAGCGCGGTGATGGCCGTCATGCCATAGGCGCCCAGCGCCGAGATGGTCTTGAGGTCTGCCTGAATGCCTGCGCCGCCGCCGCTGTCCGAGCCAGCGATCGACAGCACGCGCGCATAGCGTTTCATGGTCGTCATGCCTTGCCGCGGCTGAGGTAGGCGAGCGCGAAGCTGAACGCCAGCGCGGGCAGGGCCGAGCCGGTCTGGAAGCCGACCACAGGCGTCAGCATCGGCGCGCCATGGTAGACCGCGATGCCAGAGAGCCAGATCAGCAGGGGCCCCACGTGCACGGCCCGCGCGCCTGCGAGCAACTGGACGGTGTTCGCGCCGAAGGCCAGGCGCCCCAGGATCACGCCGAACAGCGGGACGAAGACCGAGCTCAGCATCAACAGGAACGGCTCCAGCGCGTGCATGGGCAGCACCAGGGCGCAGGCCGTGCAGGCGGCGGTGATGATGAAACCCCAGAAACGGATGCTCTTGTTCGGCCGCAGGCTGTGGCTGGACACCGCGCCCGAATAGGCGTCGCCATAGGCGTTGTCCACCTCGTCGATCAGGATGAGCGAGAGCGCGATCAAGCCGCCTTGGGCCAGCAGCAGCGCGTTGACGAGGTTGGCGCTGGGCAGCGTCAGCACCACCAGCACGCCCAGGCCGTAGCACCACATGTTCGCCAACGCATACCCCAGCCAAGTGCCGCGCAGCGCCGATTTGCCGTCGCGCCCATGGCGCGCGTAGTCGGCCACCAGGGGCAGCCAGGAGATGGGCATGGCGATCACCAGGTCCAGCGCCGACAGCACACCCATGCCGCCTTCGCCCGGACGATTCCACAGGGCCGCCAAACCTTGCGCATTCGCCATCGACAGGAACTGCCAACTCAGCCACAGCAGCGAGAGCACCACCAGCGGCAGCGCGAAACGTGCGATCAGTTTGCGCACCAGGGTCACCATGGAGCCGCTGATCAGCAGGGCGACGATCGCGCCCCAGAACAGCGTAGCGATCCAGGGCGCCCAGCTGGCCGAGGCCCCGGTGATCGCCACGCTGGCGTCTCGCATCACCACCAGCTCAAAGCTGCCCCAACCGATCAGTTGAACGATGTTGAGCACGATGGGCAGCATGGCGAAGCGTCGGCCGTAGACCGCGTGCATCAGGCCCGCGCTGGCCAGACCGCTGTCCGCGCCCAGCTTGGCCACCGAGCCCAGCAGGAAGGCACCCAGGAGGGAACCCGCGACGATGGCGATCAGTGCCTCGCGCGTGCCCAGCGCGGGCATCAGGTAGGCGCCGACCTGCATGACCAGCAGGCCCACGCCCAGGCTGAACCAGAGCGAGGCGTGGTCTTGGAAGCCGAAGGCGCGGCGGTCGGCTGAAATGGGGGTGATGGCGTCGTTGACGCTCTTGTTCGATGCGAATGCCATGCGTTAATTCCGAAATAACGTAGGCAGGTGGGCTGGGCTCCAGCGTGCGGTGTCTTGAGAGGACAACTGGAGCGGCTTCCCTGCGCGAGGATTACCTCAATCAGGTTCAAAGGGACTTTCTCAGTCACCGCGTGTCTTGCGACGCGCGGCAACACCCCTAGCGGTTGCGCCCCACCACGATGAGCGGAGCGCGAGCGGGATTTTACGGCGCCTTGGTAACCCCCCGCCGGCTTGTTTTTTCGATTCTTGACGGCGGTCAGTCCCGCGCCGTCGGATTCCCGCCATTCATGCCTTGCGCCATGCCTTGCGGGCCCGCGGGGCATGGCCCACACTGCCCGCCACAACCGGACTCCAGGAGAGGGCGATGAAATTGAGCTTGAAGCTGGCCTTGTCGGCCCTGAGCGCGCTGGCCTGCGCGGGCTCGCTGGTGGTGGGCGCCGTTGGCTGGATCGCCGCCGAGCAAATGACCGACCAGCTCAACACCGCGACGTCCATGGGCGATGCGATGCAGAACGCGGCGCTGGCGGACATGATGCATGACGCCATCCGTTCCAGCGTTTTGCAGGGTCTCCTGGCGGCCCAGGCCCAGGACGCGGCTGGTTTGGCCGAGGCGGTCAAGGAACTGGACGAGAGCGCGGCCACCTTCAACCAGCACCTGACGGCCCTGCAAGCGATCGATCTGCCCCCGGAGATCCGCGCCAAGGTCACGGCCGTTCTCCCCCAGGCACGTGCCTATGCGGAGATGGGTGCCCGACTGCTGCGCCAGATGGGGACCGATCTCCCGGGAGCGCAGGCTGGCATGGAGAAATTCCACGACTCCTTTGAACTTCTGGAAAAGACACTGGCTGAACCCAGCGACATGCTGGAAGCCCATAACAAGGTCGTGCGCAGCGAAGGAGAGCAAGTGGCACGCCAGGCCCACCTCTGGGTGTTGGTGACCATGGTGTGCGCCGCCGTCGCGGTGTTGTTGCTCTGCGCTCGCATCATTCGCCGCGTGCTCGGCGGACTGGCCGTGGCGGGCCGACTGGCTGAAGCCGTGGCGCAAGGGGACCTGAGCCGCGAGGTGGACCCCGATCGCGGCTACACCGAAGTGCGCGTGTTGCTCACGCACCTGACGAACATGAACGAAAGCCTGCGCCGCTTGGTGCGCAGCGTGCAGCAGGCTGCCGAATCGGTCGCCTCGGCGGGGATTCAGATCGCTTCGGGCAACAACGACTTGTCCTCTCGCACCGAAACCCAGGCCAGTGCCTTGCAGCAGACTGCCTCGGCCATCCAAGAGATGACGGTCTCGGTGCGCGAAAACACGGCGCAGGTGATGCGGGCCAACGAGCAATCCACCCGCGCGCGCCAGGTGGCGGGGCAAGGTGGCGAAGCGGTGGGGGCTTCGGTGGAGACCATGCGGCGCATCGAGGACTCATCGCGCAAGATCGTGGACATCATCGCCGTCATCGACGGCATCGCCTTCCAGACCAACATCCTGGCGTTGAACGCGGCGGTGGAGGCCGCGCGCGCGGGCGAGCAGGGGCGGGGCTTCGCGGTCGTGGCCGGTGAAGTGCGCAGGCTGGCCCAGCGTTCCGCCACGGCGGCCAAGGAAATCAAGGAGCTGATTCTGGGCAGCGTGCAGGAGATCAGCGCTGGCGCGAGCCAGGTCGGTGGCGCGGGCGAGACCGTCAGCGAGGCGGCCGTGGCCATCGGGGACGTGGCCTCCCACATGCAGCAGATCGCCCATGCCATGGAGGAACAATCCCGTGGGGTGGCCCAAATCAGCGAGGCTGTTGCCCAGATCGACCAGGCCACGCAGAAGAACGCGGCGTTGGTGGAGGAATGTGCCGCCGCCGCGCAAAGCCTGCGCGATCAGGCGCAGAGCTTGGTGAGCAGCGTGGCGTCCTTCCGCTTGGCTTAGACCGGACGTTGCACGGCGTTGGTGGGCAGAGGCAGCGCCGTCTTGTAGCGCACCTGCTTGAGCGCGAAGCTGGAGCGGATCTTGTCGATGCCGCTGATGGGGCTGAGCTGTTCCAGGATGAATCTCTCCAGCGCGCCGATGTCGGGCAAGGCCACGCGGATGAGGTAGTCGGAATCCCCCGTCATCAGGTAACACTCCATCACCTCGTCGTGCTCGGCGATGCGGCGCTCGAAATCAGCCAGGTCCTCCTTGCTTTGCGATTTGAGGCTGATGGAGATGAAGACGTTCAAGCCCAAGCCCAACTTGTTGGCGCTGGCAATCGCCACGTAGCGCTCGATCACGCCGGAGGCTTCCAAGGCCTTGACCCGCGCAAGGCAGGGCGAGGGGCTCAGATGCACGCGCCGGGCCAGTTCCACGTTGGACAGTGCGCCGTCGCGTTGCAACTCGTCCAGAATCCGAAGATCGGTGGTATCGAGGTTCATTGGGCCGTTAATGATGATTATTGAAGCATTTTATGCTGCTGATGTAGATTGGGTAAGCACATTTCGGCAGCCAATTTTGCTCGTCTCTCCCTACATTCAAGGGCATGAACATGTCCGACACCGACCCGCAAGAAACCGCCGAATGGCATGACGCGTTTGCCGCGTTGATCGCTAGCCAGGGCGCCGAGCGCGCCCGTCATATCCTGAACAGCTTGGCCGAGCAGGCCCGCGCGCAGCGCATCGGCTGGCAGCCCGAGCTGGCCACGCCGTATGTGAACACCATTGCCGTGGACGTGCAGCCCCCGTTCCCGGGTGATCTGGCGATGGAGGAGCGCTTGGCCTCGCTGATCCGTTGGAACGCGCTGGCCATGGTGGTGCGTGCCAACCAAGCGTATGGCGAACTGGGTGGCCACATCGCGAGCTATGCGAGCGCGGCCGATTTGTTCGAGACGGGCTACAACCATTTCTTCCGGGCCCGTGGCGAGGCCTCGGCGCAGGCCTGCGACCCGGCGAGCCTGGGTGACCTCGTGTTTTTCCAGCCCCATAGCGCGCCGGGTGTGTACGCACGGGCCTACCTGGAAGGTCGTTTGACCGAAGACGATCTCGCCCACTATCGGCAAGAGCTGACCTCGCCGCTGGCGCGCACTGGCCAGGGCGCGCGCGGCCTCTGCAGTTACCCGCATCCGACATTGATGCCGGACTTCTGGCAGTTTCCCACCGGTTCCATGGGCATCGGCCCCATCAGCTCCATCTACCACGCACGCTTCATGCGCTACCTCACGCACCGCCGTCTGCTGGACTGCACGGGCCGCAAAGTCTGGGGCGTGTTTGGTGATGGCGAGATGGACGAACCCGAGAGCATGAGCGCGCTAACCCTCGCGGCTCGGGAAGGCCTGGACAACCTGGTGTGGGTCGTGAACTGCAATCTGCAGCGGCTGGACGGACCCGTGCGTGGCAATGGACGCATCATCGACGAGCTGGAAAAGCTGTTCGCGGGCGCGGGCTGGAACGTCATCAAGCTGCTGTGGGGCAGTGACTGGGATGGCTTGTTTGCGCGCGACACCACGGGCGCCCTGGCGCGTGCCTTCGCGAACACCGTGGACGGTCAGATGCAGACCTTCGCCGCCAAGGACGGCCGCTACAACCGCGACACCTTCTTCGGTCAGAGCCCAGAGCTGGCCCGCTTGGCCCAAGGCATGACGGACGAGCAGATCGACCGCCTCAAGCGCGGCGGGCACGACATCGTGAAGATCCACGCCGCCTACGCAGCCGCGGCGGCGCACCGGGGCCAGCCCACGGTCATCCTGGCGCACACCAAGAAAGGCTACGGCATGGGCAGCGCCGGCCAGGGCAAGATGACCACGCACAGCCACAAGAAGTTCGACGAGACCGATCTCATCGCTTTTCGCAACCGCTTCAGCCTGCCGCTGAGCGATGAGCAGGTCACCTCCCTTTGCTTCTACAAGCCCGCCGACGACAGCCCCGAGCTGCGGTACCTGCACGCGCAGCGCCAGCGACTGGGCGGCTACCTGCCTCGGCGCTTCAGCGACTGCGCCCCGGTGAACGTGCCATCGCTGGACAGCTACGCGCCCTGGGCGCTGCAGGCGGATGGCAAGGAGATGAGCACCACCATGGCTTTCGTGCGCATGCTGGGCAATCTGCTCAAGGACGGAGAACTGGGGCCGCGCGTGGTGCCCATTGTGGCGGACGAGGCCCGCACCTTTGGCATGGCCAATCTGTTCAAGCAGGTCGGCATCTACTCCAGCGTGGGGCAACGCTATGCGCCGGAGGACATCGGCTCGGTGCTCAGCTACCGCGAGGCGCAGGATGGCCAGATCCTGGAAGAAGGCATCAGCGAAGCCGGCGCCATCGCCAGCTGGACGGCTGCCGCCACCAGCTACAGCGTGCACGGCCTGGCCATGCTGCCCTTCTACATCTACTACAGCATGTTTGGCTTTCAGCGTGTCGGGGACGCGATCTGGGCCGCGGCGGACCAGCGGGCACGCGGCTTCCTGCTCGGGGCCACCTCGGGCCGCACCACGCTGGGCGGCGAAGGCCTGCAGCACCAGGACGGCAGCAGCCACCTGGTGGCGGCCACCATCCCCAACTGCAAGGCCTACGACCCGGCGTTCTCGGGTGAACTGGCCGTCATCCTCGACCACGGCATGCACGAGATGCTCGTGGACCAGAAAGACGTTTTCTATTACGTCACCCTGATGAACGAGAACTACGCGCAGCCGGATTTTCCAATGGGGTCGGCATCGGATGCCGTGCGTGGATGCTACAAATTCAGGAGCTACTCATGCGACGGCGACGGCGATGGCAACGATGCTGGCGATGCCGGAGACAAAACGCGTGCACGCGACCGGCCCAGGGCGACGTCAGCGGCCACGGCAAAACCGCAGGTCACGCTGATGGGTTCAGGCGCGATCCTGACCGAGGTCATCCAAGCCTCGCAACAGCTGGCGGAGCAAGGGTTCCACGTGGACGTGTACAGCGTCACGAGCTGGAGTGAATTGGCCCGCGACGGTCTGGCCTCTGTGTCCGAAGGCGCCACGCCTTTCGTGGCTGACCAACTGCGAGCGAGCCACGGCCCCATCATCGCCGCCACCGACTATGTGCGTGCCGTGCCGGAGAGCGTGCGGGCCTATCTGCCGATGGGTCGCAGCTACACCACCTTGGGCACTGACGGCTTTGGCCGCAGCGACACGCGAGCCGCCTTGCGTGAACACTTTGGTGTGGATGCGGCGAGCATCGTGCAAGCGGCCCGAAAGGCCTGCGCGATCGACCCACTGGGCGCCTGAAGCTGCTCGTTCCAGGGCAGCGTGCTTTCGGTCTGCGTGCCGATGCGAGAGCTGTGTGTCGACGGCTCAGCCGCCGTTCTGGTGCTGCTCCAGCGCGAGCAGCAGGCTAGTTCGGTGCTCTCGAGCCACGGTTTGCCACGGCAAGGACGACAACGCGCCTTCCAGCGCCCACAATAGGTTGAGCGTGGCCTGGGGCGTGTGCTGCTTCACCCTGGCATAGGCCGCGACAGAGCCCAGGCTGCGCAGATCGGCGAGGGACGTGATGCCCGCCGCGATCAGCGCTTGCGCTGATTTCGGGCCCAAGTTGAGTTGCGCTGCAAGCTCTGTCGCGACCGAGTCGGCAACCGAGTCGGCAACCGAATCGGCAAGCGAGGGCGCAGACTTGCGCGCGGGAGTCGAGCGGCGCTTGCCCACCCGCTGTCGCGGCGAGCCTCGGGAGGAGGGCGTTGCTGGTGTGCTCAAGCGAGGCTTTCTTTGGGATTGGATGGGGGAGTTGTGAACACTCCCTGTGTCGGGCGTGATGCAAATTTTCAAACCGGAACACCCTTCCCAGTGTTTTAACCCAATCCGAGAATGAATCGGCACAGGATTTCCGCCAGCGGGCAGGAGTCTGTTCTGTCGATTCAACAAGGAGGCACCATGAAAAGCTGGACGATGAAACGGCGCTTGGTTTGGGGTTTTGGTTTCATCTTGACCATCAGCGTCGTGATCGGCATCAACACCATCGTTACCCTCGCAAACCTCAACAGAACTTTGGATGAACTGACTCGAGACCGCATGGTCACGGTCAAACTTCTGAATTCGATCAAGGTCAACATGCTGGATACATCGCGGCATTTGCGTGACTACGTGATTGCCGACGATGCCGCTCAAAAAGAAAATTTCAAGAAAAAGCTAGACGACAACGGCAAGGAAACCAACAGTTTTCTTGATCAGTTGGATAAATCCATATCAGATCCTGCGGGGCGTGAATCACTCGATCGCGTGAAGAAAGCGCGTGAGATTTATCGCAGCAACCGGGTCGCTGCATTGAAGGCGGCCGATGAGGGTAACAAAGAAAAGGCCTTCTCCTTGCTGCTCAACGAGCTAACGGCCCAACAAGGAGAGATGCTCAAGGCCCTGGGGGAAATGACATCGGGTCAGGAAAAATTGATGCAAGATGCCGCTGACAAGGCGGGCTCTTCGGCTTCCATCGCCACCACCTTGATGTCCGGTGGGGTGCTGATTTTGGTCGTCCTGGGTCTATGGACCGCGCACAGCGTCATTCGTGCATTGGTTGGACCGATGGAACACGCACTGCACATCGCGAGCAAGATTTCCGAAGGCGATTTAACGCAGCGCGTGCAGGTTCAGCGCGAAGACGAGGTTGGCAAGGTGCTCAATGCCATGTCTCGCATGCAAGAGTCTCTCATTCGTGTCGTGGGCAAGGTCCGCAACAGCTCCGATTCCGTGTCAAACGCCAGCGCCGAAATCGCCAGCGGCAATCAAGACCTGTCGAGCCGAACCGAGAGCCAAGCCAGTTCGCTGCAACAAACAGCTGCGAGCATGGAAGAACTGGGATCGACGGTGCGCCAAACCGCCGAAAGCTGCGCCGAGGCAAACCAGCTCGCCAAGAGCGCCAGTGGTGTCGCCACGCAAGGCGGTGAAATGGTGGGCAAGGTGGTGGAGACCATGAAGGATATCCACCACAGTAGCCAGCGCATCGCCGACATCATCGGCGTCATCGACGCGATTGCCTTCCAGACCAATATCTTGGCCCTCAATGCGGCGGTGGAAGCCGCGCGCGCCGGTGAACAAGGTCGAGGTTTCGCGGTGGTGGCTAGCGAAGTGCGTGCGCTGGCGGGGCGTAGTGCCGCAGCCGCCAAGGAAATCAAGGAACTCATCACCACCAGCGTGGCGAAAGTGGAGCAAGGCAGCACCCAAGTTGACCAAGCCGGACAGATCATGCAGGAAGTGGTGAACAGCATACGCCGCGTCACCGACATCGTGGCAGAGGTCAGCGCAGCCAGCGCGGAGCAAAGCGCGGGGGTCAACCAAGTCGGTGAAGCGATCGGCAACCTGGATCAGACCACGCAGCAAAACGCGGCGCTGGTTGAAGAAATGGCGGCAGCCGCAGCCAGCCTCGAAGTTCAAGCGAAGGATTTGGTTGAAACCGTCGGGGTCTTCAAAATCTCCGCGCAAGACACCGGCGGGGTGAGCCATCGTGCCTCTGTTCAAGAGTCGGCGATGGTGAACGCTCCTCCACAGACGCATTGGAAGCCGTCAACCTTGAAGAGGAGTCCCACGGCAAAGATCGAGCCCGCGCGGACGGCGTTGCCGAGCCAGCGCGTCGCGGTCGCCAAGGCTGAAGCCACCGCAGAAGCCGATGCGGATTGGGCGTCCTATTAGTGCCCGGGGGCAGGAGCGCGCCGGCGGTGCGCTCGGTGAAGCGGAAATTGTGCGCGGGCAGTCCGCATGCACGAAAGCTCCCAAGTCGTCCAGGAGCAATCGCCGCGCGTATCGCAGATCAGCGAAGCCATCGAAAGGGGCCTCGATGCCCGTGCGAATCGCGCCCTCGCTAGACTCACGGGCATGAACCTGAAAATCACTGTCTATTCAAAATCCGCCTGCCAGCAATGCGACACAGCCAAGATGCTGCTCAAGAGCCGCTCGCTGCCTTTCGAAGAAATCCGCATCGATGACGAGGCCGAGCGCCTCGCGTTCTACGAGAAGTGCGGCCCGTCCGTGCGCCAGATGCCGCAAATCTTCATCAACGACCAGCGCGTGGGTGGGGTGGCGGGTCTGCAGGCGGCGTTGGCGCAGTTGAAGTGAGGTAGGTAGCTCACTTTGATATAGCGCCTCCTTCTTTCAGAGAGCTTGAAGGTCATACTGATCGTCTTTGACCTGGCGGGGTAACCAAGTGGCTCAAGAAAAATCCGCCCGGGGGGCGCTTGATTCGAAAATGTCGAAAGAGAAATCGGAAAACTTGTCGCAGGGTCGCAGTCTTCAGACCAGAGTCGAGATTGTTATGGTGCTTGTTGGCCTCTTAATCATGTTTTGGGTTTCTTTTCTTGGAAATCGAAAATACGATCAGGCCGTGGAGCGCGCCCAAAGTTGCTTGCAACGCAATGGAGAACAAAAGACAGTTCAAGGAGTTGTCAAGAAGGCAGGACAGGATTTTTTTGCTCATGGCAGCCATTGGCACTATCTAGAGCATGTCAAATCGCGGAGCCTTGGAAAGGCCGTTTTGAGCGAGAACATTGGACAGCCAGTTTCGGTTGAGCTGTGCAAAAACGACGTAATTGCTTATACGGTTGACCGTAAGCGATTTGTGAAAATTTTCGTCGACGATAACGGCAAATAACTCCGGCGGCGCAGGTAGAGAAGTGGCTGCTGCCCGTCTGAAGCGCGAAGCCGAAGGCCATCCCCGTATGAGCGCGCTGGGGGCAGGCACGGTGCGGCTCTCGCACGAAGCCACAAAAAAGCCCGCACGAAGCGGGCTTGGTTCTTCTGGTTCAGCCCTTCGACCCTTCGACGAGCTCAGGGCGAACGGGCTTGAGGATCAGTCAAACACCGGCGACTCCACCCCCAGCACCTTGTGCAGCTTCGGGCTGGTCGTCGTGTACTGCAGGTGCACCTTCTTGTCCGGGTTGATGAAGGGCATGGCACCGAAAGCCGCCAAGGCGCATTCGTGGAAGCCGCTGAGAATCAGCTTCTTCTTCCCCGGATAGGTGTTGATGTCACCCACTGCGAAGATGCCTGGCACGCTGGTGCTGAACTTTTCGGTGTCGACCACCAGCTGCTTGCGCTCGATGTCCAGCCCCCAGTCGGCGATGGGCCCGAGCTTCGGCGACAAGCCGAAGAAGACCAGCAGCACGTCCAGCGGCACCACGCGCGTCACGCCATCGCCGCCCGTCACTTTCACGGCCGCCAGCTTGCCGTCCTTCTCTTCGAAGTCCGTCACTTGGCCCACCACGAACTGCATTTCGTAGGCGTCGCACAGCTCCTTCATCTTGGCCACGCTCGCGGGAGCGGCCTTGAAACCGTCTCGGCGGTGCACAAGGATGACGCTCTCGGCCTTGTTCGGGCCTTCCGCCGTGAAGTTCAGCGTCCAGTCCAACGCGGAGTCACCGCCACCGACGATCAGCAGGTTCTTGCCCGCGAAATCAGCCGGGTTCTTGACGCGGTAGTGGAGTTGCGTGCCGGTGAACTTGTCCAGCCCATCCACCTTCAGCGTGCGCGGCTCGAAGGCACCCACGCCCGCGGCGATGAAGATGGTCTTGGTGATGAAACGCGTGCCCTTGTCGGTCTCGACGTCAAAGCGGCCGTCCTCGCGCTTGTGCACCACGGTCACGGTTTGACCCAGGTGGAAGGTGGCGCCAAAGGGTTCAATCTGCTTGAGCAGCGATTCCGTCAGTTCCAGGCCCGTGCAGACCGGCACGGCCGGGATGTCATAGATGGGCTTGTCGGGATACAGCTCGATGGGCTGGCCACCGGGGTAGGCGAGCGAGTCGATCACATGGGCCTTGACTTCGAGCAGGCCGAGTTCGAAGACCTGGAACAGGCCCACGGGGCCCGCGCCGATGATGACGGCGTCGGTCTCGATCACGGGGGCGTCGGGGCCGCCCGCATGGGTTTGGAACGGGGTTTGAAACTGCACGGTAGCGTTGAGGACGAGCCGGGTCGGCTCAGTGTTGAAAAATCAGCGTCAAAGCGTCAGGCTGGCGCCGAGGGTCAGCGTTGCAGCTCGGACAGCTTGCCAGTCTTGTCCTTCCACTCGTCGGCGTCGGGGAGGGCGGCCTTGCGCTTGGTGATGCTCTTCCAGCCCGGCGCGCGCGCCAGCTCGGCATTGAGCTTGATCATGTGCATCTGGCCGGACGGCACGTCTTCCTCGGCGTAGATGGCATTGACCGGGCATTCGGGGATGCAGACCGCGCAGTCGATGCACTCGTCCGGGTCGATGGTCAGGAAGTTCGGACCTTCGCGGAAGCAGTCGACGGGGCAGACATCGACGCAATCGGTGTATTTGCAGCGGATGCAGGCTTCAGTGACGACGTGAGTCATTTGTAGTTCTGGCTGGGTGGAAACCCGCGATTTTAAAGGATGGGGCTCGGGAGGGACTCAGGCTGCGGCTGGCCTCACCAGAACCGCCCCGGCGGTCTTGTGGCTGGCGGTGTCGACCAGGATCAGCGAGCCCAGCACACGTGCCTGGGCAAAGGGCAGGACGGTCAGCGGGGCTTGCAGCGCCAGTTCCACATGGCCGATGCTGTTGGCTTCGAGTTGCTGGGCTTCTTCCTCGGCCAAGGTCTGGATGTTCAGGCGGTGCGCGATGCGCGCCACCTTGGCCTTGACCCAGCGGTGACCGTGCAGGGCCCAGTAGACCCGGCCCGGCACCAGCGGTTCATCGTCCAGCCAGGCGACGGTGGCCTGCAGCGTCTGGGTGGCGGGAGCATGGGCAGTCGAGAGCAGCCAGTCGCCCCGCGACACATCGACTTCGCGGTCGAGCACGATGCCAGCGCTGTGGCCCGCGCCCACGGCCCCAGGTTGGCGGACATGGTCCAGCACCTGGGCCACCTTCGCGGCTTGGCCACTCGGAAAGACCTTGATCTCGTCGCCTGCTTGCACCGCGCCTGCGGCCACGCGGCCCCAAAACACGCGGCGCCCTTGCGAGGTGTCGGCGGAGGAAGAGAACTTTTCAACCCACTGCACGGGGAAGGCAAAAGGCAGGGCATGGTCAGCGGCGGTCGTGGGCAGCGCCTCGAGGATCTGCAGCAGGGTGGGGCCGTCATAACCGCACCAGGCGGCCTGTTCGGCCGCGTCCACCACGTTCCAGCCCTTGAGCGCGGAGACGGGCACGGTCGCGTGCACATTCAACCCTGCGTTGCGCGCGAAGGCGGTCAGTTGGGCGCTGATGTGCTGGAACGCCAGTGCCGCGTCTTCCACCGCGTCCAGCTTGTTCACCGCGAACACGATGCCCGGCACGCGCAGCAGTTGCAGCAGCAGGCTGTGGCGGCGGGTCTGGGGCAGCAGGGCAAGGGACGGGTTCTTCCAGTCCAGCTTGGTCGCGTCAATCAGCACCACGGCCGCGTCGGCGCTGGAGGCGGCGGTGACCATGTTGCGCGTGTACTGCTCATGGCCCGGCGCGTCGCCGATGATGAATTTGCGGGTTTCGGTGCTGAAGTAGCGGTAAGCCACGTCGATCGTGATGCCCTGTTCGCGCTCGGCCGTCAGGCCATCGGTCAGCAGGGCCAGGTCGGTCTGGCCCTGGCGCTGCACGCCTGCCAGGTGGTCTTGCAGCACGGCCCGGGTGTCGACCAGCAGGCGTCCGATCAGGGTGCTTTTGCCGTCATCCACCGAGCCGCAGGTGATGAAGCGCAGGGCCGATGCGGTGCTGAGATTTGAGAGGGTCGTTGCGGTCATAAGTTTCCTTTTCGAGGCCTCCCGTGGAACCGGCTTCGCCGGGCCACCGGGAGCGCCCCCTGCAAGGGGGGTGGCGGAGCGCACACCGTGCGCGCAGCCTGGGGGTGTTTCAAAAATACCCGTCCTTCTTGCGCTTCTCCATCGAAGCCTCACTGGTTTGATCGTCCATGCGGGTCGCGCCGCGTTCGCTGACTTCGGCGGCCAGGGTCTCGATCACGATGTCGTTGGCATTCGCGGCGGTGCTGGCCACGGGGCAGGTGCAGGTGATGTCGCCCACGGTGCGGAAGCGCACGTCGCGCGTGACCACGGTTTCGCCGGCCTTGGGGGGGGTGAGTTCGGTCACGGGCACCAACAGGCCCTTGCGTTCCACCACCTGACGCTGGTGCGTGTAGTACAGGCTGGGCAGGGCCACGTTTTCGCGGGCGATGTATTGCCACACGTCCAACTCGGTCCAGTTGCTGATGGGGAAGACGCGGAAATGCTCTCCCGGCGCCAGGCGGGTGTTGAACAGGGTCCAGAGTTCGGGACGTTGGGCCTTGGGTTGCCATTGGCCGAAGCTGTCGCGGTGCGAGAAGATGCGCTCCTTGGCGCGGGCCTTTTCCTCGTCGCGCCGGGCACCGCCGATCAGCGCGTCAAAGCGGAATTCCTCGATGGCTTCCAGCAGGGTGACCGACTGGTGCACGTTGCGGCTTTCGCCAGGGTGGGCCAGGCGCACGGTGCCGCGCTTCATGGAGTCTTCCACGCTGCGCACGATCAGCTCGGCGCCGAGCTCCTGGGCGCGCTGGTCACGAAAGTCGGTCACCTCGGGAAAGTTATGACCCGTGTCGATCATCAACAGCGGGTAGGGCAGGCCGCCACCAGAGGGGCCTTCGCCTTTCTTGCCAAAGGCCTTCTCCGCGCACTTGAGCATCACCAACGAATCCTTGCCGCCCGAGAACAGCAGAGCCGGACGTTCGAAGGTGGCGGCCACCTCGCGCAGGATGAAGATGGTTTCCTCCTCAAGCGCGTCGAGGTGGGAATTGCTGAGCTGGTGCCCCGCAGGGGCCAGGAGTTCCGGCCGAATGTCGAGGGGTGGGCGTGCGTTCATGACCTTGGTCGTCTCCATTCAATGCGCGATGTGCAGGCCGCATTCGCGCTGCGCTTCACCCTTGGTCGGGTCCACGTAGTCGAAGTTGTTCGGTAGGCCATGGGTTTGGCAGTACTGGTGCAAGTCCTTGGACGACCAGTGCAACAGCGGCGCGACCTTGATCAGGCCATCGGGGTTGATGCTCACCGGCTCCATCTGCGCGCGCACGGCGGAATCGGTCGCGCGCAGCGCGGTGAACCAGACCTGGGGTGCAGTCTCGCGCAGGGCGCGGGCGAAGGGCTCCAGCTTCACTTCTTCCGTGAAGGCGGCGTGACGCGGATCGTCGAGCGCGGGCACGGGGCCTTCCACGGCCTCGCGGTGGGCACGCGTGCGACGCGGCAGGTAGATGCGCAGGTTCAGCCCGAGCAGGCGTGTGACTTCGTCGGCGTAGCGGTAGGTGGCTTCGGTGTTGTAGCCGTTGTCCATCCAGACCACGGGCACGTCCGGTTGCACGCGGGTGACCAGATGCAGGATCACCGCCTCGAAGGGGCGGAAATTCGTGGTGACGATCGCGGTCTTGTTCAGGCCCAGCGCCCAGGCCACCAGGGCGGGCGCATCGTGGCCGTGTTGGGCGTTGACTCGCGCGAGATCGGCAGCGCTGATGCCACTGTCCGCCTTGACCACGCTGGCGGGGTTCAGGCGGCTGTTCATGCGGTCTCCCGCGCGAAACGTGGTTGTGGCAACACGGCGTCGCCCTGGTAGTAGGACGGGAAGCGTGCGAGTTGGCGTTGGGCGGTGACCAAGTCCTGGCCTTCCTTCAGCACGGCCTGCGTGAAACCGTTGCGCGCTATCAGCGGCAACTGGTCGGCCAGCACGTCGCCGGTGGCGCGGATGTCGCCCTGGAAGCCCAGGCGGCGGCGCAGCAGGAAGGCCTGGCTGTGCGCGCGGCCATCGGTGAAGGCGGGAAAGTGCAGGTCGACCCGTTTCACGCCGTCGAGTTGCGCGGTGCGCGGGTCGGCGTCGTTGGGCAGCACCAGCACCTCGGGGGAGCTGGCGTCGCTGGCCTGAGCCTCGTGGGCGGTGATCAGTTGCAAGGGCATGGTGGTCTTGGGTCTCAGGCGGTGGCGGTTTCTTCGGTGTCCGCGTTCGGGTGGCGGGCCTGTTGGCCCGCTTGCTTGAAGGGATCAATGCCGACGCGCCGCAAGGTGTCGATGAACAGCTCTTGGCGGCCGTCGGCGCCGGTGGCGCGCAGCTCGCGGTAGGTGTCGAGCAGGGCTTCGATCACGTCCGGCACTTCGTGCGAGGAGAAGGATGGGCCAATCACCTTGCCCGGCACGGCCGCGCCGGACAGGTCTTTCCCATCCGATCCACCGACCGTCACCTGGTACCACTCCTTGCCGTCCTTGTCGACGCCGAGAATGCCGATATGGCCGCTGTGGTGGTGGCCGCAGGAGTTGATGCAACCACTGATGTGCAGGTCGATCTCACCCAGGTCTTCCAGTTCGTCCAGGTCTTGATAGCGCACCGTGACGGCTTCGGCCAACGGCAGCGAGCGAGCGTTGGCCAGGTCGCAGAAGTCGCCGCCGGGGCAGGCGATCATGTCGGACAGCAGGCCAATGTTGGCCTTGGCCAGGCCCAGGCGCTTGGCCTCGCGCCACAGCGCGGGTAATTGCGTGGCCTGCACCCAGGGCAGCAGCAGGTTCTGCTGGTGCGTCACCCGGGCTTCGCCAGCGCTGTAGCGCTCGGCCAACTCTGCCACGGCGTCGAGTTGCGCGGCGGTGGCATCACCGGGGGACTGACCAGGACGCTTGAAGGAAAGCGTGACGGCGCGCAGGGCCGGGTTCTGGTGCGCGTGCACGTTGCGCTGCAACCAACGCTGGTATTCGGCCTGTTCGGCGGCGGTCACGGGGGCCGCAGCTGCGCCGTCCACCTTCAGTGCCGGCGGCACGAAACCGGCGCTCACGCGCTTCAGCTCCGCGGCACTCACCGTGTGCGGGGCGCCATCGTGGCTGAGGATCTGTTGGTACTCGGCCTCGACTTCGTCCACGTAGCGCTGGCCTTCGGCCTTCACCAGGATCTTGATGCGCGCCTTGTACTTGTTGTCGCGGCGGCCCCAGCGGTTGTAGACGCGCACCACGGCTTCGAGGTAGTTGAGGATCTGATCCGCGGGCAGGAACTCGCGGATGACCGTGGCGATGGTCGGTGTGCGGCCCATGCCGCCGCCCACCAGCACCTTGAAGCCCAGCTCACCCGCGGCGTTCTTGACCAAGTGCAGGCCCACGTCATGCCAGGGCGTGGCGGCGCGGTCTTCGCGCGCGCCCGTGATGGCGATCTTGAACTTGCGCGGCAGGAAGGCGAATTCGGGGTGCAACGTGCTCCACTGGCGCATGATCTCGGCCCAGGGGCGCGGATCGGCGATTTCATCCACGGCCACGCCCGCGAGGGCGTCGGTGGTGATGTTGCGGATGCAATTGCCACTGGTCTGGATGCCGTGCATGTCCACGGTGGCCAGCAGGTCCATCACGTCCGCGCTTTGGTCCAGCGGAATCCAGTTGAACTGCACGTTCTGGCGGGTGGTGAAGTGGCCGTAGCCCGTCACCAGCTTGCTGCCGATGGCCTGGCCGTCGCGCAATTGCACGTCGCCCAGCTTGTTCTGCGCGGCCACGGCGCCTTGGAAGACTTCGTGACTGGGTTGGTCGTACTCCCGGGCGATGCGGGCCAGTACACGCAGCTGCGGCGCGGAAATCTCGCCATAGGGCACGGCCACGCGCAGCATGGGCGCGTGCCGCTGCACGTACCAGCCGTTTTGCAGGCGCAAGGGCCGGAATTCGTCTTCGCTGAGCTGGCCACCGAGGCGGCGTTGCAACTGGTCGCGGTACTGCTGGGCGCGCAGCCGGATGAACTGACGGTCGAAATCGGTGTACTGGTACATGGGCGCGAACTGTAAAAGCCGCGCTTCCAATTCCAAACTACATTTTGCTTAGGAGTCCATGACTCCCGGTAATAAGCAAATGCGCCCGGAGACCCGCTGGCCAGGAGGTCAGCCCAGCCGCGCCAGCGTTTGCTGGATGGAGTCCATGCAGGCCGCTGCATCCAAATGCACGATCGCTTGCACGGGAACTTGCTTGGCACTCCAGCCTGGGTGCGGGTAGGGGGGCAGGCCCAGGTCGGCATGCCGGTCCAACATCAATTGGCCCTCGGCCAAGCCGTCAGGCACCACGCGGGCGGGGCCGCGGACGCCGTGGAAACTGTCAGGAGACAACAGCCATACCAAGGCCAGAGCACCAGGCACAGCGATGGCTGGGGAGGTGTCTTGATGAGCTGGACGGCCAGATTCTTGAGCCTGCACCTCCGATTGACGGCGCGCGGCGTGCCACAGAAGCTGCCGCAGCGTGCTCGCAGGGCCCTGCGCCGCCCAATGCTCGACCCAGGCCAGCGGCAGGGGCGCGACGCGACTGGCGTTCAGCCCCAGCAGCGTCAGATTGAAACCTGCCCCGAGCACCACGTCCGCCGCGTGCGGGTCGGACCACAGGTTGATCTCGGCGCAGGGGGACACATCACCGGGCGCGTCCAGGCTGCCACCCGCCACCACCACCTGCTTCAGGAATTGAGGTAGCCGAGGTTCCAAGCGCAGCGCCTGGGCCAGGTTGCTCAGGGGGCCGCTGCACAGCAAGGAGATTTCACCCGGATGGGCCATGGCCATCTGGACGATGCAGCGCGCGGCGGAACGGTCGTCCACGCCTCGGCTGAGCGGCGCTTCGGCCAAGGGGGTGCCGTCAGGAGCCTGCGCACCCGTCCAATCGCCCAGGCCATCCTGGCCGTGCAGGCCGGGATCAGGCAGCCATTCGCCCTTGCGCGTGGGCGTGACGACACCTTCACAGACGGGCAGATCCTCCCGACCCAACAGCACGCTCAAGCGCAGGGCATTGCGGGTGGCTTGGGGCAGCGCCACCCGCCCGAAACTGGTCGTGATGGCTTGCAACTCCAAGCTCGGGTGGGCGTGTGCGAACGACAGGGCCAGCGCGTCGTCCAAACCGGGGTCGATGTCGAGGATGAGCTTGTGGGACATCGGCGTATTTTGCGCCAAGCCGCCCGCCAAGAGGACTGGGCCTGAAGGTCTCAGTCTGCGAGAAATTGACGAATTCGCCCGGTGATTTCCGCGCTGGACATTTGCTGCGCAGCGTCCATGCGCAGCCAGCCCAGCGCCCCCAAGTTCAGGGCGGCGGGCATCCGCGTCTCTGCGGTGGCCGGCGTCGCCAAGGCCAGAACCTTGCAGCTTGCGAGACGTCGACGCGCGTGCCGTATGAGGATGGGGCCGCCCTCTTCGGGCAGGTCCAAGTCGGCCAACAGCAGGTCCACCATGCCGCCGTCGATCGCCACCAGACCGGGCTCCAGCGTGTGGGCGCCGCGTACCGCGCCCACTTCCGTCATGGCAGCCAGGACCTGGACCAGTCGCTGCTTCAAGGCGGGGTCGTGCACGACCACAAGGGCGCTCAAGGGCTTGCGCTCGTCGGACAGGCGGGGAGGTGCCTTGGCGGGTTCAGACACCGGAGTGGAGGTGATCGGAGCGGTCGAAGCCATGGCGTGTGGGGCGGGTGATGGGGGTTGGGCGGTGGGCCATTGTGGAGGCCCCGGCTTTGTGTCGGTGGCGCTACCTTGCAACGCGATGTAAGGAGTGCAATCGACCCCAAGGCGCGCGCAAGCTCTCAACCGTCATGGAAGCGGGCAAGCATGCCGACACCTGTCGCTCAAAGTCGCTTGCCAGGGTCTGTTCAGCCACCGTCTGTTCTGGGCAAGACCCGCCGTGCGTCCAGCGCCTGAGCCAGTCGGCGAGGCAGCGGCAAGGGTTCGGCATGCAGTTGCGCGGCCAGCAACTCGGCGCACAGCGCGGCAAAGCTCAGGCCGCGCGAGCCCAATGCCGTCAGCACGGCCAGACGGCAGGGCCGCTGCGAGATGGGCGCGGAGGAAGAGCGATCGGTGTGCTTTGCGTCCCGATCCAGGAAACCGACCAAGGGGCGCCGGTCCCGCGAGGTGCAGCGGATTTGGCTCCAAGCCCGCACCGAGCCCGCTTCGAAGTCGGGCGCGAGTCGCTGCGCCATGTCGGGCAGCAGCACCCTGAGTTTCTCGAGGTTGGCGGCATGCCCCGCCGCCACGGCGGCCTCGCTGGGCTGCGGGTCCGTTTCGCCGCGTTCGTAGGTCGAGCCGCACAGCCAGGCCAGGCCCGAGTCCATGGGCGCGCTGGGAATGAAGTGCCCGTTGCCATTGACGGGCGTGGGAGGCCAGTTTGCGTCGAACGCCTCGGGTGAGGTGCTGGGGTGCAGGCCCCAACTGATTTGTCCGCGCACTGGGTTCAGAGGCAGGGCCGTGCCTGACAGCAAAGGGTCGTTCAACAGGGTCGCGCTGGCGTGGGCTGCCGCAACCACCACCAACTCTGCCCGCGCCATTTCCTGGCCTTGCGCGTCCAGCAGCTGCCAGAACGCGCCCGCATCTGCTCTCGCGTCGGCACGCCGCAGGGCCGCGACGCGGGCTTGTCCTCGCACTTGCACCCCCGGTTCGCTGAGCCAGGCCGCGACCAGTCGCGCCGGTTTGAACCACCCTGCCAGTGCATGGTCGACCGGTGCTGCATGGCCCTGATCGCGCACCCCGCTGAGTGCCCAGTCCTGCCCCTCACACAGCCGACCTCGCCCGCTCAAGTCCTCGGCAGCCTGCAAGGTGTGCCGTATGCCCGCGCGCGTCAAACGCGACAGCAGATTGTCGTCTGGAGAGACATGGGGGGCGAACAGGCCCACGGGCAGATCCGACGCCCGTGCGGCGGAGCTGCCCTCGAACGAATCCCGCAGATCCGACGCCCGTGCGGCGTTGACCCCGATGTCAATCGGAAGCGAAGGCTGGCCCGCATCCAGCACCGTCACCTGCCAGCCCCGGCGCGCGAGGCTCGCGGCGGCGGCCGCGCCGGCCAGGCCTGCGCCGATGACGACGCAGCGTGCAGGCTCGTGGTCCACCGGGGGCCGAGCGCGGGTCGGCTCCCAGTGTGGCGCGAACACGGCGCGGATGCTCTCGCGCTTGGGGGGCAAGCCCGGAACTTTCTCTACCTGCCAACCGTTTTGCGCCAAGGCGCGCCGCACCGCGCCGTTGGCCGTCCAACTGGCCAGTGTGGCGCCACGCCGGGCCAAGGTGCTGAGTTCGCGCAAGGTGTCCGGCGACCACATGTCCGGGTTGGCGTGCGGAGAGAATCCATCGAGGAACACGCTGTCCACGCGGTGCGGCAGGGTGGGGCGCAACTCACGCAGCATCTCACGCACATCGCCCAGGCACAGGGTGAGCAGCACGCGGCCCTGCTCGAAGCTCAGCCGCTGCACGGCACAGGAGTTGCCGGGCTCCAGCTGCCTCCATTGCGCGGCAAGTTCCTGGGCTTGTGCCGACAGTTCCGGCCAGGCCTGAGCGCCGCGCACCAGATCCTCGGCCCCGACCGGGAACGCCTCGATGGAGACGAAATGCAGCAGACCGGGGCGTCGCGCATCGTTGCGCCAGGCTTGCCATGCGGCCAGAAAGTTCAGCCCCAGCCCGAAGCCGGTTTCCAGAATGCGCCACTGGCGCTGATCTGCCCAGGCACTGGCCTGTGTTTGGGGGCACTGCGTCTGTGCGTGGGGAGGTTCCGCCACTTCATTGCCGGGACTTACCAGACCACAGCCCGCGAGAAAAATGCGCCGCGCCTGGGCCAGGCCATCCGCCGTAGTGCGGTAGAGATCGTCGAAACGCGTGCTGTACGGCGTGCCCTCGCGCCAGGTGACAGGTTCGCTCATCGGGGTGCGGGGACGTCTTGTTCGGCCCGTGCCTTGGCCGATGCCGTGGTGTCAGGCGTTGAAGTGACGCCGTGAGGTGGGACCGCGCTCAGGCACTGGGAGGAACGTAACCCTGGGCCTGCTCGGCGCCGGCGCCGAAGAAATGGTTCTCCATCTGCCGGGCCAGGTATTGGCGCGCGCGCGCGTCGGCCAGGTTGAGGCGGTTCTCGTTGACCAGCATGGTCTGGTGCTTGAGCCAGGCGGCCCAGGCTTCCTTGCTCACGCTTTCCCAGATGCGCTTGCCCAGTTCACCCGGGTAGGGCGGGAAGTCCAGGCCTTCGGCTTCCTTGCCGAGCTTGATGCAGTTGACGGTGCGTGCCATGGCGTGAATCTCTTGGGGGGTTATCGATGTTTAAGTAATAAGCAACTGAAATCTTATTCGTTCCAGTTTGAGTCATGTCTCTCCAGAATGCCTTGCATCGCTTTTTTTCGATTGCAGCGATTCCAACTTCGAACCAAGGAACCCGACATGACGCAACGCCGCGACTTTATCAAGTTTCCCCTGCTGGCCGGTCTGCTGACCGCCTTCAGCCTTGCTGGTACCCCGGCCTTGGCGCAGGACGTGACCCTGCTCAACGTGAGCTACGACCCGACGCGCGAGCTTTATGTGGAATTCAACGCCGCCTTCACCAAGTACTGGAAGGAAAAGACCGGTCAGAACGTCACCATCAAGCAAAGCCACGGCGGTTCGGGCAAGCAGGCCCGCTCCATCATCGATGGGTTGGATGCCGACGTCGCCACCCTGGCGCTGGCCGGTGACACCGATGCGCTGGTCAAGAACGGCAACTGGCTGGCTGCGGACTGGCAGAAGAAGCTGCCGCACAACTCTTCACCCTACACCTCGACCATTGTGTTGGTGACGCGCCAAGGCAACCCCAAGGGCATCAAGGACTGGGACGACCTGATCAAGCCGGGCGTGAGCGTGATCACCCCGAACCCCAAGACCTCGGGTGGCGCGCGCTGGAACTACCTCGCCGCTTGGGAATTCGCCAAGCGCAAGTACGGCAGCGATGCGAAAGCCAAGGAATTCGTGCAGAAGCTGTACACCAACGTGCCCGTGCTCGACACCGGCGCGCGCGGCTCCACCATCACCTTCGCTCAGCGCAACCAGGGTGACGTGCTGATCGCCTGGGAGAACGAAGCCTACCTGCTGGAGAAGGAGTTCGGCACCAAGTTCGACGTGGTGCCACCGTCGATCTCCATCTTGGCTGAACCGGCCGTCGCGGTGGTGGACAAGAACGTGGACAAGAAGGGCACGCGCAAGGTGGCGCAGGCCTACCTGGAGTACCTGTACACCGAGGAAGGTCAGGACATTGCTGGCAAGCATTTCTACCGTCCCGCGGTGTCGAAGAAGGCCATCGACAAGTACGCCAAGCAGTTTCCCAAGTTGAACCTGTTCACCATCGACCAAGCCTTTGGCGGTTGGGCCAAGGCGGACAAGGACCACTTCGCCGACGGCGCCAGCTTCGACCAAATCTACGCCAAGAAGTGAGCTTGAGCCCGCCTAGGGCGAGCCAAAATATCGATATCCGCGCCAGACTTTTCGATACTCTAAGCAGCCGGTTCTGGAGACTCGCACATGAAACACAAACAGTTTTTCGGCTTGACTTTGCTGCTGACCGCCGGCCTGAGCCCCATCTCTCATGCGCAAGGCGTGGACATGCAGGCCCGCGTCTGGGCTGCCAGTTGCGCCGCCTGTCATGGCACCAACGGTGCGGGCGGGGCCACGCCGGGAGCGATTCCGGTCATTGCGGGCCAAGACCGTGCGGTGTTGCTGCAAAAGCTGTTGGCGTACAAGAAGGGTGAGTTGCAGGCCACGGTCATGCACCAGCACGCCAAGGGCTACAGCGACGCCGAACTTGAACGCCTGGCGGCCTTCTTCGCCGCCCAGAAGCCTTGACCTGACCCGGAACCCGGAGACACACACCATGAATCCCATCCAACGCAGAACTTTCTTGCGCACCGTCGCGGCCGGCGCGGGTGCGGGCGCCTTGACCACCCTGGCCGGTTGTGCGACGCCCATCGGCACGGCGCGCCAGCGCGTGGTGGTGATCGGCGGGGGCTACGGCGGCGCGACCGCGGCGAAGTACCTCCGTCTCTGGGCGCCAGACATCGAGGTGGTGCTGGTCGAGCGCGAGGCCGCGTTCATCTCCTGCCCGCTGTCCAACCTCGTGCTGGGCGGCTACGAGACCATCGAGAACTTGACCACGAGCTACGACACCCTGCAACGCAAGCACGGCGTGCGGGTGGTGCGCGACGAGGCCTCGGCCATCGACGTGGCCAAGAAGGAAGTGCGGCTGGCGCGTGGCGACACGCTCAAGTACGACCGCCTCATCGTCTCGCCGGGCATCGACTTCCTCTACAACCAGACCCCTGGGCTGGAAAGCGCCGAGGCGCAGGCCAAGGTGTTGCACGCCTGGAAGGCAGGGGCTCAGACGGTCGCCTTGCGCAAGCAGCTTGAGGCGCTGGACAACGGCGGTACCTACGTGCTGCACATCCCCAAGGCGCCTTACCGCTGCCCCCCCGGGCCTTATGAACGTGTTTCTCAGGTTGCGTCTTACTTCAAGGCGCACAAGCCGCGCTCCAAGGTCATCGTGCTGGACGCCAACCCCGACATCGTCTCCAAGAAGGGCCTGTTCCTCAAGGCCTGGAACGAGCTGTATCCGGGCCTGGTCGAATATCGCGCGAGCAATGAATTGGTGCGCGTGGATGCCAATAAGCTGTCCATCGAAACCAGCTTTGACACCGTGCGCGCAGGCGTCCTCAACGTGGTGCCGCCCCAGCAAGCGGGTCGCATCGCGCAGCAAGCCCAGCTGCTCAACGTGAGCAACCGCTGGGCGGGGGTGGACTTCCGCAGCTTCGAGTCCGCCGTCGCGCCGGGTGTCCATGTGCTGGGCGATGCCACGGCCTCGGCCCCCGGAATGCCCAAGTCCGGCTTCATGGCCAACAACCACGGCAAGGTCGCCGCAGACGCGGTGATCGCGCTGCTGCAGGGCCGCGAGGTCAATCCCGAGCCCATCCTGGCCAACACCTGCTACAGCTTTGTCTCCGCCACCGAGGTGGTGCACGTGGCCTCTGTCCACAAATGGAGCGCCGAGCAGAAGACCGTGGTGGCGGTGCAGGGCGCCGGTGGGCTGTCGCCGGCCGCCAACGCGCTGGAGGGTCAGTACGCCAAGTCCTGGGCGCGCAACATCTGGGCCGACGCGCTGCTCTGAGCCGCGGGCGTCTGCTGCCCGCTGCGTGCCACCGGCTGATTGGTCTTATGCCGATTCAGTCATATGCATCTGATGATCTTTTCTTTCCGTTTCCGGGCACTTGATTCCACAATTCGAGCACCACACCAAGGATGCACATGGCTCAAGGCGCGCTACAGCAGCAGGACGACCCCACGGCCTTCGATGTGCCGGCATCGACCTGGTTACGCGCTTTGCTGGGTCTGGCGCTGGCCGCACTGCTGCTGGCGGCGCATGCCTTGCCGCGCCTCACCTGAGCTGAACGGCTGAGCGGAACTGGCCCGGGGTGATCGCGTAGGCATCGCGGAACACGCGCGACAGGTGGCTGGCGTTGCCGAAACCTGACGCCTGTGCGACCTCGGCCAGATCCGCCCGGCCGGTGGCCAGCAGGCCGCGCGCGTGGGCCAGGCGTCGCATCCGCACCCAGGCGTGCGGTGATTCACCGAACGAGGCGTGGAACATGCACGCGAAATGGTAGGTGGACAGCGCGGCCACGCCGGCCAACTCGTCCAGGCTCAGCGGATCGGCGAGGTGGGCGTCGATGTAGTCCCGGACCCGCCGTCGCACCGCGGGGGCAAGGCCGCCACGCGCCGGTGGGGCGGCCTTGCGCCTCACCTCCGCGTGCAGCAGGTGGTGCAGCACGGTCTCCGCGGCACTGCTGGCCGCTAGGCGGTCGGCGGGAGCGCCCCAGTCGGTGTTCATCAAACCGCCGCATAAGGCGGTCAGTGTGTCGTCGTGGATGTAGGTGCGGTCGCGCAACTCAAGCGCGCGTGGTTCGCAGTCGAGTCGCAGCACGGCTTCGCGTGCCAGCCGCTCGGGCGCGATGTACAGATGCAAAAAATGCACGGTGTCGTTCATGCACCAGAGCGAGTGGTGTTCGGCAGGCAGCACGCAGAATTTGCCCGCGCCGCCATGCAGGGCGCTGCCGACGCGGAACGAAGTTTCACCCCCTTGTAGGTAGAGCGACACTGTGTGGTGCCCGGGCAGGTCGTAGCCCAGCGTTTCGTGGCCGCTGCGCTGCCATTGCGAGATGGCGATGCCCTCGCCCAGCGATGTGGCGCGCGTCAGCGTAGCGGTGGACGTGGACAGCGTGCGGAAAGCGGAGAAGTCGGACGGTGCCGTAGCGGTGGTGCCCATGGAAGCGCAATGCTAGTGCGATAGGGTCATGCGCGTCAGACCCAGGTCGGGAAAACCGCAAGAACCGGCAATCGGAGGGGGCCCGCCGGGGGCACACTGGGCGCAGGAGCCCATGGTTGTCATGGCCCTGGTTTTCAAGTCCTGCTTTGACTCTGCCGAGCATCTCAACGTGAATCTTTTCCTATATTTCCTGACCGTCTTCATCTGGGGCACGACCTGGATCGCCATCAAATTGCAATTGGGGGTGGTGGCCATTCCCGTGTCCATTTTCTACCGCTTCGCTCTGGCCGGCCTGGTGCTGTTCGCCGCGCTGCTGTTGACCCGCAAATTGCAGCCTATGGACCGACGTGGGCATGCGTTGTGCCTGGGGCAGGGCCTGTGCCTGTTCTGCCTGAACTTCCTGTGTTTCTACACGGCCACCCAATGGATACCGAGCGGCTTGGTGTCGGTTGTGTTCTCCATCGCGACGCTGTGGAATGCCTTGAACGCGCGCCTGTGGTTTGGCACACGGATCGCGCCGCGCGTCATGCTGGCGGGCTTGGTCGGTTTTTCCGGTCTTTTGCTCTTGTTCTGGCCGGAACTGGTGGGGCAGCAGGCCAGCCGCGAAACGCTCTTGGGCCTCGGGTTCGCGCTGCTCGGCACATTCTTTTTTTCGACCGGCAACATGCTGTCGTCGCTGCAGCAACGTGCCGGCGTCCGACCACTGACGGGCAACGCTTACAGCATGCTGTATGGCGCTGCGGTGCTGCTGGCGGGTTGCGTGGTGTTTGGCGTGCCCTTTGCCTTCGATACCTCGACGGCCTATGTGGGGGCCTTGCTCTACCTGGCGATCCCCGGGTCGGTGATCGGTTTCACCGCGTACCTCACATTGGTGGGTCGCATGGGGCCAGCGCGCGCCGCCTACTGCACCGTGCTGTTCCCGGTGGTGGTGCTCAGCGTGTCCACTTTGGCCGAAGGCTACCAGTGGACGCCGGCCGCGTTCGTCGGGCTCGCGCTCGTGATGTTCGGCAATCTGCTGGTCTTTACTCAGTGGTCGCCCTTCAGGCGTGCGGCGGCGTGAGCCAGATCGGCCCGCACCGATGGAGCGGGCCGGCCATGCGGGGCTAGGCGCCCATGGCCGATCGTCTAGACTGCATGCGAACCAGGCCTGGGCGCGGCGCGTGAGCGTCGGGAGGCCATGCTGGAATCTGAGAGGCGGGCAGCGTTTCATGGATCAATCACCTTCGCGAGACACCGAAATCGACATGTCGCAGCGACGTGCCTGGCTGCGCATGGCCATCGCTCAGCGCGATGACCGGGAGGCTGCCAAAGTGCTGCGCGGCGAGGCGCCCGAACTCACCAGCGCGCTCTTGTTGGAATTGCATCCTGGCCGATCCACGGCCATCCTGGATCTGTTTCCTGATGACTACGCCGAGCGAGTCCGCGCGGAGTCGCCTCCGATACAAGTGCGCCAGTGGACGCGCAATCGCACTTACTCCGAGGGCAGCGTGGGGCGCTTCATGGACCCGGTGTATGCCGTCTTCCCACCGCAGCTCACCGTCGGCGAGACCATCGAACACCTGCGCGAGTTGATCAAGCAGGCCTTCATCACCTACGGCTTCATCGTGGACGAAGCCGGCCGCTTGCGCGGCGTGATCACCATGCGTGATCTGCTGTTCGCCGACCATGGCCGCACCCTGGAGGCGGTGATGATCCCCTCACCCTTCAGCCTGGACGCGCGCATGCCCTTGGCCGAGGCCATGAAGGCCGTGCTCAGCCGGCACTACCCGGTGTACCCGGTCTGCGATGGGGACGGCAGGTTGGTGGGGCTGGTGCGTGGCCAGGTACTGTTCGAAGAGCAGAACTTCGAAATCAGCGCCCAGCCCGCCAGCATGGTGGGGGTCGAGGAAGAGCGCCTGACCACGCCTTGGCAGCGTTGCCTGAAGTTGCGCCATCCCTGGTTGCAGTTCAATCTGCTGACGGCCTTCCTGGCCGCGGCCGTGGTCGGAGTCTTCCAGGAGACCCTGAATCAGTTGGTCATCCTGGCCCTGTTCCTGCCCGTGCTGGCGGGTCAGAGTGGCAACACGGGTTGTCAGGCACTGGCCGTGACTTTGCGCGGACTGACCTTGGGCGAGGTGCGGCCGGGGCGTGAGCGGGCCTTGGTCGCCAAGGAGGCCTGGCTCGGACTCTTGAACGGTCTCTTGGTCGGCCTGGTCAGCGCGGTGGGCATGTACGTCACCGCCGCCTCGCAGCACAACCCTGCAGCACCCTGGCTGGCCGTGGCCATCTTGCTGGCGATGGTCGGCAGCTGCGTGGTCAGTGGCATTTCGGGGGCGATGATTCCGCTGACCTTGAAGCGCCTGGGCGCGGACCCGGCCACCGCGTCGAGCATCTTCCTCACCACGGCCACCGATGTCGCCAGCATGGGTCTTTTCCTCGGCCTGGCGACGGTGCTGATCCTCTGGTGAGGCTGCGGGCCGGGCGTAGAATCCACCCGGCCTTGCGATCACTTCGCTACGCTTTCTTTTCTCCGTACTTTCCGTGAGCAGGCCGCGTTGCCGGCCGTGTTCGCTGGGGTCGTCGTGTTCGGCCTGTACTCCATGATTCGCCTATTTGGGCCGCCGGATCGTGAACCGGTGTGAGTTGCCTTGCCTATGAACATCACCCTCTTGGTCCTGCTCGTTCTCGCGCTCCTGGTCGTGAACCTGGTTGTGCTGCTCATGCTGCTCGTTCGCCGTGGCGATGGCGGCGCGAGCCAGCAGCTCGCGCGTGAGTTGCGGCAAGACATCGGCGACTCCGCGCGCGGCACGCGCCAGGAGTTGCAGCAGACGCTGGCGACTTTCCAGCAAAGCCTGGTGCAGCAGGCCGCCACCGCCACCCGAACGCAAGACGCGCGACTGGACGACTTCAGCCAGAAGATCGCCTTGTTCCAGAAAGAGGTGCGCGACACGCTGACGACGCAGCTCTCCAACCTGAGCGAGATGAACGCGCGGCGCATCGGTGAGATGAACGCGACGATGGAGGCCAAGCTGGCTCAACTGCAGCAGAGCAACGCGGTCAAGCTCGACGAAATGCGCGCCACCGTCGACGAGAAGCTGCACGCCACGCTGGAGCAGCGCTTGGGCGAGAGCTTCAAGCAGGTGGCCGAGCGCTTGGAGTTGGTGCACAAGGGTCTGGGCGAGATGCAGAGCCTGGCTGCGGGCGTGGGCGACCTCAAGCACCTGTTGACCAACGTGAAGACACGTGGCATGTTCGGCGAAGCCCAGCTCGCGGCCTTGCTGGAGCAGGTATTCACCGCCGAGCAGTACGCCGCGCAGATCGCCACCGTCCCGGGCAGCCGCAACGTGGTGGACTTCGCGATCCGACTTCCCGGCAAAGGCGGTGCAGGCGATGACAACACTCCCTGCTGGCTGCCCATCGACGCCAAGTTCCCGAACGAGGACTATGAGCGTCTGCTCGATGCCCAGCAGCGTGCCGATGCCGTGAGTGCTGAAAGCGCGGCCAAGGCGCTCGAAGCGCGCATCCGGCTCGAAGCCAAGAGCATTGCCGAGAAGTACCTGGCGCCGCCGCACACGACGGATTTCGCCATCCTCTTCCTGCCCACCGAAGGCCTGTACGCCGAGGTGCTGCGCCGCCCGGGCCTGATGCAGGCGCTGCAGCGCGAGCACCGCGTCACGCTGGCCGGACCGACGACCCTGCTCGCCATGCTGAGCTCCCTGCAGATGGGCTTTCGCACCCTGGCGCTGGAAAAACGCAGCAGCGAGGTGTGGCAGGTGCTGGGCGCGGTCAAGACCGAGTTCAACAAGTTCGGTGAGGTGCTGGCGCGGGTCAAGACGCAGACCCAGACCGTGCTCAACACCCTGGACAGCGCCGAGGTGCGCAGCCGCGCCATGAACCGCGCGCTCAAGGCCGTGGAGGCCTTGCCCGAGACTCAGGCGCAGAACCTGCTGCCGTTGGACAAGGGTGCGGATGAGGAGTGAGCGCCGCCGCATGAGCGCAGGACCGAGGAGGGCGGTGCGGATGGCCGCGCGGAAAGTGGGCGCCTGAATGAACAGGCTGCTGCCGCGTCTGATCCTGGGCCACATCTGCCTGCACGCCTGCATGGCGGGCTTGCGCATGGCCGCGCCCTTGCTGGCTCTGACCCAGGGGTACAGCCCCTTGGCCGTGGGGGTGTTGATGGCCTTGTTCGCCCTCACGCAAGTGTTCCTGGCCCTGCCGGCGGGACGTTATGCCGATCGCCATGGACTGCGTCGGCCTGTGGGCCTGGCCGTGACGGCCGCCGTCAGCGGGACCTTGCTGGCTGCCGTGTTCCCCCTCTTTCCGGTGCTGTGTCTCGCGGCCTTGTGCGCGGGCGGTGCCACGGGTGCGGCGTCGATCGCCCTGCAGCGCCAAGTCGGGCGCAGCGCGCGCGACGCGGCCGAGCTCAAGCGCATGTTCAGCTGGTTGTCCATCGGCCCGGCGTTTTCCAACTTCCTCGGTCCTTTGCTCGCCGGCTTGCTGATCGACCATGCGGGCGTCTGGCTGGGTGGACGGCCCGGGGATCTGCAGGGGTACCGCGCGGCTTTTCTGTTCGCTGCCCTGCTTCCGCTGGTGACTTGGCTGTGCGTGCGCCGGGCCCCGCAACGGCGCTCGACTGCGGCCCCGGTGACAGGATCGCGCAGGGCCTGGGATTTGCTGCGCGATCCTCAGATGCGCCGCTTGATGCTGGTCAACTGGCTGCTTTCGGCGTGCTGGGACGTGCACACCTTCGTCATGCCCGTGCTGGGGCACGAGCGTGGGTTCAGCGCCTCGACCATCGGCACGCTGCTGGGCGCATTCGCCATCTCGGCGGCGGCGGTGCGCCTGCTCATGCCCTGGGTGGCCGCCCGACTGCGCGAATGGATGGTAATGGGCGGCGCCATGCTGGCCACGGCCGCGCTGTTCGTTGCCTATCCTTTCATGCCAGGGGCTTGGAGCATGGGGGCATGCTCGGTGCTTCTCGGCTTGGTGCTGGGCTCGGTGCAGCCCTTGATCATGAGCACGCTGCACCAGATCACCCCGCATGACCGGCACGGCGAAGCCTTGGGGCTGCGCCTGCTCACGCTCAATGCGTCGAGTGTCGCGATGCCGCTGATGTTCGGCAGCGTGGGTGCCGTGGTGGGGGTGTCCTTGGTGTTCTGGACTGTGGGGGTGGCGGTGGGCTGGGGCAGCCGCGCCGCCTGGGGACTGAAGTCCGTCGCTCAGCCTCGCTCGGTGTCGAGCTTGTAGTACCCCTGGATGGTTTCCCAGGCCGCCTCCGGCGTGTCGACGATGCGGAACAAATCCACGTCCTGCGGCGAGATCAGACCTTCGTCGATCAGGAGGTCAAAATCGATCACGCGTTTCCAGAACTCGCGCCCATGCAGCACGATGGGCACCCGTTCTGACTTGCCCGTCTGCACCAGCGTCATCACCTCGAACAATTCGTCCAGCGTTCCGAATCCGCCGGGAAAGACCACCAGCGCTTTGGCACGCATCATGAAGTGCATCTTGCGCAGCGCAAAGTAGTGGAACTTGAAACTCAGCGAGGGTGAGATGTAGCGGTTGCCGCTCTGTTCGTGCGGCAGCGTGATGTTCAGGCCCACGTTGAGGGCGCCCGCTTCATGGGCGCCACGGTTGGCCGCTTCCATGATGCCGGGCCCGCCACCGGTGCAGATGTAGAACCGCTCGTGCTCCGGCATCCGCGCGCCGTGCTCTGCGACCAGCTTGCCGAAGCGCCGGGCGGCGTCGTAGTTGCGGGAATTGCGCAGGTCGCGTTCGGCGCGTTTGAGCGCCTGGGCGTCACCGCTGGCGCGAGCGGCGTCCAGATTGTTTTGGGCCTGTTCGGGGGAGGGCGTGCGCGCGCTGCCATAAACCACGACCGTGTGGTGGATGCCTTGCTCCTGTTGCTCCAGATCTGGCTTCATCAGCTCGAGCTGAAAGCGGATGCCCCGAGTCTCGCGGCGCAGCAGGAATTCCGGGTCGGCAAAGGCCAGGCGGTAGGCGGCCGCCTCCAGAGGCAGGCCTGCGTCGGAGTGGGCTTTGAGCGCGTCCCAGGCCTCGGCCAGGGTATGCAGGTTGAGGTCGCGGGTGTGGTGTTTCAGCATGTCAGCATCCCAAGAAAAAGGCTCCTGCCAGGAGGAGCCTTGCGGTGCATTGTCGCCGATGACGCCGCTGTCCACCGGCGGCAGGCGCCTGAGGGGGAAACCCGCTCAGACCCGCTTGCGGTATTCGCCCGTGCGGGTGTCGATTTCGATCTTGTCGCCCTGGTCCACGAACAGCGGCACGGCGACTTCAAAGCCCGTGGCGATCTTGGCGGGCTTGAGCACCTTGCCCGAGGTATCGCCCTTGACGGCGGGTTCGGTCCAGGTGATTTCACGCACGACGCTGGTGGGCAGCTCGACCGAGATGGCCTTGCCGTCGTAGAACACCACTTCCACGGCCATGCCGTCTTCCAAGTAGTGCAGGGCGTCGCCCATGTTCTCGGCTTCCACTTCGTACTGGTTGTACTCGGTGTCCATGCAGACGTACATCGGGTCGGCGAAGTAGGAATAGGTGCATTCCTTCTTTTCCAGAATGATCTGGTCCATCTTGTCGTCGGCCTTGAACACGACTTCGGTGCCGAAGTTGGCGATCAGGCTTTTGAGCTTCATGCGCACGGTGGCGGCGTTGCGGCCACCGCGGGCGTATTCGGTCTTGAGCACGACCATCGGATCCTTGCCGTGCATGATCACGTTGCCGGCGCGGATTTCTTGAGCGATTTTCATGATGTGTTGTCCAGTGATGGAGAAAAAGACTGGCCGCTCCCGATGACTTCCGGCGGCGTTCTGCAAAGCCCCTGATTTTAGCGGCTTTTGGTTTCGGCCCGGCCAGCAGGTTGCTGGTTCCGCAATGTGCCGCCCAGCGTGGTTGAGCGCCAACTGCCGACGTGCCGCATTGCTGCTGGCCGGGTTCTGGGCGTCCTGCTTAGGGGTAGGGGAAGGCCCAGTACGAAAACGTCCCAGGTGCTAGGAGCGGTGGGCTAGAGACGCCATCGACACGGCCATGGCGCTCAGCTGGGTGAGCAGATCCGCTTGATCCCGTGCCCGGGACTGCGCTCGCTGGGCTTGCACCCCCCAATTGGGGATGTCCAAACCGGGCAGTGGCGATCCGCTCAGCCCGTTCCAGATCTCATGGAAGGCACGGGACGATGGTGATGCTTGCACCCAGTTCAGGAACGCTCTCAATTTGTCGTGGTGCGCGTCATCGTGTTGAGGGTACAGCTGCCAAACGAACGGGATGGCCTGCAGCGTCATGTCTGGGCTGGGCCGGGCGGCCCAAAGAGCGCGCACCAACGAGTCCTCGCCACGCACGAAGTTCAGGTCACAAGCCCACAGCAAATGGTCATAGTCGTCCTGGCTGAGGCGGGGCAGATAGTGCACCTGCAAGAGGGACGCGCCTGGCCTGTGTCGTTCATGCGTCTGCAGCAAATTCTGCACAGCCCCTGTGGCACGGCCCGCCGTGACGAGCAGGTGCGTGACAGAGGGTGTGCTTGAGCCGCCAATTTGGGGCAGTTCCTGCGGCCGTGCCAGCTGTTCGAGCAGAGCGGATAGGGCTGCAGGCTCGTAACAAAACAAGGAGATCAGTTTCGCTCCGGGCTCTGGCTGGATGCCCTGGGCCGCCACCCAGGATGCGCGGTCAAATCGCCGTTGTCGCTCTTGCAGATCGGGTTCGCGCAGCAGGCCCCCTGTTCCTGGCGTGAAGCCGGGATAAAAGAAGCGCTTGTGCCATCCCGCGAGGGGGCCGCTGAGCACCGGCGAGGGCAGGCCGTGCATGCGTTCCACATAAGGTTCCGCGCTCAGGTATTCGAGGTTGATCCAGGCCGTGTCTGGGGTGGCGACAGCCTGAACCCAATCCGGCGTGATGTCGCAGCCAAAAGCCTCGACCAGCACGTCGCCCGGCGGGATGCCTTCAGGCGCGAGGCCGTGCCAGGGGCGCACCTCAACGCCGTCTGTGCCACCTGGCGCCATCCACGTGAGTGCCGAGTCGTCGTCCACCCACAATCTGGCTCGCTGTCCGCTGTTGGCGATTTGGCGCGCAAGCCGCCAACACACCCCAATGTCACCGAAGTTGTCGATGACTTTGCAGAAGATGTCCCAACGCATGGCCGTGTCAGTCGCGCCAACACCCGTCAACGGATCTGCGTCTCGTCGCTGCGCCGCATGCCCATGTTGTCAACCCATTGCAGGACCACCTTGTCCCCCGGCACGCCCCCCTTGAACTGGAAGAAGAGCACAGGATTCTGCGCGATGGCCGTGCTCCATTGAGCGTGCAAGACCAGTCGTGGCGAGCCTTGCGTCCCCACATGATGCGCGAGGACCTCGGTGATGTAGTGGGCTGGAATGACCCGGCCGTCCGCATCATGGCGCTGGCCGGACTCCATGATGTGCTTGACCAGCACCCGCACCTCGGTCACGCCGTTGGCATGGTCGGCGCGCAGGCGCATGGGCTCGGGCTTGGGAAAATCGGTGCTCATGCGCTTCAGCTACCGCAGCCGCCCAGGGTGACCCGTGTGTCTTTCGAGGTCGTGAAGTAGCGGCTGTCCTTGCCCAGCGAGGCTGATACGAGGACACGAACGCGACTGCTCTCGGCCATCTTGACGCGTGTTTGGAAGCTGGGCTCGGTGCCTTCGGGAAAGTAGAAGCTTGCGACGAGAGGGTATGGATTCTTGTCGATCAACAGCATGATTTGCCGCGTGTCGGGGATTCGGCTACTGACGGTCACTGGCACCATGGCACCGTTCTCAGCCAGCTCCGGGACTTGCAACTGGATTTGCGATTCGCCGACCTCGGTCACCGACGCGTTGCCAACGATCAGACGCAGAGCATCTCCAGGAGTCTGTGCCTTGAAGGCCTGTGAGCGATTCGTGGAGGGAAGCGGGATGGTCTGCGCAAGCAGGGCGGATGCTTGGCCCAACAAACCCAGCGCAGTGAAGGTCCGTATCGCATGGCCATTCCACGCGCCCATGAACATCCCGGCACTTGCAAGCGTCTTGAACAGGGATCGTCGGTGCTCGATCATGAGTGGATTTCGTGCGGCGAATGCAGCGGACAGGCCGCCATCAAACGAAAACGCCAAAACAAAACGCCAGCAAGGGCTGACCCTATGCTGGCGTCTTTCAAAGTCTGGGGTGGCTGATGGGACTCGAACCCACGACGACCAGAATCACAATCTGGGACTCTACCAACTGAGCTACAGCCACCGCAAGGCCAAGATTATAGCGCCAAGCTTTAGCCTTTCGGAGCAGGCGCGGGCAGATCAATGCGTGTTTTCAGGCGTTGACGCAGCAATTGGTAGTAGGCCTCGTTCTCGGCTTGGGTCCACCATTGCAGGTACTGGAGGCGCTGCTGGTTTTGCTGAGCCAAATCGCTTGCGGGAGCGCGCTCAACACGGCGGTTCACCCGAGCCAGCACATAGCCCTGATCGCCAAGATCGGTGCCTACCCAGACAGGACCGGTTGCCGCAGACTGCAGGTCGGCGCGCAGAACGGCGTCGAGCAGAGCGCGCGGCAGATTCCGGGCCTGATCCCGCGATACCACTTCAGCGGCCCCGAGCTTGGCCTGCGCCGGCGTGGCTTTCCAGGCAGCCAATTTGGCCAGTCCATCTTCACGAGCCAGTTGTGCAGCGCGGGAGCTGACGACCCGCTCCCGCACGGCCGCTTGGACTTCAGCCAGCGGCAGAGTCCGAGCAGGCAGATGCTGCACGACGCGTGCCGCGGCCAAACGGCTGGGACTGATTTCCACGGCCTCGGTGTTGCGTTTGGCCTGTATGGCGTCCTCGCTGAAGACGGCAGCCAGCAAGCGGGCGTTGGTCAGCACGCCCTGGCTGTCAGCGTTAGCCTGTGCGGGTTCGCGGCTGACAGTGGCAGTCTGAATCGTCAAACGCAGCTGATCGGCCACGGGCTTGAGGCTGTCGGGCTGCTCATAAACACCATTGGTGAAGGCTTCGGCGGCTTCGGCGTAACGAGCTTGGGCCTGTTGATTGCGAATCTCGGCTTCCAAGCTGGGGCGTAGTTCGGCGTAGCTCTTGGCCTTGGGCTTCTTGATGCCGGTTACGGTAATGAGGTGGTAGCCGAAGTCGGTTTCCACCACGTCACTGAGCTCGCCCTGCTTGAGGGCGAAGACCGCCTGCTCAAAGGGCGGTGTCATGGCCTGGCGGCCAAAGTAGCCCAGATCGCCACCGCGCGAGGCCGATCCAGGGTCTTGCGAATGTTTGCGCGCCAGATCGGCGAACAGCTTGGCCTGTGCGTTGGACGGTGCCTTGCGCAACTCAGCCAGCAGCGCCTGGGCCTGCTCGCGCGCCTTTTGGCGCTCAGCGGCCGGGACATCCTTGGCCGCGGTGATCAGGATGTGACTGGCGCGGCGCTCTTCCGGCCCGCTGAGACGGTCCACGTTTTGCTCGTAATAGCTGCGCAGGTCCTGCTCATTCACGCGTGCTTCCTTGCGCAGGGCCTCAATGTCCAGCATGATGTACTCGATGCGGGCTTGTTCCTGAGCCTGGAACAGGCCTTGGTTGGCTTGCCAGTAGGCTTGCAGATCGGCTTCCGATACCTGCACACGAGCCGCATAGTCGGTGGGCGTGAACCGCGCCACTTGCACCTCACGTCGCTCCAGCCAAGCGTCCAGGGCCAGGTCAGCAGACGTGTTGGTCTGCACCGCAGTGCCCGTCACGCTCGCTTGTATCTGATTGACGGCGAGGTCCGAGCGCAGTTGGGCTTCGAAACCCGCAGGGGTTAGGCCCTGACGCGCCAGGAGTTCGCGGTAGGTTTCCACGTCCATGGTGCCGTCGGCGCGACGCAACTGGGCGATGGCGGGAATGGTTTGCAGTTCCTGGAACAAGCGGGCATCGCTCACGCTGAGCTGTGCGTCTCGCGCGGCTTGTTGCAGCACGCGTTCGCGAACCATGCGTTCAAGCACACCCCGGCGCGCGGCATCGGAGTCGAGCAGCCGCGCATCAAGATTGGGCATCATCTGGCGCAGGCGGTCGGTTTCCGAGCGGTGCGCGGCATCCCATTCACCCTGCGTGATCTCGATCTTGCCCACGTGGGCCACGACGCGGTCCTTCTGCGTCATGCGGGTGTAGCCATCAATGCCCACCAGCACGAAGGACGGGACGATGAGCAGCACCAGCACCGCCATCAGGATCTTGTTGTGCTTGCGCAGGTTTTCAAACATGGGCGCGGGTCTCCGGGCAAGAGAAAGTTAAAAGCCGTTTACGTTCACAAGAAAAAAGGCGAACGCAATGTTCGCCTTCGCTTCGGTGGTGGGTGCTGACGGTCTCGAACCGCCGACCTACGCCTTGTAAGGGCGCCGCTCTACCAACTGAGCTAAGCACCCCACCGGTTGAAACCCGCAAATGCGGACCTCAACTCTAGATCATCAATTGTCAGTTCAAGGCGTCCTTCAACGCCTTGCCCGGACGGAACTTCGGGAGCTTGGCAGCCTTGATTTTAATCGTGTCGCCGGTGCGCGGATTGCGGCCCGTGCGAGCAGCGCGCTTGGTCACGGCGAACGTGCCGAATCCGACGAGAGACACCGAACCGCCTTTTTTCAGCGTGGTTTTGACTGCACCGATCACGGACTCCAGAGCCCGAGTGGCTGCTGCCTTGGAAATGTCTGCGTTCTTGGCGATGTGCTCGATCAGTTCGGTTTTGTTCACAAAAATCCCCTTGTACGTGGAACTAGGTTAATCGGTCTGCCTTATTGCATCCTGTTCGCACCGGACCGGTGACCGGTGAGGCATGCGGGGCAATCTGCAATTGGGCACCCGCTTATTTGGGTGCAGCAATTAGAGCGATGGACTTGGGCCATGTCAATCAAGGCTTGCAGCCACCTTGGCGGCGTGGGACGCGAATTCTAGACGCATTTCCCGTGCCAGCCGCGCGACGAAAGCATGCGGGGTATTTCATGCGTGACGAATCGTTTCCCCATCGCGGGCCTGGGTGTGGCCGCGCATCACACCTTGGCCCGGATCTCAGGCAAGGCCTTGCGAAGGTAATAGACCATGGACCAGACTGTCAGCACTGCGGCGATCCAGATCAGCACCGTGCCCCAGAGGTGCGTGTTGATCAAGCCAAGCACCGTACCGTCGTAGAGCAGGAAGGGGATTGCCACCATCTGCGCCGTGGTCTTGAGCTTGCCCAACATATGCACCGCGACGCTGCGCGAAGCACCGATTTGAGCCATCCATTCGCGCAGCGCTGAAATGGCGATCTCCCGGCCAATGATGATGAGGGCGACGAACACATCGGCACGGTCGAGGTGCACTAGCACCAAGAGGCTGGCGCAGACCAGGAACTTGTCCGCCACCGGATCCAGGAAGGCACCGAAAGCCGAGACTTGGTTTAGCTTGCGCGCGAGGTAGCCGTCCAGCCAGTCCGTCAGCGCGAACAGCACGAACATGGCGGTCGCGATCAGGTTGCGAATCTGCGGTTCCAAGGGCAGGTAGAACACGCCGACGATGAGCGGGATGGCGACAATGCGCGCCCAGGTCATCAAGGTGGGGATGGTGAAGAACATGGGTGGCATTGTGGCACGGTCGTGTTGTGAATTTGTTCACGTGATGCGCCGCTCTTGGGCCGCCCCCAAAACGTCCCGGTCAGTGCAATGCGCGGTAGATGATTTCGGCCAGTTCGTGCGACACCCCCTCGACGGCAGCTAGGTCCTCCACGCTCGCAGCTTCCACGCCACGGGCTCCGCCAAAGCGCTGCAACAACCTCGCGCGCCGTTTGGGGCCGACGCCTGGAATGTCCTCAAGTCGGCTGCCGCCCGTGCGCACCTTGGCGCGCGCCGCTCGCATTCCGGTGATGGCGAATCGATGCGCCTCGTCGCGGATTTGCGCGACCAGCATCAGCGCCGCGGAGTCCTTGCCCAAGTAGACCTTGTCGCGGCCATCGGCAAAAACCAGCTCTTCCAGGCCGACCTTGCGCCCGGCTCCTTTTTCAACCCCGACGATGATTGAGAGGTCCAGGCCGAGCTGTTCGAAGACCTCGCGTGCCATCGACACCTGGCCTTTGCCACCGTCGACCAGCACCAAGTCCGGCATCACGGCCTGCGCGGGGATGGCGCTGTCCAGGCTGCCCTCGCGCCGTGCTTCGGACAAGCGCGCGGCAATGCGCTCGTAGCGTCGGGTCAGCACTTGGCGCATGGCGGCGTAGTCGTCTCCCGGCGTGATGTTGTCGATCTTGTAGCGTCGGTACTCGCTGCTTTGCATCTTGTGGTGATGGAAGACCACGCAGGACGCTTGGGTGGCTTCCCCCGCAGTGTGCGAGATGTCGAAGCACTCGATGCGCAGTTCATCCAGCCCAGCGGAGTCGCTGACCTGAGGCAAGTCCAGCGCCTCGGCCAGCGCGCGCGTGCGCGCCTGTTGAGAGCCTTCCTCGGCCAGCAGGCGGGCCAACTGCAGGTCAGCGTTGGTCTGCGCCATGTCCAGCCAAATGCGGCGTTGACCCCGAGGCTGGTGGACCGTGCGCATGCGCATTCCGGTTTGCTCGGTCAACGCTTCCATCAACTCGGCGCTGACCGGCGCGCCGGTGATCAGCGTGGGCACCGCCGGGACCTGCACATAGTGCTGGGCAATGAAGGCTTCGAGCACCTGGGTGTCGATGGAGGGGCCAGCCGCGGGCGCTTCGTCGCTCTCTGCCTCCGCGAAATGCAGCGCGGCGGCGTCTTCGACATGGGTTGGGAAGTAGGCCCGGTCGCCCAAGTGCCGGCCGCCGCGCACCATGGCCAAGTTCACGCAAGCGCGACCGCCCTGGATCTTGACGGCGAGGATGTCCACATCTCGGTCGTCCACGCTTTCCACCGCTTGCTGGTGCAGCACGCTGGACAGCGCGGAAATCTGATCTCGCAATTCCGCCGCCTGTTCAAACTCCAGTTTTTCAGAATGGCCCAGCATGCGAGCTTCCAGCTGTTTCAGCACCTGCTGGGTCTCGCCGTCGAGGAAGGCCTGGGCATGCGCGACATCCAGCGCGTAGGCTTCTGGGCTGACCAAGCCCACGCAGGGGCCCGAGCAACGCTTGATCTGGTAGAGCAGGCAGGGCCGAGTGCGGTTGCTGAACACCGTGTCTTCGCAGGTCCGCAAGCGAAAGACTTTCTGCAGCAAGACGATGGCTTCCTTCACCGCCCATGCGCTCGGATAGGGGCCGTAGTAATGGTGCTTTTTCTCGACCGCGCCTCGGTAGTACGCCATGCGGGTCCAGGCGCTGGCTTCACTGGCGGCTGCCGAAGCCGAGGCTGCGGTCATTTTGAGGTAGGGGTAGCTCTTGTCGTCGCGAAAGAGGATGTTGTAGCGCGGTTGCTGGGTCTTGATGAGGTTGTTTTCCAGCAGCAGGGCCTCGGCCTCGGAGCGTACGACCGTCGTCTCCATGCGCACGATCTTGCCCACCATGTGGCCGATGCGCGTGCCGTCGTGGCGCTTCTGGAAGTAGCTGGAGACGCGCTTCTTCAGGTTGCGCGCCTTGCCCACGTAGAGCAGGCCACCTGCGTCGTCGAAATAGCGGTAGACGCCCGGCAGCGAGGGCAGGGCGGCAACCTGGTTCAGCAGTTCCTCGGAGTGGGCGGTCGGCGTGTCATCGGTGTCGGCGGACATGGGCGTATTGTCGCTGGCTCGTGGTGCGACGTAAGCGGAGAGGGCGGAGCAGGCTGCGCCGCCGATTTCGATTTGCACAGCAAATCATATGAGGCGGTCAGCCTGCCCCGCCCTCTCCGCGTTCAACCCAGCAGGGTCAATTCACCAACACCAGCTTGCCCTTGACCTGGCGCGTGCCCATCAGGGCGTAGGCCTGCTTGAGTTCTTTCATGGGCAGCACGCGATCAATCACCGGCTTGACCTTGCCATGGGCATACCACTGCGCCAGCGTTTGCATCATGGCCGCGTTTGCTTGCGGCTCACGGCGAGCGAAGTCGCCCCAGAACACGCCGACCAGGGACGCGCCCTTAAGCAGGGGCAGGTTCATGGGCAGAGTAGGGACGGTCGGACTGGCGGCGAAACCCACCACCAGGTAGCGGCCGCGCCAGGCGATGGAGCGGAAAGCTGGTTCTGCAAGGTCACCGCCCACCGGGTCGTAGATCACCTCCGGACCCTTGCCGTCTGTCGCGGCTTTGATCGCTTCACGCAGGTCCTGCGTGGCGTAGTTGATGCCGACGTCCGCGCCGATCTTTTTGCACAGCGCCAGCTTGTCCTCGCTGGACGCCGCGGCGATCACCCGCGCGCCCTGTGCCTTGGCGATTTGGATGGCCGCGGTGCCTACGCCGCCGGCTGCGCCCAGCACCAGCACGGTCTCGCCGGCCTTGAGCTGGGCCCGGTCGATCAGCGCGTGGTGGGAAGTGGCGTAGGTCATGATGAAGGCGGCTGCGTCTTCAAATGCAAAACCGCTGGGCAGAGGCATGCAGCGCTCCGCCGGTGCCAGGACGTGAGTTGCGAAGCCGCCGGTGCCGGTGAGGCAGGCGACGGCCTGACCGACTTGCAACTGCTTTACACCCTCGCCCAAGGCCCGCACCACGCCCGCGTACTCCGACCCCGGCACGAAGGGCAAGGGCGGTTTCATCTGGTACTTGTTTTGCACGATCAGCAGATCGGGGAAATTCAGGCTGGCTGCCTTGATCTCCAGCAGCACCTGGCCGGGGCCAGGTGCGGGCGTGGTTTGTTCATTCCATTCCAGTGCGTCAACGCCGCTGGGGTCGCTGCAAAGCCAGGCATGCATGGGTGTCTCCTCGCGCTTGTGTCGTTGCGTCGTTCTTGCGTGAACGCTCTTGCTGATGGCGCGCGCCGATCTTACGGGCAGCCATGGCGCTCTGGCTGTCTCTGGTGCGACCGGAGTTCGCCGCGCATGCGCACGACGCGTGCGGAACCGGTGCAGCGGGTGCGGCAGCGGCCTTGAAGGGCAAACCGGCCCGGGCACCTACAATTTCACCAACATGAAAATCCTGATCTCCAACGACGATGGCTACCAGGCGCCTGGCATCGTGGCGCTGTACGAGGCACTCAAGGACGTGGCCGAGGTCGAGGTCATCGCGCCGGAGCACAACAACAGCGCTAAGTCGAACGCACTCACACTCAACGCGCCGCTGTATGTTCATCACGCGCCGAATGGCTTTCGTTACGTCAATGGCACGCCCGCCGATTGCGTGCACATCGCGCTGACCGGGCTGCTGGGGTACCGGCCTGACCTGGTGGTTTCGGGCATCAACAACGGTGCGAACATGGGGGATGACACCATCTACTCGGGCACTGTGGGTGCAGCGATGGAAGGCTATCTGTTCGGCATTCCCGCGATCGCCTTCTCCCAAGTGCAAAAAGGCTGGAAACACCTCGACGCTGCGGCAGAGCGAGCACGCAAGCTGGTGCAACAACTGCTTGCGCACCAAACGCCAAAGATCAAACCGTGGTTGCTCAACGTCAATCTGCCCAATTTGCCGCGAGAGGAGCTCAAATCCGCGAAGGTTTGCCGTTTGGGGCGTCGACACGCGGCCGAATCTGTCATCACGCAGACCAACCCGCGCGGTGAAACCATGTACTGGATCGGCGGTGCTGGCCCCGCACTGGACGACAGTGAGGGAACGGACTTCCACGCTGCGGCGCAAGGCCACGTCACGATCACGCCACTGAAGGTGGACTTGTCCGACCACGAGGCGCTGAGCTATTGGGCGCAATCGATCGGGCATCTTTCCGCCGCCACCGATGCGCCCGCATCGCCCGCGCTCGGGGCGGGCGCATGAGTCGCGCGCGCCCCGGATTTCCTGTGCGTCTGGACCGCGCGGTTGGCACTCCGGCGGTCGGTGGTCTGTCCGGCGCAGATCTGGCGCGTGGGGCGCAGTCTGCCCAAGCCCAACCTTCGGTGGGCCATTTGACCCGCGCCGCTCGGGCAGCATCTTCCACTCACGGCTTGGATTCCCAAGCTGTGCGCCAGGCCATGGTCAAGAAGCTCGCTGCCCAGGGCATCCGCGATGCACGGGTGCTCCAGGCCATGGGCCGGGTGGAGCGGCACCGCTTCGTGGACACGGCATTGGCGCCCCAAGCCTACGAAGACACCAGCCTGCCCATCGGCTTGGGGCAGACAATTTCCAAACCGAATGTCGTCGCGCGCATGATCGAGCTGCTGCTGGACTGCCCGGCATTGGCGGATGCAATAGCCAAGTCCGCGCAAGACAACGAGCGCAGCCATGGTCCCAAGCTCGGGGTCGGGGCGGGGCGTGTGCTGGAGATCGGTACGGGCTGCGGCTACCAAGCAGCCGTGCTGTCCTGCGTGGCGCGTGAGGTTTACAGCATCGAGCGCTTGCGTGGCCTGCACGAAAAAGCCCGCGAGAACCTGCGCGGCTTGCGCTTGCCCAATGTGCACCTGTTGTTTGGTGATGGCATGGCCGGGTATCCGGCTGGCGCGCCCTATGCAGGCATCATCGCCGCGGCGGGTGGGGAGGCCGTGCCGCAAGCCTGGGTGGATCAGTTGGCCGAGGGAGGCCGCCTGGTCGCGCCCGTGCTGGCCACGGCAGGGCACGGCGGAGTCAGCGGGGCTTCCGCGCAGGCCCTGCTGGTGCTCGACAAGACCGCCGATGGGTTGCGTCAAACCCTGTTGGAGGCGGTGCATTTCGTCCCCCTAAAATCGGGGATCGCTTGAATCGTGGTCCCGAGCGGTGGCGATTGCCTCCCGGGGGCACTCTCTTACATCGGGTTTGCTTGTTGCAATCCATCCATTTCTCGAAGGATTTTGAACTGATGACCTCTGCGGATGCCATGCCAACGCGACCCTATCCCACTCAGTTTGTGTTTTGCAAGCACCGCGTGGGGCTCATGGTTGTCATGGCGATGGTCGCGGGATTGGCCGCTTGCGCTACGGGCAACGGTCGCGCTCCCGTGGAGGCCCGAGAGGTGGCCGTCAATCGCCCCACTGTTGAATCGCCCAGCTATCCGCAGCGGGCCACTGGCGCGTCCAATCCTGCCCGCGCCTCGACCGGCAACGGTGGCGCTCGCCCTGCCGCCAGCAACAGCGCCAGTCCAGCGGCCGTGGTGACGCCTGTGCCCTCGTCTGCGATTGAGGCCGCAGGCGGTACCGACAAGCCTGGGTACTACACGGTGAAGCAGGGCGACAACCTTTACCGCATTGGTCTGGAGACGGGGCAGCATTGGAAAGATTTGGCGCGTTGGAATGGCCTGCCCGATGGTCATCAGATCGCCGTCGGTCAGGTGCTGCGCGTGATTCCTCCCGGCGAGACACCGCAGCCGGATGACGATGCGGGCGACAAGACCCCGAGCGCACCGCCAGCAACTGGCACACCAACTTCGCGTCCGGTCACCAGTGTGGTGGTGGGCGGCGACGCAGCCTCGTCGGGCGGCTTGACGTGGATCTGGCCGGTGTCCGGCCCGGTGATCGCCAGCTTTGACGGTTTGAAGAACAAGGGCCTGGACCTCGGTGGCGCGGCGGGCGAGCCCGTGCTTGCTGCAGCGGATGGTCGCGTGGTCTATGCCGGGTCCGGCCTGCGTGGATACGGCAATCTGATCATCATCAAACACAACAACACCTACCTCACGGCCTACGCGCACAACCGCGCGCTGATGGTCAAGGAAGACCAAGCCGTCAAGCGCGGCCAAAAAATCGCCGAGATGGGCAATAGCGATGCCGACCGCGTGAAGTTGCACTTCGAAGTGCGCCGTCAGGGCAAGCCGGTCAATCCGGCCCAGTACTTGCCCAAGCGCTGAAGCTGTCATGTCCACCCTGTTCATTTCCGAGGCCGAGTCCTCGTCGGCCAGTTCGGTGTCGCCGGATTTTCCCGCCGACGCCTTGCACATCGAATCACTGGACATCGAAGCCCAGGGCATCGCCCATCGCCGCGACGGTGATGTTGGTCCCGATGCCAAGGGCAAGGTGGTGTTCGTCGATGGCGCACTCCCGTTCGAAGTCGTCAGTGCCAACATTCACCGCCGCAAGAACAACTGGGAGCAGGGCGTCGTCACGGCCATCCACCGCGAGTCGTCCCAGCGCGTGCGGCCCGCTTGCCCGCATTTCGGTCTGCATGCCGAGGCTTGTGGCGGCTGCAAGATGCAGCACCTTGAGCCTTCGGCCCAGGTAGCGGTGAAGCAACGCGTGTTGGAAGACAACCTTTGGCATCTGGGCAAGGTACGCCCCGAAGTGTTGTTGCGGCCCATTGAGGGGCCCGCTTGGGGTTACCGTTATCGTGCGCGCCTGTCGGTGCGCCACGTGCGCAAGAAGGGTGAGGTGCTGGTGGGTTTCCACGAGCGCAAGAGCCGCTACGTCGCCGACATCAAGACCTGCGCCGTGCTCCCGCCGCATGTCAGCGCCATGCTGGTGCCTTTGCGCGGGTTGATCGCGTCGATGGAGGCGATTGAAACTTGCCCGCAGATCGAATTGGCCTGCGGCCTCAACTTGGTTGGCGAATTGGTGACCGCGCTGGTGTTGCGACATCTGGAGCCATTGAGTCAGGGAGATTTGAACAAGCTGCGTACGTTCGCCAGCGCGCACGGTGTGCAGTGGTGGTTGCAGCCCAAGGGGCCTGATACGGTGCATCGGCTGGATGAGCAGGATGGCACAGCGTCCTTGGCCTATGGCTTGCCTGAATTCGGCATCGAGATGCCTTTCAGGCCCACAGATTTCACCCAGGTCAACCCGCACATCAATCGTGTCTTGGTGACGCGAGCCTTGCGGCTGCTGAATGTGCAATCGGATGAGCGCGTGATCGACTGGTTCTGCGGCCTGGGCAATTTCACCTTGCCTTTGGCCACTCAGGCGCGCGAGGTGCTGGGCATCGAGGGCAGTGAAGCGCTTGTCGCGCGTTCTCGAGAAAACGCTGTCTACAACGCACAGCGGCGGGCGGCGCCTTGGGCGCCGCTGGCGCCAACCCGATTTGAAGCCCGCAATCTGTTCGAATTGGATCCAGCGGACCTGATGCGCTACGGCGCAGCTCAAAAGTGGCTGGTCGATCCACCCCGAGAGGGTGCGTTTGCCCTGGCCAAAGCCTTGGCTGACTGCGTCCAAATGCCTGAACGCGCGCCGGGCTACGTCCTGCCGCGGCGCATCGTCTACGTCAGCTGCAATCCCGCGACACTCGCGCGCGATGCGGGCTTGCTGGTGCACCAAGCAGGCTATCGCTGCACGGCTGCGGGGGTGGTGAACATGTTCCCGCACACTGCGCATGTGGAGAGCATCGCTGTTTTTGACGTGCAGGCGTAAGTGCCTCGGCGCGGGACCTGAGCCATCCGCGTTCGTGCTTGTCGAAATACTCCTTGCCCGGCGTGCTTGAGCGAGTCGAGAACGGTATCGAGGGGTTGCGGTTTCATCCGCCCATGAAAAAACGCACCCACGGGTGCGTTTTTCTCAAAGAAGCGCTCGGTGCTTCAGAGTGGGGGCTCAGAGCCTGATGCCAGACTTTTTGTCCGCCGCAGCCTTGCTCTTGCTGCCTTCGGTGTTCTTGACCTCCGGACCTGTCTGACCTTGCGGGTGCAGAGGTGCCTTGGCCTGAGCTTCGGCCGGTGCGCCAGCTTGACCTTTGATGTCGTTTTCACGCATGTATTGGTCCATCTCGCGCCAACCTTCCAGGATGGCCGTCTTCAGGGCCTTGGGGTTGTTCGCGTAGCACTCTTCCAGGCCGCGCAAAGCGTAACGGCAGGCATTGCCGATGGCCTTGCTGTCCGCTTCCCGCATGGCAATGCGCGGATCGGGTGCGACGCCCGGGATGTCGCAGGCCGCGAGCAGCAGGGCTGCGGTCGAAATGGCCAGGACGCGTAAGGAAAAGCGCAGCTTCATGACGGGGGCGATACGTGACATTGTTTCTTGTATCGGCAGAAGCTGCGCTGGCTTGAGTAGGAAATCGCAGGCGCTTGAAAGCCAGCCCGCGATTCCATGCCCTTATTCGCGTTCGCCGCCCATCAGGCCGAGCAAGGCCAGCAAGCTTTGGAACACGTTGACGATGTCCAGGTACAGAGCCAGGGTGGCGCTGATGTAATTGGTTTCACCGCCGTCGATGATGCGCTTCAAGTCGTAGAGCATGAAGGCGCTGAAGATGCCGATGGCCAGCACGGAAATGGCCATCATGCCCGCGGACGATCCGACGAAGACATTGATGATGGAGCCCACCATCAGCACGATGGCGCCGATGAAGAGCCATTTGCCCATGCCCGACAGGTCACGCTTGATGACCGTGGCCAGGCTGGCCATCACGAAGAACACGCCCGCAGTGCCCGCGAAGGCGGTCATCACCAGATCGGCACCGTTCTTGAAGCCCAGCACCATGGCGATCAGGCGTGACAGCATCAAGCCCATGAAGAACGTGAAGCCCAGCAGCACGGGCACGCCCGCGGCGGAATTCTTGGTCTTCTCGATTGCATAGATGAAGCCAAAGGCGCCACCGAGGAACACGACCAGGCCCAGGATGCCGTTGAGGTACATCGTGATACCCGTAGCCACGCCGATCCAGGCACCGGCCACCGTGGGCAGCAGACTGAGCGCAAGCAGCCAGTACGTGTTGCGCAACACCTTGTTGCGCTCGACGGCGGGCAGGGCCGCGCCGTAATAGCTGGGGACGCGTTCGTTCATGGTCAGCTCCTTCAAATGTTCTGTGAGGTTTAAATGGGTCTCGATGGCCGGAATTCTAGGGTCAAACCCACGAGCGCATCCCAATCCATCACGGTGCCTGTTGGTATTGGAGCCTGGATGCCCATGTCCGATTCCGTGCATTTTTCTCAAGGCTGTTTTGCCGGAAGGCATGGGTCGAGAGCGGGATGGCTCGCTTCAAAACACCGGCTCGCGCGTTATGCTGCGGACTGTTGTTTTTTCATCATCATTCTTTTCTGCTTTTCAAGGCCTAGCCATGCAAACCCGATCCGCACTCGAACTGGAAGACATCAAGAAAATCGCCGCCGCCGCCGAGGCCGAAGCGCGCAAGAACAATTGGGCTGTGACCATCTCCATCGTGGACGAGGGCGGGCATTTGTTGTGGTTGCAGCGTTTGGATGGTGCCGCGCCGGTCTCAGCCCATATTTCCCCTGCCAAGGCGAGAACCGCTGCCCTGGGGCGGCGCGAAAGCAAGGTCTACGAAGAGGTGATCAACGGCGGGCGCCATTCGTTCCTGAGCGCTCCGACGCTGGAGGGCATGCTCGAAGGCGGCGTGCCCATCCTCAAGGATGGCCACTGCCTGGGGGCGGTGGGCGTCAGTGGCGTGAAGTCGACGGAAGACGCGCAGATCGCTCACGCTGGCATCGCGGCCATTGGGCTTTGAGTGCTGAGGGCGTCGCCGCTCGCGCAATCTGAGTGCGGCAAAGGTTGGTTTCGGCGGTCAGGGCCGTTGCCCGCCGTCGTCAGGCCCTAGAATCGAGCGCAGTTTCATCCCCACGAAAACAAGGCGCGGTGAATTTCACCGCGCCTTGTTGATTTTCAAGACGACAACATGGTCCAGATCACGCTTCCAGACGCTTCGCAACGCCAGTTCCCCGGCCCGGTGACCGTGGCCGAGGTGGCTGCCTCCATTGGGCCGGGCCTGCTCAAGAACACCGTGGCGGGCAAGGTCGACGGCCGCTTGGTGGACGCCAGCGATCTGATTGACCATGACGCCAAGCTCCAGATCATCACCCCCAAGGACCCCGAGGGCGTCGAGATCATTCGTCATTCCTGCGCTCACCTGGTGGGGCATGCGGTGAAGCAGCTGTATCCGACGGCACGGATGGTCATTGGTCCGGTCATCGACGAAGGCTTCTATTACGACATCTCCTACGAGCGACCCTTCACGCCCGAGGATGTGGCAGCCATCGAAGCGCGCATGAAGGCGTTGATCGCCCAGGACTACGACGTGGTCAAGAAGATGACACCTCGCGCCGAGGTCATCGAGGTGTTCAAGAAGCGAGGCGAAGACTACAAGCTGCGCCTGATCGAAGACATGCCCAACGAGACCGCCATGGGCTTGTACTACCACCAGGAGTACGTGGACATGTGCCGTGGTCCCCACGTGCCGAACACGCGCTTCCTCAAGGCCTTCAAGCTGACCAAGCTGGCCGGTGCCTACTGGCGCGGTGACTCGAAGAACGAGCAATTGCAGCGCATCTACGGTACCGCCTGGGCGGACAAGAAGGATCTGGACGCGTACATCCTGCGCATGGAAGAGGCCGAGAAGCGTGACCACCGCCGTCTCGGGCGCGAGCTGGACCTGTTTCATCTTGACGAGCATTCGCCCGGCACCGTGTTCTGGCATCCCAAGGGCTGGACCGTCTGGCAGGAGGTCGAGCAATACATGCGACGTGTTTACAGAGACAACGGGTACCAGGAAGTCAAAGGCCCTCAGATCCTGGACAAGAGTCTCTGGGAGAAAACCGGCCATTGGGACAAGTACCGCGAGAACATGTTCACGACGGAAAGCGAAAAGCGCGACTACGCGCTCAAGCCCATGAACTGTCCTGGCCACATCCTGATCTACAAGCAAGGGGTCAAGAGCTATCGGGATCTTCCGCTGCGTTACGGTGAGTTTGGCGCCTGTCACCGCAACGAGCCGACCGGTGGCTTGCACGGCATCATGCGCGTGCGCGCCTTCACGCAGGATGATGGCCACATCTTCTGCACGGAAGATCAGATTCAAGGCGAGGTGAAAGCGTTCACGTCGTTGCTGCAAAAGGTCTACAAAGACTTCGGCTTCACGGAGATCATCTACAAGCTCTCGACCCGGCCGGAGAAACGCATCGGCTCCGAGGAGAGCTGGGACAGGGCGGAGAGCGCATTGGCCGAAGGGCTGCGGGCCAGCGGTTGCGAATTCGAATACCTGCCAGGCGAAGGTGCGTTCTATGGTCCGAAGATCGAGTACACGCTCAAAGATGCGCTAGGCCGCCAATGGCAGTGCGGCACGATACAGGTGGACCCCAACTTGCCCGAACGGCTGGATGCGGAGTTCGTCGGCGAGGACGGCAGCCGCCATCGCCCCATCATGCTGCATCGCGCGATTGTGGGCAGTTTGGAGCGTTTCATTGGCATTCTGATCGAGCAGCATGGCGGCGCGTTGCCTGTCTGGCTCGCGCCGACACAGGTCGCTGTGCTGAATATCACCGACGCCCAGGCCGATTACTGCCAGGAAATTGCTCAAAAACTGCGCAAAGCGCTGCCGAATCAAGAACTTAGGGTCGAGACCGATCTGCGCAACGAGAAAATTACGTATAAAATACGGGAGCATTCGATGCAGAAGCTGCCTTTCATCCTGGTCGCGGGCGACAAGGAAAAGGCGGCAGGTGCCGTCGCGGTGCGCGCCCGAGGTAACAAAGACCTCGGCGTGATGTCGCTGGAAGCGTTCATTCAGTTGATCGCTCAAGACATTGCCCACAAGACTGCCGATCACGCCGTGTGACGTTTCGCGTTGTGCCAGGTGTGCTGAGTTGATTTGTGCGCGCGTGCCGAGACGGTTGAGTCGTTTTTGACGACGATTTTTGTGAAGGATTTGAGCCATCGCTACTGAATTTCGTGATCGCCGCCAGCGCGAGGAGCGTAAGCACCGCCTGAACCGTGAAATCATGGCCCCCGAGGTTCGCATCTCCGGGCCGGACAATGAGCCGATGGGGGTGGTGAGCTTGGCGGAGGCCTTGCGCCTAGCTGGGGAAATGGACGTTGACTTGGTGGAAATAGTTCCCACCGCCTCTCCTCCAGTGTGTCGTCTGGTGGACTACGGCAAGTTCAAGTACCAAGAGCAGAAGAAGGCCGCTGAAGCGAAATCGAAGCAGACGGTGATCGAGGTCAAGGAAGTCAAATTCCGCCCGGGTACCGATGATGGTGACTACAACATCAAGCTTCGCAACATCAAGCGCTTCCTTGAGGAGGGTGATAAGGTCAAGATCACCTTGCGCTTCCGGGGGCGCGAGATAACGCACCAAGAGTTGGGCATGGCCATGCTGGATCGCATGCGTGCCGATCTCGCCGACCTCATCGTGGTCGAACAGATGCCCAAGCTAGAAGGCCGGCAAATGATCATGATGATTGCCCCAGGCAAGAAAAAGGTCGGCGGTGGCGATAAGGCTGCTGCGCCTAAGCCTGCAGCCGAAGCGGCAGTGCAGGGTTGAGGAGTTTCACCGCCGGTTGAAAAACCTGTGGGAAATGTTGGGAGATTGAGTTCTCCCGGCGTGATGGGTGGCTTCAAGCCGCCCATCTCGACAGCGACGGGTCGCAAGGTCTGTCGTGTCAAAGTGGAGGGTTCATCCTTCCGCACAAGTGGCTCGGGGCCATCAAGTCCGCGATCGGTTTTCGCGGCGCCTCACGAGCACAAAGCAATAGGAGCATGAAAATGCCCAAGATGAAGACCAAGAGCGCGGCGAAGAAACGCTTCCGCGTTCGTCCCGGTGGTACCGTCAAGCGCGGTCAAGCCTTCAAGCGTCACATCCTGACCAAGAAGACCACGAAGAACAAGCGCCACCTGCGCGGTGCGGTGAATGTGCATGCGACCAACATGGGTCACATGGCGCAGATGCTGCCCGGCCAAGGCCTGTAATCAACGACGAACAAGGAGTTAGAACATGCCTCGCGTCAAACGTGGTGTAACGGCCCGTGCCCGTCACAAGAAAGTCCTGAACCTCGCCAAGGGTTTCCGCGGTCGCCGCGGCAATGTGTTCCGCATTGCCAAGGAAGCGGTGATGAAGGCGGGCCAGTACGCCTACCGTGACCGCCGTGCCAAGAAGCGCGTCTTCCGTCAGCTGTGGATCGCCCGTATCAACGCCGCTGCGCGTCAATGCGGTCTGACCTACAGCCAGTTCGCCAATGGCCTGAAGAAGGCCCAGATCGAGATCGACCGCAAGGTGCTGGCCGACATCGCCGTCAATGACATGGCGGCTTTTGCCGGCATCGTGGAGAAAGTCAAGGCCAAGCTGGCTGCTTGATCTGCATGCGCCGTGCGTGCCCGGTTCCAGACCGGGCCGCGCGGTTCAGGAAACAAGGGCTGGAGCTTGAACAAGCTTTGGCCCTTTTTCTTTTCTGTTTCCCCCTAGCTTTAAAACCCCATCATGAGCGACATTCCGGCTGACCTTGACGCCATCGTTGGCAGCGCGCGAGACGCCTTCGCGCAGGCCATCACCCCCGCCGATCTGGAGAACGCCAAGGCGCGTTTTCTTGGCAAGGCTGGCCAGATCACCGAATTGATGAAGGGCATGGCCGCATTGTCCGTCGACGAGAAGAAGACTCGCGGCGCTGCCATCAACCAAGCCAAGCAGGCCATCGAGACCGCGCTCAATGCCCGTCGCCAGGCCCTCGCCGATGCCGAACTCGCCGCGCAGCTCAAGGCCGATGCGCTGGACGTCACCTTGCCCGGTCGCGTGCGCGGCGGCGGCGCCAACGGCATGGGCGGCGGCCTGCACCCGGTGTCGCTCACGACTGAACGCATCGAGTCCATCTTTGCCTCCATGGGTTTTGCCGTGGCCCAGGGCCCGGAAATCGAGGCCGACTGGTACAACTTCACCGCGCTCAACACGCCCGAGGACCATCCCGCGCGTTCCATGCATGACACCTTCTACGTGGAAGGTGCGAACGGCGTGACGGATGCCAAGGCGCCCAATCTGTTGCGCACCCACACAAGCCCGGTGCAGGTGCGCCATGCGCTGCAGCATGTGGCTGCCCAGGAGGCCGCGAAGCAGGCGGGGCGACGCGCCGCCGATCAGCCTATGCCCGAAATCCGCGTCATCGCCCCGGGCCGCACGTATCGGGTCGACAGCGACGCCACCCACTCGCCCATGTTCCACCAGTGCGAAGGCCTGTGGATCGGCGAGAACGTGAGCTTCAAGGACCTCAAGTACCTATTCACTGAGTTCTGTCGTACCTTCTTCGAAAGCGATGACCTGGTGCTGCGCTTCCGGCCCAGCTTCTTCCCCTTCACCGAACCCAGCGCGGAGATTGACATCCAGTTCCAACACGGCCCCTTGGCGGGTCGTTGGCTGGAAGTGGCGGGTTCGGGTCAAGTGCATCCGAACGTGGTGCGCAACATGGGCCTGGACCCCGAGCGCTACATCGGCTTTGCCTTTGGGATGGGCTTGGACCGCTTCACCATGCTGCGGTACGGCGTGAATGACCTGCGCCTGTTCTTCGACGGTGACCTGCGCTTCCTGCGCCAGTTCCAATGAAGCCGCTCGTTCCCGCCCACGATTGAGATAAGTCCATGCAATTCCCCGAATCCTGGTTGCGCGAGTTCTGCAACCCGCCGCTTTCCACCCAACAACTGGCCGACACGCTGACCATGGCCGGTCTGGAAGTGGAGGAACTGACCCCCGTCGCGCCGCCTTTCACCAAGGTGGTGGTGGCCGAGATCAAGGAGGCAGTGCAACATCCCAATGCCGACCGTCTGCGCGTGTGCCAAGTGGACATTGGGGCTGCTGGGCAGGGCACGCTTCTGAACATCGTCTGCGGTGCGCCCAACGCTCGCCCTGGCATCAAGATTCCCTGCGCTCTCGTTGGCGCTGAACTTCCGCCCGCTGATGACGGCGATGGCAAACCTTTCCAGATCAAGCTGGGCAAGCTGCGTGGCGTGGAAAGCCAGGGCATGCTGTGCTCCGCCCGTGAGCTCAAGCTTTCGCAGGATCACGGGGGCTTGCTGGAGTTGCCGGCCGACGCGCCCCTGGGCCAAGACATCCGTGACTACCTGAAGCTGGACGACATGCTGTTCACGCTGAAGCTCACGCCGAATCTTGCACATTGCCTCAGCATCTACGGCGTCGCACGTGAAGTTGCCGCCTTGACCGGCGCGCCGCTCAAGACCCCAGCCATTCCTGCCGTGGTGCCGAAAATCCAAGACGTGCAGCCGGTGAAGGTGAGCGCGCCCGACCTGTGCGGCCGCTTCTCGGGACGCATCGTGCGCAACCTCAACACCCGGGCTGCCACGCCGCAGTGGATGGTGGACCGCCTCGCGCGTTGCGGGCAGCGCAGCGTCACGGCCCTGGTGGACATCTCGAACTATGTGATGTTCGAATACGGTCGTCCCAGCCACATCTTCGACTTGGACAAGATCCACGGCACCATGGACGTGCGCTGGGGCAAGCCAGGCGAACAGCTCAAGCTGCTCAACGGCAATACCGTCACCGTGGATGGCGACGTCGGTGTGATCGCCGACGACCGTGCGTTGGAATCCTTGGCCGGCATCATGGGCGGTGACGCCACCGCCGTGTCCGACGACACGAAGAATGTCTACGTGGAGGCGGCCTTCTGGTGGCCGCGTTCAATAGCAGGCCGTTCGCGCCGCTACAACTTCGCCACCGACGCCGGACATCGTTTTGAGCGCGGCGTGGACCCTGAGTTGACCGTCGCGCACATTGAGCGCATCACTCAGCTCATTCTCGAGATCTGTGGCACTTCCGAAACTGTCTGCGGCCCGATCGACGATCAGCAACCCCGCATGCCCGTGGCTCAGCCCGTCAGATTGCGCGTGGCGCGCGCGGCCAAGGTGATTGGTATGCCGCTGACCCAGGCGCAATGCGTGGATGCTTTGAGGCGCCTTGGCTTATCCCTGGTGGAAGGCGAGGGCGTCATCACGGTGACTCCCCCGCTGTACCGCTTTGACTTGCAGATCGAGGAAGATTTGATCGAGGAGGTGGCTCGACTGATTGGCTATGAGCGGCTGCCGCACACGCCGCCGCTGGCACCCGTGACACCGCAGTTGCGCCCCGAGGCGCAGCGCAGTCCGCATGCGGTGCGTCGTCTGTTGGCGGCCCTGGGTTACCAGGAGACCATCAACTACAGCTTCGTCGAGGAACGCTGGGAGCATGAACTGGCAGGCCAAGTCCAACCCATCAAGCTGCTCAATCCCATTGCCAGCCAGATGAGCGTGATGCGCTCCTCGCTGCTGGGTTCGCTGCTGCAGGTGCTCAAGTTCAACCTGGACCGCAAAGCCCCGCGCGTGCGCGTGTTCGAGTTGGGCCGCGTCTTCCTGCGCGACGCCAGCGTGCAGGACAGCCACGTCAGCGTGGCCGGCTTCGACCAGCCCATGCGCTTGGCTGGCCTGGCCGCCGGCCCGGTCGATGGTCTGCAGTGGAATGGCACCACGCGCGCCGTTGATTTCTATGACATGAAAGGCGACGTGGAGGCCTTGTTGGCGCCGCGCCAGGCCGTGTTCGAGCCTGCCGAGCATCCGGCCTTGCACCCCGGTCGCAGCGCGCGCGTGCTGCTTCAGGGGGCCCAGGGTCTTGAGTCGATCGGCTTCATCGGAGAACTGCACCCGCGCTGGAAGCAGGCGTACGAGCTGTCCATGACACCGGTGCTGTTCGAGCTGTCGCTCGACGCCGTGCAAGCCCGTGACGTGCCGGCGCTCAGGCCCATGAGCAAATTCCAGGCGGTGGAGCGCGATTTGGCCTTCATCGTTGCGCAGGACGTGACGCATGCCGCCTTGATGCGCGCCATCCAGGCCGCGTCCACGGCTGGATTGCTGCGCGATGCGGTATTGTTCGACGTCTACCGCGCCAAGGCGGGTCAAGTGTCCGCCGGACTGGCCGAGAATGAGAAGAGCCTGGCCGTGCGCCTGACCTTCAACGGCATGGAGGCCACGCTCACCGACGAGCAGGTCGACACCGCCGTGCAGGCCGTGTTGGCTTCCTTGCAGCAACAGGTGGGCGCACGCCTGAGGGCGTGAGATGGGTCACTGATTGGTAGTAGAAGCGCGAAAGATCGACCATGGACATTGCCGTCGAAAGCCTGGAAAGCCCCGCCTTGACCAAGGCGCATCTGGCCGAGTTGCTGTTCGAGCAGATTGGCCTGAACAAGCGCGAGTCCAAGGACATGGTCGATGCCTTCTTCGATCTGGTGGCCGAGCGCCTCACGCAGGGCCACGATGTGAAGATTTCAGGCTTCGGCAACTTTCAGATCCGCACCAAGGCGGCGCGGCCCGGTCGCAACCCGCGCACTGGCGAGGCGATTCCGATTGAGGCGCGCAAGGTGGTCACCTTCCACGCCAGCCACAAACTCAAGGAACAGATCCAGGCTTGGACTGACAGCTGAAGCCGAGGCGTGAAGTTCGGTGGCCCCAAGCTTGGAAAGCTGCGGGATTTGGGGTACCTTCACGTTTCGCGCCTTTTCACACATTCAGTCACCGACCTGCGATTTCATGGAGTCCCCGCTACCGCCCATTCCCGCCAAGCGCTACTTCACCATCGGCGAAGTCGGCGAGTTGTGCGGGGTGAAGCCGCATGTGCTGCGCTATTGGGAGCAGGAGTTCACGCAGCTGCGCCCTATGAAACGGCGCGGCAACCGCCGCTACTACCAGCACCACGAGGTGCTGATGATTCGCCGCATTCGGGACCTGCTCTATGACCAAGGCTTCACCATCAGCGGCGCACGCAACAAGATGCAAGAGCTGCTGGCGGTCGAGCGCGACAAGAAGCGCGGTGCCGATCTCGCTTTCGACCTCACAGAAGGTGATCCCAGCTTGGACTCTGAGGACGCGCCTGTCCAAGCATCTGCCACTGAAGCATCCGGGGGATCGGTGGGTGACGGGCCTGGCACGGCGGTCGTGGTTGCGGCGCCTGCCCATTCTGCGCGCACTGGCGCGCCGACATCGATGGGCGTGGGCCCTACAAACTCGATCGACCTCTTGAAGGACCCGCTGGCCCCTGTGGGCGTGCCTGCATCGGCGCAAATGCATCAAGTTCGGCGCGAACTGATCGCGATCCGCGAGTTGCTCTCAGGAGATTGGTGAGAAAGGCCTGCCAAGGCAGCAGGTTGGCCAGGGCCATCAGCCCGGCACCAGAGCTCGGTCAGTGCGTGCGACTGAGCGGAATGCGGGTCGGCTCCAGCTCAACCTTGTCGGCATTCACCGAAATATTGGCTTCTTTGAGGTGAACCAGCAAGTCGTAGCGCTGGATGATGATGTGATCCACCACCTCGGGCTTGCCGTGGTACATCACTGGGGTGCCTGGGCGAAAGAGCGGCAGGACAGCGGCGGGTTGTTCAGCGTTGGACACTTTGGAGCACGCAAAAACAAGGTTGATGACTGTGCGCTGGGCCGACCTCTGCCCTTGCGCACCCGGCTTGACTCAGAAATTGATCGTCGGGAAGCCTGCAAGATACCACAGAACCAAGACCGAGATAAAGAGGGGCAGGCCAATGCCAAGGAAGGTGACGGCCATCAGCACAAACAGGCCAATCTGCGCGAACCAGTCCTTGAACAGGACGACCAGGTCGACATCCCAAAAATGCTCTTCGTATTTCTTGTTCATGGCGGTCTCCGTCAGTAACGGTCAATGGGGCAACAAGCCTCCACTGGCGCCGCGCTCGCATCGCCTGCGCATGGCCCATGCGTGCGGCGTGAGAAGCAATCTACTCCGATTTCCCGGTTTGTAAAGTCGGGGGAAACATAGGCCAGACGGGAGTCATGGACTCGCCGTCCTCCACTCAGAGCTCAGCCCAGGCTGAAATCGCGCACCGGATAGGGTGTGGCGCTGGGGCTGCTGGCTTGTGCCTGGCTGTCCGCGAAATAAAGCTTCAGCGTTTCGCTGACGGTGCGGAAGGCGATCTCGTCCCAGGGAATCTCGTGCTCGGCGAACAGGCGCGCTTCCACGGTTTCCGGTCCGGGTGCAAGGTGCGTGCTCAAAAGACGCGCTCGGTAGAACAGATGCACCTGCCCAACACGGGGCACGCTGATGATGGTGTACAGCCCCTGCATCTCGATCTGCGCCCCAGCTTCCTCGTCCGTTTCGCGCGCCGCGCCTTCAGCCGCTGTTTCCCCCAGTTCCAGAAAACCCGCAGGCAAGGTCCACTTGTTGCGGCGAGGTTCGATGTTGCGCTTGCACAGCAGCACCTTGCCGTCCATCACGGGAATCGTCCCGACGACGTTGAGGGGGTTTTCGTAGTGGATGGTGCCGCAGGCGGGGCAGACCGCGCGTTCGCGCGTGTCGCCGTCGTCGGGAATGCGGTAGACCACGAGGGTGCCGCAGTGGCGGCAATGCTTGATGGGGCTGCGCAGCATGGGTTAGGGCGATGGAGTGTCAGTCTGCTGCAAGTCCTGGACCAATAATTATCAGCCGAATTGCCAACCATAAATATTCGAGGAGATACCACCATGTCCAGCACGCGCAGTCATGCCCCATCCAGCTACGCGGCCTTCCACCAGCGCTCCATCACTCAGCGCGATGCCTTCTGGGCCGAGCAGGCCAGCCTGATTGACTGGCAAACCCCGCCCCAGCAGATCTGCGACTACAGCAACCCGCCATTCGCCAAGTGGTTTGTCGGCGGAACGACCAACCTCTGCCACAACGCGGTGGACCGCCACCTGAAGGACCGTGCCCAGCAGCCCGCCTTGATCGCCGTCAGCACCGAAACCGGTCGGGAACAGGTCTACACCTTCGCCGACCTGCACCTCGAAGTGCAGCGCATGGCCGCCGCCCTGTTGAGCCTGGGCGTGGCCCAGGGCGACCGGGTGCTGATCTACATGCCCATGATCCCCGAGGCGGTCTTCGCCATGCTGGCGTGCGCGCGCATCGGCGCGATCCACTCGGTGGTCTTCGGCGGCTTCGCTTCTGGCTCGCTGGCCACGCGCATTGATGACGCCGAACCCAAGGTCATCGTCAGCGCGGACGCCGGCTCGCGTGGCGGCAAAGTCACGGCCTACAAGCCGCTGCTGGACGAGGCCCTGCGCCTGTCCCGCCACCAGCCCGCCTCGGTGCTGCTGGTGGACCGGCAACTGGCGCCCATGCCCCTGGTGCCGGGGCGTGACCAGCTCTGGAGCGCGCTGCGTGAAGCGCACCTGTACACCCCCGTGCCCGTGGTCTGGCTCGACGCCACCCACACCAGCTACACGCTCTACACCAGCGGCACCACGGGCAAACCCAAGGGTGTGCAACGCGACACGGGCGGTTACGCCATGGCCCTGGCGGCGAGCATGAAATACATCTACGAAGGCCAGGCGGGCGAGACCTATTTTTCGACCAGCGACATTGGCTGGGTCGTGGGCCACAGCTACATCGTCTATGGACCGCTGATCGCGGGCATGGCCACCATCCTCTACGAAGGCCTGCCCATCCGCGGCATGGATGGGCAGCCGGACCCGGGCATCTGGTGGCGCCTGGTCGAGAAATACAAGGTCACGCGCATGTTCTCCGCGCCCACGGCCGTGCGTGTGCTCAAGAAGCAGGACCCGGCCTACCTCAAGCGCCACAACCTCTCCAGCCTCAAAGCGCTCTACCTCGCGGGCGAGCCGCTGGACGAGCCCACCGCGCAGTGGATCAGCGACGCCTTGAATGTGCCCATCATCGACAACTACTGGCAGACCGAAACCGGCTGGCCCATCTTGAGCATCGCCAACGGCGTCGAAAAGGCATCGAGCAAGTTCGGCAGCCCGGGCCTGCCCATGTACGGCTACGACGTCAAACTCATCAGCGAAAGCACGGGCGAGGAACTGACCGGGCCGGACCAGAAAGGCGTGGTCGCCATCGAAGGCCCGCTGCCGCCCGGTTGCATGCAAACCGTCTGGCGCGACGATGCGCGTTTCGTCAACACCTACTGGAAGAGCATTCCGGATCGGCTGATCTACAGCACCTTCGACTGGGGCGTGCGCGACCAGGACGGCTACTTCTTTATCCTGGGTCGCACCGACGATGTGATCAATGTCGCCGGGCACCGCCTGGGTACGCGCGAGATCGAGGAATGCATCGCCAGCCACGCCAACGTGGCCGAGGTGGCCGTGGTCGGCGTGGCCGACGCGCTCAAGGGCCAAGTGGCCCTGGCCTTCGTGGTCGCCCGCGACGCCAGCGCACTCGACGAAGCCCAAGCCCGCCTGCGCTTCGAGGGCGAGCTGATGCAGGTGGTGGACCGGCAGCTCGGCGCGGTGGCTCGCCCATCGCGCGTGCTGATCGTGCAACTGCTGCCCAAGACCCGCAGCGGCAAGCTGCTGCGTCGCGCCCTCCAGGCCGTGGCCGAAGGGCGCGACCCGGGCGACCTGACCACGTTGGACGACCCAGGGGCGCTGCAGCAGGTGCGGGAGTTGTTGGCGGTGAAGGCCTGAGGGGAGGGCGCCTGCGACTGCGTTGACGCCAGCGTCAAGCGCGCGCAGGTTCAGCCGCGACGGGTCACGCGCCCCATCTGGCGCATTCGTTCTATACACCGGCCTCGTGCAAGTGGATGCTCAGGCAACTTCAAGGAGTTGCCATGGATTTGCACATCAACGGCCAGCGTCACAGTGTGGCCCCGGAGTGGCGGGACGAATCGTTGCTGCAGGTGCTGCGCGAGCACCTGGGCCTGGTCGGCACCAAGCTTGGCTGCGGTCAGGGCCAGTGCGGCGCCTGCACGGTGCTGCTCGATGGCGCGGCGGTGCGCAGCTGTCTGCTGCCGGTGGCCAACGTGGGAGCCTTGCCCGTCACCACGGTGGAAGGCCTGGCGTCGGCGGCCGGCAAGCTGCACCCATTGCAACAGCTCTGGCTGGACCATCAGGTGCCGCAGTGCGGTTATTGCCAGGCCGGGCAGCTGATGTGCGCGGCGGGCTTGCTGCGCCGCGCGCCCCGGCCCACGCCCGGGGACATCGACGCGGCCATGGGCGGCAACCTCTGCCGTTGCGGCACGCAGCACCGCATCCGGCATGCGCTCAACACGCTGGCGAAGGAGGGCGCATGAACCGGCCCGACGCTTCCTCTTTTTCTTCCACTTCTACGGCTAGCACTGTGCTCTCGCGCCGCCGTTTTCTGAGCTTGGCTGGTGGCGGCCTCACCGTCGTTCTTTTGCCCGGCTGCGCCTTGCCCGTGATCCCTAAACGCCCCACGCCCGATCTGGATGCCGCCCTGGGCTGGATCAGCCACACCGAGGGGCGCTACACCCTGTGGCTGCCCCGCGTCGAGATGGGGCAGAACATCCTGACCGGCCTCAAGCAGATCGCCTGCGCCGAGCTGGGCGTGCCCTGGACGCAGGTGGACGCGCGCCTGCCTTCCACGCGCGACATCACGCGGGTCAAAGCCACCGTGGGCAGCGATTCCATGCGTGAATACGCCGTGCCGCTGGCCCAGGCTTGCGCGCTGTTGCGCGAGGCCGTGGCGCGCGGCGGTTTCACGCAGGCGCAGAACTCACCTGTTTCCGTGTCTGAATCCACGCCCGTACCCGCGCCACAATCACTGCGCCTATTCCAGCCTGGCGGCCTGCCGGCCGCGCTGCGGCGTGTGCCGCTCGAACAAGGGCCGGCCATCGTGACCGGGCAAGCGCTGTACGCGGCCGATGTGCGGCGGCCGGGTTTGGTGTACGGGCGCGCGCTGTATGCGCCGCTGTCCTCGGAACTCTCAGCCGCGCCTGGCCGCATGAACGAAGCCGCCGCCCGCGCGCAACCGGGTTTTGTCGCCCTGGTGCGTGACGAAGCCTTCACCCGCGGGCGGGCGACCGGTCTGGGCATCGTGGCGCGCACGCCCGGCGCGCTGGACCGCATCGAACAGGCGCTGGCCGTCGAATGGCGGACGGAGGCGGGGAAGGCGGGCGATGCGCAAACCCAAACCAACAACCCAACCCAAACCACAACGTGGCAGGAACAGCTGGACATAGACCGAGCCCTCGCACGCCGACCCACCTTGCCCCACGCCGTGCATGACGACCGCGTGCCACAGGCAGGCGAGGGTGAAGCAAAAGGAGAGGGCGCAAACAGCTGGGACCTGGACCTGCGCTTCGACATCCCGCCCGCCGCGCACGCCGCCATCGAGCCCCGCGCCGCCGTGGCCGAGTTCGAAGCGCAAGGGCGCTTGCAGCTCTGGGTGGGCACCCAGGATGTGTTCTACGTGCGCGACGTGGTGGCCAAGCAACTGGGCCTGGACGAGGACGCCATCACCCTGCACGCGCAGCGCGTGGGCGGCGCCTTCGGCGGCAAGACCATTTGCACCGTGGAGCTGGAAGCCGCGGCGCTGGCGCGCGCCGTGCGGCTGCCCGTGAAAGTGCAATGGACCCGTGCGCAGGAGTTCCGCCAGGCCTTCCACCGCCCCCCGTCCAGCCACCGCGTGCGCGTGCGCCTGCGCGAGGGGCGGCTTCACCACTGGTGGCACGCCTTCACCAGCGGGCACATCCTGCTCACCAACGCGGCCGCGCCGCCCTGGCTGCAAAGCGTGAGCACCTTCATCGGCGACCGTGGCGTGGCGCGGGGCGCCGCCTTGCCCTACCGCGCCCACGCGCGCGAGACCCGCTATGACCTGGTGCGCCTGCCCGTGCTCAGCGGCCCTTGGCGCGGCCTGGGCGCGGGGCCCAACCACTTTGTCACCGAATCGGTGGTGGACGAATGCGCCCACCGGGCCGGGCAGGACCCGCTGGCCTACCGCCTCGCGCAGATCGAGGACGCGCGCCTGGCCCGCGTGCTGCGGCACGCGGCCCAAGCGGCGCGCTGGGGCGAGCCACTTGGTGAGGCGCGTGGGGAACCACGTCGTCCGGCCGCGTCCGCCTCGGCCAGCCTGCGCCAGGGCCGAGGTCTGGCCTGCGGTATCTACAAGGAGATGAGCTACGCCGCCGTGGTGGCCGACGTGGAGGTGGACCCCACCGGCGCCGTGCGCGTGACCAAGCTCTGGTGCGCCCACGATTGCGGGCGCGTCATCAACGCCGAACAGGTGCGCGCCCAGTGCGAAGGCAATCTGGTCTGGGGTCTGGGCATGGTGCTGCGCGAGGGCCTGCGTTTCGAGCAGGGCGCCGTGGTGGAGGGCAGCTTTGCCGAGTCCCCCATCCCGCGCTGGGACGACGTGCCCGAACTGGAGGTGCTATTGATCGACGAAGGCGAACCGCCCACCGGCGCCGGTGAAACGGCCATGGTGGCGGCGGGCGCGGCCATCGCCAACGCCATCCGCGCGGCGACGGGCGTGCGCTTGTTGACATTGCCCTGCGCACCCGAGATGTTGAGGGCCTGAGCCGCAACAAGCCTGAAAGGCAGAATGCCGCATCGTCCACCCGGCCCTGCAGCAAACGTGCCCGCACCACGCCCCCGTTTCGAAGGTGACTTCGCCAGCGCCGCCATGCTGCGCGTGCTGCGCCAGGGCCTGCTCGATCTGGGCTTGCCGCCCCCGCCTCCGGGCCCGCCTGTGCAGGGCGCGGTCGTCAGCCTGGACGGCAAGCGCGCCGTGCTCGCGCACGCGTTGCAGGTGGGCGGCCTGGCCTGTCTGCCCTTGCTAGGGCAGGGCCTGCACCGCTTCACCCACGAACCCACGCACAGCGCCCTGGCCGCCGCGCGCGACGCGCAAGACCTGCTGCAGCGTTGGGGCCGCCTCGAACGCTACATCCACTCGCGCCACCGCGTGCGCCTGCTGTCGCTGAGCGCCACGGGCGTGGACCTGGCGCATGTGGCGCTGCAACCCCACCCGGCACCGCTGCCGGCCGAAGACCTGGTGGTGCTGGGCGTGCTGCTGGCCTTGCTGCAGGCCTGCGGCTACCAAGACTTGTCTTGCACCGTAGGGGTTGCCGCAGCCTATCCGCAGCCCGACGCCCAGGCGCTGGAACAGGCCTGCGCGCGTGGGCACAGTGCCCAGTGGCACATCCGCTGGACCCGCCTGCTCCCACAGGCAGAAAAAGCAGCACCAGCAGCAAGAGCAACGAGCCCACACACCGCGCAGGACCTGGTGCGCGACGAACCCTGGCCAGGCTGGATCAAACAAGCGTATGGCTTGGTGGCCACCCGCCTGCCCGCGCCGCTCGATCTGGACGCCCTGGCCCATGCCCTGGGCCAGTCACGGCGCAGCCTGCAGCGCGGCCTGAAAGAAGCGGGCCTGGGTTTTCGGCCGCTGCAGGCCGAAGCCCGCTACCGCACGGCGGGCTGGCACTTGATGCAGGGCGACGCCGCGCTGGCCGAGATTGGTTTTCTCTGCGGCTACGCCGACCAATCGCACTTCACGCGGGAGTTCAGGTTACGCAGCGGATTGACGCCGGCGGATTTTCGGCGGGAGTTTGGGGTGGGGTGAATGGGGATTCGTGCTTCGGCTAGTGATACTTAGACTTCCGTTCACGGCCAGAAGCGGTCATAGGCCTAGTGGCCCAGAAGCAGGCGCCAAATTGCCTAATTTGGGGATAGGCTTTGGCTGAACTGGTATGCACAATGGGCTTCAACAGTCTGCAGTATTTCATCGATTGCGAAGCCGTGTTGCAAGCCAACTTCAGAGGGATCTGATGTCCAGAATATCGAGCACACGCAAGTTTATAGAGCAGGTTTTGCTCTATACATTACGTTAGGCCTCTCAATCAACGATCATGGCGACTCGAAAACCTACCCCTAAGCCAGTTGTCGGCGCCCCAGAAATTGCGCCTGCGGACGCGATCAGGCTCCTAAATCAACAGATTCAGCGCGCGGAAGAGCTTCTTTCCAATCGCCCGGTCAAATCTGATGCACTGAGCGGTTGGGAATTGCTCACCAAGAATTTCCTTACGAAGGCTTTCGGGAACTTCTCCCCCAACGTAAGCGCGGTCATCGATATTGGCAAGTACGGCAGCTTTCCCATGAATGCCGGGCCGGATTGGTGGGAGAACCACAACGCCAAGTCGCTTCAATCGAAGATCAGTCGCCTACGAGGGCTGGTAGAGCTTCTTGAAACCGAATTGGCGCTGACCGGAGTGAGCCCGCAACTAGAGGCACCGCAGCGGCATCTGGAGGCACTCCAGACTCCGAGCCGCCGAGTCTTCCTAGTGCACGGCCACAATGATGGCCTCTTGCACGAAGTTGCGCGATATCTGGAAAAGCTCCAGCTTCAACCAATTGTCCTTCGCGAGCAACCAAGCTCCGGACGAACAATCATCGAAAAGTTCGTTGACTTTGCCGACGTCGGTTATGCCGTTGTGCTGCTTACGCCCGACGACCGAGGCGGAACAATGAAGGCATCATTTGAAGAACAACTTCCTCGCGCCAGACAAAACGTGATCCTTGAGCTCGGATACTTCCTCGGCAAACTCTCACGCAATCGGGTAACTGCTCTGCACATGGGTGGCGTTGAGATCCCCTCCGACTACTCTGGCGTTGCTTTCGTCGCGGTTGACGATAGGGGGGCATGGCGCCTTGAGCTTGCGCGCGAACTAAAGGCTTCCGGCATCGATATCGATATGAACCTTGCACTGTGACAGAGATGCCTAACCCTTCGCCCGAGCGAATCTCCACCGGCTTGGCCCACGAGGCTCCTGTAGTTCATCATCCGCCTCGCGGGCCAAGCCGGTAGCTGCTCGCTCAACTCAAAGGTTAAACGACTGCTTTCATAGATTCTTGATCGTCTGCTATGGGTCAGGGCGGAACTCGGTATCGGGCAGACCAGACCGATAGAGGACATCTCGGACTTCCGTCAAAAGCCGTTGCTAGACGCATTGATATCTCACTGCGAATAGGTCTCCAGAGTCTGCCTGAATTGCTCATTAGCTACGTCCATCATGACTTGGCACATTTACATCCTCGTCGCTCTTATCAGTGTTCTCGGTGCTTTTTCGGTTCAGCGATATGTCGCATTCCGCAATGCAGCCGCGAAGTTCCGCTCTTCGGTCCTGACCGCGCTTCTTGGCATCTATCCGCCAACAGAGAGGTGGAAGGAGGACGTCTCTACCTCACTCGTAGCTACCCTTCCGGCAGTCAAGTCCGCTTGTGTCGAATTCCACCCCAACGTCAGCCGCTTCAAGCGTAAAGCGTTCGCCAAGGCCTGTGCCGAGTATGAAGAACATTGCCGCCAGAAAGATCCATTTACGTTTCTATTGGCTCACGCGCTTGATCCAGCTACGTTCCCAGAAAACCCACAAACCATTTTTTGTCGTCATGTAGAACTTCTCTTGTCGTTCGCACATGACGCATAACCTTGGGTGCAGGTCACAGGTTCTTCAATATCACGTTGAAATCAATGACAAAGCATCTGGCGTTATCGATTGTTGCTCCTCACGGCGAAAACATCGCTCGTGGAATCAAGACACTGGAGGTCAGATCATGGCAACCTGCCAGTCTTCCTCTCAAGAACATTCTCATCGTAGAAAATGAGCGTTACTTGAATGCGGAGGGGGATGTCGATCCCAATGGCAGGGCTGTTGCCATTGTGGATGTTTCGCATGTTGAGCCATGGTTGCCCACAGAGGTTGAGGCAGCCTGCTCAAGCGGTTGGCAGCCAGGTTTCTTTGCCTGGCGCCTCGAGAATGTGAGACCAATCTTGGGCAATCACCGGGTTATTGCTGCACGAAAACTGTACGAAGTTGAATTTTCGGATTGAGAATTCTGAAGAAAAGTCCAGTCGTTAAGCCTGCCGGTGAATAGCTTGGATTTTTTGATTCCTTCTGTGCCACGCGATTCGGTGAACCTTTCATTCAAGGTTGAACGGTCGCTTGCCAGTTCTGATGGCCCACCCCAGTGGATCGAGAACCTAAATCGTCTTCGAAATTGTTATTTAGGAGAAATACAAAATAGGGCTCGCTGGTCAGGCGATCTTCTCCGTTGCGATGCTCAGCATTACTGAAAGATTGATCAAGGCATGTGGAATCGCTGCGGCTATGAAAGCCTGTTGGTATGAATGTTTGCGCCACGCAATGAATGCGCACGAAAAAATGAAAAAGCTCCATACCGTACCGAAAAACCAAAGCCATCCTACGAGACCGTGAAGCACACCCCATAAAAAAGCTGCAGCGGTCGCGGTAACCAAAGGACGTGGGGTCATCTTCGCAAACAAACTTAGTGTGAGGCCCAAGAGCCAAGTTTCAGAGAGTGGGGCGATCACGACGGAGCCGAAGATTTCTCTGAGGGATGACGTACGCGGCGGTGCTTTGATCAACTCGGTGTTAATACCGATGGCTGAAAAAATCTCCAACGCGATGGCAGAAAGTGCCACTGAGGGGACGAGCGCGATGGGAAACATGAATAGACAGTAGCGCCATAGCGAAATGCTCGGACTCAGAAGGAAAGACAGAAACATCATTTTGGTGGTGGTTAAGCATCAATGAAATCGACGACCTTCATGGCGGAGTCTCGGCTAACTAGGTCAAGGATATTGTCAAACGACCAGCATCATTTCAGTCGTTGAATTCATTGATTACGTGCCCCCTATCGTAGTCGCCCCGTCGGCTGATTTTGGTGCGTCTGTGCCCAGTAGAGTCGAGCCGATACAGTCACCCAATCAACCCCTTGATCATGAAGAACCACTACTTGGTCATCTCACGCGGCAAGTGGGACGCGACCGCGAAACAAGAAGATGTCCAGCAAGCCATCGACCGGTTCTACGCGTGGTACGAAGGCCATCTGGAGTCCGGGCGCATGCTGGAAGGCAGTCGCTTGCAGGTCGATGGCAAGGTCGTGTCCGGGTCAGGCATCACCGATGGCCCTTTTGCGGAGGCCAAGGAACTGGTGGGGGGCTACTGGTTCATTGTCGCCAGCAGCCTTGATGAAGCCGCCGCGCTGGCCGCTGAGAACCCGTGCCTGGCCTTTGGCCTGTCGTTGGAAGTTCGCCCTTTAGAGCCGGCAAAGGCGCAGGCGAGCGAGACCAGCAACGAAACCCCTGATGCCTGGCGCGCCCAAGCGCATTGAGCACATTCGTGAGCGCCAGCCTCACCCCAAACCCAACAATTTCGCCAGACTCTTCTCATCCCCTGGCGACTCCAGCATCAGGTGTTCTTCCAGATCACGCAGGTGCTGGTCCATGAGTTTCACCGCGCTTTCGGCGTCGCCCTGGGCGATGCAGTCCACGATGCGTTCGTGTTCGTCGTGTTCACAGGCCGCGTTGCCGGGCGGTTGGTGCACGGCGACGATGAGGGAGCAGCGCGAGACGATTTCGGCCAGGTAGCGCTGCAATATCTCGTTGCCCGAGAGTTCCGCCAGGCGCAGGTGGTAGGCGCTCGCCAGGCGTGCCCACGCGGGCTGGTCGAAGCGGTGCATGGCTTCGTGTTCGGCGCGCAGCTGTTCGCGCAGGCCTTTGAGGTCGCGTGCGGTGGCGCGTTCGGCCACCAGGCGCACCACGGCGGCTTCGAGTGTGCGGCGGGCTTCGAAGATCTGGCGGGTTTCCTCGCGCGTGGGCACGGCCACGATGGCGCCCCGGTTGGGGCGCAGCTGCACGATGTGGTCATGCGCGAGCTTCTGCAGCACTTTGCGCACCACCGAGCGGCTGACCTGGAAGAGTTCACACAGCGGCGCCTCGGGCAGTTTGGTCCCGGGCTTGAGGCGCTGGCTCATCACGCTGTCGAAGACGGCCTGGTAGATGCGCGCCTCGATGTCGGCGCTGTCGTCGCCGGGTGCGTCCGTGGTGGTGTCGGGGTCGAGCACCGGGGCGGCGGCGGGGCGGCGGCCCTTGGCAGCGACGGTGACGGGAGGGGTGCCCACCGCGCGCGTGGCGCGGCGGGTGCCTGCTGCCTTGCTGGCAGAGGCGCGAGGCTCAGTGGATTTGGGCATGCAGGCTGCGTGCGATACGGATCAAGGCCAGGTCGCTGCCGGCGGGGCCGAGCAGGGAGAGGCCCAGCATATCACCGGAGGCCGTGCGCACCGGCAGGCTGATCTGCGGCAGACCGCAGAGGCCCGCGATGCAGGTGATGGCCATGGTGCGCAGGCGCACCGCGTCCACGGCGGCCTGGTCGGCATCCCGTAGCGGGGGCAGGCTGGCGGCCGAGGGCAGCAGCATCAGGCCGTCGTTGCCCAGCAGCTCGCGCACCTGGGCGCGAATCTGCGCCTGCGTGGCGCGCGCTGTGGCAGCGGCCTCGGCGCTGACCTGGCTCGCGGCCTGCCAGCGCTTGGCAATGGCGGGGGCGAAGGTGGGTTGCGCTTCGGCGATCCATGCGCCATGCACTTGCCAGCCCTCGAAGGCACCCGCGGTCACATAGGTCTGGCGCCATGCGGGCAGGCCGGTCTCTCCTGCGATGCGCAGGTTCTCGGGCACGCAGGCCAGCGCTTGCGCCAGTGCCTCGCGCGCCTGTCGCAGCGGCGGGGCGAAGATGTCATCGGCCAGTTCCCAGGCGTCCAGGGGCAGCAGCAGGCGGCGCGGTTTGTACGGCGTGTCGGGCAGCAGCACGCGGCCCACGCGCTCGAACACATCGCCACTGGCTGCCAGCCAAGTGGCGGTGTCAAAGCTGGGGTGCAGGGGCACCAGGCCGGTGGTCGGCACCAGGCCGTGGGTGCTGCGCAGGCCCCAGAGGCCGCAGTAGCTGGCGGGCACGCGTGTGGAGCCGCCGGTGTCCGTGCCCAGCGCGAAATGCACCAGGCCGGCCGCGACGGCCGCCGCCGAGCCGCTGGACGAGCCGCCGGTGACGCGCGCGGGGTAGAGGCTGTTGATTGGCGTACCGTAGTGCAGGTTGTCGCCGTGCAGGCTGTAGGCCAGCTCGTCGGTCAACACCTTGCCCATGAGCGTGGCCCCGGCTTGCAGCAACTGAGCGACGACGGCGCTGTGTTGCGTGGGCACGGAATGGGTGGCCAGCCATGTGGGGTTGCCCGCGCCCGTGGGCTGGCCGGCGACGTCGAACAGGTCCTTGGCGGCGAACGTCAGGCCCGCCAGTGGGCCATCAGCCTGGCCCGCGATGCTGAATTTGCCGTGCGGCACCCAGGCGCCAACAGTGTCTTGAATAGGAAAGGGCAGGGGAGCGTTCATGCGGTGGTCTCGGTGCGGGTGTGGGCCAGGCGGTCCATGTGCGTGCAGATGGCGCCGGGCGTGGTGAACCAGACCTCGCCACGCTCTCGCGTGGCGGCCAGGTGCTGCAGGGCGCGGCGCAGGTGGCGCAGGCGGTAGGGTTGGCCCACCAGGTAAGGGTGCAGGGCGATGCCCATCACCAGCGGCTGCTGGCGTGACTGTTCGAGCATCTCGTCGAAGTTGTCGACGATCATCTGGGCGAAGTCTTTGCCGTCCAACTGGCGGCCCACGATCATGGGGATGTCGTTGAGTTCCTGCGGGTAGGGAATGGCCCACAGGCCCTGCCCGTTGCGCGTCTTCATGCGCACGGGCTGGTCGTCGTGGCACCAGTTGAGCGTGTAGCGGTAGCCGGCCTCGGCCAGCAGGTCGGGCGTGAGCTTGCTTTCGGAAATCCAGGGCGAGAGCCAGCCCGCGGGCGCCGTGCCGCTGCGCGCGCGCATGCGGTCGCGGCAGAGCGCCAGCAGCTCGCGCTCGGCCTGCTCGTCCAGCACGCCCTGGCGCTCGGCATTGCTGTGGCCGTGGCCCACCAGCTCGTCGCCGCGCGCGGCGCAGGCCACCACCACTTCGGGGCAGTGGTCGTAGAGCGCGGTGTTGATCAGTGCGGCGGCGGGCAGCTTCAGTTCGTCGAAGAGTTCCAGGCAGCGCCAGACGCCCACGCGGTTGCCGTACTCGCGCCAGCTGTAGTTCAGCACGTCAGGCTGGGGCGAGGCCGGGCCGATCATCGCGCCCAGGCCTTCACCAAAGGCGAAGTGTTCGATGTTCAGCGCCAGGTAGACGGCCAGGCGCGCACCGCCGGGCCAGCGGAAGTCAGCGCGGCGCGTGATGGCCTGGTAGGGAAAGCGCCCGTGGTCGGGAAGGGGGCCGGGGTAGAGGGCAGGCATGGGGCTGTACCTCACAAAGCGGCCAATCCCGCGCGCACCAGCAGCCATTCGGCACTGTCGTTCCACACGTCCATCTGCGTGATCAGGCCCTGCTTCACGACGTAGCGGTCCACGTAGCGATTGCCTTCAAAGGGGGTGCCGTCGGGCCACACGCCGTACAGCGTGCCCAGGCTGTAGACCACGGTGTGCTCGGGCGTGCCGCCAGCCACGGTCTCGGTGGCTTCCACCTTTTTCTTGACCCACTGGTAGCGCGTGGCGTTGAAGGCCGCGCATTCGGCGGGTGCCTTCATGGCGCGGCCGCCTGTGAAGCGGATGCGCAGTTCGGGCGCGATGAATTGGCTGGCGGCGGCCGGGTCCGGAATCATCAGCAGGCGCAGGTATTCGTCGACGATGGCTGCGGGGGTGGACGGGTTCATGGGTGGATTCCTCTCATTCGTCCCTGTTTTGGTGCTGGGTGCACCAGGAGATCTAGGGTGGGACGTCTCAAAATCGTGCTCGCAAAAGACATGCCATATTGTTGACAATATGTTTGTCTTATTGAAAACAAGAAAATTATGAAATTGGCGACATTGGCACGTCGCTTGCATGACTGGGGCGAGCCCGCGGGGCCGTCCCTTCCCATCCTCACCTGGAGTCATTCATGAACCGCTTTTCCTTTTCCCTCGGTCGCCGCGGCCTGCTGGCCGCCGGCCTGAGCCTGGCTGCTGCCGCCCTGTCGGCGCCCGCATTGGCCGCCGAACCCATCAAGATCGGCCTGGTCACGGCGCTGTCGGGCCAATCGGCGCTGGCGGGCGAAGCCATCACGCGTGGCATGCAGCTGGCGATCGACGAGATCAACGCCAAGGGCGGCCTGCTGGGTGGGCGCAAGCTGGAGTTGGTGCGCCGTGACGACGAAGCCAACCCGGCCAAGGGCGTGGTGGCCGCGCGTGAGTTGATTTATCGCGAGAAGGTCGCGGTCATCTTCGGCGGCCTGGACACACCGGTCTCCATGGCCATCGTGCCGTTGATCAACCAGGAGAAGGTGCCGTTCATGGGTCCCTGGGCCGCGGGCACGGGCATCACCAAGAACGGCGCCAATCCGAACTTCGCCTTCCGCGTCTCGGCCGTGGACGAGATCGTGGACGTGGGCATGCTGGCCTACGCGCAGAAGACTTTCAAGACGGCCAAGCCCGGCCTGATTCTTGTCAACAATCCTTGGGGCGAGAGCAACGAAAAAGGCCTCAAGGCCGCCATGGCCGCCAAGGGCGTGACCCCGGCGGGCGTGGAGAAGTACGAAGCCAATGACGTGGACATGGTGCCCCAGCTCACGCGCCTGAAGGCAGCGGGCGCGGACACGCTGTTCCTGGTCGGCAACGTCGGCCCCTCGGCCCAGGTCGTGAAGTCGCTGGAGCGCATGGGCTGGAAGGTGCCGGTGGTCTCGCACTGGGGCCCGGCCGGTGGCCGTTTCACCGAGCTGGCCGGTCCGAACGCCAAGGACGTGCATTTCGTGCAGACCTACAGCTTCTTCGGCAAGCAGTCGCCCGTGGGCGAGCGCGTGATCAAGGCCATGATGGCCAAGTACCCCAACGTCAAGGGCCCGGGCGACATCACGCCGGCCGTGGGCGTGGCCAATGCCTACGACGGCGTGCACCTCGCGGCGCTGGCCATCCAGGCCGCAGGCTCGACCGAGGGTGACGCCGTGCGCCAGGGCTTCTACAAGATCGGCAAGTACGAAGGCCTGATCAAGACCTACAACAAGCCCTTCAGCCCCGAGGTGCACGACGCGGTGCAAGCCGAGGACTACGTCTGGGCGCAGTTCATCGACAACAGGATCGTGCCGGTGGGCGTGACGGTCAATTGAGTCCGGTTGCGTGACGCTGCTGACGGCCCCTGGCTGGAGCCGTCTGTCCAAGGTGGTCCGGTGACGGACCCCTTTGATTTTTTTGGAGAGGAAGAATCATGCTGGTGTTATCCGCGCTGGTCAGCGGCCTGGGCCTGGGCAGCATGTACGGGCTGATGGCCCTGGGCTTTTACGTGACCTACGCCGTCAGCGGCACGGTCAACTTCGCCCAGGGCAGTTCCATGATGCTGGGCGCGGTGCTCACCTACACCTTCGCGCAGACCCTGGGCTGGCCGGGCTACGCGGCCGTGCTGCTGGCTCTGGCCTTGTGCGCGGTCTACGGCCTGCTGGTGGAACTGCTGGCCGTGCGGCCTTTCGTGAACCGCGGCTCGGACGCTTGGCTCATGGCCACGGTCGCCCTGGGCATCGTGCTCGACAACGTGGTCATGGCCACCTATGGCAAGGAGCCGCGCAGCCTGCCTTCGCCGCTGGCGCAGTCGCCCATCGAGGTGGCGGGCCTGGGTCTGGGCGTGTACCCGCTGCAACTGCTGATTCCGCTCGTTGGTCTGGCGCTGGCGGCGGTCTTGCACGTCGTGTCGCGGCGCACGCGCTGGGGCACGGCCATGTTGGCCGTGGTGCAGAACCGCGCGGCCGCGCGCCTCATGGGCATCCCGATCCGTCGCGCGGTCGCGCTGGCTTTCGCGCTGTCGGCCTTGTTCGCGGGCATCGCCGGTGTGTTGATCGCGCCGCTGATGAATGTGCATTCGGACATGGGCACGCTGTTCGGCCTCAAGGCCTTCGCGGTGGCCATCCTGGGAGGCATCACCAGCGCTTGGGGCGTGATGATCGCCGGACTGCTTTTCGGTCTGGTCGAAGCGACCATCACCACCACGCTGGGTTCGGGCTACACGCAGATCCTGACCTTCGCGCTGGTGATCGCGGCGCTCGCCTGGCGCCCGAACGGCCTCTTCGGCCGCGCGGAAGTGAAGAAGGTATGAGCGTCGCTCGTCCGCTCGGCCACCTGAAGACGCATTGCATCGCAACGCGCAGCATGGAGATGACCCCATGAGTTTGAAGAACAAAAATGGCGCCGTGCTCGGCCTGGGCACGCCGCTGCAGATCGCGGCCTTCGTGGCCGTGTTGGCCTTGGGCGCGGCCCTGGCGCTCTCGCTCAATGGCTATTGGGTGTTTGTGCTGGCCCAGGTCGCCTTGCTGGCCATCGTGGGCGTGGGCCTGAATGTGCTGATCGGCTTGACGGGTCAGATGTCGTTTGGCCATGTGGGCTTCTACGCCATCGGCGCCTACACCGTGGCCATCCTGACCAGCAAGGTGGGCCTGAGTTTCTGGCTGGCGTGGCCGCTGGCGGCAATCATCGGCGCGGCTGCTGGCGCGCTGCTGGCGCTGCCCGCGTTGCGCGTGAAGGGGCCATACCTGGCGATGATCACCATCGCCTTCGGTTTCATCGTGGAGCACGGCATCGTCGAGGCCGGCGCGCTTACGGGCGGGCAAAACGGCATCATGGGCATCACAGGCCCCGCGCTGGGCGGGCTGGCCCAGGGGGAACGGGCCATGGCCTTGCTGGCCATCGCGGCGGCGGGCCTGGCCTTGGCCGTGTACGCCTGGCTGGCGCGCGGCACCTGGGGCGCGGCCATGCGCGCGGTGCGCGACGCCGAGACGGCTTCCGAATCCATAGGCCTCAACCCGCTGGTGATCAAGACCGTGGCCTTTGCCGTGTCCGCGCTCTGCGCGGCGGCGGCGGGCGCGGTGTTTGCGCCGCTCTCTGGTTTCGTGACGCCGCACACCTTCGGTTTTGTGCAGTCCATCCTCTTCGTTCTCGTCGTCATGTTGGGTGGCGCGGGTTCGGTCGCGGGCCCACTGGTTGGCGCGGTCATCGTGGGCCTGCTGCCCGAACTGCTCTCCGGCCTGGAGGAGTACCGCCTGCTGTTCTTCGGTGTGCTGCTGCTGGTGGTGCTCTGGGCCGCGCCGGATGGTGTGGCCGGGATGCTGCGCCGCCTGCGCTTGAGGTTGTGGCCGGTTCATGCCGTGTCGGACCAGGCAGGTTCAGCGTCGTCCGAGCCGGCTGGCGTTTCGATGGATGCGGTCCCGGTCTTGGCGCAGCGTGCGCGCCTGCCACTGGCGGCCCACGGCCTGAGCATGCAGTTCGGTGGTGTGCGGGCTGTGTCCAGTCTGCATTTCGAGGCGCCTGCTGCGGCAGTGACCAGCCTGATCGGCCCCAATGGCGCCGGCAAGTCCACGGCGCTGAACATGCTGAGTGGCTTCTATCAGCCCAGCGAGGGCGGCTTCACGCTCGGGGGCGAAACCCTGACGGGTCTGGACGCGATGCGCATTGCGCGCCGGGGCGTGGCCCGCAGTTACCAGACTTCGCAGCTTTTCGGCTCTTTGAGCGTGTTGGACAACGTGGTGCTGGCCGTGCACCGGGGCCGACTCGGGCCGCTGTTGGGCGCAGGCCGTCGAACCAGGCCCGTGCTGACGTCGCGGGCGCTGGAGCTGATCCGCTGGTGCGGCTACAGCGGGCATGCGGACACGCTGGCCGCGGACTTGCCGCATGTGGACCGGCGCCTGGTCGAGATTGCGCGTGCCTTGGCCGCCGACCCCGAGGCCCTGCTGCTGGACGAGCCCGCGGCTGGTCTCTCACGCGAGGACAAGGAGCGCCTGGGCCAGCTGCTGCGCCGCATCGCCGACGCTGGCGTGACCGTGCTGCTGGTGGAGCACGACATGGCCCTGGTCATGGGCATCAGCGACCAGGTGGTGGTGCTGGACGCAGGAGTGCGTCTGGCCGTGGGTACGCCCACCCAGGTGCAGGCCGATCCTGCGGTGCAGCAGGCGTATTTGGGCGAATCCCTGGACATTGTTGACCCCCACGCTCCACCGTTTCACGGGTCGCTGCCTCCCGAGGGGGCTGCCTCCCCTGGGGGCGGCCCGGCGGCGAGGCGCGCCGAGCCGAGTGCTGCTGACCCGTCCGAAGTTGCGTTGCGGCCCGAAATGCTGGGCGTCGGCGCCCTGGTGGCCGGTTACGGCGCCGAGCCCGTGCTGCATGGCATCGATTTGCAGGTTCGCCAGGGTGAAGTCGTGGCCTTGCTGGGCGCCAATGGCGCGGGCAAGTCCACGCTGATGAAGGCGCTGGCGGGGCTGCACCGGCCAGTGCAAGGCGGTATCCACCTCGAAGGCCGTGAGCTCAAGAACATGGGCGCCGAGCAGGTGGTAGCCCAGGGCGTGGTGTTGGTGCCCGAGGGGCGCCAGGTCTTCCCTGAACTCAGCGTGCTGGACAACATCCGCCTCGGCGCGTTCTTGCAGCCTGCGGACCTTGAGGCGAGGGTGGAAGCACAGCTGCGGCGTTTCCCGCGCCTGCGTGAACGCCTGCACCAGCGCGCTGGCCTGCTGTCAGGCGGGGAGCAGCAGATGCTGGCCATCGCGCGTGCCTTGATGTCGCGTCCGCGCATCCTGCTGCTGGACGAGCCTTCGCTGGGTTTGGCGCCCAAGGTGATCGCGGAGCTGTTCGCCGCGCTGGACCAGTTGCGCCGCGAGGGCATGACGCTGCTCCTGGTGGACCAGATGGCGGGTCTGGCGCTGGCGCTCGCCGACCGCGCCTATGTGATCGAGGGCGGTCGCATCGTGGCCCAGGGCACGGCGGCCGACATTGCGGCGGACGGCGCGCTGGCCCAGGCCTACCTGGGGCAGCAGGCTCATTCGCCGCGGATGCCTGCTCGAAGCGCGCCGTAACCCTGTGAAACCCCCATGAAGACGTGCTCGGAGGCGGTTTTTCACGCGCGTGCATGCCTGCGGCGTGGCGATCTTGGCGCGCGGCCGACCACCGAGGCCGCATATTTTCATGCTCTGTGAATTCGTTCCCCTCTGCTTGTGTTACGACTCTGTTTCGGTGGCACAATCCCGTCCGTACTGAGGGGCGGGGTATCCACATGGAGCCGCCCTTGGGCCCTTCCAGCCACAGTCGCATCCGCTAACCGGTTCAGCCGTGCCGCGGAAGGTTTCTTAAACCAGTCAAAGTTTCCTGCAGGGAAACGGAGGTCAGCGCAATGAGCGAATCCAACGGCTCCGCGTCGTCTGTCTATCAGACTTACCGCGATAACACTTATCTGTTCGGTGGCAATGCCCCGTACGTCGAAGAGATGTACGAGAACTACCTCGCCAACCCCGGCAGCGTCCCCGACAACTGGCGCGATTACTTCGACGCGCTGCAACACGTGCCCGCCGTCGACGGCAGCAACACGCGCGACGTGCCGCACCTGCCGGTGATCAACGCCTTCGCCGAACGTGCCAAGCAGGGCGTCACCCAAGTGGTGATGGCCACCGGCGCCGACTCCGAAATGGGCCGCAAGCGCACCGCGGTGCAACAGCTCATCGCCGCCTACCGCAACGTCGGTGCGCGCTGGGCCGATCTGGACCCGCTCAAGCGCACCGAGCGCCCCGCGATCCCCGAGCTGGATCCCGCCTTCTATGGTTTCACCGACGGCGACCAGGAAACCGTCTACAACACCAGCAACACCTTCTTTCCTGGGGAGACGATGTCGCTGCGCCAGCTGCTCAACGCGCTGCGCGAGACCTACTGCGGCACCATCGGTGTCGAGTACATGTACATCACCGACCAGACGCAAAAGCGCTGGTGGCAACAGAAGTTGGAAAGCACCCGCGCCAACCCCAACTTCACCGCTGAGCAGAAGAAGCAGATCCTGGACCGCCTGACGGCCGCCGAGGGTCTGGAGCGTTACTTGCACACCAAGTACGTGGGCCAGAAGCGCTTCTCGCTCGAAGGTGGCGAAAGCTTCATCGCCGCCATGGACGCGCTGATCCAGCAGGCCGGCGCCAAGGGCGTGCAGGAAGTGGTGATCGGCATGGCCCACCGCGGCCGTCTGAACGTTCTCGTGAACACCCTGGGCAAGATGCCCAAGGATTTGTTCGCCGAGTTCGACCACACCGCGCCCGAGGAACTGCCCGCCGGTGACGTGAAGTACCACCAAGGCTTCAGCTCCGACGTGACCACCCCTGGCGGTCCGGTCCACCTGAGCCTGGCCTTCAACCCCTCACACCTGGAAATCGTCAACCCCGTGGTGGAAGGTTCCGTGCGCGCGCGCATGGACCGTCGTGGCGACACCGAAGGCAAGCAGGTGCTGCCGGTGCTGGTGCACGGTGACGCCGCCATCGCTGGCCAGGGTGTGAACCAGGAAACGTTGGCCCTGTCCGAGACCCGCGGTTACACCACGGGCGGCACGGTGCACATCGTCATCAACAACCAGATCGGTTTCACGACCAGCGACCCGCGCGACAGCCGCTCCACGCTGTACTGCACGGACATCGTCAAGATGATCGAAGCGCCGGTGCTGCACGTCAACGGCGATGATCCCGAAGCCGTGGTGCTGGCCACCCGCCTGGCGCTGGAATTCCGCATGGAGTTCCACAAGGACGTGGTGGTGGACATCGTCTGCTTCCGCAAGCTGGGCCACAACGAGCAGGACACGCCGGCTCTGACCCAGCCGCTGATGTACAAGAAGATTGGCGCGCACCCCGGTACCCGCAAGCTGTACGGCGACAAGCTCGTCACGCAAGGCATCTTGCCAGCTGACGGCCCGGACGAGTACGTCAAAGCCTACCGTGCCGCCATGGACGCGGGCAAGCACACGGTGGACCCGGTGCTGACCAACTTCAAGAGCAAGTTCGCGGTGGACTGGTCGCCCTTCCTGAACAAGAAGTGGACCGACGCCGCCGACACGGCGCTGCCGCTGGCTGAGTGGAAGCGTCTTGCTGAAAAGCTGACCACCATCCCCGACAGCGTGACGCCGCACCAACTGGTCAAGAAGGTGTACGACGACCGCGCCGCGATGGGTCGCGGCGACATGCCCGTGGACTGGGGCATGGGCGAGCACATGGCCTTTGCGTCCTTGGTGGCCGCGGGCTACCCGGTGCGTCTGTCGGGCGAGGACTGCGGCCGTGGCACCTTCACGCACCGTCACGCGGTCATCCACGACCAGAAGCGCGAGAAGTACGACGAAGGCACCTACATCCCGCTGCAAAACGTGGGCGAGGGCCAGGCGCCGTTCACCGTCATCGACTCCATCCTGTCCGAAGAAGCGGTGCTGGCCTTCGAATATGGCTACGCCTCCAATGACCCGCACACGCTGGTGATCTGGGAAGCCCAGTTTGGTGACTTCGCCAACGGCGCCCAGGTCGTGATCGACCAGTTCATCGCCTCGGGCGAGGTGAAGTGGGGCCGCGTCAACGGCATCACGCTGATGCTGCCGCACGGCTACGAAGGCCAGGGCCCGGAGCACAGCTCGGCACGCCTGGAGCGCTTCATGCAGCTGGCCGCCGACACCAATATGCAAGTGGTGCAGCCCACCACCGCCAGCCAGATCTTCCACGTGCTGCGTCGTCAGATGGTGCGCCCGCTGCGCAAGCCGCTGGTCATCATGACGCCCAAGTCCCTGCTGCGCAACAAGGACGCCACGTCGCCGCTGTCCGAGTTCACTAAGGGCGGTTTCCAGACCGTCATTGGCGAGCAGAAGGAGATCGCGGACGACGCCAAGGTCAAGCGCGTGATCTGCTGCTCGGGCAAGGTCTATTACGACCTGGTCAAGAAGCGCGAGGAAAAGGGTCTGGACGACGTCGCCATCCTGCGCGTCGAGCAGCTCTATCCCTTCCCGCACAAGGTCTTCGGCGCGGAACTCAAGAAGTACCCGAACGCCACCGAGATCGTGTGGTGCCAGGATGAGCCGCAGAACCAGGGCGCTTGGTTCTTCATTCAGCACAACATCCACGAGAACATGCTGGACGGCCAGAAGCTCGGTTACGCGGGTCGCGCCGCCTCGGCCTCCCCGGCCGTGGGTTACGCCCACTTGCACCAAGAGCAGCAAAAGGCCCTGGTGGAAGCCGCGTTCGCCAAGCTCAAGGGCTTCGTGCTCACCAAGTAAAGACACCGTCTGAGGCGAAGGCCAGCAGGATTCGTTCTGAATTCGTGCTGGTCTTTCGCACACCCCTCCAAACGCAAACCCATAACGGAAGAATCAAATGGCTATCGTAGAAGTGAAGGTTCCGCAGCTGTCCGAATCGGTGGCGGAAGCCACCATGCTGCAATGGAAGAAGAAGGCTGGCGATCTGGTCGCCGCCGATGAAATCCTGATCGAAATCGAGACCGACAAGGTCGTGCTCGAGGTGCCCGCGCCCGCAGCGGGCGTGCTGTCCGAAGTCGTGGTTGGCGACGGCGGCACGGTGGTGGCGGATCAGCTCATCGCCAAGATCGATACCGAAGGCAAGGCTGGCGCGGCGGCCCCCGCTGCTGCGGCAGCGCCCGCGGCAGCCGCTCCCGCTGCGGCCCCTGCCGCTGCGGCGGCTGCGGTGTCCGCCTCCAAAGCAGGCGTGGCCATGCCCGCCGCCGCCAAGCTGATGGCCGACAACAACCTGGCCGCCGGCTCCGTGGCGGGCTCGGGCAAGGATGGTCGCGTGACCAAGGGTGACGTGCTGTCGGCCGTGGCCGGTGGCGCCAAGCCCGCAGCCGCTGCCATTCCCACCGGCGCACCCACCAAGGCCCTGCCGCAAGTGGCCGCGCCCAGCAGCTCTCTGCACCTGGGCGAGCGCCCCGAGCAGCGCGTACCCATGACGCGTCTGCGCGCCCGCGTGGCGGAGCGTCTGCTGCAGTCGCAGGCCACCAACGCCATCCTGACCACCTTCAACGAAGTGAACATGGCCCCGGTCATGGAGCTGCGCAAGAAGTTCCAGGATTCCTTCACCAAGGAACACGGCACCAAGCTGGGCTTCATGTCCTTCTTCGTCAAGGCGGCCGTGCATGCCCTGAAGAAGTACCCCGTGCTGAACGCCTCCGTCGATGGCAATGACATCGTCTACCACGGCTACTTCGACATCGGCATCGCCGTCGGCTCGCCGCGCGGCCTGGTGGTGCCCATCCTGCGCAACGCCGACCAAATGAGCTTCGCCGATATCGAGAAGAAGATCGCTGAGTTCGGCAAGAAGGCGCAAGAAGGCAAGCTGGGCATCGAAGAGATGACGGGCGGTACCTTCTCCATCTCCAATGGCGGCACCTTCGGCTCCATGATGTCCACCCCCATCATCAACCCGCCCCAGTCGGCCATCCTCGGCGTGCACGCCACCAAGGACCGCGCCGTGGTCGAGAACGGCCAGATCGTGGTCCGCCCGATGAACTACCTGGCCATGAGCTACGACCACCGCATCATTGACGGCCGTGAAGCCGTGCTGGGCCTGGTGGCGATGAAGGACGCGCTGGAAGATCCGTCGCGTCTGCTGTTCGACATCTGATCGACACACGGGTGACCCAGATGTCGCTTGCCGACGAACTGCAGAAACTCGAGGAGCTGCGCCAGCGCGGCGCCTTGAGCGAAGCCGAATATGGTCAGGCGAAGGCAAGGCTGCTGGAAGTGCCCTTGAGGGCGCATGCCACCGGGATGGAAGCCATCAATGGCTTCCGTCTCAGTTCGTCGGATCGCTGGATCGCTGGCATCTGCGGCGGGCTGGCGGTGTCTACAGGGCTGGCCAGCTGGATCTGGCGCCTGATTTTTGTGTTGCTGTTCTGCTTCGGCGGCTTCGGTCTCCTCAGCTATTTTCTACTCTGGGTCGTCGTGCCGCGCGACTGATCGCGGACTCAACTCACTGAACATCATGTCCAAACAATTCGACGTTATCGTTATCGGCGGTGGCCCCGGTGGATACATCGCTGCCATCCGTGCCGCCCAACTGGGCTTCAACACCGCTTGCATCGACGAGTGGAAGAACGAGAAGGGTGGCCCTGCGCCGGGCGGCACCTGCACCAACGTGGGCTGCATCCCGTCCAAGGCGCTGCTGCAGTCGTCCGAGCATTTCGAGCACGCCAACAAGCACTTTGCCGAGCACGGCATCACGGCGACCGGTGTGAAGATGGACGTGGCCAAGATGATCGCCCGCAAGGACGCGGTCGTGAAACAGAACAACGATGGCATCCTCTTCTTGTTCAAGAAGAACAAGGTGTCGTTCTTCCATGGTCGCGGTTCGTTCGTCAAAGCCGTTGACGGTGGTTATGAAATCGCCGTCAAAGGCGCGGCGAACGAGACCCTGGTGGCCAAGCAAGTCATTGTGGCCACCGGCTCCAACGCGCGCGCCTTGCCGGGCGCGCCCTTCGACGAGGAGAACATCCTCTCCAACGACGGCGCGCTGCGCATCGGCGGCGTGCCCAAGAAGCTGGCCGTGATCGGCTCCGGAGTGATTGGCCTGGAAATGGGCTCGGTCTGGCGCCGCCTGGGCGCGGACGTGACCGTGCTGGAAGGTCTGCCCACCTTCCTGGGCGCGGTGGACGAGCAGATCGCCAAGGAAGCCAAGAAGGCCTTTGACAAGCAGGGCCTGAAGATCGAACTCGGCGTCAAGATCGGCGAGGTCAAGTCCTCCAAGAAGGGCGTGACGATCGCTTATGCCAACGCCAAGGGCGAAGCGCAGACCCTGGAAGCGGACAAGCTCATCATCTCCATCGGCCGCGTGCCCAACACCATCGGCCTGGGCGCTGAGGCCGTGGGCCTGAAGCTGGACGAGCGCGGCGCCATCGTGGTGGATGATCTGTGCAAGACCAATCTGCCGGGCGTCTGGGCCGTGGGCGACGTGGTGCGCGGCCCCATGTTGGCGCACAAGGCGGAAGAAGAAGGCGTGGCCGTGGCCGAACGCATCGCGGGCCAGCACGGGCACGTGAACTTCAACACCATCCCCTGGGTCATCTACACCAGCCCCGAGATCGCCTGGGTCGGCAAGACCGAGCAGCAGCTCAAGGCCGAGGGCGTGGCTTACAAGGCCGGCACCTTCCCCTTCCTGGCCAACGGTCGCGCGCGTGCCTTGGGTGACACCACGGGCATGGTGAAGTTCCTGGCCGACGCCAAGACCGATGAAATCCTGGGCGTGCACATGGTCGGTCCGCAGGTGTCTGAGCTGATCTCCGAAGCCGTGGTCGCCATGGAGTTCAAGGCCAGCAGCGAGGACATCGCGCGCATCTGCCATGCCCACCCGTCCTTGAGCGAAGCCACCAAAGAAGCGGCCCTGGCCGTGGACAAGCGCACGCTCAATTTCTAAGGCATGACGAGGCCCCCGCGCCTGCCCAAGGCGTGGGGGTCGCTCCCGCCCAGAGCCGCCGTGCGCTGCGCGCCTCCTGGGTTTGATGCCGCAGCCGCCCGCAGGCGGCTCGCTGGCGCTTGGTAAAGGTTTTCTCACGTGGCATCGGTACTCGAGGCGTACGAGTCGGAACTGAAGACGCGGGGTTACCGCAGCGATCCCGCCCAGCTGCGCGCCGTGCAGGCGCTGGAACGCTGCGCGGGTGAATGGTTCCTTTACAAGAACAAGCGCTCCAACGCCTTCAAGAAGCTGATCAACCACCCGGACATCCCGATGGGGGTGTACATGTTCGGGGGCGTGGGTCGCGGCAAGAGCTTCCTGATGGATTGCTTCTACCAAGCCGTGCCGCTGCGTCGCAAGACGCGTCTGCACTTCCACGAGTTCATGCGCGAGGTGCATCGTGAACTCGCCGACCTGCAGGGCACCGTCAACCCGCTGGACGCGCTCGCCGAGCGCATCGCCGAACGCTACAAGCTGATCTGCTTCGACGAGTTCCACGTCGCCGACATCACCGACGCGATGATCTTGCACCGCCTGCTCTCCGCGCTGTTCCAGAACGGCGTGGGCATGGTGATGACCTCCAACTTCAAGCCCGACGATCTGTATCCGAACGGCTTGCACCGCGACCGTATCCTGCCCGCCATCGCGCTGCTGAACCGGGAGATGGAGGTCATCAACGTGGACAACGGCACCGACTACCGGCAGCGCACGCTCGAACACGTGCAGCTCTACCATCAGCCGCTGGGCCCCGAAGCCGACGCCGCGATGGAGCAGGCCTTCAACGATCTGGCCGAGGCGCGCGACGAAGACCCGGTGCTGCACATCGAGTCGCGTCAGATCCGCGCGCGGCGCAAGGCGGGGGGCGTGGTCTGGTTCGATTTCAAGACGCTTTGCGGTGGTCCGCGTTCGCAGAACGACTACCTGGAAATTGCCTCGCAATTCCATACTGTGTTCCTGAGCGACGTGCCGCACATGCCGGTGCGCATGGCTTCGGAGGCACGTCGATTCACCTGGCTGATCGACGTGCTCTATGACCGGCGGGTCAAGCTCATCCTCTCAGCGGCGGTGCCCCCGGAGGAGCTGTACACCGAGGGGCCGCTGGTGCACGAGTTCCCGCGCACCGTGTCGCGCCTGAACGAAATGCAGTCACGCGAGTTCCTGGAGCAGGAACGCCGGGTGGTGGACACGCGTTTGACATGAGCAGCGTACAGTGCCGGTCCATGAAGTCGTTTACCGTCTTTTCTCCTTTAGCCCATCGGCGCGCTGCCTGGCGTTTGACCGTCACGGCGTGGGCGGTGTTCTTGCCCGTGGTCATGGCCAACGCCCAAGACCAGAGCCCTCAGCCGACGCAGCCCCCTGCGCAGGTCGTGGACCCCGGGCGGGTGGCGGAGCCCGCGCCTTACGACGCCGAGCTTGATGCCCGTGAGCGAGTTCGCATTCGTCATGAGCGCGAGCGGGGGGAGGCCGAGTACAAGCAGGCGCAGGTGGATTGCTACCAGCGCTTCGCCGTGAACTCTTGTCTGCGTGAAGCGCGCCGGGCGCGGCGCGTCGAAACCGACCGTTTGCGCAAACAGGAGATCGCTCTCGACGACTCGAAGCGCGCGGCCGAAGTTCAGTCGCGCAAGCAGGCCCTCGAGGCGCGCCAGGCGGAGCGAGCCCGCCAGGACGCGGCGCGCGAGCAAGAGGAGGCCGCTCGTGCGCGCAACCGCGCTCCATCCCGTGGCAACGCAACCGAGCCGACGGTCCGGTGAGCGGAGGTCCGGTGGAAGTCAATCTTCATTCCCCGCAGCGCCGCCTGATCGAGCTGCGCATGGAACACGCCGATCTGGACGCCATGATCGACCGCATGGGCGAACAGTTTGGCGTGGCGCAGACCAACGACGAGTTGTCCTTGCGCCGCCTGAAGAAGCGTCGCCTCGCCTTGCGTGACGAAATCGCCCGCCTGGAACGCGAGCTCACGCCCGATGAGCCTGCCTGAGGCCGCCGAAGGTCATCGGCCGATGCCATCGCCGCAGGCCGCGATGTCCGATGGCCTGCACGCGGAAGTCGCCTCCGCTTTCGCAGAAGGGGGCTTGCTAGCGCGCGGTTTTCCCTCGTTTCGTTCGCGCGAGGGGCAAACCGAAATGGCGCTCGCCGTGGCCGACGCCTTGTCCCGCCGCGAGGCGCTGGTGGTCGAGGCGGGAACCGGCGTCGGCAAGACCTACGCCTACCTGGTGCCCGCGCTCATGAGCGGTCAGCGCGTCTTGCTGTCGACGGCCACCAAGACCTTGCAAGACCAATTGCATGGACGCGACTTGCCTCGCCTGCTTGAGCTGCTGGGCTTGCCGCTGCGCACCGCCTTGCTCAAGGGGCGTGCCAGCTACCTGTGCTTGCATCGCCTCGAGCAAGCTCGCCACGGCGCGACCTCGGGGCATGCCGCCACAGGTGCTGCAGCGCACGCCTTGTCGCGCATCGAGCAATGGAGCAAGCAGACCCGCACCGGGGATTTGGCCGAATTGCCGGGCCTGGATGAGCGTTCGTCGCTGATCCCGCTCATCACGTCCACCCGTGACAACTGCCTGGGGCAGGACTGCCCACGCTACCGGGAGTGCCACGTGAACCTCGCCCGCCGAGAAGCGCTGGCCGCGGATCTGTTGGTGGTGAATCACCATCTCTTCTTTGCCGACTTGGCTGTGCGCGAGTCCGGCATGGCCGAACTGCTGCCGACGGTGGACGCCGTGATCTTCGACGAAGCGCATCAGCTCAACGAAACCGGCGTGCAGTTCCTCGGGCGCCAGCTGTCCAGCAGCCAGGTGTTGGAGTTCGCGCGTGACTTGCTCGCCACCGGGCTTCAGCAGGCCCGCGGTCTGGCCGACTGGCAGCAATTGGCGGGTGGCGTCGAGCGGGCCTTGCAGGACTTGCGTTTGTGCGCGGGGCGCGCGCCCAGTGGGGGTCTGCGTTTGACCTGGAACGAGACGACCCCGGAACGCCTCAATCCCGATGCTTGGTCGGCGGCTCTGCAAGGACTGCAGCAAGCGTGCGAGGACGCGCGTGCTGCCTTGGCCCATGTGGACGAGCTGGGGCCGGATTTCCTGCGCCTGGCGGATCGCGCCCGCGACCTGGTCGCGGCCACTGCGTTTTTCAGCGTGCCCGCGTCGCCCGAAGCCGTGCGTTGGCTCGAAGTCGCTCAGCAGATGCGTCTGGTCGAATCGCCCCTGGACATCGCCGACACCGTGCGCGCGCGCTTGATCCCGCCGCTGAGCGGGGAGGAAGAGCAGGGGCAAGACCACGAGTCGGACGCGTCGCGCCGCTCCGCGCGCAAAGCCTGGATCTTCACCTCCGCAACCTTGGGCGACGACGAGACCTTGCGCTGGTTCACCGAACCCTGCGGCTTGCAGGACGCGCGTGTGCTGCGCGTGCGCAGCCCCTTTGACTACGCCCGCCAAGCGGCCCTGTACGTGCCAGCGACCTTTCCCAAGCCTGGCGAGACCCGCCATGCGGAGGCAGTGGCCACCTTGGTGGCGCGATTCGCCCCGGTGCTGGGTGGGCGCACCCTGGTGCTGACGACCACCCTGCGCGCTTTGCGTGAGATCGGAGATCGTCTGCCCGAGCTGCTGGCGGATTCGGCCGGTGTTGAGGAACTGGGAAATGCGTCGGTCACCGGCGTGAGCCGGCTGGAGGTGCTGTGTCAGGGGCAGCGCCCCAAGCGCGAGCTGCTGGATCGCTTGCGGCGTGGCGCCGCATCGCCCACCCAGGGCTGCGTGCTGGTGGCCTCGGCGTCTTTCTGGGAAGGGGTGGACATTCCTGGTGATGCCCTGCAGTTGGTGGTGATCGACAAGCTGCCTTTCCCTCCACCAGGAGATCCACTTGTGCAGGCCCGCAGCCGCAGGCTGGAGAGCGCGCAGCGCAGTGCCTTCAACGACTACCACCTGCCCGAAGCCGCCGTGGCGCTCAAGCAAGGTGCTGGACGCTTGATTCGCAGTGAATCAGACCGGGGCTTGCTGGTGATCTGCGATCCGCGGCTGGCTCAGATGGGGTACGGGCGCCGTCTCTTGGCGGGTTTGCCGCCGATGCAGCGGCTGAGCACGGAGGCCGAGGTTCTGGCCTGGCTCTCCGTACTGCGAGCGGGCGCGGATTGAACGTTCAGCTTGGCGTTGCGCCACGCAGCGACGTGAACGCCAGCATGGCGTTCCTATGAATCACCAGAGTTTCCACCAAGGGCTGTCTGGCGCGCTGGACCCTTCGTCGGCGCCGACCTTGATGCCCTTGAGGTAGGGGCTGTTCGGGAAATTCGTCGCGAGCACGCGCCGTGCGTCGTCGCGCAATTGCGGCATGTTCAAAGCCTCGTAGGAGTCGACCAGAATCTGCAGCGCATCCTCCAGCGCCGGGGCGGTGCGGTAGTCCGCGATGGCCTGCTGGGCGCGGTTGATGGCGGCGACATAGGCGCCGCGCTTGAAGTAATAGCGCGCCACGTGGACTTCGTAACGTGCCAGGGTGTTGACGATGTAGACCATGCGCGCTCGCGCGTCCGTGCTGTAGCGAGAGTCTGGAAAGCGCGTGACCAGCTCGTTGAAAGCCGTCCAGGATTCCTTGGCGGCGAGTTGGTCACGCTCCGACAAGTCCTGGCGCGTGATGAAGGAGAACAAGCCGAGGTCTTCGTTGAAGTTCACCAGTCCCTTGAGGTAGAGCGCGTAATCGATGGCGGGGCTCGCAGGGTGCAGGCGCATGAAGCGGTCCAGCGTGGCCACGGCTTGCGCGGGCTGGTCATCTTTGTACTGGGCGTAGGCTTTTTCCAATTGCGCTTGCTGGGCCAGCGGCGTGCCAGCGGCACGGCCCTCCAGCTTTTCGAACAAGGTCACTGCCTGCGTGTATTGGAAGTTGCGGACTTCCTCGCGCGCTTGCTCGAGGATCTCCTCCGGTTTCATCTTGGCCGTGGGGTCGTCGGGCGTGCTGGAGCAGGCCGACAGCAGGGCGGCCAGCGTGAGTGGCAGCAGGCAAGAAAGTACACCCGATAATTTGGCGCGCAGCATCAAGGAAAACCGTTGAAATCAAAGGCAGGGATTATAGAAGTCACCCCCGCGCGGCCCGCTTCTCCGCGAGCCGAGCAGGTCATGTCCGCGTTCAATGAGGAGGACGCGGGCACGACGGCGGACGACGGTGAAGCCGGTGACGCTGGCGAGGCCGAATTGGAGCGCCGCCCCTGGCGCATTCCCCCGGAGTTGCACGGTCAACGGCTGGACCGCGCTTTGAGCGAGTTGGTGCCCGAGTTTTCGCGCAGTTATCTGCAGCAACTCATTGAGGCCGGCGCGGTGTCACTGGGTGCGCAGTCCAATCAGCTTGTGTTGCGCAAGTCCGCTCACAAGGTCCGCGCTGGGGAGGAGGGGACGATCGAATTGCGCCCGACTCCGCAAAGCCAAGCCTTCAAACCCGAGGTCATGGCCCTGGACATCGTGCACGAGGACGCGCACCTGCTTGTCATCCACAAGCCAGCGGGCCTGGTGGTGCACCCCGCCCCTGGCAATTGGAGCGGCACTTTGCTGAATGGCCTGCTCGGACGCGACCAAGGGCATGGAGAAGCAGCGGCTCAATTGCCGCGCGCCGGCATCGTGCACCGCTTGGACAAGGACACCAGCGGCTTGATGGTCGTGGCGCGCACGCGCGTCGCCATGGAGGCGCTGGTGCGCATGATCGCGGCTCGCGAAGTGAGCCGGCAGTACTTGGCGCTGGCGCATCGGGTGTGGAGCGGCCCTGTGCTGCGCGAGGTCGGGGGCACGGCGCAGGAGGGCATCGGTCGTGATCCCGCCAATCGCTTGCGCATGGCGGTGGTCGATCTGGCGCGACACCCAGGCAAGACCGCGCTGACCACCTTCGAGTTGCTGAGCAACGCCACGCCGCCGCCAGACCTGGGTCTGGTCCAGGGGGCTTGCCTGCTGCGCTGCACCTTGCACACGGGGCGCACCCACCAGATCCGCGTGCACGCTGCCTCGATCGGCCATCCGCTGCTGGGTGATGGCCTTTACGGCGGAGCGCCCGTGGCTGGGTTGCGGCGGCAGGCGCTACACGCTTGGCGCTTGGCTTTGCGCCACCCGATCAGTGGCGAAGACTTGGTGTTCCATGCGCCGCCCCCCAATGACTTGCTTGGGGTCTGCGCCGCCTTGGGGCTGGACTACAATGCCGCGCAGGAAACACCGAAATCGCCCTTGTCCCGAGGGCCGAAGGAAGCGTGAGAGCCGTGCCACGACGATGCATCGGCTGCTGGTCGGTACCGCCGCGCTCCTCCCTTATCTCTTCTTGATTCTTCTTTTCGTGCACCGTGACGGTGCCGGTTGCCCTTTGACATGAATACATCTCTGGCCAAGCGCGTTCTCGAAACCGCCTTGATTTGCGCGCAGCAGCCCATGCCGCTGCGCGACATGGGTCAGCTGTTTGAGGGGACCCTGAGCACCGACACACTCAAGTCCTTGCTGGAGGAGTTGCAGCAGGAGTGGGCCCAGCGGGGCGTGGAGTTGGTTTGCGTGGCCTCGGGCTGGCGCTTCCAGAGCCGCCCTGAGATGCGCGAGTACCTGGATCGCCTTCATCCTGAAAAGCCACCACGCTACACCCGAGCCACGCTGGAGACGCTGGCCATCATCGCCTACCGCCAGCCGGTGACCCGGGGCGACATGGAAGACATCCGTGGCGTGACGGTCAATTCGCTGATCATCAAACAGCTCGAAGACCGTGGCTGGGTCGAGGTGGTGGGTCACCGCGAGGCGCCGGGGCGCCCCGCGCTGTACGCGACGACGCGGCAATTCCTGGATGATCTCGGCCTGGCGTCCATTGACCAGTTGCCTTTGATGGAAACGCCCCAGGGTCAAGACGGTGTGTTGGACATGCTGTCGGAACTCTCGGCGGACCCGCCCCAGTCTGCGTCCACCGAACAGGTCGCGCCAGCTTCGGGTGACGCGACGGTCGTGGCGCTTGTGGCGCCGGCGACCCCGCAGACGGAAGAAGGCGCCTCGACCACCACGGACTCGGCGGGTCCAGCCTCCAGCGCAATGACAGAGGAACAACAGGGATGAATACCGAAGGCATGAATGACGAGGGACTGAATCCACCGACGCAGCCCCAAGCGGCGCAAGGTCAGCAAGCATCGCCAGCGACTCGCCCCGAACCCGCGCCGCGAGACCCAACCGTCACGCCAGCCGTCACTGAGGCTATCGAGGCTACCGAGGCCACGCCGGAGGACCGTTTCGCCGCCGTGGTCTCCGGTGCCTTTGACGCGGACGAGGCATCAAGCGAGGTGCCCGCGCCGTCCAAGCGTGTGCTGCAACCCCAAGCCGAAACCCCCAAGCTGCACAAAGTGCTGGCCCAGGCCGGCATGGGATCGCGCCTGGAGATGGAGCAGCTCATCATGGAAGGGCGCATCTCCGTCAACAACGAGCCCGCGCACATCGGCCAACGCATCCAGTTCGGTGACCAGATCAAGGTCAATGGCAAGCCGATCCGTTTTCGCATCGCGCCGCCGCCTGCGCGGGTGATTGCCTATCACAAGCCGGTGGGCGAGGTCGTCACGCACGATGACCCGCAAAACCGGCCCACGGTGTTTCGTCGCCTGCCCAAGCTACCCCAGGGCAAGTGGCAGTCGGTGGGGCGGTTGGACCTCAACACCGAGGGCCTGCTTCTGTTCACCAACTCCGGCGATCTCGCCAACCGGCTCATGCACCCGCGCTTTGGCCTGGAGCGCGAGTACGCCGCGCGCGTGCTGGGTGCTCTGAGCAACGAGGAGAAGCAGCGGCTGCTCGACGGTGTGCCACTCGACGACACCAAAGCCCAGTTCGGCAGCATCGAAGAAGGTGGAGGCGAAGGCTCCAACCTCTGGTACCGCGTCACGATCTCTGAAGGTCGCAACCGCGAGGTGCGTCGCATGTTCGAAGCGGTGGGGCACGCGGTCAGCCGCCTGATCCGCATCCGTTACGGCGCCATGGTCTTGCCGCGCGGGTTGAAGCGGGGGGCGTGGATGGAGCTGGACGAACGCGACATCCGGGCTTTGATGCAGGCGGCAGGCGGCTCCGTGGAGTCGGCGGAACCCAGGGGCGCGTCCGCCCGTGGACGCCCTGGCTCTGGCAAGGCAGGCGGCTTCAAGAACGGGAATGCTCGCCCGGCCGGGGCGCAGCAGCGCCAGGGGAATGGCGCGGGCAAGTCAGGCAAAGCGGCGGGCAAATCCGGCCGGGGCGCTGGGGGGCAGGGCGCCCAACCTGATCCGATGAAGACGTCTCAAGGCTACATCGGTCACGACAGTTTCATCCGGCAGCGCCAGGACAAGGGCTCGGGTCGTCCGGGCGGGCGGAGCGGTTTTGGTGGGGGCGGGGGAGCCGCTGGACGCGGTGACCGCAAGACCGGCGGCGGACGTGGGGGAAACGGCCGAGGCCGTTGATTCAGCAAGGATTTTTGCCGTGTCCCGGGTGAAAACCCGCTGCTGAGCGGTTAAAATGCGCGACTTTGCCTGATTCGGCTGCTTCGCTTGCTGCGGACGCGGCGCATCACTGCAGGAATAAAACCTCAATTACAGCCTAAAGCCCCCATCACAGGAAGAACGAACATGGCCATCCAGCGCACCCTCTCCATCATCAAGCCCGACGCCGTTGCCAAGAATGTCATCGGTCAGATCTATGCCCGTTTTGAAGCCGCGGGCCTGAAGATCATCGCGGCCAAGATGGTCCATCTGTCCCAAGCCGACGCGGAGGCCTTCTACGCCGTGCACAAGGCGCGCCCCTTCTTCAACGACCTGGTGAAGTTCATGATCTCCGGTCCGGTGATGATCCAGGTGCTCGAGGGCGAGAACGCCATCCTGAAGAACCGTGACCTGATGGGCGCGACCGACCCCAAGAAGGCCGACAAGGGCACCATCCGCGCTGACTTCGCCGACAGCATCGACGCCAACGCCGTGCACGGCTCCGACGCGCCCGAGACCGCCGCAGTCGAAGTGGCGTTCTTCTTCCCCGGCATGAACGTCTACAGCCGCTGAAACTCGCGCGCGCCAGCCTTGCGCGCCCTCACCTCATGACAACGGCCAATCTGCTTGACTTCGATCTCGACGGATTGGCCGTTTTTTGCGAACGGCTCGGTGAGAAACGCTTCCGCGCGACCCAGCTGTTCCGATGGATCCACCAGCGGGGCGCAAGCGACTTCGATCAGATGAGTGATCTGGCCAAGTCGCTGCGCGCCAAGCTCAAGACCTCGGCGCGTATCGAGTCCTTGCCGGTCATTACCCAGCAGGAGTCCGCGGACGGCACGATCAAGTGGCTGTTTGACGTGGGCGGAGGCAATGCCGTCGAGGCGGTCTACATTCCCGAGGACGACCGAGGCACGCTCTGCGTTTCGTCCCAAGCCGGTTGCGCCGTGGGCTGCCGTTTCTGCTCCACCGGTCACCAGGGGTTCAGCCGCAACCTGAGCACCGGGGAGATCGTGGCCCAGCTCTGGTATGCCGAGCACTTCCTGCGCGCCCGTCGGCAGCGTCCGCTACAGCCTGGCGAAGACCATCGCGTGATCACCAACGTCGTGATGATGGGGATGGGTGAGCCACTGCAGAACTACTCGGCCTTGGTGCCGGCCTTGCGCGTCATGCTGGACGACCATGGCTACGGTCTTTCGCGTCGGCGCTTGACCGTGTCCACCTCGGGCGTGGTGCCGATGATCGAGCGTCTCAGCGAAGAGTGCCCCGTCGCTCTGGCGGTCTCTCTGCACGCGCCCAACGACACGCTGCGCGACGGCTTGGTCCCGCTCAACCGCAAGTACCCGATCCAGGAGCTGCTGGACACTTGCCTGCGCTACCTGGTGCACGCGCCGCGCGACTTCATCACCTTCGAATACTGCATGCTCGATGGCGTCAATGACCAGCCCGAGCACGCGCGCGAATTGCTGGCCCTCATGCAGGTGTTCCGCCAGCGCGCAGCCGATTTGGGGCACGGTGTGGGCTGCAAGCTCAACCTGATTCCCTTCAACCCCTTTCCCGAGTCCGGCTTGAAGCGCTCCCCCAGCGACCGGGTGCAGGCCTTCGCCAAGATCTTGCTGGATGCCGGCATCGTGACCACGGTGCGCAAGACCCGCGGTGACGACATTGATGCCGCCTGTGGCCAACTGGCGGGTGACGTGCAGGACCGTACCAGTGTCGATGCCCGCATGGCGCGCCAGCGGCAACTGCTCCAGCCCCTCCAGCCTATGCGGTCCTTGGATGCCGGGCCGTCCTCCGGGAGCGCGCGGGCATGAGCGGCTTGGAGGCGCGCCTGTTAGCCCATCCGCAGTTCGCGCAGCGCGCGTTCTGGACTTGGCTGTCCTTGCTGATGCTCGCGCTTGTCTTGCCAAGCCTGCACGGGTGCGCGCAGCGCGCAAGCGATGGCGGCGACATCGTCACCGCGTCGGATGAGCCCGAGCAGCGCCATCGGGCGCGGCTGCGCCTGCAACTGGCCTTGGGGTACTACGAACGTGGTCAACACACGGTGGCGCTGGACGAAACCAAGCAGGCCCTGGTCATCGACCCTGCCTTCGTGGACGCCTACAACCTGCGTGGCTTGATTTACATGCAACTCGGCCAGCCGCGATTGGCGCAGGACAGTTTTCGACGTGCCCTGTCCTTGGGCGGTGACAATCCGGATGTGCTGCACAACCTGGGTTGGCTGCAGTGCCAGCAGGGCGAGTTCGCCCAGGCGGCGCTGTCGTTTGAGCGAGCTCTGGCGCAACCGGCTTATTCCCAGCGTGGCAAGACCTGGCTGAGCATGGGGCTTTGCCAGATCAGGTCGGGGCAGCCCGTGGCGGCTGAGCAGAGCCTGCTCAAGGCGCACGCGCTGGATGCGGAAAATCCCGTGATTGGCTACAACTTGGCGCAACTGCTGTACGCGCGTGATGCGACGCCTGAGGCTCGCTTGTACATTCAGCGCATCAACAGCAACGGTGCGCTGGTGAATGCCGAAACCCTGTGGTTGGGTGCGAAGATTGAGCATCGCCTGGGAAATGCTCAGGCACGGGATCGCCTGGGTGGCCAGTTGCGTGTGCGTTACCCAGGCTCCAAAGAATTGGATTCCTATGATCGGAGAGCGTTCGATGAATGAAGAGAACAAGCAAGAAAAGACGCAGGCTGAAGCAGTGAGCGTTGCTGCGGGGGGCGTGGCGCCGGATGAATCGTCTTCCGGTCCCGATTCGGTCTTCCAAAATTCATTTCAACCGTCCACGCAAGGCAGCGTAGGCACGAGTGCGGGGGCCATGCTGCGCCACGCGCGCGAGACGGCCGGCGTGGATCTGTCTTCGCTGGCTCTGGCGCTGAAGATCTCTGTCAAGAAGCTGGAGGCGCTCGAGGCCAATCGCCACGACGAGCTGACGGATTCCGTGTTCATCCGCGCGCTGGCCTCCAGTGTCTGCCGCACCCTCAAGATCGATGCGGCTCCCATCCTCGCGCGCCTTCCCAAGTCGAATGCCCCTAAGCTGGTGGCCAACGACGAAACCGGTTTGAACGCACCGTTCCGCACCCCCGCCGACGTCGCCAAGACGCCGTTCTGGGAGCACCTGTCCCGGCCTGCGGTACTGGCCGCCTTGGTTGTGTTGCTGGCTGCCTTGATCCTCATCCTCTTGCCGTCCAGCAAGAACACGACGGCTGCGAACTCGACGGGGACGCCTGCGCCCAGCAATACGGTGCCGTCCAACGAGTCGACCGAGCGTGCCGAAGACGCGTCCAAAGAGGCTGTGGCCGAGACCAATGCCAGCTCGCCGGCTGCAAGCGTCGCCGCTTCGCAAACCGCCATCCCCGCTGCGCCCTTGGTGACTGCCCCGATGAACGCTCCCGGCACGGTGCAGGCGAGTGCCGCTTCGCCATTCTCCAATTCCGCCGGCGCGAGCCGTCCCGCGCCCGTTGCGGCACCCGCCGCCGCTGCGCCCGCAGCCCTGTCTCCGGCCGCGACACCGTCCATCCTGGCGCGGGGTACCGCGCCGAACGGTGCGGCCACCAACCTGGCGACCGTGCCCGCGCGCGCACCCGCGCCCGCCGTGGCGTCTGCGGCTGCGCAACCTGCCGCCGCGGCCCCCGCCCCACAGGCGCCGGTTGCCGAGGACGACGATGAACCCAAGTTCGCCCGCTCAGGCGCCGTCGTTTTCCGCCTGCGCGAGCCGGGCTGGGTCCAAGTCACGGACGCGAGCGGGACGATCCGCATCAACCGAGTGCTTGAAGCCAACAAGCCGGTGGGCGTGGTCAATGGTCCCTTCCCGCTGACCGTGGTGGTGGGGCGTCCCGAGGTGACCGACGTGCAGGTGCGTGGCCGTCCCTTTGATCTGACGCCGACCGTCCAAAATGGTCAGGCCAAGTTCGAGGTGCAGTGATGTCCTTGGATCGCCAGTCCGATCCGCAGGCCTTCGGCGTACTTACGCCGGGGCCGATCCCGCAGGCCGCGCCGCGCGCACGTCGCAGCCGCCAAGCCCGCGTGGTCTGGGGAGCGAACGTGGTCACCGTGGGTGGCGACGCCCCGGTGCGTGTGCAGTCCATGACCAACACCGACACGGTGGACGTGATCGGCACCGCCATCCAAGTCAAGGAGCTGGCCCAGGCTGGCAGCGAACTGGTGCGCATCACGGTCAACACGCCCGAGGCGGCCCAGGCCGTGCCGCATATCCGCGAACAGCTGGACCGCATGGGCATCTTGGTCCCCTTGGTGGGTGACTTTCACTACAACGGCCACACCTTGCTGACGCAGTATCCGGCCTGCGCCGAAGCGTTGAGCAAATACCGCATCAACCCCGGGAACGTGGGCAAGGGCGACAAGAAGGACCGCCAGTTTGGCCAGATGGTCGAGGCTGCCTTGAAGTGGAACAAGCCCGTGCGCATCGGCGTCAACTGGGGCAGCCTGGACCAGGAATTGCTCGCGGGTTTGATGGACACCAACAGCCGGCGCGCCCAGCCCTGGGATGCCAAAGCCGTGATGTACGAGGCGCTCGTCACGTCCGCGATCGAATCCGCGCAACTCGCGGTTGAACTCGGCATGGCGCCCGAGCAGGTCCTGTTGTCCTGCAAGGTCAGCGGCGTGCAGGACCTGATCTCCGTCTACCGCGAACTGGCGCGCCGTTGCGATTTCCCGCTGCACCTGGGTCTGACCGAAGCTGGCATGGGCACCAAGGGCACGGTGGCGTCCGCGGCGGCCATGTCCGTGCTGCTGCAAGAAGGCATCGGCGACACCATCCGGGTGTCCTTGACACCGCAGCCGGGTGAGTCGCGCACTCAGGAGGTGGTCATCGCTTCCGAAATCCTGCAATCCCTGGGACTGCGCGTGTTCGTGCCCAGCGTGACGGCCTGCCCTGGTTGCGGACGCACCACGAGCACCACGTTCCAGGAACTGGCCAAGCAGATTGACGACTTCCTGCGCATGCAGATGCCGGTCTGGCGCAAGCAGTACCCGGGCGTGGAGACTCTGAAGGTGGCCGTGATGGGCTGCATCGTCAATGGCCCAGGCGAAAGCAAGCATGCCGACATCGGCATCAGCCTGCCCGGCACAGGGGAGTCACCGGCTGCGCCGGTGTTCATCGATGGCGAGAAAGCCTTGACCCTGCGCGGCGACAACATCGCCAATGAATTCCACAAGATCGTCGAAAACTACATCGAAAAGCGTTTCGGCCGCGCGGCTGAAACTGCATGACCCAACTCTCCCATGACTGAAAAACTTGTCGCGGTAAAAGGGATGAACGACATCCTGCCGGCCAGCGTGCCGCGCACGGACAAACTCCCGGACTCCGCCCGCTGGCAGTGGTTCGAGGCGGCGGTGCGCAAGGTGCTGGCGCGTTACGGCTACCAGTACATCCTGACGCCCATCGTCGAGCCCACCGCCCTGTTCGTGCGCGGCCTGGGCGAGGTAACTGACATCGTCGAGAAGGAGATGTACTCCTTCACCGACAGCATGAACGGTGACCGACTGACGCTGCGTCCCGAAGGCACGGCCGGCATCGTGCGCGCCATGATCGAGCACAACGCCCTTTACAACGGACCGTTGCGCCTGTGGACCTTGGGGCCGATGTTCCGCCACGAGCGGCCCCAAAAAGGACGCTACCGCCAATTCCATCAACTCGACGTGGAGGCGCTGGGATTCGCCGGGCCGGACGTGGACGCCGAGATGATCCTGGTCGCTCGCGCTCTGTGGCGCGAGCTGGGCCTGATCGAAGGCCAGCATGTGCGCCTGGAGATCAACAGCCTCGGACAGCCCGAGGAGCGCCGACAGCACCGCGAGGCCTTGATCCGCCATTTCGAGCAGCACGCCACGCAACTGGACGAAGACGCCCAGCGCCGCCTGCACAGCAACCCGCTGCGCATCCTGGACAGCAAGAACCCGGCGATGCAGGCCCTGATCGAAGCGGCGCCCAAGCTCTTCGATTTCCTCGGGCCCGAATCGCTCTCCCACTTTGACGCGGTCAAGGCCACGTTGGAAGCGGCGGGTTTGGAATACCGCGTCAACCCGCGCCTGGTGCGCGGAATGGACTACTACAACCTCACGGTTTTCGAGTGGGTCACCGATCAACTCGGTTCCCAGGGCACGGTCTGCGGTGGTGGCCGGTACGACGGGCTGATCAGCCAGCTGGGCGGCAAGCCCGCTCCCGCCGTGGGTTTTGGCTTGGGCATTGAGCGCCTGCTCCTGCTTGCCCAAGACCTGAATCTGCCCATGCCGGGCGCCGCGCCCGATGTCTACGCCATCGTTCCTTCTGGCACGCCGCTGGCGCCCGTGATGACCACGCTAGAAGCTCTGCGCGCGCGCGGCCTGCGCGTGGTGCAGCACGGGGGAGGGATCGATGGTCCTGGCAGCATGAAGTCCCAGTTCAAGAAGGCCGACGCCAGCGGCGCGGCCTGGGCACTGGTCTTTGGCGAAGAGGAATTGGCTGCGGGCGAGGTGACGCTCAAGGCGCTGCGTGAGGGTTTGCAAGCTGGTGGCGCCGGCGCCCAAAGCCGCCAGGCCTTGGCCCGGGTCGAGCACTGGGCTGCCCTTCTAGAATCACAGGCTTGATGGAATTTATTGCATGGCACATTTCGACCTCGAAGAACAAGAGAAGCTTGCGCAGATCAAGCATTTTTGGAAGCAATACGGCAACCTGCTGACGGCCGTCCTGGTCGTCGTGCTGCTCGCGCTGGCGGGCTGGTGGGGGTGGAAAGCTTGGCAAAACCGCCAGGCGACGCAGGCCACGGCGCTCTACGAGGAACTGGAGCGCATCGCGTCCAACCCCGGAGCCGATCCGGATGGCGCGCGCCTCACGCGCGCTCTGGCCGACATGAAGGATCGGTTTCCTGGCACCGCTCAGGCCCAGCAAGCGGCCTTGCAGGTCGCTGCACTGCATGCTCAAGCTGGCCTGACACAGCCCGCGCGTTTGGAAGCGGCCCGCGCGGCGCTCCAGTGGCTCGCGGAAGAAGGGCGAGACCAAGGTTACCGTGCCTTGGCCCGCCTGCGCCTGGCGGGTTTGTTGCTGGACGCGAAGTCCTATGACGCCGCGCTCGCCCAGCTCAACACCGATTTCCCGGCCGAGTTCGCGGCACTCGCCGCGGACCGCCGCGGTGACATCTATCTCGCGCAAGGTAAGAAAGCCGAAGCAGGGGCCGAGTACCTGAAAGCCTGGCAAGGCCTGGAAGTGCAAGCATCGCAATCCGGTCCTGGTGGCAACTACCGTCAGGTCGTGGATGCCAAGCTGGCCGCGCTCGGCATCCAGCCGGCTGCCGCCACGCCAGCAGAGGTTCGGTGATGCAGCGAACGCGGAGTCTGCGCCGCGAGCGCGGCTGGGCGGGCGTGGGTGTCTGGGCGAACAGCCTTTTCACAACCGTGCTTCCCGTGGTCTTCCTCGTGGCGACGTTGGCCGCGTGTTCCAGCGCGCCTCCCCGCCCCGAACCCGCACCGCTGACTCCTGATCCGAAACACTTCTCGGTGCGCGAAGTTTGGCGGGTGGACCTTGGCGGCTCCGTGACGTTTCCCCTGATCGTTCAATCCACGCCGTCCGCGCTGGCGGGCGCCGATGGTGTGAGTGGCAGCGGCACGGTGATCGCAGTGGCCACCGATCCAGGCCGGGTGGCGTTGATCGATGCCCGCACGGGGGAGTCGCTGTGGCGCGTGGACTTGAACACGATGCTGACGGCGGGTGTCGGTCACGATGGTCGAACTGTCGCCGTCGTCACGCGGGGCAACGAACTCGTGGCGCTCCAAGCGGGCAAGGAGATCTGGCGCCAGCGCCTGTCCGCGCCGTCCTACACAGCGCCTCTGGTGGCTGGCGCCCGCGTTTTCGTTCTGGGCGCTGACCGCAGCGTGAGCGCCTATGACGGTCAGACGGGTTTTCGACTTTGGCAGCAGACGCGCAGTGGTGAGCCCCTCATCCTGCGTCAGTCCGGCTTGTTGATGCCGGTCGGTGACACCTTGGTCGTGGGCTTTGGTGGACGCCTCGCGGGACTGAACCCCACGAATGGCGCGGCACGCTGGGAGACGGTGGTGGCCAGCCCGCGCGGCACCAACGACGTGGAGCGTCTGTCCGATCTGGTCGCGGGCGTGGCGCGGCAAGGCACGGAAGTGTGCGTGCGTGCCTTTCAAGTGTCGGTGGCTTGCGTTGACGCGCGGGCGGGGCAGGGCGGCGGCGTGTTGCGCTGGTCGCAGAAGGCTTCTGGCGCCACGGGTTTGAGCGGTGACGCCGCGGGCGTTGACTCGGCACTTTTGTTTGGTGTTGAGTTTGATGGCACGGTGCAGGCGTGGCGGCGCGCCGATGGACAGCCTGCATGGTCCAGCAGCGCCTTGCGTTTCCGTGCGTCGACGGCGCCCTTGGTGCTCGGTGAGGGCCTGGTGGTCGGCGACGACGATGGGCTGCTGCATTTTCTCTCCCGGGTGGGCGGCACCTTGCAAGCGCGGTTTGACACCGCCGAGGTTTCGCGTCCGCAAGGCCCCTGTCGCATCGAGGGTCGTGGCGTGGCCGCCCGCTACGCGTGCATAGAAAGCCAGTTCGGACCGGGGCGCGGTATCGCGGCGACACCGGTGCTCGCGGGCAATACCCTGGTGGCGATGACTCGGGATGGCGTGGTGCATGGCTTGCGGCTTGGGCCAACGGTACGGCCTCAGCCCTGAGTTCAAGCACAATGCCCCAGATGAAACCCGTGCTGGCCCTCGTGGGCCGTCCCAACGTCGGTAAATCGACCCTTTTCAATCGTCTTACCCAGACGCGTGACGCCATCGTGGCTGACTTTGCGGGACTGACCCGCGACCGCCACTATGGCAACGGCCGCCAGGGTCGGCGCGAATTCATCGTGATCGACACCGGTGGTTTCGAGCCTACCGCCGAAACGGGCATCTACAAGGAGATGGCCAATCAGACGCGCCAGGCCGTGGCGGAGGCCGACGCGGTGATTTTCGTGGTGGACGCGCGAGCAGGCCTGTCCGCCCAGGACCACGACATCGCCAATTACCTGCGCAAGCTGGGCAAGCCCTGCGTCCTCACGGCCAACAAAGCCGAGGGCATGCAAGAAGGTGCGCAATTGGCGGAGTTTTACGAGCTGGGCTTGGGAGAGGTGCTGCCCGTCTCCGCGGCCCATGGCCAGGGCTTGCGCACCCTGGTGGACAGGGCGCTGGAGCCGCTGAACCTACCGGAAGAAGATGAGGAAGACGTCGTCGAGCCGGGCGTGGTCAAGTTTGCCGTCGCGGGGCGTCCGAACGTGGGCAAATCCACCTTGATCAATACATGGCTGGGTGAGGAGCGGCTGGTGGCCTTTGATATGCCGGGCACCACGCGCGATGCCATCCGCGTGCCCTTCGAGCGCCAGGGCCAGAAGTTCGAGCTGATCGACACCGCCGGTCTGCGCCGCAAAGGACGGGTGTTCGAGGCGGTCGAGAAGTTCTCTGTCGTCAAGACCTTGCAGGCCATCGAGAGCGCCAACGTGGTGCTTCTTCTGCTCGATGCCACTCAGGGGGTCACGGACCAGGACGCGCACATTGCAGGGTACATCCTGGAGAGTGGACGCGCCGTTGTGTTGGCGGTGAACAAGTGGGATGCGGTGGACGACTACCAGCGCCAACAGCTTCAGCGCCAACTGGAGACCCGCCTGACCTTCCTGAAGTTCGCCAACCTGCACTTCATCTCTGCGCGCAAGCGTCAGGGGCTTGAGCCGCTGTGGAAGTCCATGCTGAAGGCGCACCAAGCCGCCAACCGCAAGATGTCCACGCCCGTGCTGACCCGCCTGCTGCAGCAGGCTGTGCAGTTCCAGACCCCCAAGAAAAGCGGGATGTACCGGCCCAAACTGCGGTATGCGCACCAGGGTGGCATGAACCCGCCAGTCATCGTGGTCCACGGCAATTCCCTGGAACACGTCTCCGACGCCTACAAGCGCTACCTCGAAGGCTGGTTCCGCAAGGAATTCGATTTGACGGGAACGCCCTTGCGCATCGAAATGAAAACTTCTACCAATCCTTACGCTGACAAGGATTGATCAAGAAGGATCAAAACAATCTGTGGAATAAGTTGCACGCGTAGGCACCACGGGACGGCTGTGGTATTGTGGCGGCTCTTCCTCCACTACTTGAACACGGAGAATATCGTGAGCAATAACAAAGGCCAGCTTTTGCAAGATCCTTTTCTCAATACCTTGCGTCGTGAGCATGTGCCGGTTTCCATCTACCTGGTCAACGGCATCAAGCTGCAAGGGCAGATCGAATCCTTCGACCAGTACGTCGTCCTCCTGCGCAACACCGTGACCCAGATGGTTTACAAGCATGCCATCTCCACCATCGTTCCCGGACGCGCGGTGAATTTCTCGGTGGGTGCCGAGAACGGTGACAGCGCCTCCTGAGGCGCCTGCCCAGCTTGGCTGAACCTTCTACTTCCGCAACCGCGCGTGGTTCTATCGATGCGGGTGTGCGTGCATCCGCTTTGACCGACACGGGTGCCATCCTCGTGGGCGTTGATTTTGGTGCCCCGCATTTCGACGGCGCGCTTGAGGAGCTGGGTCTACTCGCCGAAACCGCCGGATTGCAACCCGTCGGCCGTATCACCTGCAAACGCAAGGCGCCGGACGCGGCCTTGTTCGTGGGCAGCGGCAAGGCCGAAGAAATCAAGCTGCTGGCCCAGCAGCTCGGCGCGAGCGAAATCCTGTTTGACCAGGCCCTCAGCCCAGCCCAGCAGCGCAATTTGGAGCGCGTGCTGGAGCGGCCCGTCAATGACCGAACCCTGCTCATTTTGGAGATCTTCGCGCAGCGTGCCCGCTCGCACGAGGGCAAGTTGCAGGTCGAATTGGCGCGCTTGCAGCACCTGAGTACCCGCCTGGTGCGGCGATGGTCCCACTTGGAGCGTCAGACCGGTGGACAAGGCCTGCGTGGCGGTCCCGGCGAAAAGCAGATCGAACTGGACCGCCGCATGATTGCCGACGCGATCAAGCGCACCAAGGAGCGTCTGGTGAAAGTCAAGCGTCAGCGCCAGACCCAGCGTCGTCAGCGAGAGCGGCGTGACGCCTACAACATCTCGCTGGTTGGTTATACCAACGCTGGTAAATCCACCTTGTTCAATGCCTTGGTCAAGGCGCGTGCTTATGCAGCCGATCAGTTGTTCGCGACCCTGGACACCACCACGCGTCAGCTGTATTTGGCGGCGGATGATGCGGGAGCGGATCAGGCGTCCGACCCGCCGCCGATGAATTCGTCCGCCGGCCGTAGCGTCTCGTTGTCTGACACCGTGGGTTTCATCCGCGACCTGCCGCACGGCTTGATCGACGCATTCCAAGCCACCCTGCAAGAGGCCGTTGATGCCGATCTGCTGCTGCACATCGTGGATGCGGCCAACCCAAATTTTCCCGAGCAGATCGCCGAAGTGCAGCGGGTGCTCGCTGAGATTGGCGCGGAGGGCATCCCGCAAATTCTCGTGTTCAACAAATTGGACGCCTTGGAAGAGGATCGCAGGCCGACGGTCTTGCAGGATCGTTATGAACTCGACGGCTTCGAGACGCCCCGCGTCTTTGTGAGCGCCCGCAGTGGGGAGGGACTGACCACCTTGCGCCAGATGTTGTCCGCCAGGGTGCTTTCGCTGGCGCGGCAGGCCGAGGCTCATCGCTCAGAGTCCTTGGTTCAGGATCAGTCTGTTCAGACGATCTGACGGTGTTGCGCAAACGCGGCAAGCTCGTTGCAGGGGCACGTGGATTGGGCCCAATAGCCTGAGTAGCCATCCAGATATTGATGCAAGCGCGCGGGGATTCGGCACAATGCATGCCTTGCAAGCGTTGGTTCGCCGCGCCTTGACCAGGTACACCATCAGGCGTTCCGCGCAAAGCCAGAAGAGAGAGCACAAAGAATGAATTTTCCTGCACATCCCGCTGACGAGTTGAAGAACAACCCGCAGGCGGACGTGAATGCGCAAAAACCTCGAGCCTCCCGTCTCCGTCACTGGTGGGCGCGTCTGCGCGGCATGTTCAACCTGAACGATCCGCGCTGGGGCCGCAGCGATGACAAGGCATCCTCGCCGTCTCAGTCCTCGCCTCAGGATGCATCGGGCTCGGGCAACACGGGGGCTGGCAATGAGCGTCCTGAATCTGATGCTCCGCAGTCGGCACAGGGCTCACACGGTGCGGGTCGTGGCCGTCCGCAGGGTCCCAACCAGGGACCGCCTGACCTGGACGAACTGTGGCGCGATTTCACGCGCAAGCTGTCCGGCTTGTTCGGAGGTGGTCAAGGTGGTGGGCGCAACAACCGGGGTGGTTCGGGAGGCGGCAACGCCAAGAGCGCCGGATTCGGTATCGGCCTGATTGCTGGCATTGCCTTGCTGATCTGGCTGGGCACCGGCTTCTTCATTGTGCAGGAAGGTCAGCAAGCCGTTGTGACCCAGTTCGGGCGCTACCACAGCACGGTGGGCGCGGGTTTCAATTGGCGTCTGCCATATCCGATCCAGCGGCATGAACTCGTGTTTGTGACCCAGATCCGTTCCGTTGACGTGGGGCGTGATGTGGTGATCCGTTCCACCGGTCTGCGTGAATCCGCCATGCTGACCGAGGACGAGAACATCGTCGAAATCAAGTTCGCCGTTCAGTACCGTCTGAATGATGCGCGTGCCTACCTGTTCGAAAGCCGCGATCCGTCTGCTGCGGTGGTGCAAGCCGCCGAGACGGCCGTGCGTGAAGTGGTGGGCAAAATGAAGATGGATTTGGCCCTCTCCGAGGAGCGTGACCAGATCGGGCCGCGCCTGCGCGCCTTGATGCAGCAAATCTTGGACCGCTACAACGTCGGCATCGAGATCGTTGGCATCAACCTTCAGCAGGGTGGTGTTCGCCCCCCTGAGCAAGTGCAGGCTGCTTTCGACGACGTGCTCAAGGCGGGTCAAGAGCGTGAGCGGCTCAAGAATGAAGCCGAGGCCTATGCCAACGACGTGATTCCGCGGGCCGTGGGTACGGCTTCACGTCTGAAAGAGGAGGCACAGGCCTACAAGGCGCGTATCGTCGCTCAAGCTCAAGGTGACGCGCAACGTTTCCGTTCCGTGCTCACCGAGTATCAGAAGGCGCCTCAAGTGACACGCGATCGTCTCTACCTCGAGACCATGCAGGAGATCTACGGCAACGTCACCAAGGTGCTGGTCGAAACCAAGCAGGGAGGCAATCTGCTTTACCTGCCTCTGGACAAGTTGTTGCAGCAGGGCGCTGATCCGGCCGCCACTTTCTCGTCTCAGCCCCTGATGCAAGGTCCCGCGCCCACGGGCAACGCAGAAGGCGCCAGCGCGGGCGCGCTCAATGACGCACGTTCGCGCGCCAACCAGCGCTCCCGTGAGCGCGAGACACGCTGAGTCCGGAACGAACAAGGAAGAACAGACATGAACCGGCTTGGATTCATCATTTCATCGCTGCTGGTGTTGTTGGCGCTGGCCAGCTCCATGCTATTCGTCGTTGACCAACGGCAGTTCGGTGTGCTCTACGCGCTCGGGCAAATCAAGGAAGTCATCACCGAACCGGGCTTGAACTTCAAGCTGCCACCTCCGTTCCAGAATGTCAGCTACATCGACAAACGCCTATTGACGCTTGACAGCAGTGACACCGAGCCGATGCTCACCGCTGAAAAGCAACGCGTCGTGATCGACTGGTACGTGCGCTGGCGCATTACCGATCCGAGTGAGTACATCCGCAATGTGGGCGTGAATGAGCAAGCGGGCGCCAGCCAGCTCAACCGTGTGGTGCGCAACGCTTTCCAGGAAGAAATCAACCGCCGCACCGTGCGTGAATTGCTGTCCACGAAACGCGAGGCCTTGATGACGGACGTGAAGGCCGAGGTACTGGGGGCCGTTCGGGGTGAGAAGCCATGGGGCATTGACATCGTCGACGTGCGCATCACGCGGGTGGACTATGTGGAGTCCATCACCGAATCGGTTTACCGTCGGATGGAGGCGGAGCGCAAGCGTGTCGCCAACGAATTGCGCTCGACGGGTGCCGCCGAGGGCGAGAAGATTCGCGCCGATGCCGATCGCCAGCGCGAGGTGGCGGTTGCCAATGCTTACCGCGATGCTCAGAAGATCAAGGGCGAGGGGGATGCGGAAGCCGCGCGTGTCTACGCCGATGCCTTTGGCCGCGACCCGCAGTTCGCGCGGTTCTACCGCAGCCTCGAAGCCTACAAGGCGAGCTTCGCAAGCAAGAGTGACGTCATGGTGCTGGACCCGAATGGCTCGGAGTTCTTCCGTGTTTTCCGTGGCCAGGGCGCGCCTGCAGCTGCGCCTGCCAAGTAAATGAGCCTACGAACGGGGAGTGGCGCGGCACTGCGCTTCCTTCCATAGGCTCGTTGTCGCCCCGCTTTTCGTCGTCTTGCGCAAGTCGGCTTTTTTGACATGGACAGCTCAACACTCTGGACCGCGTTGGCTCTGGTGCTGGTGTTGGAGGGCTTGCTGCCCTTCATCTCGCCCGGTGGCTGGAGGCGCATGTTCAGCCAAATGCTGCAACTCAACGACGGGCAGATTCGTTTTTTTGGCCTGTGCAGCATTGCGCTGGGCGTGATCGGCGTCTGGTTGCTGTCCTAAGGGGTTGCGCGCGCTGGGCATTTGCGCGCCGCCCTGATCGCCTGGGCCGCTCGCCCGGGTGGGTGATGCCGCGTCGTTTCAGGCGGGTAGAATCCCATTTTTAACAGCATCCCTGTTTCCCATGTCCGCCTGGCTGCTGCCGGATCACATTGCCGACGTACTGCCTTCTGAGGCCCGACACATCGAGGAGCTTCGACGCGACTTGTTGGACACGGCGCGTGCCTACGGCTACGAATTGGTCACGCCGCCGCTGCTTGAGTACCTGACCTCTCTGCTGAGCGGGGCTAGCCAGGCACTGAACCTTCAAACTTTCAAGCTTGTCGACCAGCTCTCTGGTCGGTCCATGGGGCTGCGTGCTGATACGACGCCGCAAGTGGCGCGTATCGACGCGCATTTGCTCAACCGTCGGGGCGTGGCGCGGCTCTGTTATTGCGGCCCCGTGGTCCACACCCGCCCAGCCAGTGCGCATGCCACGCGTGAACCGATGCAGTTTGGCGCGGAAATCTACGGCCACGCCGGTGTTGAGGCCGATCTCGAAATTCTGGAACTGGCGCTGGACTGCCTGCGTTCGGCTCGGTTGCCAGCGCACACGCTAGACCTTGCGGACGCCCGTATCGTCAGCGCGTTGCTGGAGAGCGAAGGAGCAGTCTCCTTGGAGGCTGAGGTGAAGGAAGCCATCCACGCCGCGCTGGCGGCCAAGGATGTCCCCGCGCTCTCTGGTCTCGTGCGTCGGTTGACGGGCTTGTCCCCGGCAGCGCGCCAGGGCTTGCTGTCCCTGCCCGGGCTGTACGGGGATGCGAAGGTACTTGATGAAGCCGCCCGTGTGTTGCCCGCCTTGCCTGCAATTGCCCAAGCCCTGGCGGGCTTGCGTTGGCTGGCGCGCAGCCTGGGTGGGCGGACCGGGGTTTCCGTCGGTTTTGATCTGGCGGATTTGCGCGGCTATGGCTATTACAGCGGCATGCGCTTCGCTGTCTACGCCGAGGGAGTCAGTGATGCTCTTTTGCGTGGCGGTCGCTACGATGAGGTGGGTGCCGTTTTCGGCCGCAAGCGCCCCGCCGTGGGCTTCAGCCTCGACCTGAAGACTCTCGTGGGCGCAGTACCCGAACGCGCCTTGCGCGCCGCCATCCGCGCGCCTTGGCCAGGCGATGATTTGGTAGCCACCGAGTTGCGTGCCGCCATCGCACGCCTGCGAGCACAAGGCGAAACCGTGGTCTGTGTGCTACCCGGCCATGAGAGCGAAGTGGACGAATTCCACTGCGACCGCGAATTGATCGAAAGCGGGGGCACTTGGAGTGTCCGCGCCATTGCCTCCCAACCTCACACGGTCTGAAACGACCCGCAGAGAAACAAAGTATGAATACAAGCAAAGGACGCAACGTCGTCGTCGTCGGCACCCAATGGGGTGATGAGGGCAAAGGCAAACTGGTGGACTGGCTGACCGAGAGCGCCCAGGGCGTGGTGCGCTTTCAGGGCGGTCACAACGCTGGGCATACGCTGGTCATCAACGGCGTGAAAACCGCGCTGCACTTGATTCCCAGCGGGATCATGCGCGCCGGCGTGACTTGTTACATCGGCAACGGCGTGGTGCTTTCCCCGGCCAAACTGTTCGAGGAAATCGAGGGTCTGGAAAAGGCAGGCGTCGAGGTGCGTTCGCGCCTGCGCATCTCGGAAGCCTGTCCTCTCATTCTGCCTTTCCATGCCGCGCTGGACGTGGCTCGCGAGGCGGCGCGCGAGCAGGGCGGTACCGAGAAGATCGGCACCACGGGGCGCGGCATCGGTCCGGCCTACGAGGACAAGGTCGCTCGCCGCGCCTTGCGGGTTCAGGACCTCAAGTACCCTGAGCGATTCGCAGCCAAGCTCAAGGAGCTATTGGCCTTGCACAACCATGTGCTGTGCACCTACCTCGGCGCGCGCGAGTTCGCCTTCCCGCCCACCCTGTCGCCTTACATCAAGGACGGTCAGGTTCAGTTCGAACCGGTGTATGCCGAAGCGATGCGGCATGCTGAGTTGTTGCGTCCGATGATGGCCGATGTGTCGCGCGAGCTGAATGAAGCGCACGACAAGGGACAGAACCTGCTGTTCGAAGGCGCCCAAGGCACCTTGCTCGACGTGGACCACGGCACTTACCCGTATGTCACTTCCAGCAACTGCGTCGCCGGCAATGCGGCGGCGGGCGCGGGGGTGGGCCCAGGCATGCTGCACTACATCCTGGGCATCACCAAGGCCTACTGCACACGGGTCGGTGGGGGGCCTTTCCCGACCGAGTTGGAATGGGAGGTTCCTGGCACGCCCGGCTACCACATGAGCACGGTGGGCGCTGAAAAGGGGGTGACCACGGGCCGCTCGCGCCGCTGCGGCTGGTTCGATGCCGCCCTGCTCAAGCGCAGCGCGCAGGTTAATGGCTTGTCGGGCTTGTGCCTGACCAAGCTCGACGTGCTCGACGGCCTGAAGGAGCTGAAGCTGTGCACGGGCTATGAACTGGATGGCGAGACCGTCGACATCCTGCCCATGGGCGCGGATGAGATCGCGCGCTGCAAGCCCATCTACGAAACGCTGGCGGGTTGGAGTGACAGCACCGTGGGCGTGACGGACTACGACAAGCTACCGGTCAACGCCCGCCTGTACCTGCAGCGCATCGAGCAGGTCACCGGCGTGCCGATCCATCTGATTTCCACCAGCCCGGACCGTGATCACACGATCCTGATGCAGCACCCTTATTTGGCTTGATGCTTGCCTAGCAGCTCCCCACCACAGAGGAATCCGCGACCATGTTGACCGAAGACGGCAAGCACCTGTACGTGAGCTACGTGGAATACCACGACCTCATCGAGAAACTCGCGATCCAGATCCATCAGTCAGGCTGGCAGTTCGACACCATCCTGTGTCTGGCGCGAGGCGGAATGCGGCCCGGCGATATTCTTTCGCGCATTTTCGAGAAGCCCCTCGCCATCATGTCCACGAGCTCTTACCGCGCCAATGCGGGCACGACGCAAGGGCATCTGGACATCGCTAAGTACATTACCACGCCGCAAGGCGAGATCGCGGGCCGTGTGCTGCTGGTCGATGACTTGGCCGATTCTGGGCATACCTTGGAGGCCGTGGTGCGCATGCTGCGTGATCACTACAGCCCGATCACCGAACTGCGCACCGCCGTGATTTGGACCAAGGCGCGCTCGACGTTCCAAGCGGACTACTCTGTCGAGTTCCTGCCCACCGATCCGTGGATCCATCAGCCCTTCGAGGGCTACGACAAGATGCGTCCGAGCGAACTGCTCGCGAAGTGGAAGGTGTGACTCGTCTTCACCCAGACCTGCGCCGCCATTGACGGTCAGGCTTTAGCTGAGTAAGCGGTGTGCAACCGCATTGATCATCGCACCGCCGATCAGCAGCCAGACGAACAGCACGCCAGCCAGCAGCAGGGGCTTCGCACCGGCTCGGCGGATCGCCCCGGCATGAGTCGTCAGGCCCAGTGAGACCATGGCGGCAGCAAGCGCCCAGGTGTCGAACCACAGCAAGGCGTGAAGCAATGCCGGTGGGATCAGGCCGTGTGCCTGGTCCAGCGAGCGCAACCCAGCGACAGTCATGAAGCCCAGCGCGAACCAAGGCACATGCACTCGCGCTTGGTCCTCGCTCATCGACTCGGTCTCTGATTTCGGTGCTTGGGTATCCACCAAGTGCTGGGCCTCATGGTTTGCATCAAGACGCCGCACCAACCACCAAGACAGGCCGAGCAGAAAAGGTGCCAGCATGAGCACGCGGATCATTTTGGTGATCACGGCGCTGTTCGCAGCTTCGGGCCCTAGGGCATTGCCCACGGCGGCGACCTGCGCGACTTCATGCACCGTGGAGCCTGTGTACAGGCCAAAGGCCCAGGCGCTGACGCCCCAGTCCTGAGCCAAGACGTAGAGCACAGGGTAGAGCACCATCGCCAGCGTGCCAAAGACCACGACGGTGGCCACGGCCACCGCGATCCGCTCTGTCGACGCCTTGAGCATGGGCGCAGTGGCCAGCACGGCGGCGGCGCCGCAGATGGCGCTGCCCGCGCCCACCAACATCGCACTGTGCCGGTCCAGTTTCAGCCAGCGCTGTCCCAGGACCAAAGCCAAGGCGAAGGTGGACAGCAGCACCCCGGCGTCTGATGCCACGCCCGCCCAGCCCACGGCCGCGATATCTTGGAACGAGAGTCGCAAGCCAAACAACACAATGCCCAGCCGCAGGAGCTTTTGCTTGCTCCAGTCCACGCCGGATTCGACGGGTGAGCGCACTACGGGGTAGACGGTATGCCCCAGTAGCAAACCGAGGGCAATGGCCAGCGTCAAGGCCGACAGCCCCAGACCCTGTGCCCACGGCAGTGCGGCCAAGTACATCGCCAGGGCTGCGACCAGTAGGGTGAGGATGAGGCCGGGCAAGGTGGCGAACCGCAAGCCCGCCAGGAGCCACTTCAAGGGGGACAGGCGCTGAACCAGGGCAGTGGCGGTGGTGGAGCGCGCGTTGACTGTAAGGGCCATCTGCCGACGATACCGATGACCCGCTGACAAGGGAAACGCATAATAATTCTTTGGTTGATCAACATTGCTTATTTATCTTCCGGGGTCTGACCCTGACTGGACCTTGCCCATGGCAGTGCGATTCACCTTGCGCGAACTGGACGTGTTCTGTGCCATCGCCCGACAGGAAAATGTTCACCGTGCGGCCGAGACCCTTGCACTGACCCAATCCGCCGCGAGCCAGGCGCTGGCCCGGTTGGAAGAGTCCTTGGGGCGTGCCTTGTTCGACCGACACGGCCGTCGCCTGGTGCTGAACGAAAACGGGCGCCTGTTGTTGCCGCGTGCCCAGGCCTTGCTGGACCAGGCCGAGGAGCTTCACGGTCTGCTGAGCGTGGACGCGCAGGCTGAGGGAGCGCCGTTCTCGCTCCAGATCGCCGCCAGCACCACCATTGCCAACTACCTGGTGCCGGTGCACCTCGCGGCTCTGCGGCGCGCGCACCCCAGAGCCCGTGTGGCCTTGACGGTGGGCAACACCGGTGAGGTGGTGGCTGCCGTGGCAGCGCTGGAGGTCGATTTCGGCCTCATCGAAGGCCCCAGTCACCATCCGGAACTGCACATCGAGCCCTGGCGCGAAGACGACCTCATCGTCTTCGCGGCCGCCACGCACCCCCTGGCGCGCGGTGACTGTTCTCTTCAGGATTTGGCGGATGCGCCGTGGCTGCTGCGCGAGCCGGGCAGCGGCACGCGCGAGGAGGTCGAACGCAGTCTGCTACCCCTGCTCGGGCGCATGAACGTGGACATGGAACTCGGGGATTCCGAGGCCATCAAGCGTGCGGTGGCCGCCGGCTTGGGGGTGAGTTGCCTGTCGAGCAGCGTGGTGGCCGATCTACTGGCGCAGGGGGTGGTGGTGGCCCTGTCTGATCGCGTGCCGGGCCTGCCGCCGCTCAAGCGCATGCTGCATTGCATTCGCCACCGCGACCGCGCGCTCACCCGAGGCACGGCACGCTTCCTGGAGATTGCCGCAGAGGCCGCCACCCGCAAGCCGCTACCATCGGTGCATGCAAGCCCAAGATACGTCCCGTGATCGCCCTTCTCCCGATCTCACCACGCAGCTGATCCATCACCCCTACCACCCGCCCAAGGATTTCGCCGCGCCGCAGCCCGGCGTTTTCAAAGCCTCGACGGTGTTCTTCCCCAGCGTCGCCGCCATGCGCAGCCGCGAGTGGAAGCGCAAGACCGGGTACACCTATGGCCTGCACGGAACGCCGACCAGCTACTTGCTGGAGGAGCGCCTGGCCACGCTGGAAGGCGGCTTGCAGACTTTGCTGGTGCCCAGCGGGCTGTCGGCCATCGCCCTGGTGGGACTGTCCCTGCTGGGGCAGGGGGACGAAGTGCTGCTGCCGGACAACGTCTACGGCCCGAGCAAGGCCCTGGCCGAAGGCGAGTTGAGGGCGTGGGGCATCAGCCACCAGTTCTACGACCCCATGGACCCGCAGGACCTGGCGCGGCGCATCACGGATCGGACCCGCCTGGTCTGGCTGGAAGCCGCCGGCTCGGTGACATTGGAGTTCCCCGATCTGCCCGCGTTGCTGAGCGTCTGCCGCACCGCGTCTCAGGTCACCGTGGCATTGGACAACACCTGGGGCGCTGGCCTAGCCTTCAACGCTTTTGACATCGCCCCCGGCCTGGGCGTGGACCTCACTGCCCACGCGCTGACCAAATACCCCAGTGGCGGTGGCGATGTGTTGATGGGCTCCGTCATCACCCGCGACGAAGCCCTGCACCTGCGGCTGAAGAACACGCACATGCGCCTGGGTTTGGGCGTGGGCATGAACGACGTCGAAGCCGTGCTGCGCAGCCTGCCCAGCATCGCGCTACGCTATGCCGCGCACGACCGGGCGGCGCGGCATTTGGCGCGCTGGTGCCTCGATCGGCCGGAGTTCTCTCAGGTACTCCACCCCGCGCTGGAGGACTCCCCTGGACACGCACACTGGAAAACGCTGTGCCTTGGCGGGACCCACTCCTCCGGGCCTGATCAGGACCTCCCGGGCAACGCAGCCGGGCTTTTCAGCGTGATCGTCGATGCCCGCTACACCAGCGCCCAGGTGGATGCGTTCTGCGATGCGCTGCGCCTCTTCAAACTGGGCTACTCGTGGGGTGGTCCCGTCAGCCTTGTGGTCCCCTACGAGCTGGCCACGATGCGCGAGCGTTGGCCCGCGCAGCTGAAACCTGGCACTCTGGTGCGTTTCTCGATCGGACTGGAAGCGGTGGAGGATTTGCAGTCGGATCTGGCCCAGGCGCTGCGTCATTTGTCCTGAGCTTCGCCTCGATAACTTGCCCGGCCCTTGCTGCCTGGGTGGTTGGGGGGCAGGCCGCCTGCACTGGGTTTTCCTGAGTCGACAAGGCCGGGGGCGCGTCAGTAGGCTTGCTGTCATGGCTGAACCCAATCCATCCGAACTCCAACACCCTGCAGCCGTGCGCGCGGATGTCCCTGTGCCCCCACCGCCGGGTGCGGGGCCGGATGCAGGGCCGGGTCCTCGACGCGAGATCGTGGCGCTGTCGTTCGCCGACCCCTTGCGCTGGCTCGCGCGCGGCTGGCTGGACATGCGTTCCGCCATGGGCATCGCGCTCTTCTACGGCTTCTGCTTCTGGGGCATGGCCTTGAGCCTGAATGCCGTGTTTCTGCATCTCCCCCTCTACACCATGTCCCTGGTCTCGGGGTGCCTGCTGGTTGGGCCTTTCCTCGCCATGGGACTGTACGAGGTCAGCCGTCAGCGGGAGCAGGGCCATGCGACCGATCTCGCAAGTTCACTGACCTGCTGGGACCAACACCTCGGTAGCATGGCCTTGCTGGTGCTCGTGCTGCTCTTGCTGGAACTGCTCTGGGGGCGTGCCTCGCTGGTGGTGTTCGCCGTGTTCTTCACCACGGGCATGCCTTCCACCGCCGGGGTGTTGCAGGCGGTGTTCAACCCCGAGAACTGGGCTTTCGTGGCGGTCTATGCGGCCGTGGGCAGTGTCTTCGCCGGCCTGGTCTTCGCCACCTCCGTGGTTTCGATCCCGATGATCCTGGACCGGGATACCGATGCCATCTCGGCCTCGATCACCAGCTTGCAGGTTTTTTTCGGCAATCTGGGTGTCATGCTCTTCTGGGGAGCCCTCATCACCGCCTTGGTGGTGTTGGCTTTCGTTCCCTGGGGCCTGGGACTGTTGGTCATCGGCCCCTGGTTGGGCCATGCCACGTGGCACGCCTACCGCGGCTCGGTGCGGTGGCTGGACTGACACACCGCTCGGGTTTGCTGGCCTAGGGCCTGTTCACATTCATTTCTCAAGTGAGAACGGGGTGCCAACAGCGTCAATCTGGTCGCGCGACGAAGGTCAGACTGGCGGTTCGCATCTACACCTTGGGTCGTGCTGGGTGAAGCAAGGTGCCATGCCAGAATCTTTCCCCATGTCTGACGCATTTCTCAGCTGCCACCACCTCATCAAACGCTATGGCGAGAGTACCGTCGTTCAGGACCTGAGCTTCGACATCCTCCCCGGCGAATGCCTGGGCGTGATCGGTCCCAACGGCGCGGGCAAGACCACGACCCTGCGCATGTGCCTGGGCCTCACCGCGCCGGACAGCGGTCATGTGCAGGCATTTGGCCTGCGCATGCCAGACGATGCGCATGCCATCAAGGCGCAACTGGGCGTGGTGACGCAGTACGACTCGCTAGATCCGGATTTCTCCTGCGCCGAAAACCTGCTGGTCTTCGGTCGTTACTTCGGGATCAAGACTTCCACGATGCGCGCGCGCATACCGGCGCTGCTCGAGTTCGCCGCGCTGGCGCACAAGGCCAACGCCAAGCCCGGCCAGCTGTCGGGCGGCATGCGGCGGCGGCTCAGCCTGGCCCGTGCGTTGGTCAATGACCCCCGCCTGCTGATGCTGGACGAGCCCACCACCGGCTTGGACCCGCAGGCCCGCCATCTCATGTGGGAGCGGCTGCAGCAACTGCTGCAGCAGGGCAAGTCCATCCTGCTGACCACGCACTTCATGGACGAGGCCGAACGCCTCTGTGACCGCCTGCTGGTCATCGACCACGGCCGCAAGATTGCCGAAGGCAAGCCCCGTGAGTTGATCGCCGCGCACCTGGAGCCCGAGGTGGTGGAGGTCTATGGCGTGAACGGCGAAGGTCAAGCGCAGGCCCTGGCGCACGGCGAGGCCCACGCCTCTTTGCGCGCTCTGGCCAGCCGGGTCGAAGTCAGTGGTGAGACCGTCTTTTTCTACACGCGGGACGCCGCGCCGCTGCTGCAGGCGCTGGCCCACGCGCCAGGCCTGCGCAGCCTGCACCGACCGGCCAATTTGGAGGACCTCTTCCTCAAGCTCACGGGCCGCCAAATCCGGGAGGAGGGTTAATGAAAACAAGCGTGCAATTAACAGGCAAGCCCGCCGCCTTCCTTCCTCCGGCGCTGCGCTGGTGGCCCATCTTCCTGCGCAATCTGTTGGTCTGGCGCAAGCTGGCGCTGCCCAGCTTGGTGGGCAACGTGGCCGAACCTCTGATCACCCTGGTGGCCTTCGGCTACGGCCTGGGGGCCCTGATCGGCACCGTGCCCTGGGGCGGCTCGGGCCAGGCCGTGCCCTACCTGGTGTTCCTGGCCAGCGGCTCGATCTGCATGAGCGCCATCAACGCGGCGACCTTCGAGGCCATGTTCTCGGCCTTCTCGCGCATGCATGTGCAGAAGACTTGGGAGAGCATCATGAACGCACCCATCGACCTGCGCGATGTATTGCGGGCCGAGATGCTGTGGGCGGCCTTCAAGGCCCTTTTTTCAGCGACCGTGATCCTGGTCGTGATGGCCGCGCTCGACATCAGCCGCAGCCCCATGTTACTGCTGGCTTGGCCCGTGCTGCTGTTGGCGGGCGTGGTCTTCAGCAGCATGGCGCTGATCGTGAATGCCCTGGCCAAGGGCTATGACTTCTTCACCTATTACTTCACGCTGGTGCTCACGCCCATGACCTTCCTCTCGGGGGTGTTCTTTCCACGCGAGAACTTGCCAACTTGGCTGCTTGCGGTGTCCGAATGCCTGCCCTTGACGCATGTGGTTGAGCTCGTGCGCCCGCTGTTCCTGGGGCAGTGGCCAGCGCGTCCCTGGCTGCACCTGGCAGTGCTGCTCGTCTACGGCTGGGTCGCTTGGCGCATTGCGTTGGCCTTGACGCGCAGGCGCTTCCGGAGCTAACCGGCACTGACCCGTGCCCGACGGGCCCTGAAAGAGAAGGCGGTCGCGGCGCGCTCGCCTCAACCCTCCAGCATCCGCCCCGCCAGCGCCCGCATGGACGCCATGGAGCGGTCACGCGGATGAAGTTCGGGCGCATCCGCGAAACGGGCGAAATTGCGCAGACTGGATTGCCGGTAGCCGGGATCGTAGTGCGTGCGCAGGAGTTCGCGCACCACCTCCTGCAACTGGCCCGACTGGACCAGGTCCTGCCAGTGCGTCACGGTCTTCTTGCCACGCAACTCCGTGAGCGCGTCCAGCCGGGCGCAGAACTCGGCTGCGTCCCGGGCGTAATGCGGATAGTCCTCCAGCAGCAGGGCCACGCGTTCGTCCTCTGGCAGCAGCAGGTGCAGGCAAGGCGCGGCGCGCATGGCAGCCATCAGCGCATCCGGCACGGCCACGTTGCCGACCTTCTTGCTTTCGCTTTCGACATAAACCGGACGCGCCGGATCGAAGCGGCGCAGCGCGTCCCAGATCTGGGTGTCGAAGGCCTTTTGAGTGGGCTGTGGCTGGCCGGGCAGGGCGCCCAGCACCGAGCTGCGGTGACGTGCCAACGCCTCCAGGTCCAAGGTCTGCGCCCCGACCTCGCGCAGGGCGTGCAGCAGCCGTGTCTTGCCGGAGCCGGTCGCGCCGCAGATCACCCGCCAATCCAAGCCGGCAGCCAGGCGTGGGATGTCGGCCAGCAAGGCGTTGCGAAAGGCCTTGTAGCCCCCGTCGATGCGGGTGACGTAAAACCCGATCTCGCCCAAGATCAATGCGAGCGACCCGCTGCGCTTGCCACCTCGCCAGCAATAGACCAGCGGTTTCCAGTCTTTGGGCTTTTGCAGCACCTCGCGCTCGATATGGGCGGCGATGTTGCGCGCTGCGATCATGGCACCCCGCTTGCGGGCCTCGAAGGGATTGCTGCGATGCAGTAGGCCTACTTCATGCCGTTCGCGGTCGTTCAGCGTGGGCCAGTTCAGGGCTTCTGGCAAATGGTCTTCGGCGTACTCGCTTTCGCTGCGCGCATCCAGCACAGCGTCGAAATCATCGAGACGCCGCAGGGCGTCTTCCGCGGACAAGGTCTGCAGCATGTGGCTTGCGTGGGTTCAGAGCAGCTTCTTCAGCTCTGGCCAGACGTTGCCCAGCATGATCGGGTGAGCCTCGGCAGTTGGATGAATGCGGTCGGCCTGAAACAGGCGTGTGGGATCGGGCCCATCCGCCACGCCTTGAAGGAAGAAGGGTACCAGGCCGGTCTTCTCGGCGCGCGCTACATCGGCGAAAAGCGCGGCGAAGCGGCGCGCGTAGTCCGCGCCGTAATTGGGGGGCATCTGCATGCCCACCAGCAATACGCGAGCTCCGTTTTGCTTGGCTTGCTGCGCCATCCAAACCAGGTTGGACCGGGTTGCGTCCAGGGACAGTCCTCGCAGTGCGTCATTGCCACCCAACTCGATCACGACTACGCGGGGCTGGTGCTGCTTGAGCAGCGCCGGGAGACGCGAGCGTCCACCAAAGGTCGTGTCGCCGCTGATGCTGGCGTTGACCACGCGCAGGCCGGGCTTTTCGGTGGCCAGTTTCTTCTCAAGCAGGGCCACCCAGCCGCTGCCGCGCGCCAGGCCGTACTCCGCGCTCAGCGAATCCCCAACGACCAACACCGTCGGGCCAGTGGCGGCCGATGCCGCTTGTGTTTGCGCCTGCGGTGACAGATGGAAAGTCCCCATGAAACCGCCCAGCAGCAGGGCCGCGATACAGTAGCGGCGCGCCGTCAGCTGACCGGCTTTTTCAAAACACCAAGCAAAAAATTCCTTCATGTCCGAATCCACAACTCCTGTTGATTCCAATCCTGTCATCGCCGTGGACCATGTCGTCAAGTCCGTCAGCGATTCGACCGGCCAGCTCGATATTCTGCGTGATATCCACTTCAGCGTGGCGCCGCGCCAGACCCTCGCGCTCGTGGGTGCTTCCGGGTCGGGCAAGAGCACCCTGCTGTCCATCATCGCCGGACTGGACACGCCCAGCAGCGGCACGGTCCGTCTGTCGGGCGAGGATCTGTTTGCCTTGAACGAGGATGATCGGGCGGCTTTGCGCGCGCGCAAGCTGGGGTTCGTGTTCCAGAGCTTCCAGCTGCTCGCGCACCTGAACGCTCTGGAAAACGTCATGCTCCCGCTGGAACTTGCGGGCCGCAAGGACGCGCGCAAGACCGCGACTGAGATGTTGGCGCGGGTGGGGTTGGGGGCGCGTCTGAACCATTACCCCAAGCTGCTGTCCGGTGGCGAACAGCAGCGCGTGGCGCTCGCGCGCGCCTTCGTCGTGCAGCCGGCCGTGTTGCTGGCGGACGAGCCCACCGGCAGTCTGGATTACGCGACTGGCGAAAAAGTGATGGAACTGATGTTTCAACTCAACCGTGAGCAAGGCACGACGCTGGTGCTGGTCACGCACGACAAGGGCATCGCGGCGCGTTGCGAGCGCCGCATCACCATCGATGCGGGGCGCGCGCATGAGGCGCCTTGAGCGAGTTGACCCGTTCGGGCCCAGCAGCGGCGGAGTTGCAGGGGCAAAGTTCAATCGCCTGGCTTGGAGCCTTCAGCGCCGATAATGGCGCCCATGTCTGTATCTCCCAAGGTTCTTTACGGCTTCCACGCCGTGGGTGTGCGCCTCAAGACGGCGCCATCTTCCATCCTCGACATCTACTACGATGCCTCACGGCGCGATGCGCGCATGCGGCAATTCTTAGCCCGAGCCCAGGAGGCCAGCGTGCGCCTGATCGAAGCGGATGGCCTGAGGCTGTCCAAGCTCGCGGGTAGCCATGGCCATCAGGGCGTAGCGGCACGGGTGCAACCCATCGAACTGGCCCATAGCTTGGACGATCTGCTGGACGAATTGACTGTTCCGCCGCTGCTGCTGGTGTTGGATGGCGTGACGGATCCGCACAACCTGGGCGCTTGCTTGCGCGTGGCCGATGGCGCTGGCGCCCACGCCGTGATTGCGCCCAAGGACCACGCGGTGGGGCTCAATGCCACCGTGGCCAAGGTGGCCAGCGGCGCCGCCGAAACCGTGCCCTATTTCATGGTGACCAATCTGGCGCGCACCCTGGGTGAGCTGAAGGAGCGCAACATCTGGTGCATCGGCACCAGCGATGACGCGCCGCAGACGCTGTATCAGTCTGATTTGAAGGGCCCGACCGCGCTGGTGCTGGGTGCGGAGGGCGAAGGCATGCGTCAGCTGACACGCAAGACCTGTGACGCGCTGGTCAGCATCCCGATGAGAGGCGGGGTGGAGAGTCTCAATGTGTCCGTGGCCAGCGGCGTTTGCCTCTATGAGGCCTTGCGCCAACGCACAGGTTGACAAGGAGAGTCCGGGCGTTGCGCGCCGCTCGGACCCAACTCAGGCAGTCTCGTCCAGCAGGCTGCCGTTCATTTGCCCCAGTGTGTTCAATGTGGGGCGAGGCGCTTCATCGACCGGATTTGCCGCATTGTCGGGGGCAGGCTCGGCCGCAGCACGCGGCGGGTTGCTTTCGGTCGCGCGCACGCGGTCGTTCGCGCGCACCGCTTGATCGCGGGCAGTCTGCGTCTGCTGCTCCAGCTGCGCCACCCGGTTCGCAGCCTGGCTGGCTTCGCGCCTGGCTTGCTGCAACTTGGTTTGGTAGAGGTTGAGCTGACCACTGACACTGGCTGTGCCACTGTTCAAAGAGGTTAGAGCCATGACCATGATCGGGGGAGTTGTCCGGCGTCAGCGTCAATACAGCAGGAGGGGCTTACCGAGCCAACTGCGCTTCTGAATTTGACGTGACAGGCTTGTCAAGCGGATTCGTTGACAAGTCGACCCGTGGTCTGACCTTGGGAATTCACAACGGGGCGGGGCTCCTGAGGCGCAGGAGCGCTTTGCTGCGCCTGTTGCTCACTGGCTTCCGAAGCCTCGGTGGCCTGAGTCCGGCTGCTCTCGACCTCCTCGGCTTGACGGGCGGAAGTGTCCTGCTGGGGGGCCACGTAAGCCGCCGTGTTGATGGAATTGGCGTTGACGCTGCTGACTGCCATGATGGACTCCTCTGACTGAGAATGGTCTCAAATCTTAGTCCCCTCGGCTTGCTTGTCAACCCGAGGGGAATTCGTTCCTTGGAGCTGGGACGCGCCCGTGTGAACGGGTCGTTTGCTGATTGTCGGGGTTGGGCGTCTTGTTCCCCACGCGTCGGCAGACCTCACTCGCATGAATGCGACCGAGAGTTCTTTGCAAAGGCTAAGCAGCGGCTGCCTGCAAAATGATGGGAATGAAGAAAGCCTGTTTGATTGGCGTGGCAGCGCTTCTGCTGCAAGCCGTGCAACTCTCTGCCGCCCAGGCCCTCCTCGACGATGTAGCTGACGAGGACGGCCTCCCACGTCCCCGTTCCACTTCCTATCCTGTTTGGGCCGCCAATATTGGCGCAGCATCGTCCTCAACTTCGGGCAACGCTCACACCCGTAACGTCAACTTGGTGCTGGATGCGCAGCGCCGCACGGAGGTCAACAAGCTGTCGATCAACGGCGAGTTCGTCGAAAGTCGTTCTGAAGTCGTGGACGAGGAGACCAATAACCGGCGCGAGACCACCACGGCGTTCCGCGAACTCGTGGGGCTGCGCTACGACCACAACCTATCCGAGCACGTGTTCGCTTTCGGTGGCATGGAGTTCAGCCACGACAGGGTCGCGTTGCTGGATTTGCGGCAGGTCTACAGCAGCGGTTTCGGTTACCAGTTTCTGCGCGGTGAGAGGCATGCCTGGGATGTGCTGGGAGGCTTGTCTTACCGCCAGGACGCCTACCTGAAGCAGGGCGTCGAAATTGACGGCGAGCCGCGGATGCAACTGCAGGTGTACGAGTTGATGATGGGGGAGGAGTCCACCCACCATCTCACCCGAGCCGTTCAATTCCAGCAGAAACTCGCGGTGAATCGCAACCTCGGTGAGGTGGAAGGAACCCGCGGTCAGTTGGACATGGGACTGCAAATCGCCTTGAACCGAACCCTGAGCCTGAGCATGAAGTTGCAGCGGCGTTACGACGGGATGGCGCGTGCGCCCGTCGAGCGTTTCGACACCCTGGTCTTCACCGGCATCAACATGCAGTTTGGCGGTTGATGTGCGTGGGCGCGGCCTTACTCCCTCCTGGCATGGCCCACACGCGAAAGGTTCAAGAGGCCTTGCGCAAGGCCTGGAGCCACCCGCCGCTCAGCACATAGCGCGGAAAAGTCACCCACTGCTCCAGCAGGATGCGCCCAAGCGCATTCAAGGGGCTCGAGAACGGCACGGAGGGATGGGCTTCCTTGCCGTGTCCGATGCCTTGCACCCCAAACGCCAGCAATGACCCGACGAGCGCTGCCAGCGCCTGCGGCCAACGACCTGTCAGGACCGCAAGAATCAGCAGCACATTGCCAGTCAGGAAAGCCGGCACCGCCACGATGTGGATCAAGAGGTTGAGACGCGAGGCGTGGTACTTCGTGTAGTCTTGCCACTGCCAGCGCAGAAGTTCAGCAGGTTTCATCAAACAGCTCCGGGTTGAGGTGATCGCATTCAAGTAAGGGATCAGAGCAAGGCTGAAGGCAGCACGACTTCGAGCAGGCGGTCCAGTCCACCCGACTGAATCGCGACCATCGCTTGTTCACGCACCTTGGGTTTGGCGTGGTACGCCACCGAGAGTCCGCCCGCTTCCGCGCACGCGGCCATCATGGGGAGGTCATTGGCGCCGTCGCCCATGGCGATGGCCTGCCACGGCGAAATACCGAGTTGGGCGCAGGTCTGCAGCAGGGTGCGGCGCTTCTCCGCGCCGTCGCAGATGTCGCCCCAGGCTTGGTCCACCAGGCCGCCGGTGAGTTTGCCATCGCGAATCTCCAGTTCGTTCGAGCGCGTGTAGTCGATGCCAAGCAATTCCCGCACATGCTCAGCGAAATAAGTGAAGCCACCAGACACCAGCAACACTTTGAGTCCGGCCAGCTTGCAGGCACGGACCAGCTCGGCTGCGCCCGGGTTCAGGCGAAGGCGGTCGCGCTTGACTGCTTCGAGGTCCGCCAAGGTCACGCCTTGAAGCAGAGCCACGCGGCGGCGCAGGCTGTCTTTGAAGTCGGTGATCTCGCCGCGCATCGCGGCCTCGGTGATGGCCGCGACCTGGGCTTTGCGGCCCACGGCGTCGGCGATCTCGTCCACGCACTCGATGTTGATCAGCGTGGAGTCCATGTCGAAGGCGATGAGTTTGAAGTCCGTGAGCTTGAGCGGTGGAGTGAAGTTCTGAATCAGAAGGCCAGCGGAGATTTCGTGGGGGGTGCTCATTGGCAATATCGATATGCAGTGTCAGAACCTGAGGATCAAGCCAAAGCTGGAGGAGATAGGCTTCTCATAGTACTGGCGGTTGTTGGTTTGGTCTTTTGCATAAACAGCCGGAAGATCCGGACTTGATTTGAGTGCCAGATAGAGTCCTAGGCCCACAAATCGGGAATATGGAAACAACGAGAACTCCAAACCAAGAAACGATGCAGATGCCGTGTTGGTCTTGCTGCGAAGTCCGAATTTCGTCGAATTCAGAGATGCATAAGAGATCCCATAGCCGTAACCAAAGTAATAGCGCGATCGACCTTGGTTGATGATCAAGGCGTAGCCCAGAGTGGTCGCACCATAAGGCATGGAATCTCCACCGACTCTGGCGCGGCCGATGTCTTGCCCGACCCATGGACCATGCAAGAGCAGGGGGTTCTCGGCATCTAAGCGCTGACTGAAAAAAATGTCCGTTCCGATACCCTGATAAGAGTAGGAGTAACAGTCGGCAACGACGTTGCAGCTTGTCGAGGTCCTTCTGGGTGCTTCACCGTTGCCATCAAAGTAGCTGAGCGTCATCGTGCTCAACTCAAATGCTTGAGCGCTGATGAGCATGGACAAACTCAGCACGATGGTCGTGACTATTTTCATCATGTTGTCATGTCGCAATTTTCTCCCTCACGGGCTCGCCCAATGAGCGCAGCACATCACGCACCAGGTGCGCGCGCGCCTTGGCGTCCGGCAGCTCACGCTCGATGCGCAGTTTTTCGTTGCCGACCAGCTTGATGTGCTTGTTCTTGCGCACCAGCTCGATCACCTTCATCGCGTCCACGGGCGCGTCCGCCCGGAAGGTGATGTTGATCAACTGGGGCGTTGCATCCACCTTGACCACGCCATAGGGTTGGCTGATGACGCGCAGGCGATGCACGTCGATCAGTGTCTGCGCTTGCGCGGGCAGTTTGCCGAAGCGGTCGACCAGCTCTTCCAGCAAGGCGTCGATCTGCTCTGTCTTTTTCGCCGTGGCGAGTTTCTTGTAGAAGGACAAGCGCATGTGCACGTCGCCGCAATAGTCGTCGGGCAGCAAGGCAGGCGCATGCAGATTGATGTCGGTGGCGGCGCTCATCGGCGCCAGCAGGTCGGGCTCCTTGCCTTCCTTGAGGCTGCGCACGGCCTCGCCGAGCATCTCGTTGTAGAGCTGGAAACCCACTTCCAGCATGTTGCCGCTCTGATTCTCACCGAGCACTTCACCCGCGCCGCGGATTTCGAGGTCGTGCATCGCAAGGTAGAAGCCGCTGCCCAACTCTTCCATGGCCTGGATGGCGTCCAGACGCTGCGAGGCCTGCTTGGTCAGGCTTTCCTTGTCCGGCACCATCAGGTAGGCATAGGCTTGGTGATGGCTGCGGCCCACGCGACCACGCAATTGGTGCAACTGCGCCAGACCGAACTTGTCGGCGCGGCTGATCACGATGGTGTTGGCCGAGGGCACGTCGATGCCGGTCTCGATGATGGTCGAGCACAACAGCAGATTGGTGCGCTGGGCCACGAAGTCACGCATCACGGCTTCGAGCTGGCGCTCGGGCATTTGGCCGTGTGCGACGCCGATGCGGGCCTCGGGCAGCAGTTCCTCCAGCCGTGCGCGGCGGTTCTCAATGGTCTCGACTTCGTTGTGCAGGAAGTACACCTGGCCACCGCGCTTCAACTCACGCAGCACAGCCTCGCGGATCACGCCTTTGTCCTCGTTGCGCACGAAGGTCTTGATGGCCAAGCGCCTCTGCGGCGCGGTGGCGATCACGCTGAGATCGCGCAGGCCTTCGAGCGCCATACCCAAGGTGCGCGGAATCGGCGTGGCGGTCAGCGTGAGCACATCCACCTCGGCGCGCAGCGCTTTGACGGCTTCCTTGTGGCGCACGCCGAAACGGTGCTCCTCGTCGATGATGAGCAGGCCCAGGTCTTTGAACTTCGTTTCTGCGCTCAGCAGTTTGTGCGTGCCGACCACGATGTCCACGCTGCCGTCGGCCACGCCCTTGAGCGCGGCGCTGATCTCCTTGGCCGAGCGGAATCGGCTCATCTCCGCTACCTTGACCGGCCATTTGGAGAAACGGTCCACCAGGGTCTGGTAGTGCTGCTCGGCCAGCAGCGTGGTGGGCGCGAGGAAGGCCACCTGTCGCCCCCCGGTGACGGCCACGAAAGCGGCGCGCAGGGCGACCTCGGTTTTGCCGAAGCCCACGTCGCCGCAGACCAGGCGGTCCATCGGTTGCGGGCTGATCATGTCTTGGATCACCGCGTGGATCGCGGCTTTCTGGTCGGCGGTTTCTTCGAAGCCGAAGTCATTGGCGAACTGCTCATAGTCGCGCGGCGAGAAGCGGAAGGCATGGCCTTCGCGCGCAGCTCGGCGGGCGTAGATGTTCAACAGCTCAGCCGCCGCGTCGCGGATCTGCTGCGCCGCCTTGCGCTTGGCTTTCTCCCACTGGCCGCTGCCCAGTTTGTGCAGCGGGGCTTCGTCCGCGCTGACGCCGGTGTAGCGGCTGATCAGCTGTAGCTGACTGACCGGCACGTAGAGCACCGCCTGGTCGGCGTACTCCAGATGCAGGAACTCCTGTGGCGCGGGGGAGCCATCGGGGTTCTTGGCGCCCACGTCCATGTTGACCAGGCCGCGGTAGCGGCCGATGCCATGGCTGGCATGCACCACGGGGTCGCCCACATTGAGCTCGGACAGGTCCTTGATCAGCGATTCGACGTCGCTGACCTGTTCCTGCTTCTTGCGGCGGCGAGCGCCCGAGCTGGTCGCGAACAGCTCCGTCTCGGTGACGAAGTCCAGTGCTTCCTGCGTCCAGGCAAAGCCCTGCTGCAGCGCGGCGGTCGCGATACCCAGGCGTTCCTCGCTGGCGCGGAATTCCTCCAGGGAGTCGAAAGCGGGCGGAACCACGCTGCTGGCGCGCAGGAAATCCAGCAAGCTTTCGCGCCGTCCCTCGCTTTCGGCCAGCAGCAGCACGCGGTGCTGGGTGTTGCGCAGGTGTTCCTTGAGCTTGAGCAGGGGGTCGTCGGTGCCGCGCGCGGCGGTCACCTCGGGCAGGCGGTCGAACTCGGCGAAGTCCGGCGCCTCCTGGCCGCTGCTGGCAGCTTTCAGCGCGAGCTGAGCGTGGGCGTTGGCCAGGGTGAAGAACTGCTCCGCATTGAGGAACAGGTGCTCGGGCGGCATGGGCGGACGCTCGGGCTCGCCTTGGGCCAGGCGGTAGCGGTCTTGGGTGTCGGTCCAGAAACGCCGCAGGGCGGGTTCGATGTCGCCATGCAGCACCAGCGTGGCACTCTGTTGGCGTCCACCGTTCAGGTAATCGAAGACGGTGGCCGTCTCTTCGAAGAACAGTGGCAGGTAGTATTCAATCCCAGCGGTCGCCACGCCATTGCCCATGTCCTTGTAGAGCCGGCTCTTGGTCGGGTCGCCCTCCAGCAGTTCGCGCCAGCGGCGGCGGAACAGCGCGCGCGAGCCCTCGTCCATCGGGAACTCGCGCCCCGGCAGTAGGCGCACCTCGGGCACGGGGTAGAGGCTGCGCTGGCTGTCGGGGTCGAAGGTGCGGATGCTGTCCACTTCGTTGTCGAACAGGTCCACGCGGTAAGGCACGGCCGAGCCCATGGGGAAGAGGTCAATCAGTCCGCCACGCACGGCGTATTCACCGGGGCTGACCACCTGGGTGACATGGTTGTAGCCGGCCAGTGTGAGCTGGCTGCGCAGGGCCGCTTCGTCCAGCTTCTGCTTGACCTTGAACTCGAACGTGGTGGCTGCCAGAAAGCTTGGGGGCGCCAGTCGGTACAGCGCGGTCGTGGCCGGCATCAACACCAAGTCGATGGCGTCTTCCGGCTTCACCGAGCCCGTGCTGCTCTGGCCCGTGTTGTAGAGGCGCCAGAGCGTGGCCAGGCGTTCGCTGATCAGGTCCTGGTGCGGGGAGAAGCTGTCGTAGGGCAGGGTTTCCCAGTCGGGAAAAACCGCGCAGCGCAGGGAAGGCGAGAAGAAGGCGATCTCGTCGATCAGGCGTTGCGTGTCGGTCGCGTCGGCGCAAACGATGGCCAGCAAACGCCCAGCCTCTTTTTCCCTTTGAGCCAGTCGGGCCAGCAGCAGGGCATCGGCGGAGCCGGGCGGGCGGGGCAAGGTGTGTCTCTTGCCGGTTTGAAGCTTGGGGAGTTCCATCGGGTGCAGAAAACGCGAAAACCCCCTGCGTCGGGTACAGGGGGTATGGCGGGATTTTAGTGGGTCGGCGTTACGCCCGCCTGGAACCGCTTGGGCTGCGTCGCGTCAGCTGGCAGGGGCGAGCGCATGGGAAAATGGTTCCCCATTCCATGACAGATCTTTTGCCTCAGTTCCATGTCCTGATCCCCTGCGCTGGCACCGGCAGCCGTGCTGGGGGGGCCGTTCCCAAGCAATACCAGGCCGTCGCAGGCCAGGCGCTGGTCTTGCACACGCTGGCGGCGTTTGCGGCCGTAGCGGCTTCGCAGCCCGCGTTGCGGCAGCTGCTGGTGGTGGTGGCGGCTGGGGACACCTTTCTCAGTTCCACGCCCGCCTGGTCCGTGGTGCCTGTCGGGGGAGCGACCCGTGCCGACACCGTGGCCCGCGGCCTGCTGGAGTTGCGCGCCCGGGGCGCGCGGGACGATGACTGGGTGCTGGTGCACGACGCTGCCCGCTGTTTGATCACCCCCGCGCAGATCGAGGCCTTGATGGCCGCTTGCGCTGAAGACCCCGTGGGGGGCTTGCTTGCCTTGCCGCTGCCCGACACCCTCAAGCAGGCGGGTGCGGACCGCGCCTACGCCAGGGTCCAAGCCACTCTCGACCGCACCGACAAATGGCTGGCCCAGACGCCCCAGATGTTCCGCTTGGGGCTCTTGGCTCAGGCCTTGGACCAGGCGGCGCAAGTCGGTACCGTCGTGACCGACGAGGCCAGTGCCATCGAGGCCCAAGGCCTCGCGCCGCGCCTGGTGCCCGGCAGCGCGCAGAATTTCAAAGTGACCTATCCCGAGGATTTCGCATTGGCCGAGGCCGTGCTGCAAGCGAGAAAGAAGAGCGCATGAGCATTCCAGACATGAGAATCGGAGAGGGCTGGGACGTGCACCAGCTGGTCGATGGGCGCCCCCTGATCCTGGGCGGCATCCAGGTGCCGTATGCCAAAGGCTTGTTAGGGCACTCCGACGCGGACGCCTTGCTGCACGCCATCACCGACGCGTTGTTCGGCGCGGCGGGCCTGGGTGACATCGGCCGCCATTTTCCCGACACCGAGCCCCGCTTCAAGGGCGCGGACTCTGGCGTGCTGCTGGCCGAGGCCTGCGCGCGGGTGCGGGCCCAGGGCTGGCGCGTCGCCAACGTGGACAGCACCATCGTTGCCCAGGCGCCCAAGATGGCGCCACACATCCCCGCCATGCGCACTCGCATCGCCGCATTGCTTGGTCTGGACGAAGCTCAGGTCAATGTGAAAGCCAAGACGGCCGAGAAACTCGGGCCCGTGGGCGAGGGCCTGAGCATCGAGGCGCGGGCCGTGGTGCTGCTGCTGCGCTGAAGCCATTCAACGTCCTGCACTCGCGCGCTCGGCGGTGCACTTGGCCGGTCCAAGGCGGATGTGCGGGCGCTATTTCGCTTGCCGCAGCTCGATGCGGGTGCTGAAGCCCCCCAAGCTGCTGTTGCCCACGCCGAAGCGTCCGCCCATGCGGCGCAGGGTCTTGTCCACGATGGCCAGGCCCAGCCCCGCGCCCGTGGCGGCCGTGCGCGCGGTGTCGCCCCGGTAGAAGGGCTTGGTCAAGTTGGGCAGGTGCTCGGGCGCCACGCCGGGGCCATGGTCGCGCAGGCGCAGCTGCACCCAGGGCTCGCGCGCGCGCACGCCGATGTCCAGCGTGGTGATGCCGGTTTCTGGCGTCTTGCCATAGCGGCGCGCGTTCTCCACCAGGTTGGAGATGACGCGGCCCAGTTCCACCGCGTCGGCCATGACCCACAGGTCCGCTGGCAAATCGATGTTGAAGCGCATGTCCTCGCGGGGCTCGAAGGCGTAGAGGCAACTGCGGATCACCTCGTTCAAGTTGACGCGCTCCAACCGAACATGGTCAGGCCGCGCGTAGTCCATGAATTTGTCGATGATGGCGTCCAGTTGCTCCAGGTCGGCCACCATGTGCGCGCGCGCGTCCGCGTCGTCCACGCTCATCTCGGTCTCCAGGCGCAGCCGCGACAGCGGTGTCCGCAGGTCATGGCTGATGCCCGCGAGCATCACCGCGCGGTCCTGGTCCAACTTGGCCAAGCGCTGGGCCATGCGGTTGAATCCGATATTGACTTGCCGGATCTCGGCGGTTGGCACCCGTTCGTCCAAGCGGCTGGCCTCGAAATCGCCCTCGCGGATGCGGCTGGTGGCGAAGGAGAGCTGCTTGAAGGGTTGGTTGATCAAGTGCGCGACGAAGGCCACGCCCGCCAGCGACAGCAGCACGCCCACCACCAGCCAAAGCAGCCAGACGCCCTGACGTGTTTCACTTTCGAGCAGGTTGAGTGTTTCCAACCAGGTCAGCGTGCTTGCGCCGAGAAGGAGACTGATCAGACCAAAGGTGCGCCAGAACAAACTGAATCCACTCGCTGGGAAAAATGGCACGTCGACGGCCGCGGCATCATCAAGGTCCGCAGTGCCGTGCCCGGGCACAGGCTGCTGCGAACGGGACGGTGGCTCGCGAGGTCGTTCGGGGACCGCGTGGGGCCGCGTGAAGTCAGGCGGAATCTCGGTCTTCTCGCTGGGTTTGCCCGCATTGTCTTCCTTCAGCCAGGCCAGCCAGCGCGCCGTGGTCGGGTCGGCCGAGACCAGGGGAACGCCCAACTCGGCGGCCCGACGCATCGCTTCGTCGGAATCCGGCCCATCGCCTGGATCGTGATTCAGAGCCATCTCCCGGACAGGTCAGCGGCAGGGCGCGCAATGACGGGCGTCAATGCGCGCCGTCCGGCACGAAGACGTAACCCACGCCCCAGACGGTCTGGATGTAGCGCGGGGACGCTGGATCCAGCTCGATGAGCTTGCGCAGGCGCGAGACCTGCACGTCCAGGCTGCGGTCAAATGGCTCGAATTCACGTCCGCGCGCCTGCTGGGCGAGCTTCTCGCGTGACATGGGCTGACGCGGGTGACGCACCAAGGCCTTGAGCATCGCGAATTCCCCCGTGGTCAGCGGCAGCTCCTCGCCGTCCTTGCGCAGGGTGCGCGCGCTGAGGTCAAACACGTACGGGCCAAAGGCCACGACCTCCTGCTCGCTGGAGGGCGCTCCCGGCGCTTCCGGCGCGGGGCGGCGGCGCAACACGGCATTGATGCGGGCCAGCAACTCGCGGGGGTTGAAGGGTTTGCCCAGGTAGTCGTCCGCGCCGACCTCCAGGCCGACGATGCGATCCACGTCTTCCACCTTGGCGGTCAGCATGATGATGGGCGTGCGATCGTTCGCGGCGCGCAGGCGACGGCAGATGGACAGCCCGTCCTCGCCAGGCATCATCAGGTCGAGCACGATGAGGTCCACGGATTCACGCAGCAGGATGCGCGTGAGCGCTTTGCCATCCTCGGCCAGAAAGACCTCGAATCCCTCCTGGGTCAGGTAGCGGCGCAGCAGGTCACGGATGCGGGCGTCGTCGTCAACGACCAGGATCTTGTCGGTACGGCTGTTGGATGGGGTCGTCATGGCACTGACAGAAAAGTTGTAATTCGTTGAAATGACCGAAATGGGAAAAACCGCACGGTTATGGGCGGGATTGTGCCGCTGACCGCTTGCCTACAGCCAGCGAGCGACCTCCCCTTTGCAGAATGTTACAAACGGTTAGGGTCCCGGGTATCGCTCGCGTCGAGCAGGTGTATTGCGCTGGGGTTTTATTGGGCAGCCCAGCCGCCATCCATGTTCCAGGCCACGCCCCGCACATTGTCGGCGGCGGGGGAGCAGAAGAACACCGCCAGAGCACCCAGTTCCTCGGGGGTGGTGAACTGCAGGGAGGGCTCTTTTTCGCCGAGTAGGAGCTTGGTCGCCTCCGCGTTGCTGAGATTGAGGGCTTGGGCTTTCGCGTCTACCTGCTTCTGAACCAGGGGGGTGAGCACCCAGCCTGGACAGATCGCGTTACAGGTCACACCAGTGGTTGCGTTTTCCAACGCGGTGACCTTGGTCAAGCCCACGAGCCCGTGCTTGGCTGCGACGTAGGCGGATTTCTCGGCGGAGGCGACCAAACCGTGCACCGAGGCCACGTTGATGATGCGGCCCCAGCCCTTGCCCGCGTCGGCTGCCAGCATCGCAGGCAGGGCCAGGCGCGTGGCATGGAAGGCGGAACTGAGGTTGATGGCGATCACCGCGTCCCAACGCTCCGGCGGGAAATGCTCGACCCGCGCCACATGCTGGATGCCGGCGTTGTTGACCAAGATGTCAACACGGCCAAAGCGCTGCGCCGCGAATGCCATCATCGCCTCGATCTCGGCGGGAAGGCTCATGTCCGCGCCGTGGTAGTCCACTTCAACACCCAGAGCTTCGATTTCACGTTTCGGTCCTTGCGCATCGCCGAAACCATTCAGAACGATGTTCGCGCCTTGTTGCGCCAGGGCCTTGGCAATGCCCAGTCCGATCCCGCTGGTCGATCCCGTGACGAGGGCGGTTTTGCCTTTCAGCATTTTTGTCTCCATTCCGCTGGGGGGTAAATCGATGAATTAGGATGATGCCATGCGCGGCACCCCGAACCGCGCGTCCCCGCAAACCGCGCATCATGACCGAACCCAAGCTCAACCATGTCTCCTGTCCCGGTGCGGCCGTGGGCGGCCACGACGGAACCCACCGCATGGCGTACTGGCAATGGGGGCGGGACGATGCGCCCCACGTGCTGCTCTGCGTCCATGGCCTGTCGCGTCAGGGACGCGATTTCGACGTGCTGGCCCGGGCTCTGCTGAATTCAGCGGGTGGGGATTCCAGTGGTCTGCGCATCGTTTGTCCAGACGTCGTGGGTCGTGGGCGCAGCGACTGGCTGGCCGATCCCATGGGCTACCAGATCCCTCTGTACGCGACGGACATGGCCGTCTTGCTGGGGACGTTGAAGCCGGTCACTCTGGATTGGCTGGGCACCAGCATGGGCGGCCTGATCGGTTTGGCTCTGCTGGGGCAGGCCGCATTGCAACCCGGTGCGCTGCCGGTGCCCATCCCGATTCGCAAGCTGGTGCTCAACGACGTCGGCCCGGTCATCGCTTGGGCTGCGCTGCAGCGCATTGGCACCTACCTGGGTGCCCCCTTGCGGTTCGATACCTTGGAGCAGGCTGCCGAGGCACTGCGACTGATTTCGACCGGCTTTGGACCTCACACGCGAGAGCAATGGTTAGACCTGACCCGTCCCATGCTCAAGCCCGCGCCACAGCAAGCGGGCAAGGGTGCAGGTTATGTGCTGCATTACGACCCAGCGATTGCCGCTCCCTACCGGCAGATGACGCCCGAGACCGCAGCCGCGGGCGAGGCCTTGCTTTGGCAAATGTACGACGCCATCAAAGCCGACACCTTGCTGCTGCGCGGGCGAGATTCGGACCTGCTGTCCGCTGAAACCGCCCGGGCCATGACCCAGCGCGGCCCGCGGGCGCGGGTGCTCGAGTTCGCGGGCGTGGGACATGCGCCGACCTTGGTCGCCAATGACCAAGTGAGCGCGGTGCGAGACTTCCTGCTGGGTTCCTGATGGCGGGGCAGCATGAAAAGTCAGACCGCTGAACGAGCGGCGGAGCGTGCCGAATCCGCGGCCGCGCTGATCACCGTCGCCACCGACGCCGCTGCGGCCAGCGCCTCCACGCCTTCGCCAGCGGGCGCGGCCATCGCGCGCGCGCGCGCGTTCGCCGAGCCACTGTTGGCTGGCGAAACCCTGGAGACCGGTGAAAACACCTTGGCCCATGCCGATGCGGTCGCGTCCATTTTGCGGACCATCGGGGGGGCGGAGACCATGCAGGCCGCGACCTACTTGGTCTATGCCAGTGCCTACCTGAACAAGCCGCGCGAGGTCATCGCGCAGGCCTTTGGAGAGAGTTACGCCGCGCTGGCGGTGGAGACCACGCAGCTGGTCTTGGTGCAACGGCAGGCGCGCGCCAAGGCGCAGCGCGAGTTGCTTGAGAAATCGGGCGCTGAAGGTACTGTCATGGATCTGGGAGCCGTCCAGATCGAGAACGTGCGCAAGATGCTGCTGGCTTTCTCGCGCGACTTGCGCGTGGTGCTCTTGCGTCTTGCCTCCCGTCTGCAAACCTTGCGCTGGTTCGCGGCCAGCAAACGGCCTTTGCCGCCCGGATTGGCGGCGGAGTCGCTGCATGTCTTCGCGCCCCTGGCCAACCGACTCGGCATCTGGGAGATCAAGTGGGAGATGGAAGACCTGGCCTTCCGCTTCCTGGAGCCCGACACTTACAAACACATCGCCCGCTTGCTCGACGAGAAACGGATCGAGCGAGAGGCGTACATGGCGCAACTGCGCGACGGCATCGAGCGCGAGCTGCGCGCCCAGGGCATGGAGGCTCAGGTCCAGGGCCGCCCCAAGCACATCTACAGCATCATCCGAAAGATGCGCGGCAAGTCACTGGACTTCGACCGCATTTACGACGTGCGAGCGCTGCGGGTGGTGGTGCCCGACGTGCCGGCGTGCTATGCGGCTCTGAGTTGGGTGCACAGCCACTACACGCCCGTGGTCGAGGAGTTTGACGACTACATCGCCCGGCCCAAGCCCAATGGCTACCAGTCGCTGCACACGGTGGTGCGCGATGCCGAGGGTCGTGCCATCGAGATCCAGATTCGCACCCAGGCCATGCACGAGCACGCGGAGCTGGGCGTGGCCGCTCACTGGGCCTACAAGGAGGCGGGGGCCAAGGGCTACGGCGGCGGCGTGACCGCCGACAGCGCGTACGACGCCAAAATCGCGGTGCTGCGCCAACTGCTGGCCTGGGAGCAGGACTTGTCCAGCGGCAAAGACGAGGGCGCGGCGGGCCTCGCGCGCGGAGAGGCCGGCGCCGTGCTGGACGACCGCATCTATGTGCTCACCCCGCAGGCGACCATCGTGGACTTGCCGCAGGGTGCCACGCCAGTGGACTTCGCCTACAGCGTCCACACCGACTTGGGTCACCACTGTCGCGGCGCGCGCGTTGACGGCGCGATGGTGCCACTCAACACGTCGCTGAAGAACGGCCAGACCGTCGAGATCGTCGCCGTGAAGGAAGGTGGGCCGTCGCGCGACTGGCTCAACCCCGAATTGGGTTACATGGTCAGCCCACGCGCGCGCGCCAAGGTGCGCGCCTGGTTCAACGCCCAGGCCGCTCAGGAGACCATCGCACGGGGACGCGAGGCGGTGGAAAAAATCCTGCAGCGCGAGGGCAAGACGGCCATCAAGTTGGACGACCTGGCCGCGCAGCTCGGTTTCACGAACGCGCAGGCCTTGTTCGAGGTGGTCGGCAAGGACGAGCTGTCGCTGCGCAGCATCGAGGCCGTGCTGCGTCCGACCGACCCTGTTCCAGCGGTCGAAGCCGACGACGCCGTGCAGTCCATGCTGCGCCGCCCACGCAGCGAGGGGACGGGCAAGGGCGGGGTGCTGGTGGTCGGCGTGGATTCCCTGCTGACCCAACTCGCCAAATGCTGCAAGCCCGCGCCGCCCGATGCCATACGCGGTTTCGTGACCCGAGGCAAGGGTGTCAGCGTGCACCGGGCCGACTGCGCCAGCTTGCAGGCCCTGATCAGCACGCATGGCGAGCGGGTGATTGATGTGGAGTGGGGGCTGCCCAAGAGCGGGGGTGAGGGCAAGCACAGCCCGGTGTATCCCGTGGACGTGCACATCGAAGCCGCCGACCGTCAAGGGTTGCTGCGCGACGTCAGCGAAGTCTTCGTCAAGGAAAAGATCAACGTCATCGGCGCCCAGACCCAGACCGTGCAGGGCGTGGCCCGAATGACGCTGACCGTGGAAGTGGCCAGCACCGGCCGACTGGCCAAGGTGCTGGCGACGGTGGCGGCGTTGCCGGGGGTGTGGAAGGCGAAGCGGCGCTAGCGGAAGGCGGAGGGCTTGAGCCGCGAGCGGCCGGATCAACGGCCGCGCAGTCGGTTGTGTTCCAGCCGGGCCATCCAACGCGTCAGCGGCCACAACAACGCGAGGTACATGAGCGCCGCCAGCACGACGGGCGAGGGGTTGTAGACCAGCGATTGCGCGTCGCGCGCGGCGCGCAGCAGCTCGGGCAGCCCCACTACGCTGGCGATCGTGGTGAGCTTCACCACTTCGATGCTGTTGCTGACCAGATCAGGCAGCACATTCTTCATGGCCTGTGGCACGACCACGTGGCGCAGCGCCTGCATCCGTGTAAGACCGGTGGAACGGGCGGCTTCCATCTGGCCGGGGGGCACCGCTTCGAGACCTGCCCGGAACACCTCCGCGTAATAGGCCGCGTTGTTCAGCAGAAAGCCCAGCAGCACGGCGCCGAGTTTGGGGATTTCCCAGCCGAGGAAGGGCAAGCCAAAGTACACGAACACCAGCAACACCAGCGGAGGGAAGGCTCGGAAGAAGTCAATGAAGGCCACAGCCGCCCAGCGGGGGCCTCGGCGTGTGCTTTGGTTCAGCACCAGTGCGAGGCCCAGTCCGCCCGCCGCACCCAATGGGATCACCAGTGCCGACAACCAGACCGTGGTCCACAGACCTTGCAGCAGGTAAGGAAACACCTGGCCGTAGATCGGCAGATTGAAGAAGTTTTGCAGCAGCGCGTCCATGTTCAGTGGCTCTTTCCGCGACGTTCGATCCACCGCGCGAGCGCCACCACCGGCAGGAACACCACCAAGTAAGCAAGCGCGCCCAATGTCAGGGGCGTTGGATTGCCCGAGGTGCTGCTGGCGGCCTGGGCCTGATTCAGGATTTCGCTGAGCGCAACCACCGAGCCCAGCGCGGTGTTCTTGGTGATGGAGATCACGCGGTTGGTCAATGGCGGCACGGCACGCCGCAGGGCCTGTGGCAGCACCACCCAGCGCATGGCTTGCCACCAGCGCAGTCCGGTCGAGCGAGCGGCGTCCATCTGGCCTTCGGGCAGCGAGACCATGCCGGCCCAGATGCTCTCTTCAGCGTACGCCGCGAGCACCAGCGACAGCGCCAGCCAGGTGGTGGCGAAGGCCGAGAGGGGAAGACCGAGCGAAGGAAAGCCGAAATACACCACGATGAGGAGGATCAGAGGCGGCAGAGATCGCATCACATCGGCGTAAGCCACCACCAGCAGGCTCAGCGCGCGCCAGTGCAAGGCGCGCAGCACGGCCAGCCCCAGGCCCAGTAGCAAGCCGGTCAGCACCACCGCCAGGCCCACGGCGACGGTGACGCCCAGGCCATGCAGGATTTGCAGCCAGTAGCGCGCGGCCACCTCCGGGTTCAGGAAGGTGAAGACCAAGCCGGTGTGGGTCTCGCTCACGACGCACGGGCCTCCGCGTAACGGCCGACGAAGCTCCGAGTGCGGGCCTCGCGGGGGCGTTCGAACACGTCCGCCGCGCTGCCTTCTTCGACCACCACGCCGCCGTCCATGAACACCACGCGGTCGGCCGCCGCGTGGGCAAACGCCATCTCGTGCGTCACCACCAGCATGGTCATGCCGCCCTCGCGCAGCTGGCGCATGACCTTCAGCACGTCCTCCACCAGTTCTGGGTCCAAGGCGCTGGTTGGCTCGTCGAAGAGGATCAGCCGGGGCTGAAGCGCCACCGAGCGGGCGATGCCCACCCGCTGTTGCTGGCCACCCGACAGTTGCGCCGGGTAGGCGTCGGCCTTGTGACCCAGGCCGACGCGTTCCAACGCCGACAGCGCCGCGTCGCGTGCCTCTGCCTTGGTGTGTCCTTGCACCACTCGCAGGGCCAAGGCCACATTGTCCAGCGCGCTGAGGTGCGGATAGAGGTTGAAGGCCTGGAACACCATGCCGATCTGTTGGCGCACGGCGTTGATGTCGACATCGGCGCGTGTGATGTCGCGGCCATCGAAGATCACCTGCCCTCCGCTGGCCTCCTCCAGGCGGTTGCAGCAGCGCAGCATGGAGCTCTTGCCCGAACCTGAGGGGCCGATCACGCACACAAGTTCCCCGGGGCGCACCCGCAGGTCCACACCGCGCAACACGTCGTGGGTGCCGTAGGACTTTCGCAGTCCGACGAGTTCAAGCAGGGGCGGGGGTGTGGGCATGGCGGCGGTGCGGGATTAGGCAGCGAGCGCAGGGGTGTGTTGGTGTCGTGGCCGTCAGCTCAGACGCATTTCGGCGTGACAGGCGTCGGGTCGTAGCCGCCCATGCCGGGCACGCCGGTGCCGGGCGCGATCTTCACAGCGGCGTCTTCGCTTCCCGGGGTGTAGCCGAACCACTTGAGGGCCAGCTTGGCGATGGTGCCGTCCTGCTTCATGCACTTGAGGGCGTTGGACGCAGCGGCGCGACCGGCGGCGTCGTCAAGACGGAATGGCAGGGCCCAAACCAGGCCTGTCTTGATGGTGTATCCGGTCTGCAACGCGGGGTTCTGCTTGGCGGCCCAGGCCACCACGGTGGTACCGGCCAGGTTGTAGTCAGCCCGCGTCGCCAGCACGGCTTGCACGGCGTCCGCGTTGCTGCCGTAGACGTCGAACTTGAAGTCGTACTTCGCGGCGTTGTCGCGAGCCCAGCCCTCGTAGTTCGAGCCTTTGTTGACGGCGATGGTCTTGCCCTTGAGGTCCTCCAACTTCGTCAGCGTGCTGCCCTTGCGGCCGAGGAAGGAGTAGTCCGTGTCGAGGTAACCCTCGGTGAACAGCATGGCCTTGGCGCGCTCGGGCGTCACGGTCACGGGCGCCAGCAGGAAGTCGTAGCGCTTGCTGTTGAGACCGGGTACCAGACCCGAGAACTCGGTGGCTTCGATCTCGATCTTGCGACCCAGGCGCTTGGCCAGTTCCTCGCCGAGGTCGATGTTGAAGCCTTGTGAGCCGCCGCCCAGCTTGGCCATGGCGTGCGGGGCAAAGGTCGCGTCCACGGCGGTGCGCAATGGGCCGGTCTGGGCCAGGGCGGCACCCGCGCAGAACAGGGCGGTCGCGGTGGCGAGGGCCAGCGCGCGCAGCGAAACAGTGATGAGGGGACGGCGTTGCATGTGAATCACTCCTGGTGGACGGGTTGAACGAAAGAGGTGGCTTGGAAACGATGAGCGTCAGGCCTTGTGGCCCAGGCCAACAAGCGCGCTGAAAGCACCGCGTCCCGGGTCACGCCGTGTCCCGGTGTGCACGGCGCTGGATGGACCCCGCGCAACGAACTGGCCACTGCCGCGCGCTGCCAGTAGTCGGCCTTCGCGCACCACGGCGCGTCCGCGGCTGTAAACCTCGGTGGGCCAGCCAGTGATGCGGCGGCCTTCATAAGGGGTGTAGCCCACGTTATCGTGGAGCATCTCGGCCTTGACTTCGACCACGCGCGTGGGGTCCCACAGCGCGATGTCAGCGTCGGCACCCACGGCAATGGCGCCCTTGCGTGGAGCCAGGCCGTAGAGGCGGGCATGGTTGGTGGCGGTCAGCGCGACGAATTGCTCGATGCGCATGCGGCCGGTCATCACACCCTCGGAAAACAGCAGCGGCAGGCGCAGCTCGATGCCCGGCACGCCATTGGCCATTTCCTTGAAGGTTGTGGCCTCGCCTTTGGGCAGTTTGCCCGATGCATCGAAGCGGTATGGGGCGTGGTCCGACGAGTAGACCCCAAGCGTGCCGTCGAGCAGGCCGCTCCAGACGGCCTCCTGCGAGGCTGCATCGCGCGGTGGCGGACTGCAGCAGAACTTGGCGCCTTCCATTCCGGGCCGGTCGCTGTCGTCCGCTTCGAGGAACAGGTACTGCGGGCAACTCTCGGCCAGCACAGAGGCGCCCAGTTGCTGGGCGGCGCGGATCAAGGCCACTGTTTCCTGGCCGGCCACGTGGACGATCAGCACCGGCACATTCACCAACCGCGACAGCGCGATGGCGCGGTGCGTGGCCTCCGTCTCGGCCAGCGCGTCGTGCGCGACTGCATGGAACTTGGGCGCGGTGTGGCCCCGCTCCAGCAGGCGGTGCGCGATCCAGCGGATCATGTCGTGGTTTTCGGCGTGCAGCATCACCAACGCGCCTAGTTCGCCAGCGGTGGCGAGCACCTCCAGCAGCTGATAGTCGTCGAGCTTGAGCTTGTCGTAGGTCATGTAGACCTTCAGCGAGCTGATGCCTTCATGCACGGCCTGCGGCAAATGCACGCGCAGCGCGGTCTCGTCGGGGTTGGTGAGGATCAGGTGAAAGCCATAGTCGATCACGGCCTTCTCGGCGGCCAGGCGGTGGTAGTCCGCCAGCACGGCCGGAATCTGATCGTTGCGGTGTTGCGCCGCGAAGGACAGGATGGTCGTTGTGCCGCCGAACGCGGCCGACACGGTGCCGCTGTAGAAATCGTCCGCGCACATCACCCCCATGCCCGACAGTTGCTCGATGTGGCAGTGGCTGTCGATCCCGCCGGGCAGCACCCAGCGACCGCTGGCATCCACGTCCTCGCGGCCAGCCGGCAGACCCGGCGCCAGCGCTGCGATGCGACCGTCGCGGATGCCGATGTCGGCCTCGAAGCTGCCGTCCGCGTTGCAGACGCGGCCGTGGCGGATGGTGAGGTCAAAGTCCATGGAGGGGCTGGCCTTAGAACGTGCCGGGGTAGTGACCGCCATCGAGCAGCAGGTTCTGCCCGGTGATGAACCCGGCTTGCGCGCTGCACAGGTAGGCGCAGGCGTCGCCAAACTCCGCCGGGTCGCCCAAGCGGCGCGCCGGGTTGGCCGCGCCCCGTTCGGCGATCACGGCCTCGATGGTCTTGCCGCTCTTGGCGGCCCACTGCGCGGCGGTTTCCTTCAGGCGATCGGTTTCGAAGGGGCCGGGCAGCAGGTTGTTGATGGTGACGTTGTGGGCCACGGTGACGCGTGACAATCCGGCCACGAAGCCGGTCAAGCCGCTGCGTGCGCCGTTGGACAGGCCCAGGATGTCGATCGGCGCTTTCACCGCGCCCGAAGTGATGTTGACGATCCGTCCGAAGCGCCGCGCGATCATCGTGTCCACCGTGGCCTTGATCAGCGCGATCGGCGTGAGCATGTTGGCGTCGAGCGCCGCGATCCAAGCGTCACGGTCCCAGTCGCGGAAGTCGCCCGGCTTGGGGCCGCCGGCATTGGTGACCAGGATGTCGGGTTCGGGGCAGGCCTTCAGCACGGCTGCGCGGCCTGTTTCGGTGGTCACGTCGGCGGCGACGGTGCTGACTTGCGCACCCGTGCTGCGGCGAATGAAGTCTGCCGTGGTTTGCAGAGCGTCCTCGCCACGGGCCACCAAGGTCAGGCGCACGCCTTCGCGGGCCAGGGAGAGGGCACAGGCGCGGCCCAGCCCTTTGCTGGAGGCGCACACCAAGGCGCTGCGTCCGGAAATGCCAAGGTCCATCTCAATGTCCTCAGGCGATGGCGTAGGGGCCGCGCTGGTCCAGCGACAGTCCGACGCGTCGAACGGTGGCTTCCAGCTCGCGCGCCGTGACCGGATCCATCCGCATGCCTGGTGAGCGGATGGCGTCGCAGGCGATCACGCCCCGACGCATGTAAGTGGTCTTGCGCAGGGCCAAGCCGACCTTGGGCTGGAATTCGTAGCGGATCAGTGGGCAGTAGCGGTCGAAGGTGGCGGCTGCGGCGGCGAGGTCGCCCGCGGCGTGGTGTGCGTAGATGCGCACCAGGATTTCGGGGAAAGCGAAACCGGTCATGGTGCCGACGGCGCCGCGTTGCAATTCCTCGAGGAAATAGACGCCTCCCAAGCCGCCGAACACCTTCATGCTGCCCTGGGCCAATTCGAGGATGCGCGAGATTTTTTGGCCGACCGGCGGTTCTTCCATCTTGATCATGCCCACGCCGCCTTCGCGGCCCAGGCGCGCCACCAGATCGGCGCTGATTTCGGTGCCGAAGGAGTCGGGGAAATCATGGATGACCACCGGGATGCGCACGGATTGCGCCACCGTCCGGTAGTAGTCGAACTGCACCGCGTCGGCCGTGGTGTCCAAAGGGGCGACGAACACGGCCTGAGCACCCAGGCGCTCGGCCTCGCGGGCCTGCTCTACCGCACCCGCGATGCCCAGCGCGCGCACGCCGACCCACACGGGTACACGGCTTTTCACTTGCGCGACGAATGCGCGGATCACCTGGCCGCGTTCATCCTGCGACAGCTTGTGTGATTCACCCAGGAAACCCAGGATGGCCAAGCCATGCACCCCGGCCTCGATTTGGAAGTCCACCAGCGAAGCGATGCTGGCAAGGTCCAGGGCGCCGTCGGCCGCGAACGGCGTGGGGCAAATGGTGTACACGCCCCGGGCGTTGGCAAGAGAAGCGAGAGCGGTTGAAGCAGTCATGGACAAGTGCACGTAGGGCAGTGAAGTTGGCGGCGATTATGGAAAGCTGGGTCGCGCCGTGTCGCGTGCTTTTTTGACGGCAATCGTTAACATGGTGTTAAGTCAAGGTGGACGCTGCGGGCTCCGTCGACTCAAACCCCTCGCTGTGCATCAGCTCACGCAACACGCTCACGAAGGTCTGGGCGATCTGAGACAGCGGCTCGAAACGCGAGTGCACCAGATTGGCGTGCAGTGCCGGTGCCTCCTGCAAGGGGCGCACCACCAGTTGGCTGGCCGGCCAGCTGCGCACTGAAAACTCGTCGACCAGCGCGATGCCGGCGCCAGCCTGTACCAAGGCGCAGGCGTTTTGTGGCGAGCCGACTTCGATGGCGGTGCGGTAGCCTTGACCACGGGCCTCGAACCAGCCCGTGACCAGCACGCCGAAGGGCGAGCCACGGTCGTAGGCAACCAGCGGAAAGGCCAGCAGGTCATCCGCACCCAGGATCGCGCGGCGTGACAGCGGATGGTTGTAGGGGCAGATGCAGACCAGTCGAGCGCTCCCCAGTGGCGTGGTGTCCAGGTTGGGGTGCTCGACGGGCAGGATGGTCACGCCCAGGTCGGCCTGGTGGTTCAGCAGTCGCTCCACCAGGGGCGCGTAGCCCAGAAACTGAAAGCCCAATTTCACTTGCGGGTGACTGTGCCGGAAGGTGGCCATGGCTTGGGGGATCACCATCTGTCCCACACTGGGGCTGGACACCACGTTCAGGATGCCCTCGCGGTGTTCACCCAGCTCGCGCGCCAATTCGTTGACGCGCAACACCCCCGCATAGACCTGCTCGACCTCGCGGAACAGCTTCTTGGCCTCGGGCGTCGCATAGAGCCTGCCCTTGATCCGCTCGAACAGCGCGAAACCGACCCTCGACTCGGTGTGCGACAGCAGGCGGCTGACGGCGGGCTGCGACACGAACAGCAATTGAGAGGCGCCGCTGATGGATCCGGTGATCATGACGGCGCGGAACACCTCGATCTGGCGCAGGTTCATGGACATGGCGGGGGGCGAAGGGTGGCTTCGCATAACAAAGAGTTAACAGTAGCCCACAACAAAGCAAGGCTCATGCCGCTCGGGCGCACTTAGACTGCCCAGGACCGGCGCAAGGCCTGCCCGGCGATCTGGACCTGCTATGCCGAACCCCATCTACGTCATCAATCCCAACAGCGACACGGGCGTGACCGCTGGGCTCGACGCAGCCGTCGCGCCCCTGCGCTTGGCGGGGGGACCACCCATCGAATGCGTGACCCTGGCCGACGGGCCGCCCGGCGTTCAGACCCAGCTCGACGTGGATACGGCCGCGTTGTCGGTGCATCGCTTTGCACTGGCTCATCAGGGTCGCGCCAGTGCCTTCGTGATCGCCTGTTTCAGCGACCCGGGCTTGCAACTCCTGCGTGAGGCCGTGCGCGTGCCCGTGCTCGGCATCAGCGAGAGCGCGGTGCTCACCGCCTTGACCCTGGGCCAGACCTTCGGCGTGATCGCCATCCTGCCGGGCTCGATTCCACGTCACCTGCGCAGTTGGAGCGCCATAGGCGTGGCTGGGCGTTGTGCTGGCGAGGTGGCGATCGGCCGCAGCGTGTCGGCCTTGGCCGATCGGCCCGCGACGCTGCAGGCCATGTGCGAGGCTGGCCGCCGCCTGCGAGACGAACGGGGCGCGCAGGTGCTGGTGATGGGCTGCGCCGGCATGGCGCCGTTCCGTGAGCCGGTGCAGCAGGCCACGGGCCTTCCGGTGGTTGAGCCGACGCAGGCTGCCACCGCGATGGCGCTGGGCCGAGTCCAACTCGGCTGGTGACAGCGTCTCGCCGACACCGCAATTCTTTTCTTACCCGCCAAGATGACACTGAACGCCGAAAGCTTCGCTGGTGCGGCCGCCGCCGCCCACCCCGAGTTGTTGCAACGCCTGCACGCGGCTGTGGGTGACGCTGGCCTGGTGCTCGACCCCGAGGCCCAGGCACCCTACCTGCGTGACTGGCTCGGCAAGTGGCAGGGACGCACGCCGGTGGTGGTCCGTCCCCGCGACACCGCGCAAACCGCCGCGGTCATGGCCATCTGTCACGAGACGCATACCCCTGTGGTGACTCAGGGCGGCAACACCGGCATGAGCGGTGGCGCTACCCCCGATGCCAGCGGAGCGCAGCTGGTGTTGAGCACCGCGCGCATGAACGCCATCCGGGAAGTTGATCCGATGAACAACAGCCTGACCGTGGAGGCCGGAGTACTGCTGGCCCAGGTCCACGCGGCGGCTGCAGAGGTGGGGCGCTTCTTTCCCTTGAGCCTGGGGTCCGAGGGCAGTTGCACCATCGGCGGCAACCTGGCCACCAATGCCGGTGGCATCGCCGTGCTGCGTTACGGCAATATGCGTGACTTGGTGCTGGGTGTCGAGGCCGTCTTGCCCGACGGCCGCGTCTGGAACGGCCTGCGCGCGCTGCGCAAGGACAACACCGGCTACGACCTGCGCCATCTTTTCATCGGTTCCGAAGGCACGCTGGGCGTGATCACCGCCGCCGTGCTCAAGCTCTACCCGCAGCCCATCGCCCGAGCCACGGCCTGGATTGGGGCCGACAGCATTGACGCGCTGGTCGCTTTGCAGGCGCACTTGCGCTCCTACTGTGGGGAGCGGTTGGTCGCGTTCGAGATGATGTCGCAGGCGTCGCTGGCGCTGGTGTTGGAGCATGTCACGGCCACGCGCGCGCCCCTGCAAGGCGCGCATGCCTTCCACGCCTTGGTCGAATTGGCCGATGCCCGCGCCGACGGCCTGCTGGATTTGCTGGAGCAAAGCCTGGGCGCTGCGTTGGAAGCGGGATGGGCGCAGGATGTGGCGATCTGCGCGAGCACGGCCCAGGCCAGTGCGCTTTGGAAGCTGCGCGAGGGCATCTCCCAGGCCCAGGTCAGAGCGGGTAAGGCGGTGAAACACGACATTGCCTTGCCCATTTCGGCCATTGCCGGGTTCGTGGCCGACGCTGATGCCGCTCTGCGCGCGCTTCTGCCCGGCGTGCGCATCGTCAACTTCGGCCATCTGGGCGACGGCAATTTGCACTACAACGTGCTGCTGCCACTGGACACACCTCATGCAGAGTACACCGCACGCACCGCGTCCCTGAACCGCGTGGTGCACGATCGCGTGCACGCGCTGGGCGGCAGCATCAGCGCCGAGCACGGCATCGGTCAACTGCGCCGCGAAGAATTGCCGCGCTACAAATCAGCGTTGGAGTTCGAATTGATGATGCGCATCAAGCAAGCCCTGGATCCGAACCAGATCATGAACCCAGGGAAGCTGCTCTAGGTCTCCTGGCGACTTGCCAGCCCAGTTCGGGGGGCGCCGAGGGTATCTGATGGCATTCAGCGCCTGCCCAGGATGCCGCCCAGCACGCCCCGAATGATCTGACGCCCGACCTCGCGGCCGATGGTACTGGCCGCGCTCTTGATGAATTGCTCGCCCACGCTCGCACGGGTGCGCTTCGGGCCACCGCCGAGCAGATCACCCAAGCCGCCCAGCAATCCGCCGTCGTCTTTTTGTTGGGTCTGGGCTTGCTGGACCTGCTGCGACTGTTTTTCCTGCGTGCGCAGGGTCAGCTTCTCGAAAGCCGAATCGCGGTCCTGCGCTTTTTCATAGACGCCTGCCACCAAGGAGCCGGACATCAATGTCTGTCGTTGCGCGGGCGTGGCAGGGCCGATCTGGCTGCCCGGTGGCAGCACCCAGGCCCGCTCGGTCATCCCAGGTCGACCCTTGTCGTCCAAGAAACTGATCAGGGCCTCGCCCACGCCCAACTCGGTGATGGCGCGCGCCATGTCTCCCAACGCGGGGTTGGGGCGCATCGTGTCGGCCGCCGTTTTGACGGCTTTCTGGTCGCGCGGGGTGTAAGCGCGCAGCGCGTGCTGTACGCGATTGCCCAACTGGCCCAGCACTGTGTCCGGGATGTCCAGAGGGTTCTGCGTCACGAAATACACCCCCACGCCCTTGCTACGCACCAGGCGCACGACGAGCTCGATGCGCTCCAGCAGCGCCTTGGGCGCGTCGCTGAAAAGCAGGTGGGCTTCGTCGAAGAAGAAAACGAGCTTGGGTTTGTCGAGGTCGCCGACTTCGGGCAGTTGCTCGAACAGCTCCGAGAGCAGCCAGAGCAGGAAAGCCGCGTAGAGGCGGGGCGCGGTCATCAGCTTGTCCGCCGCGAGGATGTTCACGACGCCACGTCCCGAGACGGTCTGCATGAAGTCGGCGATGTCCAGCATGGGTTCGCCAAAGAATTTTTCGCCACCCTGTGCTTCGATCTGCAGCAGGCCGCGCTGGATGGCCCCGATGCTGGCGGCGCTGACGTTGCCGTACTGGGTTTTGAACTGCGCTGCGTTCTCGCCGACGAACTGACACATCGCGCGCAGGTCCTTCAGGTCGAGGAGCAGCAGTCCCTGGTCGTCGGCGATCTTGAAGACCAGTTGCAGCACGCCTTCCTGGGTCTCGTTCAGGTCCAGCATGCGGGCCAGCAGCACGGGGCCGAGGTCGCTGACCGTGGCACGCACGGGGTGGCCCTGTTCACCGAAGACGTCCCAGAGCGTGGTGGGGCAGGCCGCAGGTGGTGGGGCCTGCAGGCCACGCTCCTGCAGCACCGCAGCCAGCTTGTCGGGGATGCTGCCGGGCTGCGACAAGCCGCTCAAGTCACCTTTGACGTCGGCCATGAAGACCGGCACACCAATGCGTGAAAAGCCTTCGGCCAGGGTTTGCAAGGTGACCGTCTTGCCGGTGCCGGTGGCGCCGGTGATCAGACCGTGGCGGTTGGCCTTGTCAGGCCGCAGCAGGCATTGGATGTCGCCGCGTTGCGCGATCAGCAGGGGGGAGGTCATGTTGAGGCCAGGGAATACAATCGCAAACTTTTCCTAGCCTACCAAAAAACCCGAGGACCCCAGAAGGAAACCTTATGGCTGGACACAGCAAATGGGCCAATATTCAGCATCGCAAAGGCCGCCAGGACGAGAAGCGCGGCAAGATCTGGACCCGCATCATCCGTGAAATCACCGTCGCCGCCCGTGCTGGCGGCGGCGATCCGAGCGCCAACCCCCGCCTGCGCCTGGCCATCGACAAGGCCAAGGCCGCCAACATGCCGGCCGATCGCGTCAAGTACAACATCGACAAGGCCACCGGCAACCAAGAGGGCGTGAACTACGAGGAAATCCGCTACGAGGGCTATGGCATCGGCGGCGCGGCCATCATCGTGGACACCATGACGGACAACCGCGTGCGCACCGTGGCCGAGGTGCGCCACGCCTTCAGCAAGCACGGCGGCAACATGGGCACGGAAGGCTCTGTGGCCTTCCAGTTCAAGCACTGCGGGCAATTGATCTTCGCGCCCGGTACCAGCGAGGACAAGGTGATGGAAGTCGCCCTGGAAGCAGGAGCCGAGGACGTGATCGCCGACGAGGAGGGGGCCATCGAGGTCCTGACCGCGCCGGCGGACTTCGAAGCCGTGAAGAACGCGTTGGAGGCCGCCGGCCTCAAGCCCGAGGTCGCGGGCGTGACCATGCGCGCCGAGAACACCATCGATCTCTCGGGCGAAGACGCGGAAAAGATGCAGAAACTGCTCGACGTGATCGAGGATCTGGACGATGTTCAGGACGTGTACCACAACGCGTCCTTGTGAATGAAAGTACTCGCTTGAAAGTTCTAGTGATCGGCGGCGGTGGCCGCGAACATGCGCTGGCCTGGAAGCTGGCTGCCTCACCCAAGGTGCAGGTGGTCTATGTGGCGCCGGGCAACGGTGGCACCGCGCGGGACAAGCGCTTGGTCAACGTGCCCATCTCGGACGTCAAAGCACTGCGGGAATGGGCGCAGCAAGAAAAGATTGGCCTCACGGTCGTCGGCCCTGAAGCACCGTTGGCTGCGGGTGTGGTGGACGAGTTTCGCGCGCACGGGCTGCGCATCTTTGGCCCGACCCGGGCGGCGGCTCAGCTCGAAAGCTCCAAGGCTTTCTCCAAGGCCTTCATGCAGCGCCACGGCATACCTACGGCCGAGTACGACACCTTCAGTGACCCGGTCGCCGCGCATGCTTACATCGACAAGATGGGCGCTCCCATCGTCGTTAAGGCCGATGGCCTGGCGGCGGGCAAAGGCGTGGTGGTCGCGATGACCCTGGCCGAGGCGCACGAGGCGGTGGACTTCATGCTGCTGGACAACAAGCTCGGCGTCACCCACAACGAAGGTGGCGCGCGTGTCGTCATCGAGCAGTTTCTCCAGGGCGAAGAAGCCAGCTTCATCGTGTTGTGCGACGGCAAGAACGTGCTGGCATTGGCTACCAGCCAGGATCACAAGCGCCTGCTGGACGGCGACCAGGGTCCGAACACCGGTGGCATGGGGGCCTATTCACCCGCTCCCGTGGTGACGCCCGCAGTGCACGCCCGCGCCATGCGCGAGATCATCCTGCCCACGATCAAGGGCATGGAAAAGGACGGCATCCCCTACACGGGCTTTCTTTATGCCGGTCTGATGATCGACGCCGAGGGGCATCCGAAGACGCTGGAGTTCAACTGCCGCATGGGCGACCCGGAGACCCAGCCCATCATGATGCGCCTCAAGAGCGACTTGTTGGACGTGCTGCTGGCTGCTACAGAGGGCAAGCTGGATCAGGTCGAGCTGGAATGGGACCGTCGCATCGCCTTGGGCGTGGTGCTCGCCGCGCATGGCTACCCGCTGAATCCGCGCAAGGGCGATCTCATCACCGGCCTGCCTGCAGACACGGAAGAAGGCGTGGTGTTCCACGCGGGCACGATGCAGCAGGGCGAAGGCAAGGATGCGCAGGTTCTGGTTTCGGGCGGCCGCGTGCTGTGCGCCACGGCCTTGGGTGGCACGACCCGTCAAGCCCAGATGCGCGCCTACGAGCTGCTGGAAAGCATCCGCTTTGATGGTATGCAGTACCGCAAGGACATTGGCCACCACGCGATTCGAAAAGGCTGAGGGCCTGGGGCCCGACCTGCTTCATGACTGATTTTCCTCCCCCGCAAGCGGTGCAGTTTCCCGGCAGCGCGGTCGGTCGCTGGGTGCTGCGCCGACTGGGTTGGCGCGTGCATTTCGAGGGCCTGCCATCGCTGCAAGGCGTGCTGATCGTCTACCCGCACACCAGCAACTGGGACCCGGTCTTCGCCTACGCGGTCAAGTGGGCACTGGGTCTGCGTCTGCGCTACTGGGCCAAGGCCAGCCTGTTTCGCATTCCCCTGCTGGGTGCGTGGCTGCGTTCCTTCGGCGGCATTCCCATCGAGCGCGGCAAGGGCGCGCAAGGCATGGTCGGAGACACCGTGGCGCAGATGAAGCAGGCTCAGGATCGCGGAGAGTATTTCTGGCTGGCGCTGGCGCCCGAGGGCACCCGCAAGTACATGCCGGGCTGGCGCAGCGGCTTCTACCGCGTGGCGGTCCAGGCGGGCGTGCCCTTGGGCATGATGGTGCTGAACTACCAAAAGCGCGAGGCACGGGTGCTGGATTTTCTGCGTCTGACGGGGGATGAAGCCGTGGACATGGCACGCATCGCGGCTGCCCTGGAGCCGCACGCCGTGGCCTACCACCCCCATGACGCGGCGCCCATACGCCTGCTGGACAGCGCCGCACCCCGCGAGGACGGCAAGGCATGAGCGCGGCACATGGCATGAATGCGGTGGCCCCTGTGGACGATATCGAGGCCGTGCGCGTCTATCTGCAAGGTTTACAGCAGCGCATCACCGAAGCGATCGAACGCGTCGATGGGCAGTCGGTCTTCTTGGCCGATGCCTGGCGCAAGGAGCCGGATGAACCGCTGCAAGGCGAAGGGTTGACCAAGATCTTGGAAGGCGGTGCGGTGTTCGAGCGCGCAGGCTGCGGGTTTTCGCATGTCCGAGGCCCGAAGCTGCCGCCCTCGGCCACTCAGCATCGACCTGAACTCGCGGGCGCGCCTTTCGAGGCCATGGGGGTATCGCTGGTTTTCCATCCGCGCAACCCCTATGTGCCCACGGTCCACATGAACGTGCGCATGATCGCGGCCACGCCCGCAGGCCGTGAACCCGTGTGCTGGTTCGGCGGGGGCATGGATCTGACGCCTTACTACGGCTTCGAGGAGGATGCGGTGCACTTCCACCGCAGCTGCCGCGACGCGCTCACCCCCTTCGGACCAGATCTGCATGTGCGCTTCAAGCAGTGGTGCGATGAATATTTTTTCCTGAAGCACCGCAACGAACAGCGCGGCATCGGGGGCATCTTTTTCGACGATTTTGCGGAACTGGGCTTTGAACAGAGCTTCGCGCTCTTGCGCAACGTCGGGGACGCCTTTCTGGGAGCCTATCTCCCCATCGTCGAGCGACGCCGAGGCATGGCGCATGGTCAACGTGAGCGCGAATTCCAGCTCTACCGTCGCGGTCGTTACGTCGAGTTCAACCTCGTCTGGGACCGTGGCACACACTTTGGACTGCAGTCGGGCGGACGCACGGAGTCCATTCTGTTGTCCATGCCGCCGTTGGCCAGTTGGGCCTACCAGCAGACTCCCGAACCGGGTTCGCCCGAAGAAGCGCTGTACCTCCATTTCCTGCCGCGACGGGACTGGCTGAAGGGAGTCGTCTGATGGCGCTCAAGGTCGGTGTGTTCGGCGGGGCTTTCGACCCGCCGCATCTGGCGCACCAGGCCCTGGCCGAGGCCGCCCTGAACCAGCTCGGTCTGGACGCATTGCATATCGTGCCCACCGGCCAAGCCTGGCACAAGGCGCGGACCCTCAGCGATGCCTCGCACCGGCTTGCGATGTGCCGCTTGGCCTTTGGTGATCTGGCGCGAGGCCCGGCCCGACTGGTGTTCGACGAGCGCGAGATCCGGCGCGCTGGCCCGAGTTACACCATTGACACCTTGCGCGAGTTGCATGCCGAGTACCCAGGTGCTGAGTTCTTTCTTGTGCTGGGGCAGGACCAAGCCGAAGCCTTGACTCAGTGGAATGACTGGCAGAGCGTCGTGGCCTTGGCCTGGATTTGCCACGCTGACCGCGACTGGGAAGGGCGTGCACAGAGCTTCGAGCCACCGTCATCGCTGCGGTCCCGTTACCGCAAGCTGCAGATGCCGCTGATGCGCCACAGTGCCACCGGTGTTCGCGCCGAGGTCGCGGCAAAACCGGACGTTTCCCCGGATTTGCGCTCGCTGGTCAGCCCCGCCATTGCGGGTTATATTGAAACCCACCATCTTTACCAGAAGACTTGATGAAGCCTGAAACCACGATGACCGACAACGCCGTCAAAAAAGACATCCAAAAACTCCAAAGGGCCATCGTCGATGGCTTGGAAGACGTGAAGGCCCAGGACATTCAGGTGTTCAACACCGAGCACCTGTCCCCCTTGTTTGAGCGTGTGGTCGTGGCCTCAGGCACCAGCAACCGGCAGACCAAGGCCCTGGCGGTCAGCGTGCGTGACGCGGTGCGTGAAGCAGGCTTTCCCAAGCCGCGCACCGAGGGAGAAGACAACGGCGAGTGGATCATCGTGGATTGCGGCCAGGCCGTGGTGCACGTGATGCAACCGGCGATACGCCAGTACTACCACTTGGAAGACCTCTGGGGTGAAAAGCCTGTTCGTCTGAAGCATGGGACCGAAAAACCCATGGCCAAGGTCGCGCCGAAAAAGGCCGAGGATACCCGCGGCAGCGACAAGCCGAGCAGCCTGAAGCGCTCCAGCGCGGCCAAGAAGGGTGCGGCGGAGGCCTTCCCTTCCAAGGCGCAGCAGCAGAAAGCGGCGGCCAAGGCTGCGGGCAAGAAGTCGACGCCCGCCAAGACCGCAGCGGGCAAAACGCCTGCTCGCAAAGCGGCCAAGCCACTGCCCAAGGTGGTGAAGGTCAATGCGCCCAAGCCCGCTGGCAAATCGACGTCGGTGAAGTCGGCGACCGCGAAAAAGCCCGCCGCTGTGAAATCGCCAGTCCAGAAGGCCCAAGCGTCCAAATCTCCGGCGCCGAAGGCCCCCACGAAGAAGGCGGTTGCCAAGAAGGCACCCGCCAAGAAGGCCACTTCCAGCAAGAGTGCCGCCCGCAAGGGCTGATAGCTGGCCATGAGGCTGCTGATCGTCGCGGTCGGCCAGCGCGTGCCCGACTGGGCCCAGACTGCCTGGGACGATTACGCCAAGCGCTTTCCTGCTGAACTCAAGGTCGAGCTGAAGGCGGTCAAGACCGAACCGCGTGGCTCGCGCACGGTGGAGCAGTTGATGGCGGCCGAGCGCAAGCGCATCGAAGAAGCGGTGCCCAAGGGCGCGCGCCTCGTTGCGCTGGATGAGCGTGGCACCGCGCTCACGACCCTGGCGCTGGCAGGCAAGCTCAAGGACTGGCAGCTTCAGGGGGACGACGTGGCCTTGGTCATCGGGGGGCCCGACGGCCTAGAGCCTGCCTTCCGCCAAATGGCCCATGAGCGCATCCGGCTGTCCGACCTCACCTTGCCGCACGCCATGGTGCGGGTACTTCTGGTCGAGCAGCTGTACCGTGCCTGGTCTGTCAACGCAGGCCACCCTTACCACCGCGAATGAACGAATGGGCTGGTCTGAGATCTCATGACACGGCACCATCGTTGAACGTTGAACATGGCCGATTTCATTTACCTCGCTTCCCAGAGTCCCCGTCGCCGCCAGTTGCTGGAACAGCTGGGCGTCCGCCATGAACTGTTGCTACCCGATCCTGGGGAAGATGCCGAGGCATTGGAAGTCGTTCAGCCGGGCGAGGCGCCCGCGGCGTACGTGCAGCGTGTGACGCAGCTCAAGTTGGACGCCGCGCTCGCGCGCCTACGGCGGCGCGGCTGGCCGCCCGCACCCGTGCTGTGCTCCGACACCACGGTCGCCTTGGGGCGGCGTATCTACGGCAAGCCGAACGACGAGGCAGATGCGCGCCGGATTTTGAGTGAGCTGGCGGGTGATGCCGGTGGCACCGATCCGCGGGGGCGAGGCCGTACTCACCGCGTATTGACGGCCGTGGCCGTCGGGACCTCGCGCAAACGGCTCGCCGCGCTCAGTGATTCCCGGGTGCGTTTCGCTCCCATGAGCCGTGCCCAGATCGCGGCATACGTCGCCAGCGGCGAACCCATGGGCAAGGCGGGCGCCTACGCGGTGCAGGGCAGAGCGGCAGCTTACATCGACCACCTCAGCGGCAGCTACTCTGGCATCATGGGTTTGCCGATGTTCGAAACGGCGGGCTTGTTGCGTGCCTTCGGTTTCACTCTCTGATCACCACCCCATCTCCGACGCCATGGAAGAAATCCTCATCAACTGGTCGCCCCAGGAAACCCGCGTGGCCGTGGTGGAAAACGCCGCGGTGCAGGAGTTGCACGTCGAGCGCACGGTGGAGCGAGGCTTGGTCGGCAACATATACCTTGGCAAGGTGTCGCGGGTGCTGCCTGGCATGCAATCGGCCTTCATCGACATCGGCCTGGAACGGGCTGCTTTTTTGCATGTGGCTGACGTTTGGCATCCGCCCGCCGAAGGCGAAACGCTGAGTGCCGCCCGCGCGGCGCAGAGGGACACACCCGAGCCCATCGAGAAGCAGGTGTTTGAGGGGCAATCCTTGATGGTGCAGGTGATCAAGGACCCGATCGGGACCAAGGGTGCGCGACTGTCCACGCAGATCAGCATCGCGGGGCGCTTGTTGGTCTTCCTGCCGCAAGACGATCACATTGGCGTTTCGCAGAAGATTCCCGTCGCGGAGCGTGATGCGTTGCGGCAGCGTTTGCAAAAGATCGTGAGCGAGGCGGGTGGAGAGAAAAAGAACGGGGGCTTCATCCTGCGCACCAACGCCGAAGAGGCGACAGACGCTGAACTCGCCGAGGACATCGCCTACCTGCGCAAGACCTGGGCGCGCATCAAGGAAGCTTCGCAGCGCCTCGCTGCCAAGTCCCTGCTGCACCTGGATCTGAACCTGCTGCAGCGCGTGCTGCGCGATCTGGTCGGGGAACGCACGGGCAGCATCAAGGTCGATTCACGCGAACAATTCGAGGCCCTGCGTGCCTTTGGCCAGGAATTCATGCCAGGCGCAGCGACGAAGCTGGAGCTGTACAAAGGGGAGCGCCCCATCTTCGATCTCTACGGTATCGATGAGGAAGTGGCGCGCGCTCTTGGGCGGCGCGTGGATCTCAAGAGCGGTGGCTACCTCATCGTCGATCAGACCGAGGCCTTGACGACGATCGACGTGAACACCGGGGGCTACGTTGGTGCGCGCAATTTCGACGACACCATCTTCAAGACCAATCTGGAAGCGGCCGGTGCGATTGCGCGGCAACTGCGCCTGCGCAATCTCGGAGGCATCATCATTGCTGACTTCATCGACATGACGCGCGAGGACCATCGCGAAGCCGTGTTGGCGGAGTTTCGCAAGCAACTCGCGCGCGACCGTGTGAAGACCATGCTGGGAGGCTTCTCGCAGCTCGGCCTCCTGGAGATGACTCGCAAGCGCACCCGAGAGAGCCTGGCCCACATGCTGTGCGAGCCTTGCTCCCACTGCCAGGGGACCGGCCAGGTCAAGACCACCCGCAGCGTCGCTTATGAAATCTTGCGGGAGATTCTGCGCGAAGCCCGCCAGTTCAATCCACGTGAGTTCCGTGTGCTGGCGGCGCCTCAGGTCATTGAGCTTTTGTTGGACGAAGAAAGCCAGCACTTGGCTGGCTTGAGTGACTTCATCGGAAAGCCGATTTCCCTGCAGAGCGAGGCGGGCATGTGGCAGGGGCAGTACGACATCGTGCTGTTGTGATGGGCAGGCTCTCCCATCTCGACCTGCCAATCAGGCGGTGCAAACGCGACGTTCAGATCATCTGGTCGGTAGGTCGTTAGGTCGTTATTCGGCGTCGTCACGCAGCCCCAGTTTGTAGAGGCGGGCGTACAGGCCGTCGCGGTCCAACAGTTCCTTGTGAGTGCCGCTTTCAGCGATTCGACCTCCATCCAAGGTGATGATGCGGTCCGCATGTTGAACGGTCGAAAGTCTGTGGGCGATGACGATGGTCGTGCGGTTCGTCATCAGACGCTCCAGTGCCTCTTGGACCGCGCGTTCCGACTCCGTGTCCAGCGCGGAGGTGGCCTCATCCAGGATGAGGATGGGGGCGTCCTTGTATATTGCCCTCGCGATGGCCAAACGTTGGCGCTGGCCTCCCGATAACTGGGTCGCGTTGTGACCAACCGCTGAATGGATGCCGTTGGGCAGGCTTTTGACCAGATCACCCAGGTTTGCAGCCTCCAGGCTGCGCAGCACGCGGGCCTCGTCGAGTTTTCGATCGCCAAGCGCGACGTTCGCCGCGATGCTGTCGTTGAGCAAGACCACATGCTGGTGGACGAACGCGTATTGGTTGCGCAGTGCTTGCAGATCCCAGTCTGGCAGAGAGACGCCATCCAACAGGATGCGACCTTGACTGGCCTCGATGAAACGGGGCAACAAATTCACCAGCGTGGTTTTGCCGGATCCCGAGGCGCCCACCAGGGCCACAGTCTCTCCCGGCGCAATTGACAGACTCAGGCCATCGATGGCGGGCCGTGCTGCGTCTGGGTAGCTCAGGCTGACTTGCTCGAAACGTATCTCGCCCCGTGCCCGATGCTCTGGCGGCGGCGGGCTGTACGTTCCGCCTTTCTCCAGTGGGGTATCTTCGACCAAGCTGATGGCGCGCTCAAGTGCGGCCAATCCGCCGGTGATCGAATTGGCCACGCCCGAGAGATGCTTCATGGGCGTCAAAAGCATCAGCATCGCGGTGATGAACGACACGAAGTCACCGATGGTGGCCTCGCCACGGATGCTTTGCATGAGGGCGATGCTGATGACCAAAGACAGCGCGACCGCGGCCAGCATTTGGGTCAGGGGTGTGAGCGCGGAGGACGCGACCCGGGATTTGAACTGCAGGCGCAACAGCGAGCGTCCCAGTTTCTCGAAACGCTGTTGTTGAATGGCCTGAGCACCGTGCAATCGCACGTCCCTGTGAGCCAGAACGTTTTCCTCGACAGCGTAAGCCAGTTCTTCCGTGGCACCAAGGCTGGCGCGCGTGAGCTTGTAGAGACGACGTGAGACCGTGCGTACGACCCAAGCAATGGCCGGGAACAGCAGCCCAACGATCAGGGTCAGCTGCCAGTTCACGTAAAGCAAGTAGGCCAGCAGGGCCACGAGCGTCAAGACGTCCCGGGAGGCACTGATCAGCGTGGGCACCAGCTGGCGCGTCCCGGATGTGATCTCGTAGACGATGGTGTTGGTCAGCGACGTGGCCGAACGATTGCCGAACAAGGTCAAGCGCGCGTCAAGCATGTGCTTGAACAGGTCGCTGCGCAGGCGGAATACGCCATTGCTGGTGATGTTGACGAGTGCCAGCGCCGCGACATAACCCGCGATGCCACGCACACCGAACAGCAGGATGAGTGCGATCGGTACCAACCAAGGGTTGAAGGTGGTGGTGGCGAAGCCGTGGTCCAGCAGTGGCTTCATCAACGCAGGCAATACAGGCTCGCAAGCCGCGACCAGAAAGGTACACAGAACGAGTGCGAACCAAGAGCCTTTGTCTTGGCTGAAGTAGGGCCACACCCGACGCAGGCGGGCAAACACACTGCGCGCGCTGGCGGAAGGTCGTGATGAGGCTTTCATGGGATATGACACCGAGCAAAAGAAGCATTCGCGGCAGACTGCTCGAAGCGAATGCGAAATCCTTCAAGTCTAACTGAACGCCCTTTAACCTCATGGGGTTGTATGATGCCAAGCCCACTTGCCGTGGCTACGTTCCGGTTTTCCTCTTTAGCCCATGCGATCGCCTGGGCCTCTGTCGGAGCGCGACATCGCAAGGTTTTAGTTGCTGGGCAATACGCATGTTGCATCGTCGGTATAGGTTTCCCAATTTCCTTCTGTCCGCTGTCTGGTTTTTTGCCTTGCTGCTGATTCAGCAAGTGCTGATCGCGCCCGCGCACGCCCAGTTCCGTGTCGAGGTGGCGGGAGTCGGCTTGACGCAAGTCCCGTTCTCAGTCGCGCCCTTTCGCGGGGAGGCGGCCACTCCGCAGAAGATCAGCGCGATTGTTCTGGCGGACCTTGAGCGCAGTGGACAGTTTCGCAGCGTGATGCTGAGCAAGGCGGATGCCTTGGATGAAACGGCACGCCCCGATTTGGCTGCGTGGCGGCAGGCCGGTTCGGATGCTTTGGTTGCCGGCAGCGTGACCCGCATGGCCGACGGTCGCTTTGACGTGCGCTTCCGTCTTTGGGATGTGGTCGCGGGCAAGGACTTGGGAGGTCAGAGTTTCTTGGTCAATGCGGCGGATCTGCGTCTCGCGGCGCACCGAGTGGCCGACTATGTGTATGAACAGCTCACCGGTGACAAAGGTGTGTTTTCAACACGCATCGCCTATGTGACCAAGACGGATCAGCGACACAGCCTTTGGGTGGCGGACGCCGACGGCGAGGCTGCACAGCCTGCGCTTTCCAGTCCCGAGCCCATCATTTCCCCCACATGGTCGCCCGATGGTCGGCAATTGGCTTATGTGTCCTTTGAGTCACGTCGGCCCGTGGTTTACATCCACGAAGTGTCCACCGGCCGTCGCCGGCTGGTGGCCAGCTTTCGCGGCTCCAACAGCGCGCCCGCGTGGTCTCCCGATGGACGCTTCCTCGCGGTGACCTTGAGTCGTGATGGAGGGTCGCAACTCTATACCCTGGACTTGAACAATCTTGCGGCCGAACCCGTCCGTTTGACTCGTTCCAACGGCATTGACACCGAGCCCACCTATTCCGCAGACGGCCGCTTCATTTATTTCGTCAGTGACCGCGGGGGCAGTCCGCAAATTTATCGCTTGCCCGCCAAGGGCGGCAATCCTGAGCGAGTGACCTTCAGCGGGACCTACAACATTTCCCCCGCGCTGAGTGTCGATGGGCGTTGGCTTGCCTACATTTCTCGTATCAATGGCGAATTCAAGTTACACGTGATGGAGCTTGCCAGCGGCACGGTGACGATGCTGACCAACACGGTCTCTGACGAGAACCCGAGCTTCGCGCCCAACAGCCGCTTGTTGCTGTATGCAACGAAGCAGAACGATCGTGAGGCTCTGATGACGACCACGCTTGACGGCGCCATCAAGGCGCGCCTGAGCGGACAGGGCGGTGACATCCGAGAACCGGATTGGGGGCCCTTCGTGGGCGTCGCCGGTTCAGGTGGGGCTGCGTCGGTCAGCGCCGCGGGCGGTCAAGCGAACGCGCCGCGGTAACTGCGGTGGACTCGCCATTCGAGCGTGCTGGGACGCGCTCAGCGGCTCAAACGCGGGGCTGTGTGGCGTGAAAATCCAGTCCTGACGCCGCACCTGGCGCACAGGCGCGGCTTTGAGGATTTCATACTTATTAACATTTCTGCCCGCTTGTTTCGGGTAAAGTTTCTTTATCTCTGTTAGCTGGAGCCCATCATGATGAAATTCAAATACTTGGGAATTGCACTGTTTTCATTGACGCTGGCGGCTTGTTCGTCGGTCAAGCTCGACCCGCAGACGGGTGCTGATAGCACCAGCGGTGCTCCATCAAGCGCGACGGTCTCGGATGGCGGTGCGGTGGGCTCGGTGCCCCAGCCCACTGCGACGCCGGAAACCGTGGTGCAGTCCACGGGCCCTACGTCTTCCTCCTTGCAAGCCGCCGCGCTGGCCGCTGGCCGCTTGGTTTATTTCGACTATGACAGCTATGTGATCAAACCTGAGTTTCAGAAGCTGATCGAAGCTCAGGCGCGGTATCTGTCCAGTGATCCTTCCCTGCGTGTTGTGATTGAAGGACACACCGATGAGCGCGGTGGGCGGGAATACAACCTCGCCTTGGGGCAGCGACGCGCCGAGGCTGTGCGTCGCGCGCTGAGTCTGCTGGGGGTTGCGGACGCCCAAACGGACGCCGTGAGCTTTGGCGAAGAAAAGCCTGCCGCGGAGGGAAGCAACGAGGCGGCCTGGTCGCAGAACCGTCGGGCAGAAATTAGCTACCGTTGAGCTGATGGCTCGATCGTGGAGCTTGACAACATCTTGAAGACTCAGTGAAGAACGTGCTGTTCCTGTTTCCCCGCTCATTCTTAGCATTTGATGCTCGATTGAGCCTCGGTGCCGTGTGCCTCAGTATGCTTGGGATGTTGAGCAACCCTGCGGCCGCAGCACTGTTCGGTGACGATGAAGCGCGGGCTGCGATTCTTGAGCTTCGACAGCGTGTTGACGTGCTGAGACTGGACCAAGAGCAGCGCGCTTCAGCCCAGCAGGATCAGCTGCGGCGCCTGATCGATGAAAACATTCAGCTGCGCCGCAGTCTGATTGATCTGCAGACGCAAATCGACAATTTGCGGACTGACAATGCCCGTCTCATTGGGAGGGACGAGGTCTCCGCGCGTGCCTTGGTTGACGCCCAGCGTCAGTACAAGGAGGCCTTGGCTGCGTTGGAAGAGCGTGTGCGTGCCTTGGAGCCAGAGCGCGTGAGCGTTGACGGGCGTGAATTTCTCGCGGAGCGGGCCGAAAGACGAGACTTTGAAACTGGTCTTGGCCTGTTCCGTAAGGGGGATTTCCAAGGCGCTCAGAATGCATTTGCCGAGTTCATCAAACGCTATCCGTCCAGCGGCTACGCACCCTCTGCCTTCTTCTGGCTAGGCAACGCCCAATATGCGACTCAGGACTACAAAGAGGCGATTGAAAACTTTCGCATCCTGCTCAGCCAGTCGCAGGACCATGCGCGTGCGCCCGAAGCCGTATTGGCCATCGCTAACTGCCAAGTCGAATTGAAAGACACCAAAGGCGCCCGCAAGACCTTGGAAGAGCTGATCAAAGCGTATCCCAAGTCAGACGCAGCCGCTACGGCCAAACAGCGTCTGCCACGCTTGAAAGACACGGCGCCCGCCGTGTCCTCCACTCAAGGCAATAGCAAGAAATAAGTTGATGAACTCGAAGGCAGCTCTCCGCCCAATTGGGATTGGAGTTGCTTTTGAGCGACTTGGGTGTTGGTGTATTCGACGTCTTACATGATCAACCTATGATGCAGGCAGTCGATACGGAGCGTCCCGATTTCGAACGTCGATTCGGTGGCTTGGCCCGTCTCTATGGTCAGGCTGGAGCGGCGCGCATCCGCTCCGCTCACGTCGTGGTTGTCGGGATCGGCGGCGTCGGTTCATGGGCAGTCGAAGGGCTGGCACGTAGCGGTGTCGGACGCTTGACGCTGATCGATATGGACCATGTGGCCGAGTCCAACATCAACCGACAGATCCATGCACTCGACGACACGCTCGGGCAAGCGAAGGTGCAGGCCATGCGCGAGCGAATCGCGCAGATCAATCCCTCATGCGAGGTAATTTGCATCGAGGAGTTTGTCGAGCCGGCCAATTGGCCGGGATTGATTGCCCAAGGGCCCCATGTCGATGCGGTGATTGACGCGTGTGATCAAGTCGTGGCGAAGACGGCCATGGCGGTTTGGGCGCGCGACCACTCTTCTAGCCAGCGCTATATCACGGTCGGTGCCGCAGGAGGCAAGACGCAAGCGCATCTGGTGGCTGTGGATGATCTGGTCAACGTCACGCACGACCCTCTGCTGGCCCAGTTGCGGTACCGCCTGCGTAAGCACCATGGCGCGCCGCGTGCGCCAGAGAGTTCACGAACAGGGAAGAAGACTCCTCGCAAAATCGGCATCGCCTGCGTGTACAGCAGGGAGGCGGTTCAAGGTCCGGCTCAGGACGATGAAGCCTGCTCGGTAGGCGGTGACGGCAGTCTTAATTGCAGTGGTTATGGCTCACTGGTTTCCGTGACTGCGACCTTTGGTCTGTGTGCCTCGGGATGGGTGTTGAACAGGATCGCGGCGGCGGACTTGATGTGATCTTCTTTCACCGTGGACTCTGCGCGGTCGTGGAGAGAGGATGTTGCAGGTGTGCGGCGAGCTAGAGGTGAAAAAAGAGGCGGCAAATTGGAGCCGAGGCAAAAAACTCAAAATATTCACGCTATAATCTTTGCTTTGTCGGGGCAAGCGTAACGCGCAGTAAAGCGTCCCGCTGAGTGGGACGTTAGCTCAGTCGGTAGAGCAGCGGACTTTTAATCCGTTGGTCGCAGGTTCGAATCCTGCACGTCCCACCACTGACCGACAAACGACAATTTGTTTACCGAATATTCCCCGATAGCTCAGTCGGTAGAGCGCCGGACTGTTAATCCGTAGGTCCCTGGTTCGAGCCCAGGTCGGGGAGCCAAATCAAAGCCCGCTACAGAACCTGTAGCGGGCTTTTTGCATTTAACCTCTTCTTGAAGGGTCACCGCTGGATATAGGGTGCGCAAGTGCGCTGGCCAGACGCGGATACGCATTCCTTGAGAAAATCCCCGTACCGCATTTGATCTCTTTCCCCATGAGCAGTCTTACCTCCGTGCCTTCCCAGAACACCACGCGCCAACATTTCGCCAGCGACAACTACGCAGGTGTCTGCCCTGAGGCCATGCATTGGTTCCTCGAGGCCAATGCCAGTGGGCATCAACCAGGGTATGGCGATGATGAATGGACCCAACGCGTTTGTGAGCAGTTGAGGCAGTTGTTCCAAACCGATTGCGATGTCTATTTTGTGTTCAACGGCACGGCGGCGAACTCGCTGGCGCTGGCGTCTCTTTGTCAGAGTTATCACTCGGTCATTTGTACCCCGGTGGCGCACATTGAAACCGACGAATGCGGCGGGCCGGAGTTCTTTTCCAATGGCAGCAAATTGTTGATTGCCGAGAACGAGAGTGCTGCTGCCAAACTCGGCAAGCTGACACCAGACGCCGTCGAGCAACTGGTCACTCGGCGCGCCGACATCCATTACCCCAAGCCCAAGGTGGTGAGCCTCACCCAGGCGACCGAGCTAGGCACGCTCTACACGGTGGAGGAGGTACGCGCCATCGCCGCTATCGCCAAGCGCCGCAAGCTCAAGGTGCACATGGACGGCGCGCGGTTCGCGAATGCGGTTGCTGCGCTGGGCTGTGAACCCGCGGACATTACCTGGCGTGCGGGCGTCGATGTTCTGTGTTTCGGTGGTACGAAGAATGGGCTGCCGGTTGGCGAAGCCGTGGTGTTCTTCGACAAAGCCTTGAGTGAGGACTTTGCCTACCGTGTCAAACAATCGGGACAGCTGGCGTCCAAGATGCGCTTCATTTCCGCCCCCTGGATCGGCATGTTGCAAGGCGACGTGTGGTTGCGCAATGCACGCCATGCCAACGCAATGGCGCAACGCTTGTACGACGCGATCAAGGACATGGCTGGCGTGCGTGTTCCGCACCCACCCCAGGTCAACTCGGTGTTTGCCTTCCTGCCTCAGGCCGCCATTCACGCTCTGCGTGCACAGGGCTGGAAGTTCTACGACTTCATCGCTGGCGGTGGCTGCCGCCTGATGTGCGCCTGGGACACTACGCCCGAGGCGGTGGACGCCTTCGCCGCGGACATCCGGCGCGCCTGCGCAGCGGCGTGATGGCCGAGGCGAGGTGCCTCCACGACCATACCGCGGTACGGGCGCGTCTCTGCTTTCAGTCAGGCAGCCTGCCGCGCCGGGATTCACGCCTGCCGGCCCCTCTCTGGCTCAGTCATAAAGGAAGTGCGGCAGCCACAGCGTGAGTTGTGGCCAGAGGTACATCAGCACCATGCACAGGATGACGATGAGCATGTAAGGCATCATGCCCGCGAAAATCTGGTTCAGCGTGACGTGCGGCGGCGACACGCCCTTCAGGTAGAAGGCCGACATCGCCACGGGCGGTGATAGGAAGGCCGCCTGGAGGTTCACAAACACCAGGACACCGAACAGCAGCGGATCGATCTGAAAATGCGCCAGCAGGGGTAGGAAGATGGGCACGAAGATCACGATGATCTCGGTCCACTCCAGCGGCCAGCCCAGGATGAAGATGATGGCCTGTGACAGCAGCAAAAACTGCAGTGACGACAGGTTCAGGGACATCACCCATTGCTCCACCAAAGCTTGCCCGCCAAGGATGGCGAACACGGCCGAGAACAACGCAGACCCCACGAACAGCCAACAGACCATGGCGGTCGTCTTGGCGGTCAGAAACACGGCCTCCTTGATCTTCTTGAAATTCAGCGTGCGGGCGTGCCAGGCCATGAGAAAGGCGCCGGCAGCGCCGACTGCGGCGGACTCGGTGGCCGTCGTGATGCCGAACAGAATCACTCCCAGCACCACCAGCGTGAGCGTGCCCAGCGGCAACACCGAAGACACCAGCATGCGCAGGATCTCGAACTGCTCGGCATCGAGCGCTCGGTAGTACCAGAGTAGCAGCGCAAGCGTGAAGGCCACGGTGATCCAGAAACCTGTATAGAAGGAGGTCGGCACCGCCGCCGCGTGCGGGGTCGGGACCGATTCACCAAGGCTCTGTAGGCCCTCGCTGCGGGCACCCTCTGGTTCACTGGCCCGTGGATCAGTCGCGACCTTTGTCGCAATTGTTGGTGGTTCTTGCACGGCATCGTCGGAGGGTGCGCTGCCCGGAGGTTCCTGCAAACCGCCGTCGGAGGAGGGTGGTTCTTGCAAGCCGCCTTCGGTGGGGGGCTCAGCCAGTCCCGACACGTCCTCGGATGCTGAATCGGCGGACTGGGCTTGCTGCACCTGTTCCATGGTCTGTGGTTCGGGCGCTTCGCTTTGCTGCGTGTAGATGACCATGTACCACCAAACGGTGCCCAGGGTCACTGCTGCGAACAGCAGGGGCGTGAGCGCACTGCCCAGATTGCGCAGCAGCAACCACCAGCTCGCCTTCACGCCCTCGATGCGGGCGGAGAGCGCGCGACGCGGCGAGACGAGCGCCATCAACAGCGCTGGCAGCATGCGCGGCGAGTAGTTTTGCGCAAGGTGAGTGACCCAGGGGGAGACGTCCGCACGCTGCTGTTCGGGGGGTAGCTTGGGTGCTACCTTGGGCTGAAGCAAGGCCCAGCCGATGACGTAGACCAGGTAGAGGAAGGCGAGGAAGAAGCCCGGGAACATGGCGGCGGCGTAGAGCTTCACCACTGACTGTCCGGCCACCGCAGCGTAGACGATGATCATCACAGACGGGGGAATGAGGATTCCCAGTGTGCCCCCGGCGGTGATCACCCCCGCGGCGAGACGCGTGTCATACCCGGCGTTGAGCATGGGCCGCATCGCGATCACGCCCATCAGCACCACCACCGCTCCGACCAGGCCACTGGCGATGCCCCAGAAGGTGCAGATGACCAGCGTGGCCACGGCCAGAGAGCCGGGCACGCGGCGGAAAGCAAGCTGCACGGCGTGGAACATGCGGTCCACCAATGCTCCTCGTTCCATGATGTAGCCCATCAGAACGAAGAGTGGGATGGAGAGCAGGGTTTCGTTGGTCATCGCTCCGAAAGCGCGTTGCACCATCAGATCGAAGATGCGGTTGTCGACCCAGTGCTGAGATGGGTCATAGAAGGCGATGAAGCCGAAGAACATGCCCAAGCCCATCAGGGTGAATGCCGTGGGAAAGCCCATCAGGATCACGACGATGATCAGGCCCAGCATCGTCAGACCAAGTGCGGGATTGCTCATGACGCGCTCCCGACGTTGCCCGTGCCGCGTTGCCGTGCCGATTCGTCGATGGCATGAGCGTTTGCAATCGCGTCCTGTTTGGCCTTTTCATCCACGTAGGTGCTTGCAGCGAGCTGTTCCTCCACCACATCCATCTCTTCGGCGTCCTTGAGGCGGGGCGTCCAGGAACCAGTCTTGAGACAGACGATGCAGCGGATGATTTCAGCGATGCCCTGCAACAGCACCACCGCGCCGGACAGCGGAATGATGAATTTGAAGGGGTAGAGCGGAATCGGCGTCGCATTGAACGTTTGTTCGCGCATGGCCAGCGAGTCTTGAAAGTAGCTCCAGCCCGACCACGTCAGCGCGCAGACACCTGGCAGGAAAAAGACGACGTAGAGCACGAGATCCAGCGTGGCCTGAGTGCGTGGCTTCATGTTGCCGTAGAGAAAATCACCTCGCACGTGGGCATCTTGGCAGAGGGCATACGCTCCGCACATCATGAACAGCGTGCCATACATCATGTTGTTGGCGTCGTAGATCCACGCCGTGGGTGCGTTCAGTGCGTAGCGCTTGAAGACTTCAGCGCACACCACGAGCATGAGCGCCACGATCAGCCAGGCAAAGGTTTTGCCAGTCCAGGTGCTCATTCGATCTGCGGCGTGCAGCAGGCGCTGTGCGTTGGGAAGGGATGTCATGTCAGAAAGCGACGCAACGCCGCGAATAGGTCAATCCGAGAGGGGGCAGCAAACGTCGGCCGTGCTTTGAAAAACTCCGCCACCGGGTAGGACGATGGCGGAGCGCGGATTTGTCGTGACGATCAGGCCTTCTTGGCGCCTCGACCAAAGTAGCGGTTGTAGGCCATGTTGAAGTCCACCATGTAGTCGTTCTGCCACTGCTTGGTGCGTTGCGCGAATGCCCTTTGCGAATCGAGCACCTTCTTGAACAGCGGGTTCTCCGCGCTCTTCTTCTCCATGATCTTGTCCCAGGCGTCGAGCTGGGCGCGCAGGATGGCGTCCGGCGTCTTGTAGAACTTCACGCCCTGCTTCTTCAACTCCTGGTAGTCCTTGGAGTTGCGGTCAATCGCTTTCCAGCTCATGTCAGCGCTGGCGGCCTGGACGGCGTAATCCACGATGGCACGCAATTCGGTGGGCAGCGCTTCCAGCTTACCTTTGTTGAAGAGAATCTCGAACTGCTCACCGCTCTGGTGAAAGCTCTGCAACATGCAGTTCTTGGCCACGTCGGGGAAGCCGAGCACCCGGTCACTGGAGGCGTTGTTGAATTCGGCGCCGTCGATGAGGCCCCGGTCGAGGGCCGCCACGATCTCGCCGCCCGGCAAGGGGTTCACTGCAGCCCCCATGGCCGTGTACATGTCCACGGCCAGACCCACGGTGCGGAATTTCATGCCCTTCACGTCCTCCACCTTGGCGATCGGTTTCTTGAACCAGCCAAAGGGCTGCGTGGGCATGGGGCCGTAGAGGTAAGACACGACGTCCATGTTGATGGACTTGTAAATCTCGTCCAGCAAGGCTTTGCCGCCCCCGTAGTTGTGCCAGGCCAGGACCATGTTGGGGTCCATGCCGAAGGCTGGACCGGACCCCCACAAGGCCAGGGCAGATTGCTTGCCGTAGTGATAGGCGACGACGCCGTGACCGGCATCGAGCGTGCCCTTGTTCACGGCTTCCAGCAGTTGGAAGGCCGGCACCACGGAACCTGCAGGCAGCACCTCAATCTTGAGGCGGCCGCTCGCCATGTCATTGACCTTCTTGGCGAAGTCTTGCGCGTACTCGTGGAAAATGTCCTGGGCTGGCCACGTGCTCTGCAGTCGCAGCGAAGTGGTTTGGGCGTTACTGATCATCGGCACCGACATGGCGCCGGCGGCCACCGCAGCGCCCTTGAGCAGGCTGCGGCGTCGGGTCGTCTTGCTCTGTGTCATCGCTGTCTCCTTCGTTGTGTGGAATGCCTGGACTTTCCAGACCCCGCATCTTTGACGCGTGCAGTGGTGGGACAAAGAGGGTTTTTACGCAGGTCGGCGGGTTATCACGGACGTGATGGGTGGTTTGCATGCGCACGGTGCATTTGGCTTAGGGGCCTCTATTGACGCAGGGGGCGCTGCCCACGCAGGCGTTTTTGCGTGGAAGTTTTCCTGCCGGGGCGCGGTGTGCAGCGTGCGAGTTCTGCGGATCGGGCACACTTAGGGCATGAGCAGCAACCCTAACGCGGCAGATCCTTTGCAGGTGGTCTGTCTCTGCGCCGATTGGTGCAACAACTGTCGTGCGTACCAACCGTTGTTCGAGTCTCTCCAGAGTCAGTTCAAGGGAGTCGCTCGCTTTGACTGGATAGACATCGAGGACGAGAGCGAGGTCATGGGTGACGCCGAAGTTGAAAATTTCCCGACGCTTCTGGTGCTGCGCGCACAAGTGCCGCTTTTCTTGGGGCCGGTAACGCCGCAGCCAGGGGTCTTGGTTCAACTGGTGCAGACGGCACTCGCCGGGCGCATGCAAGCGTTAACCGATCCCGATCAATGCGCCTTGGCCGTGCGGGTGCATCACCATTTGGCTCCGTTGCAAGCCTGATCCACGCCTACTGGGCGCCGCAGTTCAGGACCGTTGGGTATCGACTCTGCCCCAGTTTGAGCTGTGCGGTTCATGCCAGCTGGTTATGAGCTAACGTCAAGATATTCGTTGGAATCTGGGGTGCTGCCGTCCAGAATGGGCGCATTCCCACCTCAGGAGATTCCTCTCATGGCGACGCTACGACTGGGGGACACCGCCCCCGATTTCACCCAGGATTCCAGCATCGGACCCATCAAATTCCATGAATGGGCGGGCGACTCCTGGGTCATCCTGTTTTCTCATCCGGCGGATTTCACGCCGGTCTGTACCACCGAACTGGGCCGCACGGCCGCGCTCTCGGGGGAGTTCGCCAAGCGTGGCGTCAAGCCGATCGCCATCAGCGTGGATCCTGTCGACAAGCATCGGCAGTGGATTCCCGATATCAATGAGACCCAGCACACCACGGTCAACTTCCCGATCCTCGCCGATGCGGACCGCAAGGTGTCCGAGTTGTATGACCTGATCCATCCCAATGCCTCCGCCACGGCCACCGTGCGCAGCGTGTTTTTCATCGACCCCAAGAAAACCGTTCGCGCCACATTGACCTATCCGGCCAGCACTGGACGCAATTTTGATGAACTGCTGCGCGTGATCGATTCCCTGCAGTTGACCGACAGCCACAAGGTGGCCACGCCTGCCGACTGGAAGGATGGTGACGACGTGATCATCGTCCCCAGCCTGCAGGACGCGGATGAAATCGCCCGTCGGTTTCCCAAGGGCTACAAGGCGGTCAGGCCTTACCTGCGTGTCACACCTCAACCCAACAAATGAGGTGTCGCCGGGGACGGCTGCGCCAACAAGCCATGAGAGCAAGGCCGACGTGACGGAAGCGGTGCGTATTCTCATCGTGCCGGGGTGGCGTGATTCGGGTCCCGGACACTGGCAAACCTTGTGGGAACAACGTTACGCGGATACCGTGCGCGTGCAGCAGGACGATTGGCAGACCCCAGCGCGGACGGCTTGGGTGGAGCGCATACGGCAAACCATCTTGGCCCAGGTCGACCAGGATGGCCGTGACTTGCCGGTCGTGGTGGTGGCTCATAGCCTGGGCTGTATCGCCGTCAACCATTTGCCGCAGGACGCGCAAGCGCGCATCCGTGGAGCCCTGCTGGTGGCACCGGCAGACCCCGAGCGCCGCTCCATCCTCAGTGACTTTGCTCCTGTACCGAGTCGCAAGCTCCCATACCGGAGCATCGTGGTCGCGAGCAACAACGATCCCTACTGTCCGATCCGCTTGTGCGGCGCCTATGCCCGCAACTGGGGTAGCGAGTTTGTCCGCGTCCCCGATGCCGGGCACCTCAACGTGGAATCGGGCCATGGCGAGTGGCCGTTGGGTGTGGCACTTCTGCAGTCTTTGGTGGCAAGCGATGCGGGTGAGGGTGGAGGTGGGCTTCGCCGACGCAAACCTGCCGCAAGTTTGCCCGTTTGATCTGGCTTTAAATTCTTTGGTTATGAGCTAACAAGATAATCATCTTTTGAGTTTGAAAGGCGGCCTGGGAAAATCCTGCCCACGCTGATTCCGGAATGGTGGCCGTGTTGCCACCCCGCAGGTCCGCCTGACCCCATTCCAACCGGAGAGACATCCATGAACCTGAAAAATGCCTTCACCCTGACACTGGCGGCTTTGGCGCTGGGAGTATCCCAACTGGCCAGTGCCCAGCAAGTCACCTTGCTGAATTCTTCCTACGATGTGGCACGTGAGTTCTACAAGGACATCAACCCCGCCTTCAGCGCCTGGTACAAGAAAAAGACGGGCAAAGACGTGAAGGTGGACCAATCCCATGGCGGCTCTAGTGCGCAAGCTCGTGCCGTGGCGGATGGGCTGGATGCCGACGTTGTCACATTCAACACCGTGACCGACGTGGAGTTTCTGGCGGATAAGGGGCTTGTCGCAAAAGACTGGACCCAAAAATTCCCTAACAAGGCCACGCCCACCCTGTCCACCCATATCTTCGTGGTGCGCAAAGGCAATCCCAAGGGCATCAAGGATTGGGATGACCTCATCAAGCCAGGAGTCCAGGTCGTAGTGGTCAATCCCAAGTTGGGCGGAAATGGCCGTCAGACTTATCTGGGGGCTTGGGGTTATGTGAAGAAGAAGGGCGGCACGGACGCGCAGGCCGCCGAATTCGTTGCCAAGTTGTTCAAGAACGCGCCGGTGCTGGGCAAGGGCGGTCGTGATGCGTCGGGCATCTTCTTGCAACGCAACATTGGCGACGTGCTGATCACCTTCGAGTCTGAAGTGATTTCCATCGTCAACGAGTTTGGTGCGGGCCAAGTCGAAGCCGTCTATCCCAGCATCAGCGTGGTGGCGGAGAACCCGGTGGCGATCGTGGAGCGCACCGTGGCCAAGAAGGGGACCGCCGACGTGGCCAAGGCCTACCTGGATTTCCTCTACACCGATGAAGCACAGGAAATCGCCGCCAAGCATGCGCTGCGTCCAACCTCGCAAGCCGTGCTGAAGAAGAACGCCGCCACCTTCAAGCCGATTCAGTTGTTCACCGTGTCCGAGGTGTTCGGCAGTGCCGCGGAAGCCCAGAAGGTGCATTTCAACGACGGCGGCAAATTCGACCAGATCTACACCGTCAAATAAGCACTGAATGACTGCGCTAGCTGTACCCGCTGCCGAGCCGAAGGCGAGCCCGGCGGTGTCTTCGCGCCGCAAGGCACGACGCGTTCTGCCCGGTTTCAATTTGACGCTGGGCTACACGCTGCTCTACTTGAGCCTGATCGTCCTGATCCCGCTGTCCGCATTGTTTTTCAAGTCATTCACCATGACGTGGGAGCAGTTCTGGACTGCTGTCGCCTCACCGCGCGTGCTGGCCTCCTACCGTTTGACATTCGGGGCCTCTCTGATCGCGGCTCTGGTCAACTTGGTGTTTGGCCTGCTCGTGGCCTGGGTGCTGGTGCGCTATAAGTTTCCCGGCAAAAAGATCGTGGACGCGCTGGTCGATTTGCCCTTTGCCTTGCCAACTGCCGTGGCAGGCATTTCCTTGACGGCCTTGCTGGCAGGCAACGGCTGGATCGGCCAGTATTTCGAGCCAGATGGAGTCTTGGGCTTTCTGGGCATCAAGCTGGCCTACAACCCCACAGGGGTGGTGATCGCCTTGATCTTCATTGGCCTGCCGTTCGTGGTGCGCACGGTACAGCCGGTGCTGGAAGACACCGAAAAGGAATTGGAAGAGGCAGCAACCTGTCTGGGGGCCACGCGCTGGCAGACGTTTCGCTATGTGATCCTGCCCAGCATCTTGCCGGCGCTGCTCACGGGTTTCGCGATGGCCTTTGCGCGGGCGGTCGGTGAATACGGTTCCGTGATCTTCATCGCGGGGAACATGCCCATGATCTCAGAGATCACGCCGCTGATCATCATCTCCAAGCTGGAGCAGTACGACTACGCGGGCGCGACCGCCGTCGCCCTGGTGATGCTCTTGATTTCCTTCATGATGCTGCTGGTCATCAACGGCCTGCAAGCCTGGCAGCGCAAGCGTTCCGGAGCCTGACGCGATGACGAATTCGATTTCATCTTCTCGCAATGCTCCCGCTGCCCTCGACGTGCGCAAAAGACGCGTTCTGACCACCGAGACACCGCTCGTTCGGTGGACGTTGACCTTGATCGCCTTGGGTTTCATTGCACTTTTCCTGGTGCTGCCCTTGGTCGCGGTCGCAACCGAGGCCTTGCGCAAGGGGTGGGACGCCTATTTCGCAGCCTTGCTAGAGCCCGACGCATGGTCAGCCATCAAACTCACGCTCATTGCCGCAGGAATCGCCGTACCCCTCAATCTGGTGTTTGGTATCGCCGCGGCATGGGCCATCGCCAAGTACGAATTCCGCGGCAAGGCCTTTCTCACGACCCTGGTGGACCTCCCATTCTCGGTGTCGCCCGTCGTCTCCGGCTTGATTTACGTGCTGCTTTTTGGAGCGCAAGGCTGGCTAGGACCCTGGCTGGCCGAGCATGACATCAAGATCATCTTCGCGGTGCCGGGCATCGTGCTGGCCACGATTTTCGTGACCTTCCCATTCATCGCGCGCGAGTTGATACCGCTCATGCAGGCACAAGGCAACGACGAAGAGCAAGCCGCCATCGTGCTGGGCGCGAATGGCTGGCAGACGTTTTGGCACGTGACACTGCCCAACATCAAGTGGGGCTTGTTGTATGGCGTGATTCTCTGCAACGCGCGCGCCATGGGCGAATTCGGGGCGGTTTCGGTGGTGTCGGGACATATCCGTGGTCAGACCAACACGATCCCGCTTCATGTCGAGATTCTTTACAACGAGTATCAATCTGCCGCTGCCTTTGCGGTGGCCTCCTTGCTTGCTGTGCTGGCCGTGGTCACCTTGATTCTGAAGACTTTTGCGGAGTGGAAGCATGAGCGAGACCGGGCAGCTGCGGACAACGCACCACCCGAAAATCCCGGCAAAGCCGTCGCCAATTCCTTACCGGCGGCTTCGTCCGCTGCCTGAGAAAGCCGTTTTCCCATGAGCATTGAAATTCGCAAGGTCAACAAACATTTTGGCGACTTCCGTGCCCTGCACGATGTCGATCTGGACATCGCCTCAGGAGAGCTGCTTGCCTTGCTCGGCCCATCCGGTTGCGGCAAGACGACGCTGTTGCGCATCATCGCCGGTCTCGAGACCGCAGACAGCGGAAGCATCTATTTTTCCGGTGAGGACACGACGGACAAGCACGTGCGCGATCGTCACATCGGCTTTGTCTTCCAGCACTACGCCTTGTTCCGCCACATGACCGTGGCCGATAACGTGGCGTTTGGTCTGCGCATGAAGCCCCGCGGTGAACGTCCGACGGAAAAGCAGATCAAGGCTAAGGTCTTGGATTTGCTGAAGCTTGTGCAGTTGGATTGGCTGGCGGATCGTTATCCGTCCCAGTTGTCGGGTGGTCAGCGTCAGCGCATTGCGCTCGCGCGGGCCCTGGCCGTGGAGCCCAAGGTGTTGCTGCTGGACGAGCCGTTTGGGGCGCTCGATGCGAAAGTGCGCAAGGAGCTGCGCCGCTGGCTACGCCGCTTGCACGACGAACTGCACGTCACCAGTATTTTCGTCACGCATGACCAGGAGGAAGCGCTCGAAGTGGCGGACCGTGTCGTGTTGATGAACCGGGGCGTCGTGGAGCAGGTCGGGTCGCCGCAGGATGTCTGGGAGCACCCAGCAAGTCCTTTTGTGTATGGCTTCCTTGGCGACGTGAATCTGTTTCATGGCCGCGCCCATGAAGGCACTTTGCACCTCGACGGTGTGTCCAGTGACATCACCATTGCCGCACCTGAACATGTGGGTGCGCAAGATGCCCGGGCATTTGCCTACGTGCGTCCCCACGAATTCGAGGTACGTCGCTGGTCTAGCGGTGCGCCGGGCATCGCAGCGCGCTTGTCACGTGCCATCGTCGTCGGGCCGATCGCCCGTTTGGAACTTTTGCCCGAGGAGAGCACTCCATCTTTGCAGCAAGCGGTGATCGAGGTGCAAATCCCTGCATCACAATACCGCGAGCTTGGACTGACAGAGGGCGAGCTGCTGGCGGTAACGCCGCGCAAAGCCCGCGTCTTCGTTGAAGGAACCCAAGATCTTGCTGCATCGACAACTACTTGACATCCTGACGGCACCCCGCCGCATGCTTTTTCTGATTTTCCTGGCCTGTTTGTCGCTCTTGACATTCGGGCTCTATTTGCAACACGTTGTCGGACTAGAGCCTTGCCCGATGTGCATCGTGCAGCGATACGCGCTGGTATTGGTGGCGAGCTTCGCAGGCTTGGCCGCATGGTTCAAAAGTCGATACTGGCATGTGACCGGCGCTGTTTTGGTGCTGCTGTGCTCCGCATTCGGAGCTTTCGTCGCAGCGCGCCAGAGCTGGCTTCAATGGCATCCGCCGGAGTTCCTGAGCTGTGGTCGCGATTTCTACGGAATGATCGAAGCCTTTCCTCTTCAGCGCGTCGTGCCCATGATCTTCCGCGGGTCCGGCGATTGTGCGGCCATCGATTGGACCTTCCTGGGTTTAAGCATTGCGAATTGGTCGTTTGTCTGCTTCTCGCTCATGATCTTGGTGACCCTATTGATGTTGATACGCCCCAAAACAATGCGCGCATAACAAACAGCTGCACCAGTTGCTTGTGACGGGCCACTCGTGTTCAACGCGAGTGGCTTTTTCTTTGGGTGCCTCGGGAAAACACCGCTGATCCCGTTCGCTCAGCCTTCGCGCCTCTTGTTACAGTGTGCGCAGAATAAAAAACAAAACCTTGGTTCTCGCATGCCCTATACCTGGTAAGGGTTCAGTAAGGTCTGGACGCCGTTGAGGAGGAGTTTCCCGTGTTTCGATTCGCTACCATGAGTCTGGGCAAACGCCTGGGTGCCCTGATCGTCAGCGCCATTGTTGGCTTGATTCTGTTGCTGACTTTTTCCATGGTGTCTGAGCGCAGCCTGCTGCTGCAGGAACGCAAGGATGCCGTGCGTCAGGCGACCGAGGTAGCCCACGGCTTGCTGGTGCACTTTCACGATCAGGCCCTCAAGGGCCAGATGTCCATGGACGAAGCCAAGCAGCGAGCCTTGTCGGCCGTCAAGGCCTTGCGCTACAGCGGCACGGAGTATTTCTGGATCAATGACATGCATCCCAAGATGGTGATGCACCCCATTCGCCCGGAACTCGATGGCAAAGACCTGACTGAGAATAAAGATCCGAACGGCAAGCACCTCTTTGTGGAGATGGTGAAAGTCGTGAAAACCCAGGGCTCGGGTGATGTGGACTACATGTGGCCCAAGCCTGGACACTCGACACCGGTCCAAAAGGTTTCGCACGTGAAGGGTTTTCAGCCCTGGGGGTGGATAGTCGGCTCGGGCGTCTACATCGATACGGTGGACACTTCAATCCGACAGCGCGTCATGCAATCTAGCCTAGGTGCATTCATACTCGCTTTGCTGATGCTTGGCTTTGGTTTGCTGATTGTGCGCAGCATTGTTCGACAGCTCGGTGGCGAGCCAGCCGAAGTCAGCCAGATCATGCACAGCATGTCTCAGGGTGACTTGAGCGTGGAGGTTAGATTGAAATCGGGCGATCACAAGAGCCTCATGCATGGCATAAAGGCCTTGCGTGATGCCATGGCGGCCACCGTTGATCGTGTGCGCCGTGGCAGTGAGACCGTTTCGGCCACGAGTGTCGAGATCGCGCAAGGTAACCAAGACTTGAGTTCTCGCACAGAGAGCCAAGCCAGTGCCTTGGAGCAGACCGCGGCTTCAATGGAAGAACTGGGCAGCACGGTGAAGCAGAATGCTGCGAATGCCATGCAGGCCAATCAGCTTGCGCAAAGCGCCAGCAGCGTGGCCATTCAAGGCGGCGAGGTCGTGACCGAGGTCGTGAAGACCATGAAGGGCATCAGCGAGTCCTCCCGCAAGATTGTCGAAATCATCAATGTGATCGATGGCATCGCTTTCCAGACCAACATCTTGGCCTTGAACGCCGCGGTCGAAGCCGCTCGGGCGGGTGAGCAGGGGCGGGGTTTCGCCGTGGTTGCCAGCGAGGTTCGAACGTTGGCGGGCCGCAGCGCCGCCGCCGCCAAGGAAATCAAGGCGCTGATCACCGCCAGCGTGGAGCAAGTAGGGCAAGGCGCAGCCTTGGTGGACCGTGCTGGTTCCACCATGGAACAGGTGGTGAGCAGCATCCGGCTGGTGTCCGATATCGTCGCCGAGATCAGCACGGCAAGCAGCGAACAGAGCTCGGGTGTGATCCAAGTCGGCGAGGCTGTGACCAATATGGATCAGGCCACGCAGCAAAACGCGGCCTTGGTGGAGCAATTGGCTGCAGCGACAAGCAATCTTCGCGCTCAAGCCGAGGAGCTTGTGTCTTCTGTTGCCGTGTTTCAGCTGGCTCCTGGCACGCATGCGGGGAGCCCACATGCAGGTGACCGGCCGCTGGCCATCGGCCAACATACTCCAGCGTTGGCGCTTCCTCGTTGAATTTCTCTCGGGAGCGCGACTGTTACTTTGTTTCAGGTAGGCAGCGCGAGTGTTCTAAGATAGTCTCTCGCTTTGTTTTTCCTTGGCCTGTTTACCAAGGATTGTTACAAAAAGCGCGACCATGAACACGGAAACCTCCGCCAATTTCACGACTGATCTGCTGCGTCGTCTTGAGCAGCTTAACACCATCGGCACTGCGCTTTCGCGCGAGCATGACACGAACCGCTTGCTGGAGAGCATCTTGCTCGCCGCCAAGGAAATCACCAACGCCGATGGTGGGACCCTCTACCGCGTGACCGACGATGAGCGTGCCTTGCGTTTTGAGATCATGCGAACCGACTCGCTCAACATTGCGATGGGCGGCACGACGGGCAAGAAAATTGAATTGCCCTTGGTGCAGTTGTTCGATGCCGAGGGGCGGCTCAATGATCGAGCCGTGGCAGCGTATGCCGCCAACCATGAAAGCACGGTGAACATTCCGGACGCCTACGACAACACCAAATTCGACTTCACCGGAACACGTTCCTTTGATCAGCGCACGGGGTATCGGTCGCAATCGATGCTGGCCGTGCCCATGAAAAATCATGAAGATCGGGTGATCGGTGTGCTTCAGCTGTTGAATGCGCGCAAGCCCGGTAGCGGGGAGGTGACTGCCTTCCTGCCCGCAGACCAGAGCTTGGTCGAATCACTGGCCTCGCAGGCAGCGATTGCTCTGACCAACCGCCAACTGATCGCGCAGCTTGAAGAGCTTTTCGAGGCGTTGATCAGCATGATCAACGAGGCGATTGATGAGAAATCGGAGTACACGGGAGGCCATTGCCAGCGTGTGCCTGAATTGACCATGCTGCTGGCCGATGCGGCAGCGGCCACGACTGCCGGGCCCCTGGCCGATTTCACCATGAGCGACAAAGATCGCTACGAACTGAAAATCGCCGGCCTGCTGCACGACTGCGGCAAGATCACGACGCCCGTGCATGTGGTGGACAAAGCCACCAAGCTGGAAACCATCTACGACCGCATTGGACTGGTGGACACGCGTTTCGAGGTGCTCAAGCGGGATGCCGAAATCGCGGCATTGCGCGAGCAACTCGCATTGCGGCCGCTGGTTGATGCCGAGGCCGAAGCCCGTGTCAGCGAGCGATTGGCTGAGCAACTGAATCGCCTGGACGCAGACCGCGATTTTCTGCGCAGGTCCAACAAGGGCGGCGAGGCCATGCGGGAAGAGGATATTCAACGCGTGCGCCACATGGCCACGCACTACCGCTGGCGCGCGCCGGGAAATGCCGACGGGCAGGACAGCGATTTCCTAAGCACCAACGAGGTTGAGAACCTCACGATCGCGCGCGGCACGCTGACCCACCCAGAGCGCGAAATCATCAACCACCACATTGTCGCAACCATCAATATGTTGGAGCAGCTGCCATGGCCACGGCACTTGCGCAATGTGCCGGAGTACGCCGGCGGTCACCACGAGCGCATGGATGGCAAGGGTTACCCCAAGGGGCTCACCCGCGAGCAGATGTCGGTGCAGGCCCGTGTGATGGGCATCGCCGACATCTTCGAAGCCCTGACTGCGAGCGATCGCCCCTACAAACCCCCGATGAAGCTTTCGCAAGCCTTGTCCATCATGGCGAACATGAAGAAGGGTGGGCACATTGATCCCGATTTGTTCGAGATCTTTGTGCGCGAGCAAGTCTATCTGCGCTACGCCGAGCGCTTTCTGGCGCCCGAGCAGATTGACGAAGTCAATCAGGCCGCCGTGTTGGCCTAAGAAACACCGGTCTTGCGCTGATCCGTTCAGCGCCTTCACAGCGGTCAAAGCTTGAGCACAGGATTTGGTGCAAGCCGTGGCCGTCTTCCGTTTGTCCGGCTCTGCGGGTGGCGAACGGCAAGACCTGGCACAACCGCTGGCGCTGATGGCTGCCTGAATCTCCCGCTTGCTCTCGCTCTCAAACGGCGTCCCGATCGCACTGCCTTAGACGGCCGCTCTCAGGCTAGCTTCTTCACCAACACCTGGCTGCGGCGGTCCCAGTTGTAAAGACGGCGTCGGGCCTCCGGCAGCCAGTCGGGATCGACCTGCTGGAAGCCGCGCTTGATGAACCAGTGCATGGTGCGCGTGGTCAGCACGAAGATGCTCTTCAGTCCCATGGCCCGTGCACGTTGTTCGACGCGCTTAAGGACTTTTTCTCCATCACCCTGGCCTTGGGATTCGCTGGAGACGGTCAGCGCCGCCATTTCGGCCGTGTGGGCCTCGGGGTAGGGATAAAGCGCGGCGCAGGCAAAGATCACGCCGTCGTGTTCGATGATGGTGTAGTTGCCGATGTCGCGCTCGATCTCCGTGCGGCTGCGCTTGACCAGGGTGCCGTCCTTCTCATACGGCTCGATCAGGCGCAAGATCCCGCCCACATCGTCCGCCGTGGCCTCGCGCAGCTCCTCCAGCTTTTCGTCGACGATCATGGTGCCGATGCCGTCGTGCACATAGATCTCAAGCAGCAAGGAGCCGTCCACCGCGTAGGGAATGATGTGGCTGCGCTCAACACCTCCCTTGCAGGCGCGGATGCAATGCTGTAGGTAGAACGCGGCGTCGCTGGGCTGCTCGGGGGCGGGCAGTTCGGCCAACAGTTTTTCGGCGGCGGCCAAGGGCAGTTCGGTGTCGATGGGGTTGTCCTCGGATTCTGGTTCGCTGGGGCGCAATCGCAGGCCGGGAATCTCGGTGATGAAGATCAACTTGTCGGCGTGCAGGGCGGTCGCCACCGAGGTCGCAACGTCTTCCATGGTCAGGTTGAAGGCTTCGCCAGTAGGGGAGAAGCCGAAGGGCGAGAGCAAGGCCACCGCGCCCATGTCCAAGGTGTGCTGGATGGCGGCGACGTCCACCTTGCGCACCAAGCCCGAGCTCTGGAAATCCACGCCATCCACGATGCCCACGGGCCGCGCCGTGATGAAGTTGCCAGAGAGCACTCGCACGGTGGCTCCAGCCATGGGGGTGTTGGGCAGGCCCTGACTGAAGGCGGCCTCAATTTGGTAGCGCAACTGTCCTGCGGCTTCCTGTGCGCAATCCAAGGCGACTTCGTCCGTGATGCGCATGCCGCGCGAATACAGCGGCGCATGGCCCTTGGCCTTGAGTTGATCGTTCACTTGTGGGCGAAAGCCATGCACCAGGACAATCTTCACGCCCATGCTCTGGATCAAGGCCAGATCCTGCGCCAGATTGGGCAGCTTGCCCGCCGCGATGGCCTCGCCACAGACGCCCACCACGAAAGTCTGGTTACGGAATTTGTGGATGTAAGGCGCAACCGAACGGAACCAAGGGACGAAGGTGAAATTGAAGACGGCGGACATGCGTGGACGCGAAGGGCTAGTGGCTGTGGGATGGCGTGTAGGCTGGGATAATCGCGGATTCTCCACGAAGTTTTCCCTTGAGTTCCTCCACACTGAAAATCGAGTTTCCCGAGTCGCTGCCGGTGTCGGCCAAACGCGACGAGATCGCTGCCGCGCTGCAGGCCCACCAAGTCATCATCGTCTGCGGCGAGACGGGTTCGGGCAAGACCACGCAATTGCCCAAGATCGCGCTCAGCCTGGGCCGCGGCAAGCTGAACTACCCCGCCGGCCAGCGTGGCCGGTTGATTGGTCACACCCAGCCACGCCGGATTGCCGCCTCCAGCGTGGCCAAGCGCATCGCGGAGGAATTGCAGACCCCGCTGGGTGAGGTGGTGGGCTACAAGGTGCGTTTCAATGACCGGCTGGGCAAGGACGCCTCGGTCAAGCTGATGACGGACGGCATCTTGCTGGCGGAAACCCAGACCGACCCGCTGCTGAACGCCTACGATACGCTGATCATTGACGAAGCGCACGAGCGTTCGCTCAACATCGACTTCCTGCTGGGTTACCTGCGGCAGATCCTGCCGCGCCGGCCTGATTTGAAGGTCATCGTGACCTCGGCCACGATCGATGCGGAACGGTTTGCCAGGCACTTTGCTTCAGCGCCCAAGGATCGCCCGGCGCCGGGCCGCCCCAGGCCGGGCGAAGCCCCCTCGGGGGGCAGCGAGCCACATGAGGTGGGCGAGCGTGGGGTCCTTGTCCCTGCGCCTGTGATTTATGTATCGGGTCGCACCTACCCGGTCGAGATGCGCTGGCGTCCCTTCGAGGAAACACGTGAGCACGACATCAACGACGCCATCGCCGATGCCGTCGATGAACTCTGGCAAGGCCATGCGACGGGGGACATTCTGGTGTTCTTTCCCGGTGAGCGCGAAATCCGCGAGGCTGCGGACCACCTGCGCAAGCACCTTAGCCACGACCCCATCAAGCGCAGCGCCGAGGTGCTGCCCCTGTTTGCAAGGCTGAGCCAGGCGGAGCAGGACAAAGTGTTCGACGGGCACACCGGCCGCCGCATCGTGCTCGCCACCAATGTGGCCGAAACCTCGCTCACCGTGCCGGGCATCCGTTACGTCATCGACACGGGCACGGCGCGGGTCAAGCGCTACAGTTTCAGGAGCAAGGTCGAGCAGCTGCTGGTCGAGCCCGTCAGCCAGGCCGCCGCCAACCAGCGCGCGGGCCGTTGCGGACGCGTGGCCAACGGCATCTGCATTCGCCTCTACGACGAGCAGGACTTCAACGGGCGTGAGCGTTTCACCACGCCCGAGATCCTGCGCTCCTCTCTAGCGGGGGTCATCCTGCGCATGAAGTCCCTGCACCTGGGCTCGGTGGAGGATTTTCCCTTCCTCGAGGCACCGTCGGGCCGTGCCATCGCCGACGGCTACCAGTTGCTGGCTGAGTTGGGCGCGGTGGACGACGCCAACGAACTCACGCCCTTGGGTCGTGAGCTGGCCAAGCTACCGCTGGACCCCCGCGTGGGCCGCATGATCCTGGAAGCACGGGACCGGCAGGCGCTGGAAGAGGTGCTGGTGATCGCCAGCGCCCTCAGCGTGCAGGATGTGCGTGACCGGCCGCTGGAGGCCCAGGCTCAGGCTGATCAGGCGCACGCGAAGTTCGACGATGAGAAGAGCGAGTTCACCGGCTACCTCAAGCTTTGGAAGTGGCTACACGATGCACGGGGCGGCAAGCCGGACGGGGCGGCGGCTCCAGGGGCAGCAGAACACAAACTCAGCAACCGCCAGTACGAATCCCTCTTGCGCCAGAACTTCGTGAACGTGCGCCGCGTGCGGGAATGGCGTGACATCCACAGCCAGTTGCTGACGGTGGTGACCGAGCATCAATGGCGGCTGAATCAAGCGCCCGCGACTTACGAGCAGATTCACTTGTCCATGTTGGCAGGCCTGCTCGGCAATGTGGGCTGCAAGCACGAGACGGAGGACATCTACCTCGGCGCGCGTGGCGTCAAGTTCCATCGCCATCCTGGCGCACACCTTTCGAAGAAGCCGGGGCGATGGATTGTCTGCGCTGAACTGGTCGAAACGACGCGGCTCTTCGGGCGCGGCATTGCCGCCATCGAGCCGCCATGGCTGGAGCAGGTCGCAGGGCACTTGCTCAAGAAGCAGCTGCTTGATCCCCATTGGGAAAAGAAAGCGGCGGAAGTGGTTGCGTTGGAGCGGGCCACGCTTTACGGCCTGCTGATCTACAGCGGGCGGCGCGTGAATTTCGGGCGGGTCGACCCGGTGGCGGCGCGCGAGGTGTTCATCCGCGAGGCCTTGGTGGCTGGAGAATGGGATGTCCAACTGCCCTTCCTGGCCGCCAACCGCAAGCTGATCCGCGAGGTGGAGGAGCTGGAGCACAAGTCCCGCCGGCAGGACGTGCTGGTGGACGAGCAACTGATCTACGCCTTCTACGACCAGCATTTGCCTGCCCAGGTTTGCAGCGGCTTTGAGTGCGAGCGCTGGTATCGCGAGGCGAGTCGTAGCCAGCCTGACCTGCTGCGCCTGACCCGCGAGGAGTTGATGCGCCACGAGGCGGCGGGGGTCACCAGCAGCGCCTTTCCCAAAACCCTGCGCTTGGGCGGCGTGGATTGCGTGGCCAGCTACTTGCACGAGCCCGGTGACGCGCGCGACGGACTGACGGTCACGGTTCCGCTGTTCGTGCTGAACCAAGTCAGCGAGGAACGCTGTGAATGGCTGGCCCCGGGCATGATCAAGGACAAGATCCAAGCCCTCCTCAAAAGCCTGCCGCAAAAGCCGCGCAGCCGCTTCGTGCCCTTGCCGGAGTCGGCCGCCCGCCTGGCCGAGGAGCTGGGGCAGCCAGAAAACTTTGGCCGAGGCAGCCTCACCGATGCCTTGCTCAAGCGGGTGCGCGATGTGACCAGCCTGGATGTGAAGCGCACGGATTTCAAGCTCGACATGCTCAGCCCCCATCTGTTCATGAACCTGCGGGTGGTGGATGAACACGGGCGGCAGTTGGGCCAGGGGAGGAATCTCGCGGCTCTCAAGGCCGAGTTGGGCGCGCAGGCGCGCGGCGCTTTCCAAGCTTTGGCGGCGCTCAAGGCGGCTCCAGCGGCTCAGATGCCGGATGCCACGATGCGACGATCCAGCGCGGGTGGTGGGCCGAGGCAGTCCAATGCGGGAGAGGGTCTCCAGCCAGGCCAGGCCCCTTCTTCAAGCAAGAGCACATCTAGCCACCCGCAGTCCGCGTTATCCACCAGCCCGGCGGCCGACGCGGCACAGCGTTATCTGGCCTGGACGTTTGGGGAGTTGCCTGAACTGATGGAAATCAGAAAAGGCGGTCAGGCGCTGATTGGCTTTCCAGCCTTGGTGGACGCGAACGATGCCGTGATGATCGAGGTGTTCGACGAGCCTGAGTTGGCCACCGCCAAGCACCGTGCCGGTTTGCGGCGCTTGTTTGCCTTGCAAATCCGCGACGCGCTCAAGTATCTCGAGAAAAACATCCCGGACCTGCAGAAGATGGCCGTGGCCTATTTGGGTTTGGGCACCCTGGAAGAGTTGCGCGAGCAGATTCTGGAAGTGGCGTTGGATCGAGCCTTCCTGCTGGAGCCGCTGCCCGTGAACGAGGTCGAGTTCAAGCGCCGCCTGGACGAAGGGCGCGGCCGCTTGACCTTGATTGCCAACGAAGTGGCGCGCCTGGCTGCGACCATTTTGAGCGAGTACGCCATCGCGCAGCGCAAGATCAAGGACAACAAGAATGCGACGGAGGCGGTTGCCGACTGCAATCAGCAATTGCAGCGTCTTATGCCCAAGCGCTTTCTGGCGAGCACCCCTTGGGCAGCGCTGCAGCACTACGCGCGCTACCTCAAGGCCATCACCTTGCGGTTGGACAAATGGCGTGCCGATCCAGCCCGAGACGCGGCACGGTTGTCCGAGCTCAAGCCGCAGGAACAACGTTACTTGCGACTGTTGGCCGAGCGCAAGGGCGCGAGTGATGCCCGCTTGCAGGAACTGCGCTGGTTGCTCGAGGAGCTGCGCGTGAGTTTCTTCGCGCAAGAGCTACGCACTCCGCAGCCCGTCAGCATCAAGCGCATCGAAAAGGTGTGGCTGCAGTTGAACGGATAGCAAAACGGTCGGCTGAACGTTCGATGCGTGCTTGGCATCCTCGTGATGCCGATCTACTCGAATCTGCGCGCACGTCAGATCGCTCGGCATGCCCTCCTGCTTCATGGCTTTCCCTAGCTGGCCATCTTTGCACTCAAGTCGAGTCCTCTAAGGACGATGAGACAGAGTGGGGCAGTGGGGCCTGTCGCTCATCTCTTGTGCAATCAGTGCCTGATGATGGATTTCCACCACAGCTTGTTCATGTCTGGCCGACATGGCGCGGATGATGAAGGAGAATGACAACGTTGTTGAGGAACGTTTGGACAGGAGGCTGGAAACAGCGAAGAAAGTGATCAAGACCGGAGTGTCGGACTCCACCACGGTTGAAAGAGTCATTAGGGAATGTGAAAGTTGAAGGGTGACAGAGAGCGCCAGCAGAGCGCCTCCCTTCAAGCGCCCGACGAGGCGTGCAGAGGAGTCCATTGTGTCAGCAGAGGGTGATACGCCTGTGGCGGCGGCTTCAGGCGTTTCGGAGGTAGAGCGCAGACAGGCCAGCAGGCTTTATGGCGCGGCGTGGGCAGATGCCCTGCAGAGCATGCGGCCGGTCTTGCAGGACCAGCTCGAGGTCATTGTTGAAAAACTGTTCCGCAGTCTCGCGGAGATCCCGTCAATCAGTGATCTGATTCTGACCATGGCGCCGCCAGAGCAGACCCAGTTCAAGGCACGTCTGCGCGAGTACCTGCTGACCTTGTCTGCCCCCGACCTGGATGCGGAGAAGCATCGCGTGCTCGCGGGGCGCCTGGGTTTGCAGCATGCGGTCATGGGTGTAGCCCGGGACGATCTGACACTGGGCTCGGAAATTCTCCTGGCCCTGGTGCGTGACCACGTCGGTGGAGTACAGCACGGTCGCGCCCTTGCAGCGTTGGGGCAACGGCTGATGCGGGACTTGTCCTTGCAGATGCAGGTCTACCAAGACGTGCAGATTCAGCGGCACAAGCTGACGCAGGAACTGACGCAACTGGTCTGGCAGGTGGAGAGTTACACCGACCTGATAGACCGCATGACGCAGCGCTTGTCTGAACATGGAGAAATCGCCGCCTGCTCGTTTGGTCGGCTGGACAGCCGCGGGTTGTTCCGTTTCGAGGCGGTGTCCGGTCAGGCCAATGATTTCTTGATGCGATTCGAGCAGCTTGCAGGAGGTTCGCTGAGCGAGGTCAGCGAAGATCCGACCGCACGCGCCTGGCGCACCCGAGAGGTCCAACGCTGCATCAATTTCGCCACCGACCCGGCCACCGAGCGCTGGCGTGGCTTGATGCGAGAGCACGGCTACCGTTCCAGCGTGGCCATTCCGGTCGGGCCCAGCGATGGCCCGCCGTTCTTCGTGCTGACGCTTTTTTGCACACTGCCAGGTGGTTTCAGTTCGACGCACCAGCAATCGTTCATCGAGCAATTGCAGACCTTGTTGGTATTCGCCTTGATGGCCATCGAAGGTCGTCATGGCCCCGCGCGCGTGGTTCCGTACGCGACCCGGCAGCATTGGGCCAGCCTGCTGCGCACCGACGCGCTCGAAATGCACTACCAACCCTTGCTGGACCTTCAGTCCGGCAAGGTCACCAAGGTGGAAGCCTTGGCTCGCTTGCGCGCGGACGGTCGTCTGTTGGGGCCCGGTGAGTTCTTCGCGGCCTTGCTGCCCAGTGATTTCGTGGAGCTTTACGCACGCGGGCTGCGCGAGGTGCTGCTCCAACGCCGACGCTGGCGGGACGCGGGTCTGGATCTGGCGGTGTCCTTGAACCTACCGTCCAGTGCCTTGGTCGATCCTCGCTACTTCGAGGTCACGCAAAACATCCTGCTTGAGCAAGGTTGCGAGCCTGAGATGCTCACGCTGGAACTGCTGGAGACCGGGGCCATCGGCTATGGCGCTGACGCGGTCGGGGTGTTCCACAAGTTCAAGTCCTTGGGTGTGAAGTTGGCGGAAGACGATCTTGGGGCCGGCTACAGCGGCTTGGCGCGTTTGCGCGAAATGCCCTTTGACCTGATCAAGATCGATCGCAGCATCGTGCAGAACCTCGAACGCGATACCTTTGACGTGCTGCGCTTCATCTACCAGCTCACGCGGCTCGGGCATGCCTTGGGCAAGCGCGTGGCACTGGAAGGGGTGGAGGACCCAGGCCTCCTGGCGGCGGTGCGCATCCTGGGTGTGGATGCCGTGCAAGGCTACGCGGTTGCCCAGCCCATGCCGGGGGACGCTTTGCTGCCTTGGTTGCAGTCATTCCAGGCCCATTCGGTCGCGCCTTGCCCCCGTTCCAATGGTGTGCTGGCGAGGTTGGCGCGGCTGTTGGTCTGGGAGGAACGTCTGCATCTGCACCTGGAGCACGCCCAGACCCTGGGTGGAGATGTGGAGGAGGATACGTTGATCTCCGGCCCACCGCTGCCCACCTTGTTGGGCGAACGCGGGCGGGTGCACGCGGATCAGGCCGTCGCGGTGGCGCGCTTGCACGGCATGTTGAGCGTCCAATACCAGCATGCGCGTCAGGGACTGATTCTGGCCATCAGCGCCAGCGACTGAGTCGACCTAAACAGGCAGCGCCTGCACAAAGGCACTGCATCCTTCATGGCGGGCTGGCTCGTTCGTTCGTGCGAGCGAGCGAGGCTCAGAGTCTGCTCAGGCGCTCCAAGGCCAGCTGGAGCGTCTCGTCTTTCTTGGCATAGCAAAAACGGATGACTTTCTGGTCGTGGCTATTGCCATAGAAGGCCGACAACGGGATGGCCGCAACGCCAATTTCGGCAGTGAGCCACTGGCAGAAATCGGCTTCGCTCAAATCCCGCTCGGGCACCGACAGTTCAGAAATGTCGACGCACTGGAAGTAGCTCCCCTCGCTGGGCAATAGTCGAAACTTGGTTTTTGCAAGGCCCGCGCGGAACAGGTCTCGCTTGCGTTGGTAGAAGGCGGGCAGGGTCAGGTAAGGCTGCGGGTCAGCCATGTAAGCAGCCAAACCATGTTGCACCGGCGTGTTGACGGTGAAGACGTTGAACTGGTGCACCTTGCGGAACTCGGCCGTCAGTGAGGCCGGGGCTGCGACGTAGGCCACTTTCCAACCGGTGACATGGTAGGTCTTGCCAAAACTGCTCACGATGAAGGAACGCGCGGCGAGACCTGGGTAGCGGGCTACGCTCTCATGTCGCTGGTGGTCATAGACCATGTGCTCGTACACCTCGTCGGCAATGACCAGCACGTTGGTGGGGGCCAGCAGTGCTTGCAGCTTCTCCATGTGCAAGCGCGACCAGACCGTTGCGCTCGGGTTGTGTGGTGTGTTGATGATGATGGCGCGGGTCTTGGACGTGAGGGCCGCGGCGATGCGGTCGAAGTCGGGTTGGAACGATCCCGGTTCGCTGGGTGACCCCAAAGGCACCCTCACCACCACGCCGCCGGCCAGCTCGATGTTGGGCACGTAGCTGTCGTAGCAAGGCTCCAACACGATCACCTCGTCGCCTGGATGCACGACCGCGAGGATGGCCGTGAGGATGGCCTGGGTCGCGCCAGCGGTGATCGTGATTTCGCTGTTGGCGTCGTACGCGTGGCCGTACAGCGCGGTGATCTTGCTTGCCACGGCCTGGCGCAGAGCGGGCACACCCGTCATGGGAGGGTATTGGTTCAGGCCTTTGCGCATGGCGTCAGCCACCGCGTCAACCAGGCGCGGGTCCCCCTCGAAATCCGGAAATCCCTGGCCCAGGTTCACCGCATTTTTCTCCGCCGCCAGCGCGGACATCACCGTGAAGATGGTTGTGCCCACTCTAGGCAGGCGAGACTGAAGAACAGGCGTGGTTGGAACAGGGGTGGTCGCTGTCATGGTGTGATCATCGTCGGTGTTTTCAAGGAGTCCGCTCAACATGCCTCTGAAGAGGCTCGCTATCAGCGTTTTTCACCATCGCGCGATGGGCCGGAAAACGAAGCGAAGGTGCGCGGCGCATCAAGGGCTTCCTACAACTCGTACTCCGTGTGCTCCCCGCGCATCACACGCTGCACGAGGTCACGAGGCAGACGAGCGCTCAAGAGTTCGGCGAATTCGTAGACGAAATTGCGCAGGTAGGCCCCGCGCTTGAAGGCCACCCGGGTGACGTTGTGACCGAACAGGTGGCCCAGCGGGCGCACGACCAATTCGCCCGGATCACGTTGCGCATCCGTTTGCGCATCACCGCTGGTGAGCGAGGGCCGGTCGCGCACCGCCATCTCGGCCACCAGGCCCAGGCCCATCCCCAGCTTGACGTAGGTGGTGATGACGTCCGAATCGATGGCCTCCAGCACGATTTGGGGGTTCAGCTTGCGCTGGGCGAAAGCCGTGTCAATGCGGGTTCGGCCCGTGAAGGTCGGGTGGTAGGTGATGAGCGGCACGGCGGCCAGGTCTTCCAGGTGCAGACGCTCTTTGCTTGCCAAGGGGTGCTGGGCAGGCAGCACCAGCACGTGTTCCCACTCGTAGCAGGGCAGGGTGACCAGTTCATCGTAGTCGGCCAGGGATTCGGTGGCGATGCCGATCTCCGCCACTTCGTCGATCAACATGCGGGCTACCTGGTCCGGGTTGCCCTGGTGGAGCGACAGTTTGACTTGGGGCCAGGCCGAGCGAAGCTTGGCCACTGGCGCGGGCAGCACATAGCGCGCCTGGGTGTGGGTGGTCGCGATGGAGAGCGTGCCGCTGTCCTGGGCGCTGTACTGCTCGCCGATGCGCTTGAGGTTGCCCACCTCGCGCATGATGACTTCGATGCTGCGCAGCACTTGCTCGCCAGGCTCCGTGACGCGCTTGAGCCGTTTCCCGTGGCGGGCAAAGATGTCGATGCCCAGTTCTTCCTCCAACTCAAGGATGGCCTTGGACACCCCGGGTTGCGACGTGTGCAGGGCTTTGGCCGCCTCTGTCAGGTTGAGTTGGCGCCGCACCGCTTCTTGCACAAAGCGAAATTGATGCAGGTTCATGGCATAAAGAAGCTAAAGAATTGCTTTATTATGCCTTTAAATATTTATGACTTCCGGATCGCTTGATTCCGAGTCTTACGGACGCTACATCGATGCCGCCAGCAGGCTTTCATAGTCCTCTGCGCTCGCCTCCTTGGGATTGGTCTTATGGCAGTGGTCGGCCAGTGCGCCTCGCACGATGTCCGAGAACTGTGACGAAGTCACGCCCAGCGCCGCCAGGCCTGTTGGCAGGCCCAGGCGGGCGTTCATCTCCCGGATCGCCGAAGGAATGTCCGAGCCCGCATGCAGTCCCATGGCTTGCGCCATGCGTGCCAACCGGTTTTCCCGTGCAACGCTTTCCGCCCCGGCGTTGAACGCCACCACGGCCGGCAAGAACATCGCATTCAGCGTGCCGTGGTGGAGCCGCGGGTTGAGTCCACCCAGGCTGTGACTCAAGCTGTGCACGCAGCCCAGGCCCTTTTGGAAAGCCATGGCGCCTTGCATGGATGCACTCATCAAATGACGACGCGCTTCACCATCTCGGCCGTCGCGTGTCGCGCGCTCGATGTGGGCCCAGCCGCGCGCCAGGCCGTCCAGCGCGATGCCATCGGCCGGCGGGTTGAAGGCCGAGGCCATGAAGGTTTCCATACAGTGCGCGATGGCATCCATGCCCGTGGCGGCGGTCAGCAGCGGTGGGAGGCCATAGGTGAGTTCCGGATCGCAGATGGCGACTTTGGGCACGAGGTGCCAACTGTGGAAGCCGAGTTTGCGGTGGTCGTCCAAGATGAGCAGGGCCCCGCGCGCCACCTCGCTGCCAGTGCCGCTGGTCGTGGGCACGGCGATCAGCGGCGCCACGCGTTCGGTGATGAGGGCAGAACCCCCTTCGATGGTGGCGTAGCGCCGCAGTGGACCCTCGTGGGTGGCCATCAGGGCGACGCCTTTGGCGCAATCGATGGCGCTGCCGCCTCCCACGGCGATCAAGCCATCGCAATGCTGCTCTCGGTACAGTGTCGTGGCGGCGCGCACGGCCGCCTCGGTCGGGTTGGGCGGGGTCTGGTCGAAGATGGGGACGGTCGCTTTGGCGGGGCTTTGCGCCAAAGCCGCCAGGGCGCGATCAACGATGCCTGCTGCCCTTACCCCTGCGTCAGTTACGACCAGTGGCCGGGTGATGCCAACCCGCTCACATTCTTGCCATAGCTGCCGGATGGCGCCGAAATCGAACTGGACCTGGGTGACATACTGGATGAGTGCCATGTCGTCTCCTGCACAGTGATGGCGCCCTGGGTGAAGTTTTGCTGAGCGGGCGCGTTCGGGCTCGACTCTAGCGGCCGCGGTGCCCGATGTCGCTGGGCGGCTGTCTCGCGCGGTACTCGGTGTCCCGACTGCTTGTCTGAGCCGCAGTCTCCTGTAGGATGCGCGATCCAAGTCCGCGCCTAACGAGCCGCTATGTCCGACCGGTTCGACGGTGCATTGACGGTGGCGTGTCCGTCGACCGTCGCATCGATTCGTTCATCACCCTTTTCCCCGAGACGCCGTACATGCGCGCTCCGCAAGACCGCAATCCTCGCGACCTCCTCAGTCCGGCCATGAGGCAAGTCATCGACAACATCGCGCGCGCACGGCAGCCAGCACTGCATGATTTGCCGCCTGAACAGGCGCGGCTTGCTTACGCCAAGGGCTCGGGTGTGCTGGATGTGCCAGGCCCCGCCCTCGCGCGAGTCGAGGATGTGCAGGTGCCTGCCCGTGATGGCGCCAGCTTGCCAGCGCGGCTGTACGCCTCGCGCACTGTCGCGCAGGGACGCTTGCCCGCTTTGCTTTACTTCCACGGTGGCGGGTTCACGATTGGCGGCATCGCCAGCCACGATGCCTTGTGCCGCCGCTTGGCCGATCAGGCCGCGTGTGCCGTGCTGTCCCTGGATTACCGCCTTGCCCCGGAGCACAGGTTCCCAACGGCGGTGCACGATGCCTGGGACGCGTTGTCGTGGCTGGCCGATCCAGTGCAAGCCCGTCGGCTGGGGATTGATGCCTCTCGCCTCGCCGTGGGGGGGGATAGCGCCGGGGGGACGTTGGCCGTGGTCAGCGCCATCCAGGCCCGGGACGCCGGGTTGCCGCTGGCTCTGCAATTGCTGTTCTACCCGGGCACCACGGCGCATCAGGACACTCCATCGCACCAAACCTTCGCGGAAGGGTTTGTGTTGGGTGCGGCCTCCATACGCTACTTCTTCGACCACTATGCGCCTCGGCGTGAAGACCGGGAGGACTGGCGTTTCGCGCCCTTGCTAGCGCCGGACGTGGACGGCGTTGCCCCAGCGTGGGTGGGCCTGGCCGAGTGTGATCCGCTGGTCGATGAAGGACTGCTCTACGCTGACAAACTGCGTGCCGCTGGCGTGGCGGTCGACCTGGACATCTACCGCGGCGTGACCCACGAATTCATCAAGATGGGCCGCGCGATCCCCGAGGCACTGCAGGCCCAGGCCGACGCGGCCCGCGCCCTGCGCGGTGCCTTGCACCCCTGAGCACACATGAAAGCAGCCGCATGAAACGCCTGGACTTCCGATTCCTCCACCGCTTGCGCGTGCGCTGGGCCGAGGTGGACATGCAGAAAATCGTCTTCAACGCGCACTACCTGATGTACTTCGACACCGCCATCAGCGACTATTGGCGTGTCCTAGCCCTGCCTTACGAGGAATCCATGCAGCAGCTGGGCGGCGATCTCTACGTCAAGAAAGCCACGGTGGAATTCCACGCCTCGGCGCGCATGGACGATCAGCTGGAAATCGGTCTGCGCTGCGCCCGCATCGGCAACTCATCCCTGCAATTCATCGGCGGGATTTTCCGTGGCGAGCAGTTGCTGATCAGCTGCGAGCTGATTTATGTCTACGCGGATCCCGCGACACAGACTTCGCGTCCCGTGCCCGTTGAGTTGCGTCAGTTGCTGACCGATTTTGAAGCGGGTGCCGAAGCCAGTCCTGCCTTGACCCACTTGCGTGTTGGCGGTTGGGCCGAACTGGGCGAGGCTGCTTCGCGGGTGCGTACCGAGGTCTTCGTGCGAGAGCAGCGCATTCCCGCAGACATGGAGTGGGACGCGGCAGACCAGACCGCGGTGCATGCCGTGGTCTTCAACCGTCTGGGCATGCCTCTGGCCACGGGGCGGCTCTTGCGCGACGAGAAGCCTGGGGTGGGCAAGATTGGCCGCATGGCCGTGCATCGCGCCTTGCGCGGCACAAGCCTGGGTCGCGACATCGTGTCTGCCTTGACGCAAGCCGCCCGGCAGCGTGGCGACCATGCCCTGGTGCTGCACGCCCAGCGCAGCGCCGAGGGGTTTTATGCTCGCCTGGGCTTCGAAGTTCGAGGCGAGCCTTACGAAGAGGTCGGAATCCCGCACGTCACCATGGTTCGCTCCCTCGAAGCCTGAGCGATTGCTTTTCGAGGCGCAGACCCAAGGGCCGAGCAGTGCTCAGATGTCCTCGCGCAGGGGGTAGGGCAGAGGGAGGGTTGTGAGTGCCGCACCCTCTGCGGTTTGAAGTTGGGCTTGTGCATGAGCCATCTGGAGCACCACGATGGCGTCAAAGCCACCCTCGGGTGCGGCCCGCCGTCCCAGCGGTGCTGCCGAGGTTTGTGCCACCACGCCACAGGCCTCATGGGGCGCGGCCGCATCGAAAATCTCTTGGCCAGCGCTCAGGGCCACGGGGCTGCGCACGCGCAGCGCGCGGCGCTTGATCGCCCCCCGGAACTGGCTGCGCGCGACCACCTCTTGGCCCGGGTAGCAGCCCTTCTTGAAATTGATGCCCTCGATGGACTCGTAATTGAGCATCTGAGGCACGAACGCCTCAAACGTTGGCGCGCTCACCATGGCGACGCCGCTGAGCACTTCGCCCCAGAGCCAGTCTTCATGAGGCAGAGCCTGCGCTGCGGGCGTGGGCGTTGATGCAGGTGCCAGCCATAGCGCGCGCGCGGCCCACTCATCGCCGTTCACCGCAGGGTGCAGGTGAATTAATCGGGCTTCGCCGCCCAGAGTCTGGCAGGTCCAAGGGGCAGACCTCGGGCCAGCGCCCAGGGTGTGGGCCGCGACGGCGTCACCTGCCAAGCCGTAGAGGGCGAAGCTCGCGGTTGCGTCACTGAGCTTGACCTTCGCACGCAGCACGAACATGGACAAGCGCTTGAGCGTGCGCTCTAGCAAGTCTTTGCTGCAGACCAGCAGGATGTCATCGGCGGCCAGCTTCACGCCAATGAAGCTGGCCTGCATGCGTCCCTGCGCTGAACAAAAAGCGGCGAACCGGGCTTGGTTTGCGCCCAGCAAGGCGAAGTCGTTGGTCAGCTGACTCTGCAGGAACTTGGAGGCCTCTTCACCCTGGACGCGCAAGACGCCCAGGTGGGGCAGGGGGGAAATACCGTTGAGCAGGGGATTCATGGGCCTGAATTATCATCACCCGTCATCAACCTATTCGGATCAGGGTCTGTGTTCAGGACGCTCAAGAATCTCGTGGTTTTGTTTCTGTTGCTGGTCAGCCTCGCCCTGGTGGGGGCGGTGGCTGCGGCCACTTGGTGGTTGAACCAGCCGCTGCAACTCAACGCCTCCATGGTGGAGGTCATCATTCCGCCCGGGGCCTCGGCGCGTGCCGTCGTGCAGACCTTGAACCTCAATGGGGTGCAAACCCAGCCGGTGCTGTTGTACGGCTGGCTGCGATTTTCCGGTGCCTCGAAGCGCATCAAGGCGGGCAACTATGAGCTCACACCGGACCTGACACCGCGCACGCTGCTGGCCAAGCTGGTCAAGGGCGATGTGGCTCAGCGCAGTGTGACCCTGGCTGAAGGCCTGACTTTCGGCCAATGGCGCGCCATCCTGCGCGCGGCGCCAGACCTACAACCTGATACCTCGGGTTTGAGCGCGTCGGAGATCATGGAGAAACTCGGACACCCGGGGGTGCCCGCCGAAGGGCGCTTCTTCCCCGACACGTACAGCTACCCCAAAGGCTCCAGCGATCTGGCGCTGCTACGCCGTGCCAAGCAGGAGATGGACCGGCGTCTGGCCTTGGCCTGGGATCTGCGCGAGCCCAGCAGCCCGCTCAAGTCGCCGGACGAGGCCCTGATTCTCGCCAGCATCGTGGAAAAAGAGACCGGTCACCCCGAGGACCGGGCGCACGTGGCTGGCGTGTTCAACAATCGCTTGCGCATCGGGATGCGCCTGCAGACCGATCCGACCGTGATCTACGGTCTGGGTGAGAAGTTCGACGGCAATCTGCGCAAGGTTGACTTGCAGACCGACACACCCTGGAACACCTACACCCGCGCGGGCCTGCCCCCGACACCGATCGCCATGCCAGGCATGGATTCCCTGCTGGCAGCCGTCAAGCCAGCCAAGACCGAAGCGTTGTACTTCGTGGCGCGGGGGGATGGCACCAGCGAGTTCAGCACCACCTTGAGCGATCACAACCGCGCTGTGCGCGAGTTCCAGCTCAAGCGCAGCGGCAAGGCCGAGCCGGTGCCGGTCAAGGACGAGAAGGCGCCTGGTGTCGCTGAAGCATCGCCGCCGCCCCCGCCCCCGGCTCCGGCTCCGACTGCTCCGCCGCCCACGGCTGTTCCCACTCCAGCCCCCCCCGCACCCGCGCAGCGATGAGCGGTTTCTTCGTCAGCTTCGAGGGCATCGACGGCGCCGGCAAGTCGACCCACATCGAGCGTCTGGCGCAGGCCTTGCGTGAGCAAGGGCATGCGGTGACGCTTACCCGTGAGCCTGGAGGCACCCCGTTGGCCGAGAGCCTGCGGGCCCTGGTGCTGGCAGAGAGGATGGACGCGTTGACCGAGGCGCTTTTGGTCTTCGCAGCGCGGCGGGACCATCTGCAGAACGTGATTGAGCCCGCATTGGCGCGTGGTGACGCCGTGCTGTGCGACCGGTACACCGATGCCAGTTATGCCTATCAGGGGGGAGGGCGTGGATTGGACCTCGGCGTTTTGGGGGCCCTGGAACAGTGGGTGCAGGCGATGCCCGGCGTGGCTGGGTTGCGTCAGCCCGATCTGACGTTGTGGTTCGACCTGCCGCCGGAGTTGGCGGCCCAACGCTTGGCGGGCGCCCGCGCGCCCGATAAGTTCGAGGCCGAACCGGTGGCTTTTTTTCGTCGTGTTGCCGAGGGCTATGCCCGCCGCGCGTCCCAGGACGCTGCGCGTTTCGCGCGCCTGGATGCCGCGCAATCGCGCGAGGTGGTCTGGGAACAACTGCTGCGCGCAGTGCGCTCCAAAGGCTGGCTGACATGACGGAACCCGCCGTCGAGCTTGCCACCCCTGCATTGCCGCCCTGGATTCTTCGCCAGAGCCGTGAGCTGGCCTCTAGACCCGGGCATGCCTGGCTGCTGCAAGGCCCCTCGGGCCTCGGGCAGTACGGCTTGGCACTCGCCTTGGCGCGAGTTTGGTTGTGCGAAAGCCCGGTGGCGCCCGAGGACCATGAAATCGGGCGCAGCGGCTTGGTCGCCTGTGGCCATTGCCCCTCGTGTCACGCCATCGACGTGCGCACGCATGCCGATCTCTGCGTGCTGATGCCCGAGAACGTGATGCTGGAACTGGGCTGGCCCTTGAGCGAAAAAGCCCAGGGCGAAATCGACAAGAAGGAGCGCAAACCCAGCAAGGAAATCCGCGTCGATGCGATGCGAGAGGCTATTGAGTTCGCGCAGCGCACCAGCTCGCGCGGCCGTGGCAAGGTCATGCTGATCTATCCCGCCGAGCGCATGAACGCCATCACGGCAAATGCCTTGCTCAAGACTCTGGAAGAGCCACCGGGCGAGGCGCTCCCCGACACGGTGGCGACCGATGGGCCTGGCCTGTTCGGTGACGAGGTGCTCCCGGTCCCGGCAGCCGTGCCTTCGACCCGCTTCGTGTTGGCCACCGAAGCCGCGCACCAGCTTTTGCCGACCATCCGCAGCCGCTGCATGAGCCATGTGCTGGCCTGGCCTGCGCCCGACGAGGCCCTGGCATGGCTGGGAACGCAAGGACTGAGCGACACCGATGCCCAGGTCTGGCTGCGCGCCGCGGGTGGGCGACCGGAGGATGCGCTGCGCCTCGCGGCCCAGGTGGGTGAGCCGGCGCGTTGGCGAGGATTTCCTCGTGCCATGCTGGGCGGCGAACTGAGCAGCGTGGCCGAGTGGAGTCCCGCCCAACTGATTGACGCTCTGCACAAGCTCTGCCACGACCTGATGGGCCAGCGCGTAGGTGCTGCGCCGCGGTACTTTGATGCCGCTGACCTGCCGCCCCTCAAGGGCGCTGCCTCTGCCGGTAACGCGCTGGGCCGTTTGCGTGATTGGCAGCGTGAGTTGGTGCAGGAGGCCCGCTCGGCGGAGCACCCCTACAACCAGGGGCTGATGATGGAGTCGCTGGTGAGCCGCGCGAGCAGCGCCTTGCGCGTTTGATCACGAACAGACTTCCTTGGATTTGCGCATGTACACCGATTCCCATTGCCACCTGAACTTCCCGGAGCTGCGCTCGGACCTCCCCGGCATCCGATCCGCGATGCGAGCGGCAGGTGTCGAACGCGCTTTGTGCATCTGCACGCGGCTGGAGGAGTTCGAGCCGGTCCACGCGCTGGCCTTGGACCATGCGGACCCTGCCGAGGGCCCGGTCTTCTGGGCCACCGTGGGCGTGCACCCCGACGAGGAGGGCGTGACCGAGCCCAGCTTGGAGGATCTGCTGAGCCGGGGCCGCCTACCCCGTGTCATCGGCATCGGTGAAACCGGCCTGGATTACTACCAGATGGACGAGCGCAAGGGCGGGCGCACGGTGGCCGACATGGAATGGCAGCGCCAACGTTTCCGCGTCCATATCCGTGCGGCCCAGGCCCTGCGCAAGCCCTTGGTCATCCACACCCGCGAGGCTTCGGCCGACACCTTGGCCATCTTGAAGGAGGAGGGCGAGGACGCCTCCCCTGGCAGCGCAGGCGGCGTTTTCCACTGCTTCACCGAAACCGCCGAGGTGGCCCGCGCTGGCCTGGACCTGGGCTTTTACATTTCGTTCTCCGGCATCCTGACTTTCAAGAAGTCCGAGGAACTGCGGGAGGTCGCCCGTTTCGTGCCCCTGGACCGCATGCTGATCGAAACCGACAGCCCCTACCTGGCGCCCGTTCCGTACCGGGGCAAGACCAACAACCCGTCCTACGTCGTGCATGTCGCCCGGCAGATCGCCGAATTGCGCGGTCTGGCGCCCGAGGCCGTGGCCGAGATCACCAGCCGCAATTTCGAACAGCTGTTCAGCGGCTGCCTGGCTTCGGCCTGAGTGCCTGCCGGCGATCGCTGTCCTCGGCGGCGATTTCATACTCGCCGCCCGTGTCCCTCGTCATCCATCTCGCTGCCGGGCTCAGCGCTCCGGTTTGGCGGCGGGATGTCTGTGCATCAGCTCATCGGGTTTGCACCTGGGTTTCACGCTTCAAAGCCAGCACTTCAACTTGCATGAATCTTCCCAGGAAGGGCCTTGATTTCAAAAGACTTCTAGGCTTCTGGGGTGCTGTTCGGATGGGGTTTGAGCGGTTCATTTATTTAATACGATGTGTATTATGTAAACTTTAAAATTAGGTGACCGTCAATGGCTTTTGGGTTTTAAAAGGTTCCGGCCTGACCCCCTCAGCTTGGTCCCCTCTACTACTCGGGCCATCTGGTTGCTACGGAATCTTGCCGACCAAAGTGCTGTACGACTGGATTGCAGGGCCGATGCCACCTCCTGAGCCCTGGGCCAGGCTGGTGACGAAGACCATGCCGCTTTCAAATTCGGTCGCCGTCTTGTCGGCCCACGTGACGTTGGCGCCAGCGCCAGCATTCAGCGTCTGACCGAAGAACCAAGGCGCACTTTTCCCGGCATAGACGCTGCGACTATTGGCGGAGTAAGAGGTATTGAGCGCATCGGTGTTGCGGTAAGCCATCAGCACGGTTCCGTCGGTCAGGTCAATGACATCGCCCAGAAACGTTGGATTATTGGCACCCGCCACGGCGTAATAGCTGGGGTGCGTCACGGCCCAACAGGCATTCTTGCCAACGGGCAAGGCGCCCTTGTAGAGCGGCAGAGCGTTGCGCAGATTGGCGCAGAGGGTCGCTGAATCGGTACTCCAATTCGCCAATGTCCAGGGCTCGATATCCAGCACTACACCATCGAAGGCACTTGCCGGGCCAACGACCTTGGACACCATGGTCGTGAAAACGCTGCTGACGCCGGCGCTGGTCGCCCAATTCGGGGTGCCGGTCGCGACCAGCACCTGGCGTCCGACTGCAGCGGCCTTCCAGCCCGCGACCGCTGCCATGGCCGTTGCATATTGGCCGTTGGCGATGCCATCCCAATATTGGGTGTTGATCCCAAAATAGATTCGGTCGATGCCCCAAGTGTCGGCATAAGTCAGGACGGCTGGAAAATCATTGGGTGCCGTTTGCCAGACCCAGAGGGATTTCGAGAGGGCTAGGTAGTCGTCTTCTGGGCTGGGCATTGTTGACTCCTTTTGACTTTAAAATAGTCCCGTAATTTATTGATATTAAAAGACTTTTATTAAATAAAGGGTTGTCCTGTTGATGCGGCTTGTGGCCTGGCCTGGCCCAGATTGGGTTGGGCTGCCTCCGCCGACTGGCCGGTGGCAGCCCATGCGCATAAGGCGCGCCAAGCGTTATGACAGACCCAGGGCTTGCATCACGAGCCGTTGCTGCTCCGCTTGATGGATCGGCTGCGAAACGGTGGGGCCAGCTGCCGTGCCGGGCCTTGCGGCGCAGCGCAACTGCACGCCATCGGGACAGGCGTTGGCCAATTCGTCCCGAATGAAGGGCCAGGCCCCCTGGTTCAGTTCCTCCTCCTGGGCCCACACCAGTTCCTTGAGACCGCTGTAGCGCTTGAGCAGGCTCTGCAAGTCGGCCTGGGGGAATGGATAAAGTTGCTCCAGTCGAAGCAAGGCGATCCCCTGGGCCAGGGAGGACTCGCGCAGTCCCCGCGCAAGGTCGTAATACAGCTTGCCGCTGCTCAGAACGACCCGCCCTACCCCGTCCCAGGGCTGCGCCCTGGGGTCGTCCAACAAGGGGCTGAAGTGACCGTCCAGCATTTCTTGCAGCGGTGTATGCGAATCGGGTTCGTCATACAGCTTGCCCTTGGGGCTCATGACCACCAACGGTCGGCGTGGCCGCGTGCAGGCCTGCCGACGTAGCAGATGGAACCACTGCGACGCGGTGGACGGCATGGCCACTTGCAGATTGCCTTGCGCGCACAGTTGCAGAAAGCGTCCCAGGAACCCACTGGAGTGTTCAGGGCCTACCCCTTCATACCCATGGGGCAGCAACAGCGTCAAACCGGACGCGCAACCCCACTTTGCATCGCCCGCGGCAATATAGTGGTCTATGTAAACCTGGGCTCCGTTGACGAAATCACCGAACTGCGCCTCCCAGATCACGAGGCGTTTCGAGTCATGCAGGCTGTACCCGTACTCGAAGCCCACAACCGCTTCCTCGGAGAGCTGCGAGTTGTAGATCTCAAAGCGCGCTGGGCCGTTGCGCAGACGGTCTAGCGGCTGGAGCATCGCTGGCGCATGGCCATCCGCTTGCTGGCCATGCCAGACTGCCAAGCGGTGCATGAAGGTGCCGCGACGTACATCCATGCCAGACACCCGCACGCCGATGCCAGCCTGTAGCAGCGTCGCGTAAGCCATGTTCTCGGCGAAACGCCAATCGCACCGCGCATTGGCCCCGGCGGACATGGTCTGCCAATCCTTGATCAGGCCCTGCACCATGGCGTGCGGCTGGAAACCCTCTGGCAACTGGGTCAATGTGGACACGATGCCTTGCACCTGGGCGAGTCCTGGCAATGGCAGATCAGGCGCTCCTGCACGATCGGCTTCGAAGGCAGGCGCTTCAGTGGGCGGGAGATCGAAGGTCGCAATCGCTTGTTCACGCGCGCGGGCGACGACGCGCATCACGTCCAACTCGCTCGCCAGTCCGGCATCGCAGAGTCGGGCAGCATAGCGCTCGACCACCGTGGTGAGCTGATCGATGCGGGCCTGGCGCGCGGGGGCCGTCAGTGTCGGCACATCGTGCTCAGAGTGTCCATGACGGCGGTAGCCAATCAAATCAATGAAGACATCGCTGCCAAAGCGTGTCCGGTAGGCGAGCGCGATCTCGGCCGCTCGTTGCACCTGTTCGGGGGCGTCCGCACTCACGCGCAGCACCGGCGCATCGATGATGCGAGCGACATCGCTGGCATAACGAGGTTGCTCGGCGTCCATGACATTCAGTTCGGTGAAGCCAACCTGGTTGTTGATCACGATGTGCACGGTACCGCCCACGCTGTAACCGTGTTTCCGACCCATCACCAGTGACTCCATCACGACGCCCTGCCCTGCCAGCGCCGCGTCGCCGTGCATCACCACCGGCAGGGTTTGCTGGGGGGCATGATCGGCGCCACGGTCCTGGCTGGCGCGCGCCATGCCCGCCACCACGGGTTGCACGCTCTGCAAGTGCGAGGGGTTGGCAGCCAGTTCCAGCTCTATGTCTCCATGGCGGGTACTGATGCGGTGCCGGGCTCCCAGGTGGTAAGGCAGATCCTTGTGTTGTTCGGGGTGGGGGTAATTGGCTTGGAAGTAAGTCAGCAGATCCAGGGCTGGTCGCCCCATCAGATTGACCAGGACATTGATGCGCCCGCGATGCGGCATGCCCAACACCAGTTTGCTCACGCCATGGGCCCCCGCCTGCTCGACCAGCACGTCCAACAGCGGCAGCAGCGCTTCGCAGCCCTCCAGCGAAAAACGCTTGGCGTGCGGAAAGCGCCGCGCGACGTGGTGTTCCCAGGTTTGCACGTGTACCAGTCTCGCCAGCAGCCCCATGCCCGTCATGTCGGCGGGCAGTGTGTCCGAAGAGAGCGGAGTCTCCATCTCGGCATGGAGCCAGGCCAGCCGTGCCTCATCACGCACCGCGCTGGCATCCAAGGTCAGAGTGCCGCAATAGATCGCTCGCAGCGCTGTTGTCAGTTCCTGCACCGTTTTCAGACCCAACAGGGTTGAACCATCCTCGGTGAGCGCGTCGGTCGGCGACAACCCGAAACGTTGCGGTGTCAGCAGCGCCTCGTCCGCGATAGGGGCTTGCCCCAGCGGGTCCAACACGGCGCACCGATAGCCCCGCTGGCGGAAGGCGTCGAGCAGGCGCTGCACACCGGGGCGTACGCGCTGGCTGGAATTCCAAGCAGTGGGTGCCCCGGCGGTGGACTTGCCGGCATCAAGATGGGGACGGCGCAGCGGCGAATGCTGCGTGAGTGAAGGGTTGCGCATGAAACGTTCTCCCTAAAACACAGGTGGCACCGAGCCTGCACCGACTCTGCGGTGATGGGGCTCGCCATGGGGGCGCGTTCTGGGGCGCCGCATGCCATGGATGGCACGGGCCCGGCCGCGCCCCGGGCATGAGGCGCGGCGCGGGGTCATGCCGGTCTGTCTACCGGCCGTTGTCTCCGGCTAAAAAGAGTTGCGCTGGGGCGGAAGCAAGCATGGGCCTGCCGGCGTGAGCCTGGGGCTTGCCATTCAGCACGAAGGCCCGCACGACCTCGTTGAGCTGATTGGCCTGATCCTGCATGGCGTGCGCCGAAGCCGTGCTCTCCTCCACCATCGCCGCGTTCTTCTGAGTCGATTCGTCCATCTGCACGATGGCTTCGTTCAACTGTTCGATGCCTTGACTCTGTTCGCGGCTGGACGCGCTGATTTCGGCGACGATGTGGCTGACTTGCTTGATGCTGTTGACCACCTGCTGCATCGTCGCGCCAGCCTGGTCCACCATCTGACTGCCACGATCAACCTGATGGACTGAGTTGTCGATCAAGGACTTGATCTCCTTGGCTGCCACCGCGCTGCGTTGCGCGAGGCTGCGCACCTCGGCCGCCACCACGGCGAACCCTCGGCCATGTTCGCCAGCGCGGGCCGCTTCGACCGCCGCGTTCAAGGCCAAGATATTGGTCTGGAAAGCGATGCCGTCGATCACGCTGATGATTTCAACGATGCGCTTGGAAGATTCGGCGATGGAACTCATCGTCGCAACGACTTGGCCGACCACATCGCCGCCTTGGACTGCCACCGATGAAGCCTGCAAGGCCAAGGAGTTGGCCTGGTTGGCGTTGTCCGCGCTGAGTTTGACCGACGAGGTCAACTGCTCCATCGCCGCCGCCGTCTCTTCCAGCGCACTCGCCTGCTGCTCGGTCCGCGAGGACAGATCCAGATTTCCCTGGGCGACTTGGTGGGACGCGCTGACGATGTTGTCGGCGCCGGTACGCACTTCCAAGACGATCCGATGCAGGTTGTCCACCATGTGCTTGAGCGCCCCCATCAAACGCCCCACTTCGTCTCGGCTTTCATCCGATATCTTGTAAGTGAGGTTGCCTCGCGCGACGGACTCCGCCATCAAAATGGCGCGGTCGATCGGTTGCGTGATCGATCGCGTGATGAGGACAGCGGTCACGATTCCCAGCAACACGGCGACCACCGAGAACGCCAGCATGCCGACGCGTGCGCCATCGGACGCGCGCTTGGCCTGGTCCACGTCGGCGATCATGCCCTTCTCTTGGTGGGCCACCATCTTGTCGATCAAGGCGTAGTAGCGTGGTTGCAGAGTGGCCATGTCGCCGTGGTACACGGCCATGGCTTCCTCGCGCTTGCCAGCAGCCATCAGATCGAACAAATTGCGCACCGCGGCCCCATAGGCCTTGCGGGCCTCTGATTGCTCGGCAAAGATGGCCTTGCTTTCGTCGGTATGCAGGAGTTTCTCGAATTTGGCGAAGTTCTCGGTGTTGATGGTGCGCAAAGCCGCGTAGTCGTCCATGTACCTCTTGGTTTGCTCAGGCGTGGTTGCCAGCAAGATGCGTCCGATGATGATCGCGCCCTTGTCACCCACACCCTTGATCGAGTTGCTCAGCGCGATTTGTGCGTACCGGTCGTCCACCAACTGATCCATGGTGCGGTCCACGCGGGTCAGAACGGACAGGCCTGCGACAAGACTGGCCAGCAGCAGGACGATCACCAAGGCGAACGCCAGAGCCAGGCGAGTTCCAATTTTTAAACTGTTCATTTTCATAACGATTCATCTCCTGTTGTTCGGGGCCGCTGCATACGCTTTCACAAATCATCCGGTACCACCGCTTACTCGTTGACGCAGGGAGTGATGCATCCCTGCTGGCGTGAAGAGCAGTACAAGATTCGTGCCTGACTTGCGAGCCATCGACGAGAGAATTGCAACAGTCTGATAGCCCCTCTTGCGAGAGTGACCTCAACAACAACAGGAGACGGTTGGATCAAAGAGCGAGGAGATTTCATCCTGTTGTCGTGTCAGGCCGATGACCTCTGCGCTTGCATGCGATCACAAACATTAACGCGCTGTGCTTGCTGAACAAGGACATTCCCATGCACCGCGCGTAGCATCGCCATGAGGAATCTCTTACGTTGGCATGGCGCTCATTCTGAATGTGCCCACTCGATGCTCCAACGAATATCTCGCTCTTAGCTCATAACCAGGCGCAAGCAGGCTCAGTGGCACCGTGGGTGCCAAGACCAGGCGGACGTATTCGGTTTGTGCATGGATGGAGTCACACCAGCTCGCCTCGCTGTATGACTCGTGTTCATGGGCAGCAATGCACTGCCACAGTTTCTTTCGGCTATTGAGCGATGAGCGTCAGGTGTGCCCTACCCGCTCATCTACCTCGCATCTGCGAAACAGTTGCAGATACGGCGGGATTGCGGATACTGAATGCGGATGCGTTCCGCACGGGATGTGAAGATCAGTGGGAGTGATCTTCGTGGGGGCCATGCCCATGGGCATGGCCCCAGACCAGCAGCGCCTGTCGGTCCTCCACCAGCAGATCGCAGCAGGCACCGACGGGTAGCAACACCTTGGTGGGCACATGTCCGAAGGGCAAGCCAGTCAGCACGGGTACCTTGAGTTGACTGCGCAGCCAATTCACCACGCTTTGAAGCTTGAAGCCTTTGTCGTGCGCTGTCAGCTTGTAGTCAGTGAAGTGACCGAGCAGGATGGCGCGCTGCCGCCGCAATACGCCAGCGTGCAGCAGTTGGGTCAACATGCGCTCGATGCGATAGGGATGCTCGCCCACGTCTTCAAGAAACAGCAATCCCCCTTCGGTCTGCGTTGACGATGGGAAGTACGGTGTGCCCAACAGAGACACCAACACGGCCAGGTTGCCGCCCCACAGAGGTGCGTGCTCCACCTTGAAGTGTGCTGTGTCTCCCAATCGGCGTGCCTGCCATGTACCAGCCGCAATCTGATCGGCCTCGCGGGTGCGTGGCAAGCTCCAGCCGGTGCCCTCGCCCTGCCCCAACAGCAGGTCCTCGAAGCACGCCTGGGTGATGTCGTCGGGCTGCGCTTCTCCACCAAAGGCTTCGAGCAAGGCGGGACCGGCCCAGGTGATCCCTCCCTGCCCACTGCCTTGGGCCAGCAAGGCCAGTTGGAAAGCGGTGAAGTCACTCAGTCCCACGAACGCGGTGCCGCGCTCAATGGCTTTGCGGATTTGCTTGAGAGGTAGATCCGGCAAGATTCGAGTCAAGCCATACCCCCCGCGCGTGATCATCGCCACGTCCGCTCCGCTGGAGGCTGCTCGGCGGATGGCCGCCAGACGGGTCGCGTCATCGCCAGCGAAGCGTTGTTGGCTTGCCAGCGCAGCGTCGTCGACTTCTACCTCAATGTCGGTGCCGATGGCGGGGCCCAGGGCTTTCAAACGTTGGATGCCGCGCTTGAAGGCAGCCTTGTCGCGCACCGCGCCGGACGGGGAATAGAGGTAGATGTGTTTGCTCATACTGGCCGCCATTATCGGCGGCGCCAACGCCCGCCCGGTCCGGGGCGTGGCTGTTCAACACGAGGGTGCTTTCAAATAAGAGCCAAGGCAAGCGTTGGCGGATCAATCCCAAAGGGTGAGCGCCGCGAAGGCGCGTGGTGCCGCGCGGTGCCCGGTGTCGGGAAACGGGGCATCCCAAGCACGGGCCAGCTCGGCGGGCTCGTCCTGCACAAACGCGTCGGCGTAGTGGGTGTGCGTGCATCGCCGCGGCTCGGCCTGGGCCCAGCGTCGTCCGAGTTCGGCGATCACATCCTTGGGTTCTCCAGGCAACAACAAGGCCACCTCCCGCAGGTCCAGCCGTTCAACGAACTCTCGCAGCACCCTCAGATGCCAGTCCAAGCTGTGTGCTTCCTGCTTCTTGGGTTTGTCGCTCCTGCCGAAACCGATCAGGTCCGGCGCGACGACGCGGTGACCTTGCGCCAACAACTGCGGAATCAGCACGCGGTGGCGATAACTCCAGTCGCCTTGCCCGTGCAGGCAGAGCCAGGTGAGGCCTTTTTGAGTGTGATGGGCGTTCGTTGCGCCCTCGTCCCGTGCCACGTTTTCCTGGATCCCTTCGTCCAAGTAATGAAGGCGTAGACCATCCAGGGACGGCAGGTCGTTCATGTAACGCGGCGTCCACGGGAAGTTCGGCAGGTCCGCGAAACGGCGCTCGGGCGTGCGCAGCGCATCCTCCCGCAGCCGAAAGCGCGCGGGGTCGTGGTGCGCGGCTTGTCGCGCCTGCTGGCGGCGTTGCAGGAAGAAATCCTGCAACAGCGCGCCGCAGTCCTCCGCGAGCAATCCGCCGCGCACCTCGGTCTGGTGGTTGAGTTGGGGGTGCGCGAACAGGTTGAGCACCGAGCCTGCGGCCCCTGTCTTGGGGTCGGCCGCGCCGTACACCACGCGCTTGAGCCGCGCGTGCAGCATCGCGCCAGCGCACATCGGGCAAGGCTCCAGCGTCACGTACAGCGTGCAATCGTCGAGTCGGTAATTGCCAAGCACCGAGCCCGCGGACCGCAGGGCGCGCATCTCTGCATGGGCCGTCGGATCATGGTCGGCGATGGGCGTGTTGTGAGCAGTGGCGAGCACGCGATCGGCGCCGCCACGCGAGCCCTGCTGCACGAGCACCGCGCCCACGGGCACCTCCCCTGCTTGCGCGGCCAGGCGGGCCTGGTCCAGGGCCAGGCGCATGTAGTCCTGATCGGTGCTCATGCCCGCCCGTGTAGCCCCAGCCGGTCCATCCAAGCCGCCAGGCCTTGTTCTTCGGAGCTGCCGGTCGAGTAGCCGGCGCGCATGGCGGCGTGGGCCTCGGGCCGGTGCTGGTTGAGCTTGAGCTTGCACTGCAGCGTCGTCACGCGCAGTTCGAAGGCCACGATGCCGTTGAGCATCTTGCGCTGGAACTCGGGGTCCAGGCCGCGCCAACGGGCCGCGTAAGCCGGTTCATGGTCGCCGATCAGTTGCTTGAGCAAGGCGTCCTTGGCGTCGGCATCCTCAATCAGCCTCGCTTCCACCGTGCAATGCACGGCCACGTAGTTCCAGGTTGGCACCCGTTGCTCGTCCGGGTAGACCTGGGGAGACATATAAGCGTGCGGGCCCAGAAAGGTGACCAGCGCCCGAGGGCGAGTTTGCAGATACCGCCAGTGCGGATTGGGCTTGGCCACATGCCCCAACAGGCACAGTCCAGCCCCTTCGGCCTGGTCATCATCTACCACGTGCAGTGGCAGATGGGTCACGTAAGGCAACCCCTCGTCGTCAGTGCTGATCAGGCTGGCGAAGGGATGCTCGCGCATCAGCGCCAGCGCGAGCGACCGGTCCTCGGATCTGAATTGCGGCGGCAGGTACATGCGGGCAGAATGTAGCGCATGAGTGGCGCTTTGGTGGGCTTTCGGGTTGGCGGTGAGAAAAAACTGCTGCGCCTGCATGGCGAGCGCGGTTGCGAGAGCGTGCTGACGAATTTGCTTGCTTGGTTGCGTAGCGTCAGCGACCCACGCCTGCACGCCTATGCCGCCATTCTCAAAACCGTGGATGTCACCCAAGGGCGCTACACCACCGAGCTTGAAGAGAAAGAGCGTGCCATCTTGCTGGCCTTCTTCGAGGATCACTTGGGCGAGAGTTGCCAGCCACCGACCTGGGCCGAAGCTTTCGCGGCGTTTCCCGAACTTGAAGGCTGGCATGCCGGTTTCCCCTACATGCCGGCTGCCAGCATTGACGCCTGTGCGGATGTACCCTGGGGATTTCTGCTCGACCTTGACGCGGATCGCGGCGCGGGCGAGCTGCAGATTTACATCAATCGCCATGCCCGATTCGCGTGGCGCGACATGGGCAGCGAGCTGGCAGTGCCCTGTTGCACCGTGCCGCTGGCACATGCGCGCAAGCTCACGGCCCACGATGTGTCGGCCCTGCAAGGCTTGCTGCACCAGAATTTCTATTCCGACGGCATCGATCCCTGGCTGCCCTTGCGTGAGCCGGTGCGCAGTTACCTGTCGCCCCCATTCCCGGCCATGGGCGCAATCACGTCAAGCGTGGGTGAAGACGCCTGGCTGGCCCGCCTGCATCTTACGGCGGGGCACGCCCGCTTGTTGCTGGAGCGCGCGGGCCTGCAGGCCACGGTGCGGCAGGTCAGCGAGTTGCGGTTGAACGACCCGCACTGCGGTGCCTGGCTGCGCGAAGCGCTGGCGCCCGAGGCGCTGGCGTTGACCCTGGCGATCCACGGCCCCAGCGCCAGCCTGGGTCAGATGGCGCGGGTCGCGGCGCATCTGCCCAGCCTGCCTTTCGCCAGTGAAGCCCGGAACGAAGCCGGGGTCAGTGTCGAAACCGGCGGCCTGCCGCTGCTGGCCTTGGGGCTGAACCCGCACACCGGCCTGAACCTGGCCCTGCATCCGGAAGACGGACCAGCCTTCTTCGATGCGCTGCGCGCCTGTTTTCTGGAGGGGGGCATGAGCGTGCAAGGCTGGCGTTTCCTGATCAAGCAGGACAATGCGGTCCTGCGCGCCATCTTGCAGTTTTTTCCGCCTTCCGCGCGCATCCTGCGCGGCTTCACGCACTTCATCAACTTGCTTGCCGGCAGCCTGCAGCACGAGCCGCTGACCATCGCCCGCTGCCAGCCCGCCTTGCGCGGGGTGGAGCGCATCCTGGACCGCACGCGCGGCCGACCTGAGGCCATGCGCGAGGAGAACGCGCGCATCTTTCTGCGCGCCCTGGTGCGAGCCCGACTGTCGCTCGAACAGGAAGCCAACCTGGCCCACGAAGCGCAGGATGTTTCCGATTTCGTTTACGCGCACACCAACGTGCTCAAGGGCGCGACCTGGGCGTCTTTGTGCCGCCGCTCGGACGCCTGGCACCGCGCCCTGCTGATCGAAGTGGACCCCGCCAAGGACCTGCGCTGGCCCTCCCTTCTGCCCCACTACCAGAGCGGCGCCTACGTGGCGGTGGAGTTGGACTGCGGTTACCTGCTGGCCGAGGAAGGTTTGGAGCAGCGCCATTGCATCGGCAGCTATGCCAACGCCTGCGCGAGCGGCGGCACGCGCGTGTTTTCACTGCGTCAGGGCAGCCCGCAGGGTCGACGTGTCGCGACCTTGGAAGTGCAGCGTGGGCACGATGGCGTTTGGCACATGGTGCAGATTCGCGGCAAGGCCAATACGCCCGTCCACGAGCCGCAAGTGCTCCAGGTGGCGGATCAAGTCGTCGCGGCGTATGCCGCCGCAGTCCAGGCTCAGACCGACCTGCATCGAATCGAGCGCAAGGGGTTGCTGGGTCAAGAAGCGCCGCTGGCAGGCGACTATGCACTGCCGCCCTATGTCATCCACCGCCAGGAGCACTGGACCGGCTGAACTCAAACACGCCGAGGCTCCATGCCCCTCCTTGTGTCCACCGTCCCTCATCCCGAACCCCATGGCCACTGACCGCATTTCCACCGGCGGCCCTGCACTGCCCCTGCCACGCGCCCACAGCGGTGCGACCGCGGCCAACACCGCCTCGCGTTCAGGCGAGGTGCTGACACTGCGCATCGAGAGCCGCGATGGCATGGGTGCGAACCAGGTGTTCCATGCCCGCAGCACCGACGGGCGTCTGTTCCAATTGGGTGCCGCGACCAATGCCGCCGCGGGCATGAGTCTGTCGATTGGGCAGACCCTGCAAGTTCAAGTGCCTGCCGGTGCCTCCGAATCGGCATTCCAATTGACCCTCCAGGGCGGCAGTACCTTGCTCTCGGTGCCGACGTCGTTGACACCGGCGTCTTCCACCGAAACGGCCGCCCGCCTTGCTTTCGCGCAAGCACAGGCTTCGACGCAGGACGGGGCGGCAGGCTCTTCCTCCACAGCGCCTGACTTGGCCCAGCTGCTGGCTCAGCGCTTCTTTCAGGGGCAAGGGAGTCCGAATGACGTTCTGGTGTTGGCGCAGGCCTGGCGCGAACTGGTGCTGGCGCGCCTGCGGCAGGCCCCAGGCCAGGCCTCAACGCCCACGATCCCCTTGCGCCCTAACGCCTTGCCCGGCGATGCGGGCGCCACGGCCCTGTCGCTGGCCCTGCTGCAGGCCATGACCGCGGATGAAGCGCGGCAGGATGTGGCGCTGAATACACCCTCGCTGGGCGCAACGCTCTCGCAACAACACCCCGCGCCCTTGTTGCCGCAGTTCTGGATGTTCCATGCCTACGCTTGGAACAACACCTTGCCCCTGACTTTCTGGGTGTTGCCCCGGGACGATGACCAGCAAGACGGTGAGCCGTCGCCCCGCCCCGCGAACCGCGCGCGCATGTTGCGCCTGTGCTTTTTGCATCCCGTGCATGGGCTGCTGTGGATGGATGTGCGGGTGGACGAGCAGAACGTGACTCTGGACCTCCACGCGGATCAGCCAGATGCCGTGGCGGCCTTGCTGCAGTTGCGCCCTGCGGTCAGCGCGGCTCTCGCCGAGGCGGGCCTGCGATTGCTGCGTTACCAAGTGCGGGCGGGAGCACCGCAACTTCACGCCAACGAAGCTCTGGCTGCGCCGACAGCGTCTCCCTCATCGACCGCGCCTCCCATGAATGGCCTGCCAGCCCTGCTGAATTCACCCGAGACCACGCTGGCACCCGAGCTGTTCATGGCGGCCGTAGGGGTGATGGAGGCCCTCCGAACCGCTTGAATCACAAGCCACCCGCACCGTCGCGGTGCAGCGCCGCCTTGCCGAACCGCTGCGCGCTGATCCGATCGTCACGTGCTCAGCGCGCTTCACCCACGCAGACCACGGCCTGATGCCGCAGGTGGAACATCTCGATATCGGTTTCCAGGAAGAAGGCCGCTTCCCACGGGTTCTTCAGGATGAACTGCGCACGCAGTGGTTCGTACTCGGGCGCCGTGCGCGGCACGAGGTAGGCCTTCATTTCCAGGATGGTGTAGTTCCAGTGGATGGACTGGTCGAAGGTGAACTTGGCGCGTTCGTCGATGGTGAAGAAGCAGCGCGACTCCCGCTTCAGCACCTGTGATTTGAAGGTGCCAGGCCGCGTGATGATGAACACGTCATCGTCTTCCGATGAGAGGAAGGCCATCACGGTGGTGTGCGGCTGCGCGGGGCTCAAGGTGGTCAGCACGCCGATCTTGTTGTGATGGTCCTTTTCCTCGGGCACCGGAATGCGCGCCAGTGGCGAGGCGGCCAGCGCGCGCGCCGGGCGCGGATCGGCGGGAAATTCGTAGCCTGGCTCGCGCTGCGATTCGACCACCCGGGTGCCATGGATCAGACTGAACTCGACCGGCGTCACCGTGGCCCAGTTCTCGTCCACCGCCTGCACCCGGCCCTTGTAGGAAGTCCGGTAAACGCGCAGTTCGGCGTCCAGTTCGTCCACCCCGGTCCGGTTGTCCAGGTGTAGCGTGACCAAAGAGCCCTCCGCGAGCGCATGGCCCTTGGGAATGAAGAGCTGCAGTTGGTTGTCGCGGCGGGGGTAGACCACACAGATGTGGTGCACGATGCCGGCTGCCTGGTACGAAGCCAGCACACCCAAAATTTGCTCACCCAGATAGTCACGCAATGCCATCACGGAATCCTTTGTTTGAGTGCACGCATTCTAGACAGATGGATCCTGATTGGATCGCCCTGCCGTCGGTAGCTCCCACAGGCGTTGCCCCGGTGGGGCGGCGACCAGCAGCACATCGGGTGTCCGAGCCCCTTCAAGATGCCATGGCCATGCGTTCAAGTTCAAACCACATCAATCACGTCGGCTGGGTCAATGCCATCAGCACATCCGTGTACCAGGCGCAATTGAGTCCCAGCGACTCGTCTTCGACCCGATCACGCGTGCGCATGTCCATGCGTGTGGAATGCACCCCGAGCAACTGCCAGGTCGCCAGCGATGCGCTGCCGCCCTCGCCGTTCCTGCGGCGCAGCACGGGTGCTCCGCTGCTGCCGCGGTGGGTCCGGGCGTCGGTCAGGAAATAACCCTGCCGTTGGAAGCGCACGCCATATGCCGATGCAATCGATGCGCTACGAGCCACGGCGAGGTGATGCACTGTGTCATGGAATCCCAGCGGGTAACCGATGATCATCAGCGTGTCCCCAATCGCCGCGTCCTCGCCTTGGGAGGAAAGATTCGATGGCTCAAACGCCTGCAACACCGTGCCTGCGGGCAAGCGGCAGGCATGGATCTCGATGATGGCGACATCCACCGGGCCGGCCGTGTCCGCAGCTTGCCGCCACAGCGCCAAACCGCTGCCATAGAGCGGTATCGAGAACGTCGCGTACTGCGTCAGATCACTGGCATCGGTATGCAGCTCGATCTCGATGCGATCTGGTAGATGGCCACTCGGTTCATCGATGAAAACATGCCGGTTCGTCACCAGGAACAAGCGCTCGTCACGGCGAAAGAAAAATCCGCTTGCGCCTGTCGAGAGATGCGAGCCGGTGTAGGTTCGGATGTGCGTCGTGGTCAGCAGCACCTCCTCGATCGCGTGGCGCTGCTCCAGCGCGGACTGCGGCGGTGCCGTGCCCGCCAGCACGGCCCGCGTCCTGGCGATGTCGCGCTCGAACGCGGCCATCACGTGGTCCGATAGGGTGGTGTTCAGCATGACCGTCCGCGCCGCCTCGGCATGCGCTTCGAACGAGCGCGCCAAGGCGGTATGAGCACTCGATGGCAAAGTTTCCAGGAGCGCGGGAAGCAAAGCATCCAGGGCGACCAGACTGCCTTTGAGCTCGCAGATGCGCTCGGTGGCCTCCTGCAGATTCTTCATTGCAATGCTGCCTTCCAAAAAAGAAAGCGCGGACAAGCCGCGCTTCGGGAGCTCCGTGCAAGCTGTGTGCCTGGGCCCTCGGGCCCAAGGCGCCTCAGCTCACCGCACGAATGTTGGAGGCTTGCGGGCCTTTGGCGCCCTCGGTGACCTCGTACTGCACATGTTGGTTTTCAGTCAGGGTCTTGAATCCGCCACCCTGGATTTCGCGGAAGTGGGCAAAGAGGTCCTTGCCACCCTGGTCGGGGGCGATGAAACCAAAGCCCTTGCCTTCGTTGAACCATTTCACGGTTCCGGTTTGTGTCGTCATGGTGATTTCCTTTCGAAGTTTCCAGGCGCAAAAGCGCGCCCAGTGAAGAGACGCCAAGAAAATCATCAAGGGAGGTTCGACACAGCCACCGGAAGAATCCGGTGAAGCGAATAAAGACCGATGCAGTGATGGTCTTGCACATTTCAACGAACCCATGGTACACGGTATCAGGCCTGCGTGCGGGTTTGTTGAACTTATCTTTTCAAGGCCCCGTCAGCTGCTTGGGCTATCCAATGAAGCGCTGAACAGCGCGGTGTAACGGCGCTGCATCTCCTCGGGAGTGACGGTTTCGATCGCGTGCCCGATCAGCCAACGGTGGCCAAATGGGTCACGCACGGTGCCAGAACGCTCGCCGTAGAAATGGTCCTGCGGCGCGCGATCCAGCGTGCCCCCGGTCGCCACCACGCGCGAGATCAAAGCGTCTGCATTTTCCACATGCAGGTGCAGCGTGACCGGCGAGGCGCCCAGGCCCTCTGGGCTGCGCACGCCCAGTTCCGGGTACTCCTCCGAGATCATCAAAGTGTGGCCACCGAAATCCATTTCGACATGGCCCACACGGCCGGAAGGCTCGGTCAGGCGGAACAGCTCGCGCGCGCCGAAGGCACGGGTGTAGAAATCGATCGCGGCGCGCGCATCGCGCACGCACAGGTAGGCGTACAGCTCGTGGACGGTCATGGCAACTCCTGGTCGGTGATGCGGCATTTTGGCGTGGGCGGGCCTGCGCGTCTTGCAGGAAATTGACCTCCTGTGAATTCAACGGTGAGGCTGTTCCGGTGACTGCGCTTGGTACGGCACATGGCGCGGCGTGGCCAGATCAGCCTGGCGCCGCCACGCGCTGGGCGTCAGGCCCGTGATGTCCCGGAAGCTATTTGCCAGATGCGCCTGGTCTGCATAGCCAGTGGCTGCGGCGATGCCGGACCAGGTTTCCGACGGCCGGGCGGCCAGCGTCAGCACCTGATTGAAACGCTGCAGAGCCAGCCACTCGCGGGGCGCCAGCCCGGTGGCCTGGCGAAACAGCGCGATGCAATGGCGATGGCTGAGGCCGCTGGCGCGCACCAGGTCACGCACGCGCTGCTCGGGACGCCCGGGGCTTTGTAGCACCTGGATCAACGCCGGATGCAAGGCCGCAGGCCGGCCCTGCGCCCGTGCCAGCAACCAGTGCTCGAACCAGGCCAGCCGCCCTGCCCCGTCGCGACAGGCCCTTAGCCGCTCGAACAAGGCCCCCACCTCGCCCGAGTGCAGGATCTGATCCAGTGGCGTGTGCCGTCCGGCCAGCGCGGACTCCGGCACACCCAGCAGCACACTGGCCGCGCCGGGCCGGAGCATCGCGCCCACCGACACCGAGGGCTGCGACACATCGCGCAGGTGGTACACCGTGCGGGCGCCTCCCTCCACGGCATGGCCCAGGCGCTCGCCGTGCAAATCAGCAACGTGCTTGAAGATGTGCAGGGGCGGACCGTCGATGCGCAGCGCGATGTGCGTGGCCCCGGTGGGCAGCACATGCTCGCGTGCGCCGGGTGACGATGTCGCGCCCGAGTCTGGTTGCTGCTCATGCGCCCAGACGGTGTCCACCAGGGCGCGCAGCGCGGAAATGGGAGGACGGTGCAGCGTCGCCATGGGGGGATATTAGCGGGGCGGCATTCCGCAGATGTACTGCAGCACGTTGGCCGATGCCACGTGGGCGGTGCAGGTCGTGCGGAGTTTCATGTGCATGGATCATGCGGGTAAGTCGGGCCTCAGGCACGGCCAGGCCGTGCGAGCAGCGTTCGGATGGCCGCTTCAGTGCGGGCGTATTCGCCTTCGCCGAAGTGTCGGTAGCGGATGCGGCCCCGTCCGTCGACGAGGTAGTGCGCGGGCCAGTAGCGGTTCTCGTAGGCCTTCCATGTGGCGTAACCGTTGTCCATGGCCACGGGGTGCTTCACGCCGTGCCGTTTGATCGCTGCCTGAACGTTCGATGCCGACCTTTCGAATGAGAACTCCGGCGTGTGTACCCCCACCACCACCAGCCCCTGGCCGCGATAGGTTTCGGCCCACCGATTCACGTGGGGCAAGGTGCGCAGGCAGTTGATGCACGCATGGGTCCAGAAGTCCACGAGCACCACTTGCCCTTTCAGAGCAGTCAGCGACAGCGCTGGCGAATTGAACCATTGCTGGATGCCCTGGAAGTCGGGCGCCAATCCCCAGTCATGCAGACCGTCAGGAGCGGCGGAGGCCGCGCCCGACAGGCTCGCCAACAAGGCCATGAAGCTACGGCGGTCGAGCTTGCAATCGGTGTGATGCATGGTCAGAGTCCTCCCGACAGTGCAGGGGGCAGATTCGGAAAAAAGTCAGACAGCCAGAGCGTGACCAGCGTGTCGTACTGCAACAGCGTGAGCAAGCCCACCGCGGCGACCACGATGCCCATCGCCTGTTGCAGCCGGTGGGTGTGGCCGGCCAGGGCACGCACTTTGGCCAGGGCCCATTGCCCGCCATAGGCAATGGCCAGCATGGGCAAGGCGGCTCCCAGCGCATACAGTGCTAGCAGGCCTGCCGATGCGCCCCAGTTCGATTGCGTGGCCACCAAGGCGAGGATGGTCGCCAGTACCGGCCCGGCACAAGGCGTCCAGATGGCACCCAGCGACACGCCCACGAGAATTCCCCCGGCCCATCCTGGGCCGGCCCGGTCGCCCAGGTGGCTGACACGGTTGAGCACACCACTCGCCAACAGGCTCAGGCGCTGAAAGGCGCCTGGCCACACCATGCACAGGCCAAAGACGACGAGCAGGCTGGCGGCAACATCGCGCACGGTCTGTTGTTCCAGTCCCAGCAGGTGCTGCACGGAGCCGAACACCAATGCCAGCAACGTGAACGAGAGCGCGAAGCCAGCGGCGATGAATACTGGCCGCGCGCCGGGGCCACCGGCTGCCGTCGCACCCAGCACCACCGGCAACAGTGGCAGCACACAAGGTGCCGCCACCGTGAGCAGGCCAGCGGCAAACGCCAGACCCGGTTGGGCCAAAGCGACGTCGATCATGGCTTGCCCTCCACATCCGTCGTGGTGGAAGGCGCGCGCAGCCAAAGCTGCGTCTTTCCGAACAGCGGTATTCCCACGTAAGGCCGCACGAGCATCTGCTGCGTTCCGTCCATGGTCAGCTGCACGCTGTAGGTCTTGGCATTCTCGCGGTTGTAGATGGCTCCCGTGAGCGTCCCGTCGCCGGTGACGCGCAAGCCGGACAGGATCTGCATACCCAAAGCGGGTCGCTTGTCGGCGGCTTCCATCTCCTGGCCTGGTGCGCTCATCGAGCGGTTGGCCATCACCCGGGTCACCGTGCCGCACAGGGCATCACCGCAGACGGCGATATCGACCTCGAGGTTGCCGGATTCCGTGATCCAGCGCCCGAGTTGGGCTGGCGGCTGTTGTGGCTGCGCGTGGGCGGCCAAGGCACCCAGGGCAACGGTGGTTGCTGTGGCCATCGCGGTACAAATTAAAGGCATCTTCATGCAGGCTCCTTGAAATGGGATGCCTGTATTGAGCCGTCTCAACTTGTCCTGGATTTATCGGATCCAGGGGGATTTGTTCGCTCAGATGTTCAGCGGCGCCTGCAGACAAACTGAGATACAAAACAAGGGGGCCGGGCTTCGGCGCTGACGGATGCGACTCAAGCTTCTTCGTGTACAAACTTGGCATGGAAAAGCAGGATCACATCCTTATCGTCGATGACGACCCCGAGATTCGCGACTTGCTCACCGGCTACCTGGCGCGCCAGGGACTGAAAGCCACCGGCGTTGCCGATGGCCGAGAAATGCGTCGTGTACTGGCGCGCGAACCTGTGGACCTGCTGGTGCTGGACCTGATGTTGTCGGGCGAGGACGGCATCAGCCTGTGCCGAGAACTCCGTGCTCCTGGCCAGCCCACACTGCCGATCGTGATGCTGAGTGCGCGCTCGGAGGAGGCTGACCGCATCCTCGGGCTCGAACTCGGGGCCGATGACTACCTCTCCAAACCCTTCGCGGCGCGTGAGCTGCTGGCCCGTATTCAATCGGTGTTGCGCCGCACGCGCATGCTGCCGCCCGCCGTTGCCGCCGAGACGCCGCGGGCCCGGTTGCGCTTTGGCGCCTGGACACTCGACACCTTGGCTCGGCACCTGGTGGACCACGCGGGCACGGTGGTGTCGTTGTCGGCGGCGGAATACCGGCTGCTGCGCGTGCTGCTTCAGCATCCACACCATATTCTTAGCCGCGAGCAACTGCTGCAACTCACCCAGGGGCGGGACGCCGACGTGTTCGACCGCTCCATTGACCTGCTGATCAGCCGAGTGCGACAGCGCCTAGGGGATGGACCCCGGGACGCGCGCTACATCAAGACGGTGCGCAACGAAGGCTATGTGTTCTGCATGGCCATTGAAGCTGAGGATCGCACATGAACTGGCCACGCACGCTGTTTGGCCGGTTGATGCTGATCTTGTTGGGGGGGCTGCTGCTGGCTCATGCGCTCACCTTCGCGCTCGCGTTTGCTGAACGCGGCCAGGTGATGCGCCGCATGATGGTGTCATATTTGGCGGCAGACGTGGCCAGTTCGGTGGCCATGCTGGACCGGCTTCCGGCCTCTGAACGGGCAGAATGGCTGCCCCGGCTGCAGCGAGCCAACTACCAGCTTTCACTGCAAGTCGGTCCAATCAGTGGGGAGGCCAGCGCTTCACCGTTGGCGGCGCAGATCACGCAGGTGCTGTCGCAGGCCCTGGCTCAGCCGGTGCAGGCACTCGACGCACCATTGGAAGGCGTCGCGACGCGCCTGCACTTGCAGCTGCGGGACGGCACGCCGATGGTTGTGGATCTCGCCGAGCCTCGCCTGCGCATCTCCCCCTGGGTGATCGGCGTGCTCACGGTGCAACTCGTTCTGCTGGCCGGTGTCTGCGCTGTCGCCGTGAGGCAGGCCACACGACCGCTGTCCAGGTTGGCGCAGGCCGCCACCGCGCTAGCACCCGGTCTGCCCACAACGCCGTTGCCCGAGACGGGGCCAAGCGAAGCGGTTCAGGCTGCATCTGCTTTTAATCACATGCGCGAACGCATCGACGAAAGCCTGTTTGAGCGCACCCAGATGCTGGCGGCGATCTCACACGATCTGCAGACCCCCATCACGCGCATGCGCTTGCGTCTCGAAATCCTGGCCGATGCAGCCATGCGCGAGAAACTGCAAGCGGATCTGGGGCAAATGCAGCACCTTGTCGAACAAGGCCTGACGTATGCGCGAAGTGCACATCCTGTCCACGAGCCCGAGCTGCCAACAGACATCGTGGCTCTGCTGGAGAGCGTCGTGGCGGACTACGAGGACGCCTCGCAGCCCGTGCGCTGGCTCGGTGGCTTGCCCCGCACGGTGATGATCCGGCCTCAGGCGCTGCGACGTGCCCTCGGCAACCTGATCGACAACGCGATCAAGTTCGGCGGCGAAGCCGAAGTCATCCTTCACCATGCGAACGAGCAGACCATGGTGCGGGTGATGGACCGTGGGCCTGGCATTCCTGTCGAAGAGCGGGACAAGGTGATGCAGCCCTTCTACCGCATCGAAAGGTCGCGCAACATGGCGACCGGTGGTAGCGGCCTGGGGTTGGCCATCGTTCAGCGCCTGCTCGTGCACTGCCGGGCAGAGTTGGCCCTGGCCGAGCGTGAAGGTGGCGGACTGGTGGCGGAAATCCGGATCAAAGACCCAGCATGACCGAATCCATCACCAAAACCATTTCCACCGCGGTTCCAGCGAACAGGAACAAGCCCTTGGCGTCACCAAGCCATGGTTTGGACTGTTTCAATCACTCCCACTCAATCGTCGCCGGCGGCTTGCTGCTCACGTCGTAGGTCACGCGGTTGATGCCGCGCACCTCGTTGATGATGCGGCTGCTGACCTTCTTGAGCAAAGCGTAGGGCAGCTCGGCCCAGTCGGCGGTCATGAAGTCGCTGGTCTGCACGGCGCGCAGGGCCACGACGTAGTCGTAGGTGCGGCCGTCGCCCATCACGCCCACGCTCTTGACCGGCAGGAAGACGGTGAACGCCTGGCTGGTCAGCTCGTACCAAGTCTTGCCGAAATTCGCGCCACCCTCTTGGCAGGTGAAGTTGCGCAGTTCCTCGATGAAGATGGCGTCGGCACGGCGCAGCAGGTCCGCGTACTCTTTCTTCACTTCGCCGAGGATGCGCACGCCCAAGCCGGGACCTGGGAAGGGGTGACGGTAGACCATGTCGTGCGGCAGGCCCAAGGCCACGCCGAGTTCGCGCACTTCGTCCTTGAACAGGTCGCGCAGCGGTTCCAGCAGCTTGAGGCCCAGTTGCTCGGGCAGGCCGCCGACGTTGTGGTGGCTCTTGATGGTCACGGCCTTCTTGCTCTTGGCGCCGCCCGATTCAATGACGTCGGGGTAGATGGTGCCCTGGGCCAAGAAGGTCGCGCCCTTCGAGCCCGGACGTGCGGCCTTGAGCTTCTCCGCCTCGGCCTTGAACACGTCCACGAACAGGCGGCCGATGATCTTGCGCTTCTGCTCGGGGTCACTCACGCCTGCGAGTTCGCGCAGGAACAGCGCACTGGCGTCCACGCGCACGACCTTGGCATGCAGTTTGCCCGCGAACATGTCCATCACCATGTCGCCTTCATTCAGGCGCAGCAGCCCGTGGTCCACGAACACGCAGGTCAACTGGTCACCGATGGCGCGGTGGATCAACGCGGCCGCCACGGAGGAGTCCACGCCACCCGAGAGACCCAGGATGACCTCCTCGTCGCCCACTTGGCGCTTGATGGCTCCCACGGCTTCGTCGATGTGGCCGTCCATCGCCCAGTCGGGCCGGGTCTTGCAGATGTCGAGCACGAAGCGCTCCAGGATCGCCCTGCCCTGCAGCGTATGCGTGACTTCCGGATGGAACTGCACGGCATAGAAGCCGCGCTGCTCGTCGGCCATGCCCGCGATCGGGCAGGAGGGCGTGGAGGCCATGAGCTTGAAGCCGGGCGGCAGTTCCGTCACCTTGTCGCCGTGGCTCATCCAGACCTTGAGCATGCCGTGGCCCTCGGGCGTGGCGTAGTCCTGGATGCCATTGAAGAGCTGGGTATGCCCGTGCGCTCGGACATCGGCGGTACCGAACTCGCGCTTGTGCCCGCCTTCCACCTTGCCGCCCAACTGGTGGGCCATGGCTTGCATGCCGTAGCAGATGCCCAGCACCGGCACGCCCAGTTCGAACACCGCCTGCGGGGCCTTGTCCGTGGTTTCCTCGTAGACGCTGGCGTGGCTGCCGGACAGGATCACGCCCTTGAGCGTGCCGTCCTTGGCGTAGTCGCGGATCCACGCGTCCGTCACGTCGCACGGGTGGACTTCGGAATAAACGTGTGCCTCGCGCACGCGCCGGGCGATGAGCTGCGTGACCTGGGAGCCGAAATCGAGGATGAGGATTTTTTGGTGCTGCATGGTGCTGGAACTGAAATGACTTTCAAAACAGAAAGCCCGAACACCATGATGGGGTTCGGGCCTGGTGTCTCAGGGCGTCTTAATTCGCCCGATAGTTCGGTGCTTCCTTGGTGATCTGCACGTCGTGCACATGGCTTTCGCGCATGCCCGCGCTGGTGATCTCCACGAACTCGGCCTTGCTCTTCATCTCTTCTATCGTGGCGCAGCCGCAGTAGCCCATGCTCGCGCGCACGCCGCCGGCCATCTGGAACAGGATGGCGACCACCGAACCCTTGTAGGGCACGCGGCCTTCAATGCCTTCGGGCACCAGCTTGTCGGCCTGCGGGTTGCCGGCGGTCGATTCCTGGAAGTAGCGGTCGGCGCTGCCCTGTTGCATGGCACCAATGCTGCCCATGCCGCGGTAGCTCTTGTAGCTGCGGCCTTCGTACAGGATGACTTCGCCCGGCGCTTCTTCCGTGCCAGCGAACATGCTGCCCATCATGACCGTGGACGCGCCGGCAGCAATCGCTTTGGCGATGTCACCGCTGTAACGGATGCCACCGTCGGCGATCAGCGGAACGTCCGTGCCTTGCAGCGCCGTGGCCACGCCATCGATGGCCATGACCTGGGGCACGCCGACGCCAGCCACGATGCGCGTGGTGCAAATCGAACCAGGGCCGATGCCGACCTTGACCGCGTCCGCACCCACGTCGACCAGCGCGCGCGCGGCGGCACCGGTGGCGATGTTGCCGCCGACCACGTCCACCTGCGGGTAGTTCTGCTTGACCCAGCGCACGCGGTCGATCACGCCCTTGCTGTGACCATGGGCCGTGTCCACCACGATGGCGTCCACTCCGGCTTTCACCAGCGCTTCCACGCGTTCTTCCGTGCCCTCGCCCACTCCGACCGCTGCACCCACCCTCAGGCGTCCGGCCGCGTCACGCGCGGCGTTGGGGAAGTTGAGCTGCTTGGTGATGTCCTTGACGGTGATCAGGCCCTTGAGCTCGAAGGCGTCGTTGACCAGCAGCAAACGCTCCAGCTTGTGCTTGTTCAGCAGGGCCTTGGCCTCGCTCGGCGTGGTGCCGTCGGGCATGGTCACCAGGCGCTCGCGCGGTGTCATGATTTCGCGCACCGGCAGGTCATAGCGGGTTTCGAAGCGCAGATCGCGCCCCGTCACGATGCCGACCACCTTGCCGTTGTCCACGACTGGGAAGCCAGACACGCCCAATTGGTCCGACAACTGCATGACCTGGCGCACCGTGGCATTGGGGTTGATCACGACCGGGTCGCGCAGCACGCCGGATTCGTAACGCTTGACCTTGGCCACCTGGGCGGCCTGCTCGGCAGCGGTCAGGTTCTTGTGGATGATGCCCATGCCGCCTTCCTGGGCGATGGCAATCGCCAGGCGGGCCTCGGTGACCGTGTCCATGGCCGCGGAGACCAGGGGCAGGTTCAAGGCAATGTTGCGGGAGAAGCGGGTGGAGAGAGAAGTGTCCTTGGGCAGGACCTGGGAGTACGCTGGCACCAACAACACGTCGTCGAAGGTGAGCGCTTTACCGAGAAGGCGCATGTTCTAGGGCTCCAAAAACAGCATTGTACCCGCGCGTTCTTTGGGAGCCTGCGCGTGGGTCAAGAAGCGCCTGCGTTGCCCCGGGGCAACCCTTCGTGCGCCACCGCTGCGGTGTTCCGCCACAGCGTTCCTCAACCTAATAACCGGCTTTGGCACCAGCCCTTCGTTGCGCGAAAAGACCGGCGCGTTTGCTGCCTTGGCTGGCGAAGCGCTCGCGCCGCGCTACTTTGGGGTCCACCCGCAGGGGGCGGTACAACTCGACTCGATCACCCTCGCGCAACACCTGCTCGGGCGTGGTCTTGCGGCCCCAAAGGCCCAGCACCCCGCTGGTGGCCAGGGCGGCGAGGTCGTGCGCGGGGAACTCGGGCCAATCGCAGGCGGCCACGGCTTGCGCCACGGTGGCGCCGATGGGCAAGCTCAAGAGCTGTTCGCGCACCTTTCGCGGTGCATGGGCATGGGCCACGACCACGGTGATGGTCGTTGGGGGCTGCACGTGATCTTGCGCGAGACCTTGGGTTGGCCCTTGGCTTTGGGGCATGGTTGTGTTCATGCGGGAGCGCAGTTCGCCTGCCTCACGCCGTGCCGTAGACCTGCTCGGCCCGCTTGACGAAAGCGTCGACCAAGGTGCCGGCAATCTTGTCGAACACGGGGCCGACCAGTTTGCCCAGCAGGGCATTGGCGAAACCGTACTCCAGCGTCAATTCCACCTTGCAATGCGCGTCGCTGCCACCCACGGGTGTGAAGGTCCAGTGTCCGTCGAGCTGGGAAAACGGGCCATCGACCAAGGTCATGTGCACGCTGTTGCCTTCTGGGCCGCTTTGATGGGTGTTGCGTGTGGTGAAGGCCTGATGCAGGCCGCTGAAGGCGATGCCGACTTCGGCCGTCAGTCCATCGGGACGCGACTCGATCACTCGGGCGCGGTCGCACCAGGGCAGAAACTGCGGGTAGTCCGCCACGCGCGTGACCAGATCGAACATCTGCTGCGGGCTGAACCAGATCAGGACGGACTTCTTCACGGTTTTCATAGAATGCGGGGTTACTTTCTGATCCGCCGCGTGATTGTAATTTTGCGCGGAAGGCCCCACATACAGACGCATGTCCACCGACAAGAAAAAAACAGCGAAAACCGCTCTCCCCGCCCGCATCGCCGACAACAAGAAGGCGCTCTTCAATTACCACATCGAGGAGCGTTTCGAGGCCGGCATGGTGCTCGAAGGCTGGGAGGTCAAGGCCGTGCGCGAGGGCAAGGTGCAGTTGACGGATGGTTACGTGGTCATCCGGGAGGGTGAGCTGTTCCTGATCGGTTGCCAGATCAACCCGCTGAAAACTGCTTCGACGCATGTCCGGCCCGACGCGGTGCGCACCAAGAAGCTGTTGTTGCACAAGGACGAAATCCGCCGTCTGATTGGCAAGGTCGAGCAAAAAGGCCATACCCTGGTCCCCCTTAACCTGCATTGGAAAAATGGCAAGGTGAAAGCAGAGGTCGCTCTGGCCAAGGGCAAGGCCGAGCACGACAAGCGAGACACCATCAAGGAGCGCGAAGGCAAGCGCGAGGTAGAGCGGGCCCTGAAACAGCGCAGTCGCTGAGTTTTTTTTCAGGTTCACGGAATAAACGGTCCGGCCAGGGCGTTCATCCAGGTAGGCACGCTGTTGTGCCATTTTTTGGAGACCCCATGAAATCCCTTTTCCGTGCTCCTTCGGCTCTTTTCCTGGCCGTTGTGCTGGCTGGCTGTGCAGCCATGGCCGCCACGCCAGCCCAGGTCAACGATGGTGCCTTGGTCGGCCCCAATGGCATGAGCCTCTACACCTTCGACCGTGACGCCATGGGCAGCGGCAAATCGGTCTGCAACGGGCCCTGCGCCACCAATTGGCCCCCCTTGATGGCCAACGACATGGACAAGGGCACTGGCGACTACAGCGTGATCACCCGCGACGACGGCAAGAAGCAATGGGCCTACAAGGGCAAGCCCTTGTATTTTTGGGTCAAGGACAGCAAGCCGGGTGACCGCACGGGCGATGGTTTCAACAACGTCTGGAAGCTCGCCCGCCCCTGAGCGCGGCGTGGTGACCTCCAACAGTCCCCCGTGTAAGCCATGGACCGCCGACTGTTGACGGAGCAGATTCCGGCCATGCGGCGCTACGCCCGCGCGCTCACGGGTGACTCGTGGGCCGCGGACGATCTGGTGCAGGACGCGCTGGAGCGCGCCTGCGTCAAGTGGCGGCTCTGGTTGGCGGGCTCCGACTTGCGGGCCTGGCTGTTCACGCTCATGCACAACCTCTACATCAGCCAGGTCCGCCAGCGTTTGCGTCAGGGGCCAGCGCCATTGGAACTGGACGCGGTCGAGCAGGAGCCCGCCGCGCCCACGGGCGGCGGCGACGAGGCCCTGGACTTGCAGCGTTGCCTGCTGCAGTTGCCGCACGAGCAGCGCGTGACGCTGCTGCTCGTCACGCTGGAGGGCATGACGTATTCGGAGACAGCTCGGATCACCGGGGTGCCGGTCGGCACGGTGATGTCTCGCCTGTCTCGGGCGCGCAGCCGTATGCAGGAGTTGATGGAAGTCTCCCCTCGCCCCACTACATCCACTTCTGGCTCGGCCGTCGCGGGGCATGGCACGCTGCGCCGGCTCAAGTAGACGCATCACGTCAGCGCATCACGATCACCATGGACGCACCCCAAGACCTTCCTGTCACGGACGACGAGCTGAACGCCTTGATCGACGGGCGGCTCAAACCGCATGAGCACACGGCTCTGCTGGCCCGTTTGGCCCATCAGCCCACCGCGCATGCGCGGTGGACAGCCTGGCAGCGGCAACACGTGGCGCTGCGCGGCTTGCACGCCGACCTGTTGAGCCAGGAACTGCCACCCACACTGCAAGGTACCGCGCAGAATGTGCGGCGCGCGCAGTTGCAAGTGCAGCAGATGCGGCATTGGGGCGGCCTTGCCGCGTCCCTGTTGCTGGCCTTCAGTCTTGGCTGGTTCGGCCGCGCCGCGTGGCTGCCAGCCTCGCCAGCTGTGCTGGCCCAACAAGCACCGGCACGGGATTTCGTGCGTCAGGCCGCGATCGCGCACGCGGTCTATAGCCCCGAGCAGCGCCATCCCGTCGAGGTCGCCGCAAACCAGGAAGAGCATCTGGTGCAATGGCTGTCCAAACGCCTGGGGCGACCTTTGAAGCTGCCGCAATTGCAGGCGCTGGGATACGAACTGGTGGGCGGACGGCTGCTGCCCGGCGACGACGGTGCTCGGGCCCAATTCATGTACCAGAACGCCGGTGGCGAGCGCGTGACCCTGTACCTGGGCCAGCGCCCCGTCCGTCTGGCGGAGGATGCGACGGTCGAATTCCGCTACAGCGCGGATGGCCCCGTGCCGAGTTTCTACTGGATCGATGGAGCGCAAGCGTATGCGCTTTCTGGCACCTTGAGCCGTGAGCAGTTGTTGCGCCTGGCTCAGGCGGTTTACCAGCAGCTGTGATCGGTCATGGGCGGCGCGGTCAGCCGCCCGCTGGTAGCCGGCTCGAAGCCGACTCAGCTTAAATGTTTGAGAGGGTGCGCGTGCGCGGGCCAGGGCGATACAAAAAAGCCCGTCACCATCTCCGGTGACACATCCTCAAGCCGCGCGGGATTCCACTTCGGCGCGCGGTCCTTGTCAACGACCAGGGCGCGGATGCCCTCCATGGTTTCAGTCTGGTCCATGTACCGGCCCAGATGTCGCGTGTTGAAGCAATGCCGCACCATGTCGCGTTCCAAGCGCAGCTCATCGGCCAGGGCCATGCTGGCACCGCGGCGAATCAGCGCCAAGGTGACCTCCAACATCAGCGGCGAATGGCTGCGCAGCGCCTGGCGGGTGGCCTCAGCCCAGCTGGCCTGAGGCTCGTTGCAACCCGTTTTCTTCTCGAGGGCATGCACGATGTCCAGCACAGTGGGCTGATCAAAACAACGCGCGATCGTGTCCAGCGGCAAGGCCGCTTCCGGCGCCGCGCTTGCATACGCCGAGCACCAAGACTGGAGGGTGTCGCCATCGAAGGCAGATAGTCCAGCCAGCGCATCCCAGGCGTTTTGCAGGCGAGCCGGATCAAAGCAGGCATCGGCCAGTTTCAAGGCCAGTGCGTCGCCTGCGCCGATGGCGTCGCTGGTCAGCGCCAGCCATTCGCCCCCGCGTTGGGGGCAGCGTGCCAGGAACCAGCCGCCACCCACGTCAGGGAACAGTCCGATGTGGGTCTCGGGCATGGCCATCTTCGTGCGTGGCGTCACGATGCGCAGAGAAGCACCCTGCGCAATGCCCATGCCACCGCCCATGACGACACCGTCCATGAAGGCGATGTAGGGCTTAGAAAAATGGTGAATCAGATGGTTGAGCGCGTATTCTTCGGTGAAGAAATCCTCCACCTCGGCGTCCCCGCGCAAGACAGCTCCGTGAAAGAAGCGGATGTCACCGCCCGCGCAGAAAGCGCCGAAGGGCCCTTCCTTGCCCTGCCCGCGGATGGCCACGGCCTGAATGGTCGGATCATCGCGCCAGACGTGCAAGGTCTGGGTCAGCGCGCGCACCATGGGGAGCGACAGCGCGTTGAGCGCCCGGGGCCGATGGAGCGTGATGCAGCCAAGAGCGCCGCGCACCTCCAGCAGAAGTTCAGGACAAGATGGAAGGTGGGGGGCTGTCATTTCGCTTGTCCTTGTTCTGCTGGGCCCAACCCAGAGCCTCGTTCGCGGCCAGTGCGCCGATGACCAGCAGGCCACCCGTCAACGCGTTCGCGCCGGGGGCCTCTCCCGCGCCCAGCCAGGCCCAGAGAATGCCGAAGATCACCTCCAGCAGGCCCAGCAGCGCCAGCTCAGCCGCCTTGAGCACGCGCGCGCAGAAGACCGCCAGAACACAGGGAATGCCCAGTTGCACCACGCCCAGCAAACCCAGCCAGCCCAAGTCCGTGACGTCAGCTTGCCAAGGCAACGTCAAGGGCAAGGTGACCAAGGACGACAAGATCGCACCAATCAACACGGAAGGCACCAGTCCAATCTCCGCTGCAGTCTTGTCCGTCGCAACCCGCCGGGACTGGTGTTGTGCCACCGTCCACTGCACGGAGCCTGCGATGGGCACGATCAGCGCGATCAATGAACCTATCAAGAGCCCGTCAGACCCACCTTCTGCCGCTTTCCCGAAATTCAGTTGCGCGCCGTACATCCACACGATGCCCGCTCCCGCCACGACAATCGCGACCCAGGTGCGCACGGGCAGCTTGTGGCGAAGCGCGAAGCGCGCCATCAAGGCCGTGAACAAGGGCCCCAGGGCCATGGTGACCAGCACGTTAGCCACCGTGGTCAGGGTCAGCGCGAACATGAAGGCGGTGAACATGATGCCCCAGCACACACCCGATAGCCAGAGGGAGGTATCGCGCCATGGGATGTGCCGAAACACGCCCCTGCCCTGCCACAGCGGCAGGATGGCGAGCAGCGTGAGGACGGTGAAGAAGCTGCGCCAGAAAGTGACTTCCAGGCCGTGAGCGTGCGTGAGCTGACGCGAAACGAGGCCCGCGATGGACCACATCAGGGTCACGGCCAACATCAGCCAAACGGCCTTGCGATGGGTCAAACGCATAGGTATGGAAGGAGTGCCAATGTTCAGACGGGGGCACCCGTGGAACTGGCTTTGCCAGGCCACTGGGTGCGTCCCCCCTGCCACCGAAGGTTGGCGTTCAGGGGGGAAGCCGCGGAGCGGCTCAGGGGGGTCATTCCCGTGAAGCGCGCTTGCGTTCATGCTCTTTCAGGAAGCGCTTGCGCAGGCGGATGCTCTTAGGCGTGATCTCCACCAATTCATCGTCCTCGATGAACTCGACGCCATATTCCAGCGTGAGATCGATGGGCGGGGTGATCTTGATGGCGTCTTCCTTGCCGCTGACACGGAAGTTGGTCAGCTGCTTGGTGCGCGTGGCATTGACCACCAGGTCGTTGTCGCGGCTGTGGATACCGACGATCATGCCTTCGTACACCGGATCATTGGCCTTGACGAACATGCGGCCGCGGTCGTCCAGCTTGCCCAGGGCGTAGGTGAAGATTTCACCGTCGTCCATGGAAATCAGGACGCCGTTCTTGCGGCTGGCGATCTCACCCTTGTGCGGTTCGTAGCTGTCGAAGATGTTGGCGATCAGGCCCGAACCACGCGTCAGGTTCAGGAATTCGTTGGAGAAACCGATCAGGCCACGCGCCGGAATGCGGTACTCCAGGCGCACGCGGCCACGGCCGTCCGGCTCCATGTTCACCAGCTCGCCCTTGCGTTCGCCGAGGGCCTGCATCACGCCGCCCTGATGGCCTTCTTCGATGTCGGCCGTCACCAACTCGATGGGCTCATGACGTTCTCCATTGATGTCCTTGAACACCACGCGCGGCTTGCCGACGGCCAGCTCATACCCTTCGCGGCGCATGTTCTCCAGCAGGATGGTCAGGTGCAATTCACCGCGACCGCTGACCTCGAACACGCCGTCTTCGTCGGTTTCCTTGACGCGCAGGGCGACGTTGCTTTGCAGTTCTTTCTGCAGGCGATCCCAGATCTGGCGGCTGGTCACGAACTTGCCTTCGCGGCCCGCCAGCGGCGAGGTGTTGACGCAGAAGTTCATGGTCAGCGTGGGCTCGTCGACCTTGAGCATGGGCAGGGGCGCGGGCTTGACCGGATCGGTCACGGTCACGCCGATGCCGATTTCATCGATGCCGTTGATCAGCACGATGTCGCCAGGGCCGGCTTCCGGGGCCTGCACACGATCCAGGCCCTGGAAGGTCAGCACCTGATTGATGCGGCCCTTGGTGGATTTGCCGTCCGGACCTTCCATCACCAGCACGTCCATACCCGGCTTGATCGTGCCCTGGCTCACGCGGCCCACGCCGATGCGGCCGACGAAGGAGGAAAAGTCCAGCGCGGAGATCTGCAACTGCAGCGGCGCGGCCGGATCGCCCTTCTGCGCCGGCACATGCTTGAGCACGGTCTCGAACAGGGCCGACATGTCAGGGCCCCATTGCTCGCCTGGCGCACCCTCGGTCAGCGACGACCAGCCATTGATGCCCGAGGCATAGACCACGGGGAAGTCCAGTTGCTCGTCGTTGGCACCCAGCTTGTCGAAGAGGTCGAAGGCGGCATTGACCACCTTGTCGGGGTTGGCACCGGGCTTGTCCACCTTGTTCACCACCACGATGGGCTTGAGGCCCAGGGCCAGCGCCTTCTTGGTCACGAAGCGGGTCTGCGGCATCGGGCCTTCCTGGGCATCGATCAGCAGCAGGACGCCGTCCACCATGGACAGGGCACGCTCGACTTCGCCACCGAAGTCCGCGTGGCCGGGGGTGTCGACGATGTTGATGTGCGTGCCACCCCAGCTCACGGCGCAGTTCTTGGCCAGGATGGTGATGCCGCGTTCCTTTTCGATGGCGTTGTTGTCCATCACGGTGTCGACCACCTTTTCGTGCTCGGCGAAGGTGCCCGACTGGCGCAGGAGTTGGTCAACCATCGTGGTCTTGCCGTGGTCCACGTGGGCGATGATGGCGATGTTGCGGATTTGCTTGGTACTCATGATTGCGGTTGTGCTTGGGTTTCCAGAATCTGTTGAATTTCGATGGGACTCAACAGTCGTCCCGGTATCAGTTCGCTGGCCTTCACGTGGGCGGTGCCGAGCAGCGCCAGCGGTGCTGCATCTTTGACAGGGGCCGGGCCGAACACGGCCGCGCGCGGCGCGTCTGGCCAGGCGCCCCGGCGGCGCATGCCGGACAGGAAACGTCCGGCATTCTCCGCATCCAGCGTGATGGCCACATGACCATCGAGCAGGATCTCGGTGGGCCTCAACGCACGATGACGCCCAACCTCCTCCATCGCTTCAAGGGCCGCAAGGTCGATGCATTGGGACTCGTCAAACGGCCCGGTGGCGACGCGGCGCAGCGCGACCAGGTGACCACCGCAGCCCAGTGCCTCGCCGATGTCTTCGCCGAGGGTGCGGATGTAGGTGCCCTTGCTGCACAGCACGCGCAGGCGCAGGAACGGGGCATCCCCCTGAAGCTGCATGTCCAGCAGCTCCAGTTCGTGGATCACGACCTCGCGCGGCTTGCGGTCCACCGTCTCGCCATCCCGGGCGTATTCGTAGAGGGCTTTGCCATCCTTCTTGAGCGCGCTGTGCATGGGTGGCACCTGATGGATCGGCCCCATGAAGCGGTCCAGCACCTCGACCACTTGGCCAGGCGTGCAACGCACGGGACGCGTGGCGACCACCTCTCCCTCCGCGTCGGCGGTGCTGGTCTTCACGCCCAGGCGCACTGTGGTCTCGTAGGTCTTGTCGGCGTCCAGGTGCAGCTGGCTGAATTTGGTGGCGGCGCCGAAGCACAGCGGCAGCACGCCGGTGGCCAGCGGGTCCAGCGTTCCCGTGTGCCCTGCTTTCTCGGCGCGCAGCAACCACTTGGCCTTCTGCAAGGCCTGATTGCTGGACAGACCCAGCGGCTTGTCCAGCAACAGCACCCCATGCACGGGGCGCCTCACGACCCGTGCACGTGGAGCGTTCATGCCGGGTTAGACCTCGTCGTCTTTCGCACGGGACGCCACTGCCTTGGCGATCAAGGCGTTCATGTCGGCCGCGCGCTCGGTGGTGCGGTCGAACACGAAATGCAGCGTGGGCACCGTGTGGATGTGCAGACGCTTGAAGAGGCCGTTGCGCAGGAAGCCCGCCGCCTGATTCAGCGCGTCCTGGGTTTCCTGGGGCTCTCCGATCAGCACGCTGAAGTAGACCTTGGCGTGGGCATAGTCCGGAGTGACCTCCACGCCCTGCAGCGTGACCATGCCGACGCGAGGGTCCTTCAGCTCGCGCGCGATCAACTCCGACAGATCGCGCTGGATCTGATCGGCGACCTTGTGACCGCGGTTGATGGGGGACTTCTTCGCTGGCATGGGGGTCTTCGCCTCTGACGCTTACAGGGTGCGCGCGATTTCCTTGACCTCGAAGAACTCCAACTGATCACCTTCTTTGATGTCGTTGTAGTTCTTGAGCTTGATACCGCACTCGAAGCCTTCCTTGACCTCGCGCACATCGTCCTTCATGCGCTTGAGGGAGTCCAGTTCGCCCGTGTAGATGACCACGTTGTCGCGCAGCAGGCGGAAATGCGCGCTGCGCGTGACGTGACCCGAGGTGACCATGCAACCCGCGACGGTGCCGATCTTGGAAGCAACGAAGACGGTGCGGATCTCGGCCATGCCGATGACTTCTTCTTTCTTCTCCGGCGCCAGCATGCCCGACATGGCCGCCTTCAACTCGTCCACGGCGTCGTAGATGATGTTGTAGTAGCGGATATCGATGCCATTGCCCTCGGCCAGCTTGCGCGCGCCCGCGTCGGCACGTGTGTTGAAGCCAATGACCACGGCTTTGGAGGCGATGGCCAGGTTGATGTCCGACTCGCTGATGCCACCCACGGCGGCGTACACAAGCTGAACCTTGACTTCATCGGTCGAGAGCTTGAGCAGGGATGCGGCCAGCGCTTCCTGCGAGCCTTGCACGTCGGCCTTGACGATGATGGGCAGCATCTTGACCTCGCCAGCGGCGATGTCGGAGAACATGTTCTCCAGCTTGGCGGCCTGTTGCTTGGCCAGCTTGGTGTTCCGGAACTTGCCAGCGCGATAGGTCGCGATCTCGCGGGCGCGACGCTCATCGGTCAGCACCATGAATTCGTCGCCCGCCTGAGGCACCTCGGTCAGGCCCTGGATTTCGACCGGGATCGACGGACCCGCGTTGTCGATCTTGCGACCGCTCTCATCCAGCATGGCGCGCACGCGGCCATAGGTCTGGCCGGCCAGCACCACGTCGCCCGCCTTGAGCGTGCCCGATTGCACCAACACGGTGGCGACGGGGCCGCGGCCCTTGTCCAACTGCGCTTCGATGACCAAACCCTTGGCGGCGGCGTCAACTGGCGCCTTCAGCTCCAGCACTTCGGCCTGCAGCAGCACTTGCTCCAGCAGTTCGTCGATGCCCATGCCGGTCTTGGACGACACGGCCACGAAGGGTGAATCGCCGCCGAAGTCCTCGGGCACGACTTCCTCGGCCACCAGCTCGGCCTTGACCTTTTCGATATTGGCTTCGGGCTTGTCGGCCTTGGTCATGGCCACGACGATCGGAACCCCGGCTGCCTTGGCGTGCTTGATGGCTTCCTTGGTCTGCGGCATCACGCCGTCGTCGGCGGCGCAGACCAGGATGACGATGTCCGTGGCCTGGGCGCCACGCGCCCGCATTGCGGTGAACGCCTCGTGACCCGGGGTGTCGAGGAAGGAGATCATGCCGCGCGGCGTCTCGACGTGGTAAGCGCCAATGTGCTGCGTGATGCCGCCCGCCTCGCCCGCCGCGACCTTGGTGCGGCGGATGTAGTCCAGCAGCGAAGTCTTGCCGTGGTCGACGTGGCCCATGACGGTGACCACCGGAGCGCGCGGCAGCGCGTCAGCCTGGTGAGCCGATGCTTCTTCTTCGGTGAACGCTTCCGGATCGTCCAGCGCGGCGATGATGGCCTTGTGGCCCATTTCCTCGACCACGATCATGGCCGTGTCCTGGTCCAGCGGCTGGTTGATGGTGACCATCTGGCCCAGCTTCATCAACACTTTGATGACTTCGCTGGCCTTGACCGCCATCTTGTGAGCCAACTCGGCCACGGTGATGGTTTCGGGCACATGCACTTCGAGCACCCGCGCCTCTTGGGGAGCGGATGCAGCTTGTACTTCTTCGCGGTCATGACCGCGCTTGCCGCCGCGCGGGCCGCTGCGCCAGCTGCCGCGACCGACGCCGCCGCTGGAGTCGCCACGGGTCGGGATGGCCTTCTTCTTGGCCGGATCGCCCGCCCAGCTGGACGACAACTTAGCGGACTTGATTTCCTTACCTGGCGCGTTGGGCGCACCCGGCTTCGCTGCACCCGCAGCGCCAGTCTTGGGCGCGGCGGCCGTTCCACTCGCATTCGCGTTGGCGGGCTTGTGCAGCGTGCCCTTCTTGGCAGCCGGGGCTTCTTCCTTCTTCGGCGGCGGAGGGGGCGCCTTCTTGGCCGGACTGGCCATCATGGTGCGGATGGCGGCGGCCTCGGCTTCGGCCTTGCGACGACGCGCTTCGAGGTCGGCGCGCGCCGCTTCTTCTGCGGCACGAGCCTGGGCGGTCGCCTGTTCCTTGGCCGCCTGCGCGGCAGCGCGGGCAGCGGCCTGGTCCACGGCCACGGCCACGGCCGCGGGCGGCTGAGGCGTCGCCGCCGCCAACTGCTGTGCCGCGGCTTGCGCAGCGGCGGCTTCGGCCGCAGCTGCTGCGGCCCGTTCTTGAGCCTCCTGCTCTTCACGCTGTCGACGGCGTTCGGCCAATTCTTCTTCCTGGCGGCGGATCAGCTCGGCTTGACGGCGCGCCTCTTCCTGGCGACGTGTCAGTTCTGCTTCGTCGATCACGGGCGCGGAGGGGATCACTGGTGCGATTTCCTCCGCAACCGGCACTTCGGTCTCGGCCTGGCTTTCGTTCTCGCCGTCCTCGCGGCGCACGAAAGTGCGCTTCTTGCGCACCTCCACCTGAATGGTGCGCGCCTTGCCCGTCGCATCCGCTTGCTTGATCTCGGTGGTGGACTTCTTCGTCAGGGTGATCTTCTTGCGCTCGGGGGCCGCCGTGCCATGGCTGGCCTGCAGGTGGCTGAGCAGACGCTGCTTGTCAGCGTCGGTCAAGGTGTCGGCGGCGGCGTTTTTGTTGACGCCAGCGGCTTTGAGTTGCTCGATCAAGGTGTCGGTCGGTTTCTTGAGTTCGGCGGCGAACTCGGCGACGGTGGTGCTGGACATGGTGTGTGACCCTGGTTTACGGCCCGGTGCTTTACGCAAGGCGGCGGCTGTTTTGTTTCTCGTGCGCCGCCAGCGCAAGGAGCGCCGGCCTTCAAGTTAATACTGTGAGTTCATGGTGTTCTCTTGGTAGAGAAAGGATGGATCATCCAACGGTCAGGCCTTTATGAAGAAGCCCCCGACGAAGCCGCTTCGTCCGCGAACCAATGCTCGCGCGCCTTGAGGATCAAGGCCTTCGCGTCATCCTCGCTCTGGCCCGTGATCGCGGTCAACTCGTCGATGGCCAAATCGGCCAGATCGTCAAGCGTGTGAACGCCGCCTTCGGCCAGCTTGGCGATCACGTCGGCACCCAGCGGCTTGCCCTGGAATTGCAGATCGCGCAGATCTTGAGAGACCTCGTCCACGCTCTCCTCACGGGCGATCTCGAGCGTGAGCAGCGCGTCCTTCGCGCGAGCGCGCAACTCGTTGACGGTGTCCTCGTCGAAGGCCTCGATCTCCAGCATTTCCTGCAGCGGAACGTAGGCCACTTCTTCGAGGCTGGTGAAACCCTCGGTGATCAGGATGTCGGCGATTTCCTCGTCCACATCCAGCTTTTCCATGAAGAGCTTGCGCAGCGTGGTCGTCTCGTCTGCCTGCTTCTGGGCCGACTCGGCGGCGTCCATGATGTTGATCTTCCAGCCGGTCAGCTCGGAAGCGAGGCGCACGTTCTGTCCGCCGCGACCGATGGCGATGGCCAGGTTTTCTTCGTCGACCACCACGTCCATGGCGTGTTTTTCTTCGTCCACGACGATGGACGACACATTGGCCGGAGCCAGCGCGCCGATCACGAACTGCGCCGGGTCTTCACTCCAGAGCACGATGTCCACGCGCTCGCCCGCCAACTCGTTGGTGACGGCATTGACGCGTGCGCCGCGCACGCCCACGCAGGTGCCGATCGGGTCCACGCGTTTGTCATGCGAGAGCACGGCGATCTTGGCGCGGCTGCCCGCGTCGCGAGCACAGCTCTTGATCTCCAACAAGCCCTGCTCGATCTCCGGGACTTCCTGCCGGAAGAGTTCGATCATGAACTCGGGCGCCGAGCGGGACAACAGGATCGCCGGACCGCGCTGCTCGGTGTTGACTTCCATGATCATGGCGCGCACGCGGTCGCCCGCGCGGAAATTCTCCTTGGGGATCATTTCATTGCGCTTGAGGCGACCTTCGACTCGACCGCTTTCCACGATCAGATCGCCCTTGTCCATGCGCTTGACGGAGCCGACAAAGATCTTCTCGCCACGAGACATGAAGTCGTTGAGCAGCATCTCGCGCTCCGCGTCACGGATCTTCTGCAAGATGACCTGCTTGGCGGCCATGGCGCCGATGCGGCCGATGGGCACGGACTCCACGGCTTCCTCGATGTACTCATCGACCTCGATGTCGGGGATTTGCTCCTTGGCCTCGAACAGCAGAATTTCCTGGTCGGGCAATTGGAGGCCAGCTTCATCCGGCACCACGTGCCAGCGGCGGAAAGTTTCGTACAAGCCGGTGTCACGGTCCACGGCCACGCGGATGTCCACGTCGCCTTCGTAGAGCTTCTTGGTGGCCTGCGCGAGCGCGGCCTCGACCGCGCCAAACACCACGTCGCGCTCGACATTCTTCTCGCGCGAGATGGCTTCCACCAACATCAACAATTCGCTGTTCTTGATCGAACTCATTTCTGAATCCCCTTCAACACTTCAAAACCTCAACCAATTCTTTATCGCGTGACCCGACTCAAGCGTCGACCGCGCCACGGCCTTTGAAATTCACGACTGGCGCCAACCTGGCCTCGCGCAGCTCATTCAGCGTGAACCCAAGGGCTTGCAGTGGCGCTGGCTCACGCTTCTTGCTCACGCGCTGCCCGGGTTTGGGCGCTGGCTCATCGCTCCAGACGATCTGCCAGCCGCCGTCGGCCGTCCTCTCCAGCGTGCCGCGGAACTTCTTGCGGTTCGCCGAGACCTTGGCACCCGCCGCTACGCCTTCCGTGCTCCGAGCGGCTTCGCCGATGGGAGCCTTGAGTGTGACGTCGATCACCTGGCCCAAAAAACGCTCGAAATCTCGTTCGTGCCGCAGCGGCCGATCGATGCCGGGCGACGAAACTTCCAAACGCTTGTATTCAATGCCCTCGACTTCCAGCACATACTGCAATTGACGAGTGACCTTTTCGCAGTCCTCGACGTTCACGAACTGCTCGGGTTGGCCCGCGGTCCAGGGCAAATCGATCGTGATGCGCAAGAGCCCCCCGGCGGAGCGTTCAATCTCCACCAGTTCGTAACCGAGTCCGGTCACGGTTTGTTCGGCAATCTCTTGCAGCGTCAACTTGATCTTGTCCTTGTCCGAATGTGATGCGCCATCCCGTCGGCGGCCTTGGCGCTGGGGCCAAGGCGTGCCACATGCGGCATGCACACTTGTGACGGGACAAATAAAAACGGGCGGTTGGTATCCGCCCGTTGGTCTAGATGCACCGAATTGTAGCCGAAATTCGGCTCAAAACCAAGGCCTGGCCCGGATTTTGCCGGTGGCGAGCGGTCGATTCAACCCGGTTGAGCATGGCAGGCACAGGCCTCGCCATGGGCGGCGGCCACGAGATCGTTCAGGATGCCGCAATGACCGTTTTCATGGCGTCCGTCACAACGCGATTGCAGCTGCAGCAGTTGCTTTTCCAGGGCTTGCATGCTCTTAAGACGGGCGCGCACCCGGCTGAGTTGCTCGGCCACCAGGGCGTCCACCGCGCCCGCGCCAGCGCCCGCTCCTTCCTCGTCCGAGGTTTGGTCGATGAAACCCAGCAAGCGTGAGACATCGACCAAGGGCATGTCCAGGGCACGGCAGTGACGGATAAAGGCCAGCCGTTCTAGATGGGCGATTTGGTAGTCGCGGTAACCGTTGTCCCGCCGTGCTGGCGCGGGAAGCAGGCCTTGCTTCTCGTAATAGCGGATGGTTTCCACGTCGACACCCGTGGCGGCGGCCAAAGCCTTGATTTGCATGCGACGCCTCCTTACTCGGCGCTTGACACTGTAGCAACTTCAGGGTTTTCAATGCATGCACAGGAGAAATATCCATGTCTGCTCACTGCCACCATGACCACGATTTGAGCCCTGGCCAGATCACCCACCTTGCACGCTACCAAGCCATCCTTTGGGTGGCACTGGTGCTCAACGCCGGCATGTTCGCTTTGGAGATCGCCGCAGGCATCCATGCCGGTTCCCTGTCCTTGCTCGCAGACGCGGTCGATTTCGCGGGGGATGCCTTGAATTACGGGGTCTCGCTGGCCGTGTTAACCGCCGCCTTGCATTGGCGGGCCCGAGCGGCCTTAGTCAAATCGCTCTCCATGATGGGGTTTGGCCTCTATGTCCTGTGCCACGCGCTCTGGTCCATCTGGCATGGCGACATCCCCGAGGCCTTGACGATGGGGGTCGTGGCCGCGCTGGCCCTGGCGGTGAACGTCGCGGTCGCCGCCATGCTCTACGCCTTTCGGGAGGGCGATGCCAATATGCGCAGTGTCTGGCTATGTTCGCGCAATGACGCCATCGGCAACGTCGCCGTCATGCTGGCGGCGCTGGGCGTCTTCGGCACGGGTTCGGCCTGGCCTGACCTGGTGGTCGCCTCCCTCATGGCCGCACTGGCCCTGCATGGTGGCTGGCTGGTGATGCGCCAGGCACGCACGGAACTGCGACATGGCACCTCCGTTGATGCGCAGCCGCGTCACGCACAAGCTCAGGCGCACTGTTGTACGCATGACCATCGCCATGACTGAGGCTGGCCTCGACCTCGGAAGGTTGCGCTAGCGGCGGCCGCGCTTGTCTCCCTGGCGTTTATCAAGGTGTGGCTGCGGCCTTTACCAAGGCTTGTGTGTAGGGGTCGTGGGGAGCATCCAACAAGGCCAGCGCCGGACCGGCCTCGACGACGCGTCCAGCCTGCATGACCAGCACGTCATGGGCCATGGCGCGGATCACGTCCACGTCGTGCGTGATGAGCAGGTAGGCCAGGCCATGCTCGCGTTGCAGACGCTGCAGCAATTCCAGCACCTGTTTCTGGATGCTCACGTCCAGCGCGCTGGTGGGCTCGTCCAGCACCAGCAGGCGCGGTCGCACCGCCAAAGCCCGCGCGATGGCGATGCGCTGGCGCTGGCCGCCAGAGAACTCGTGGGGGTAGCGCTGGAGAAAGCCGGGGAACTGCCGTTCATCCAGGCCAACCTCGGCCAGCACCTGAGTGACCCGGGCGCGGCGCCCGGCCGCGTCCAACTCTGGCATGTGCACGCCCAAGCCCTCGCCCACGATCTCTTCGACCGTGCGGCGCGGGGACAGCGAGGAAAACGGGTCTTGAAAAACCACTTGAACTTGGCTTCTTAAATCCTTGTTTTCTTTCTGTTTTTTGCTCCAGACTTGACCTAGGACACGCAGTTCGCCGCTCACCTCCTGGAGGGGCAAGAGCCCCAAGGCGGCAAGTGCCAGGGTGGATTTGCCCGAGCCAGATTCCCCAATCACGCCCAGGGTTTGGCCCGCCCGCAGTTCGAAATCGACCTGATGCACAGCCACGAACTCCCCGCGCCCGAACCAGCCGCGCCAGCCCGGGCGTGCCACCGGATAGCGCACCCGCAAGCCGCGGGCCTCCAGCAGGAGGCTCGTCTCGGCGTCGGAATCGGGCGCGGTGTCCGGCACATCGCGTTGCGGTCTGCTCGCGATCAGGCTGCGGGTGTAGGCGTGTTGTGGACTGCCGAACACCGCATCCACCGCGCCTTGCTCCACGATATGGCCGCTTTCCATCACGATGACGCGTTGGGAGAACCGGCGCACCAGGTTCAAGTCATGCGTGATCATCAACACGGCCATGCCGTGCTTGCGCTGCAGGTCGTCCAGCAGGTCCAGGATTTGTCCACGCAGACTGACGTCCAGCGCGGTCGTTGGCTCGTCGGCCAACAGCAGGCGCGGCTGGCAAGCCAGGGCCATGGCAATCATGGCGCGCTGGCGCTGACCACCGCTGAGCTGGTGCGGATAGGCTGTCGCCCGCCGCGCCGGTTCGGCGATGCCCGTGTCCGCCAAAAGATCCACGGCGCGAGCCCAGGCGGCCCTGCGGCTCAAACCCACCTTGACCTGCAGCACTTCGGCGATTTGGTCTCCGATGGGATAGAGCGGATTCAGGGCCGTCATGGGCTCCTGAAAGATCATCGCGATGTCGCGACCGCGCACACCCCGCAGGGCACGGTCGCCCAGACGCAGCAAATCCACCGGCTCACCTGCACCGCCCTCGCCGCCCGTGAAATGCACCGAGCCTTCCACGCGCGCATCGCCGAGCAAGCGCAGCAGGCTCAAGGCCGTGACGGTCTTGCCCGAGCCGGACTCCCCGACCAGGGCAACCTTCTCACCAGCCGCGATGTCGAAGTCAATCCCATGGACGACCACTTTGTCGTCAAAGGCGACCTGCAAGTTTCGGGCTCGCAACAACACCGTCATGCGACCGCCTTCCGGGGCTGCGCGGGTGCGGATGGGCTGACATCCCGCTTGCGGGGGTCGAGGGCATCACGCAATGCATCGCCCATGAAGGTCAGCAACAGCAGGGTCAGCACCAGCACGCCAAACGTGGACAGGGAAATCCACCAGGCGTCGATGCTGTTCTTGCCCTGGGCCAGCAACTCGCCCAGCGAGGGTGTGCCAGGTGGAACGCCCAGGCCCAGGAAATCGAGCGAGGTCAAGGCGAGGATGGCCGCGCTCATGCGGAAGGGCAGAAAGGTCACCACGGGCGTCAGGCTGTTGGGCAGCACGTGCCTCCAAATGATTTGGGCATGCGACAAGCCGAGTGCGCGCGCCGCTCGCACATAGTCAAGCTGGCGGTTGCGTAGGAACTCGGCGCGCACGTAGTCGGACAAGCCCATCCAGCCAAACAGGCTGAGCAGGATCAGCAGCAACGCCACACTGGGCGTGAAGACGGCGCTGAAAATGATCAACAGGTAAAGCTCAGGCATGGCGCTCCAGATCTCGATGAAGCGCTGAAAGGCCAAGTCGGTCCTCCCACCGAAAAAGCCCTGAATGGCCCCCGTCAGCACCCCCAGCACCACGCCTGTGACGGTGAGCGCGAGCGCAAAAAGCACGCTGACGCGAAAGCCGTAGATCAGTTGCGCCAGGAGATCGCGGCCTCGATCGTCCGTGCCCAGCCAGTTGTCCAGCGTGGGGGCGGATGGATTGGGCGACTTGGCGAAGTAGTTGAGCGTGTTCGGTCCGTAGGGGTTCAGGGTGTAGAGCACCCAGTTGTCACCCGCGCTCAGGCGCTCCTTGATGAAAGGGTCGAGGTAATCGGTGGGCGTTTCGAAGTCTCCCCCAAAGGTGGTCTCGGGGTAGTCCTTCACCATGGGAAAGTAGGTCTGCCCTTCGTAGCGCACGATCAGCGGCCGGTCATTGCTGATCAACTCGGCGCCTAGGCTAATCAGTACCAGCGTGGCGAAGATCAGCAAACTGTAGAAGCCCAGGCGGTTGCGCCGGAAACGCAGCCAGGCTCGGCGTGAAGGTGACAAAGACACAGGCGCTCCGGCCGGTCCTTGCACAGGCTTGGCGTGCTTCTTCGCCATCAGGCGAGTGTTGGGCGGTGTAGAAGGTTCGTTGCCGACTGAAGTCATGGCATGGGCTTAGTCAAACTTCACGCGAGGGTCCGCCCACACGTAGCAGAGGTCACTGACAAGCTTGGTGACCAAGCCGATCAGGGTGAACAGGTACAAGGTGCCCAGCACCACGGGATAGTCGCGACGGATCACGCTCTCGTAACTGAGCAGCCCCAGGCCATCGAGCGAGAACAAGGTTTCGATCAACAGCGAGCCGGTGAAAAAAGCACCAATGAAGGCTGCGGGAAAGCCCGTCACGATCGGGATCAGGGCGTTGCGAAAGACGTGCTTCCACAGGACCTGCCGCTCGGTCAGGCCCTTCGCACGTGCCGTGAGCACGTATTGCTTGCGGATTTCTTCCAGGAAAGCGTTCTTGGTCAGCATGGCCGTGACCGCGAAACTGCCCAGCACCATCGCCGTCACGGGCAGCGTGATGTGCCAGAGGTAATCCACGATGCGCGCTCCCCAGGACAATTCCTCCCAGTTGGGCGACGTCAGCCCGCGCAGCGGGAACCACTGCAGCTGCCCGCCGAAAATCACCAGCAAGGCCACGCCCAGCACAAAGCCCGGGATGGCGTAGCCCACGAGGACGATCAGCGTCGAGACAAGATCAAACCGCGATCCCGCGCGCACCGCCTTGGCCACGCCCAGGGGCACGGCCACGAGGTAACTGATCAGAAAAGTCCAGAGGCCCAGGCTGATGGAGACTGGGAGTTTCTCGACGATGAGATCCCAGACCTCCTTGTTTTGAAAGAAGCTGCGCCCCAAATCGAAACTCGCGAACTGCACCAACATCTGCCAGAAGCGCTCATGGGCGGGCTTGTCAAAGCCATACAAAGCCTTGATCTCTTCGAGGCGTTGAGGCGCCACGCCCTGATTGCCCCGGTAGCTGATGCCACCTGACTCCACGCCACCTCGTCCTGCCGCTGAGCGGGCCTCCACCAGATACTGCTCGACCGGTCCGCCAGGCACGAACTGGATCACCACGAAGGTGACGAGCAGAACGCCCAGCAAGGTGGGCAGCATCAGCAGAAGGCGTTTGACGATGTAGGCGAACATGGCGGCAAAGTCAGTGCGTCGGTAGGAACCACCAGGAGGACATCAGCCACTCCTCCGCCTTCGCGTATGGTGGCATGGGTTCCTGGTAGGCCAGCCGCTGCTGGTTGTACACCATGCGATGGGAAAGCAGGGTCCACTGGGGGATCAGGTAGTGGCTGTGCATGATCACCCGGTCCAGAGCACGACAGGCCGGCAGCAATTCCGCCTGATCGCGTGCGCGCGTCATGGCGGTGACCAGTGCATCCACCGCCGGACTCTTGACGCCTGAATGGTTGCTGGAGGCCTCCACGTCCGCCCCCTGGCTTCCGAAAATTTCCAGCATCTCCTGGCCAGGGTTGTGGGTGCCCTGGTAGGCGAGCGTGATGATGTCGAAATCAAACTTGTCCAACCGTTGCATGTACAAGGCGAAATCCACGGTGACGAAACGCAGGGAGATGCCCAACTTTTCCAGGTTACGTGCCCAGGGTGTCACGCCTCGAAGACCGCTCTCTCGGCTGTCAAGGTACTCCAGCACCATGGGGTTCCCTTGGCTGTCCCGCAGAGCCCCATCGCGGTAGATCCAGCCTGCGTCGGCCAACAACTGCCGCGCGCGCCGCAGGTTGTTGCGCAAGGATTGGCCTTCCCCGTCGGTCGTCGGTGGCTTGTACATGGGGCCAAACACGGTGTCGGGCACCTTGCCGCGCCATGGCTCCAACAAGGCAAGTTCTTTGGAATCCGGAGCGCCAGTGGCTTGGCACGCCGTGTTGCCAAACAGGTCTTGCACTCGTGGGTAACCGCCGTAAAACATTTGGCGGTTCATCCATTCGTAGTCAATGGCCAAGCCCAGTGCCTCCCGGACACGGACGTCCTTCAGCTGGGGACGGCGCGTGTTCAACACATAACTTTGGAAGCCTGCGGGAAGCTGGTGCGCCAGCTCCTTCTTGACCAACACGCCTTGTCGAAACAACTTGCCATCGATGCGACGCGCCCAATCGCCCGCCGAGTAGATGGTCATGAAGTCGAACTCTCCGGCCTTGAGGGCTTCCAGCCGCGCCGTGTTGTCCTTGTATATCTTGACGGTGATGCGGTCAAAGTTGTTGGAACCCCGGTTCACATTCAGCGCGCCACCCCAGTAACTCGGATCGCGAACGTACGTGATGTCGCGCCCGAAACTGACCGGACCGATGCGGTAGGGTCCGCTGCCGATGGGGGTGTCCACCACGACCTCGTCAAAGCGTTTGAGCTTGCCGTCGGCCTGGCGTCCCCAATCGCGGCTGAAGACTGGTAGGCTGCCAACGATGAGTGGCAATTCACGGTTGGGTACCTTGAAGCGGAAACGCACCGTGCGGGCGTCCAACACATCCACGCCCACGACCTCGTGCAGCAGCGTCGCGTAACTGGGCTGGGCATAAGGCCCAATCAGTGTCTCATAGCTGTGTTTGACGTCTGCCGCCTCCACGGGCTTGCCGTTGTGAAAGCGTGCTTCGGCCCGCAAGCGGAAGGTGGCACTCAAACGGTCTTTCGGCACGTCCACGCTCTCTGCCAGCAAGCCATAGGCAGACGCGGTCTCGTCCATGGAACCGACGAGCAAAGTTTCAAAGATCAGCTGTGCCAGGTAAGCGGGCGGCGAACCTTTGATGGTGTAGGGGTTGTACTTGTCGAAGGTCGAGTAGCGCAGATTGCTGACCATCCGCAACTCGCCCCCTTTGGGAGCGTCGGGATTGACATAGTCGAAGTGCGCGAAGCCAGGCGGGTACTTCAAGTCACCCCAGAGCGCATAACCGTGGGCTGCCCAGGCCGGGGTGCCAAAGGCCCACAAAAGAAGAATCAGCCAAAACCGCATGCGACAATTCTGCACTACGTTCAGTGCACCCCGCAACGAATCACGTGATCAACCTGCGGTTGTGCTGCCCGATCTCACAACAGACACTGCCCTCAATTCCACAGGAGAGAAGAACCATGGGTTTTCTGACCGGTAAGAAGCTGCTCATCACCGGCGTTCTGAGCAATCGATCCATCGCCTACGGCATCGCCAAGGCCTGCCACGCTCAAGGCGCGGAACTGGCTTTCAGCTACGTGGGCGAGCGCTTCAAGGACCGGATCACCGAGTTCGCCGCCGAATTCGGCTCCAAACTGATCTTCGATTGCGACGTGGGCGATGACGCGCAGATCGAGAACCTGTTCAAGGATTTGTCGGCCACTTGGCCCAAGATCGATGGTTTCGTCCATGCCATCGGTTTCGCGCCGCGCGAGGCGATCGCGGGCGACTTCCTCGAAGGTCTGAGCCGCGAAGGCTTCAAGATCGCGCACGACATCAGCGCCTACAGCTTCCCGGCCATGGCCAAGGCGGCCCTGCCCTACCTGAATGACAAGGCCGCTGCGCTGACGCTGACCTACCTGGGCGCCGAGCGCGTGGTGCCCAACTACAACACCATGGGCCTGGCCAAGGCTTCGCTGGAAGCCTCGGTGCGTTACTTGGCCGAATCGCTGGGCTCCCAACAGCGTGGCCTGCGCGCCAACGGCATTTCGGCCGGCCCCATCAAGACACTGGCGGCCAGCGGCATCAAAGACTTCGGCAAGATGCTCTCGGCCGTGGCTGCGGCCGCGCCGATCCGCCGCAACGTGACGATCGAGGACGTGGGCAACGTCGCCGCTTTCCTGCTGTCCGACCTGGCAGCGGGCGTCACCGGCGAGATCACCTACGTGGACGGCGGCTACAGCAAGGTCACGGCGGGCATGGCCTGAGTTCCGCGATGCGTCCCTGTCCGGGACGGCTGCGCATCAGTCGTCCTGGCCCGTGCAAAGGGACTCGCGCCAGCAGTGCATCAGGCACCACAACTCAGATGCCGGCTGGCCGGCCAATGACCACACCCAAGATGTCAAGGCGTCCTGCGTGATCCAGGCGCCATCCAGCATCCAACGCCCCCACCCCCGAGCCCGCGCTGTCCCTCGCCCGTCCGCAGGCATGGCATTCGCATTCATCCGCTGGCCTCGCTCGATGTTCAATAGCGGTAGACCAGAGCGGTCATGGCCAAATAATTGTTCTTGACTTGCACGATGGGGCTGTCAGCGGCATCGCCGAGCAGACGGCTCACGCCGCCGGTGGTTTTCACCATCCAGTGCGCGCTGAAGATGTGTGTCCAGTCCAAGGTCAATCTCAGACTGTCCACGCCACCGTCAGGGCGGTAAGCGTCGAAGCCGCTGTTCGCGGATTGCTTGTCGCTGACACCGAAATAGGTCTGCGCGTACCGATCGCTTCCAAGGTGGAGGCTGCCTGTGACGGCAATTTGATCACTCGGCCTGGACCACGCGGGTGCAGTCAAATCCACGCGAGCGCTCCAGCCGCGACGGGTTGCAGTGACCGGCTGATCCAGGGCGGCGCTCAAAGTCACATCGCCCGCGAGGTTTATGCCGATTTGCAGCAGGGCCAAGACCGATTCGGGAATGTTGCCCATGCCGCGCAGATGGTCCGAACCAGGTGTGAGGGCACGGTCCTCGTCGGCACGGCCATAGTCATAGCCGAGGGCCAATGACGAGAACCATCCGTTGCTGAACTGTTTGCGAAAGCCAAGTCCATTCTGCGGGTTGACGAACACCCCGTTGTCAAATTCGGCCGCGATATAGGGCAGAACCAAGGGCTGCAAGTCTTTGCCGCCCTCGTAGCGCGGTGCGACGCCACCGGCCAAGGCGAACAGGTAGACGTTTTCTGCATGGGCCGACTCACTGGCCGCCAGACCCAGGCCGAGCAGCGCGACGCAGAGCAAAGGAGAAAGTAGGGGAACACGCATGTGCAAGACCGTTTTCAATTGGAAAGCCTGAGTCTAGAAAGACGGCGCGGCACCGTCTGTCCTGAAGTTGCGCGAATCTGTGTGAAATTGTCGTCAAGCGTGTTCCAGCGCTCTCTCAAGGCACGCGGGTCCTAGAATCCGCGCGGTCCCGAGGCACACGGTCTCGGGCTTAGCACCACGCGGAGAGTATCGATGACCGAGGCGGCGCCACTCAAACACCCCGTGCTGCTGATCGAGGACGATGACCGTCTCGCGCAGCTCATCGGGGAATACCTGGACGGATACGAATTCGCCGTGACGATCGTGCGGCGTGGCGACCTCGCCGAGGCGGCCGTGCGCGAGCACAAGCCCGTCTTGGTGATTCTTGACCTCATGCTGCCCAACATGGACGGCATGGAAGTGTGTCGCCGGTTGCGGCGCTTTTCCGATGTGCCTGTGCTGATGCTGACGGCACGCATCGACGTATTCGACCAGATCGCCGGCTTGGAGGTCGGCGCCGACGACTACGTGCTCAAGCCCGTGGAGCCGCGTGTGCTCGTGGCGCGAGCACGGGCCTTGCTGCGGCGCGCGCCACCGACCGACACGGTGGCACCCGCCGTAGATAGCCAGCGGCTGGTCTTTGGCGAACTGCACATCTCCCCATCCAACCGCGCCGTGGCCTGGCGCGGCCAAACGGTGGAGCTGAAGACGGTCGAATTCAACCTCTTGTTGATCCTGGCACGGGCTGCTGGCCAGGTGCTCAGCCGCGACGACATCCTGCGGCAACTGCGGGGCATTGAGTTCGACGGCCTCGACCGCACGGTGGATTCGGGCATTTCGCGCCTGCGCCGTCGTTTCGAAGACACGACCCCCGAGCCGCGCAAGATCAAGACGATCTGGGGCCGCGGCTATCTGTTCAGCCCTTCTGCCTGGGAAGAATGAATGCTGCGCTCTTTGATCAAGCTGTACCTGCTCGTGGTGTTGGGCGTGGGCTTGTCCATCGCACTCATCAACCACGCCTTCCCCCAACTGTTCCGTGAACGCATCACGGAAGAGACCCGAGAAAGTTTCCGGGCCTTCACTTTTGTCCTGAACGAGTATGTTCAGCGGTATCCCGGCACGCAGCGGGAAGCGGCCCTGGCCGAGTTGCGACGACAAGCTGGAACCCGCTTCGAGATATTGGCGCTGGAGGACCTCGCCCCCCGCTTGAATCCAGATCAATTGAACGATCTGCGCGCGGGCAAGCTTGTGCTTCTCAGCATGTACACCTCAGACTACATCCTGCCCTTGCCCGACGGGCTCGTCGCCCGATCCAAGTTCGACATGCTAGACAGTGGCATCCAGGCCCTGGCTTATGTCGTGGTGGCGCTGGCCATGCTGTTCTCCGTGTTGTTCTGGGTGCATTACCACTGGCGCGACCTGCGCAAACTGCAAGACGCAGCCCGGGCCTTTGGCGCTGGGCGTTGGTCGACACGGGTGCAGCCGTCGAGGAAGTCGAACATCTATGACCTGTCGCAGCAGTTCAACGAGATGGCACGACAGATCGAAGACATCATCCAGCAGCAGCGCGACCTCATGCATGGCATCTCACACGAGCTCAAGACACCTCTGGCTCGCCTGGAATTTGGTCTTGCACTGCTGGACAGTCCGCAGGCTTCAGAACGGGAGCGCGAACGTCACTTGGCTTTACGCAAGGATGTGCGGGAACTGGATGAACTGGTCACCGAACTGCTGACCTTGAGCCGCCTGGAACAAGGCGTGGGACAGGCGGTGCTGACATGGGTGGTGGTCGCGGAGTTGATCGACAGCGTGGCCGCCGATGTGGCGCACGACATCAACGAGCGCGCCCTCCACCTGTCTGTCCATGTGGAGCACGCGCCCGAGCGGCACGTCTGCGACCCGCGCTTGGTGGCGCGAGCCTTGCTGAACCTCTTGCGCAATGGCATGCGTTATGCGCGACAGGCCATCGTGCTGCGCGCGGAGGCAGGAGTCGACGGAGCCCTGGTCCTGAGCGTGGAAGACGACGGCCCGGGCATACCGACCGAGGCGCGCGCACGCGTCTTCGAGCCCTTCTACCGCCTGGACGCGAGCCGGGATCGGCATACCGGCGGCTTCGGGCTCGGTTTGTCCATTGTGCGTCGCGTGGCCCTGGTGCATGGGGGCGGCGTCGTGCTCGAAGAATCCACCGGCGGCGGTGCCCGTTTTGTCATCACCCTACCCGCGGCCGTGGCGCGTGACCGCTGGGATCACCCCGCCAGTCAAGATACGGACCCGCCCGGAGCGAAAGCAGCGCCAAACGGAAAATCTAAGGCCTGATCCCGGGATGGCGTTGATGCAGGGTGGCACGGAAGTCAAGTATCTGCTACCTCATGCGCTGGCCGATCGACGCCATGCGTTGCGTCCAACGCTGCCCGTATGGCCGGTAGCCGCTTGCTGGCGGCGCGCTGTCCCGCCTCGTACAAATACGGTAGTGCGGCCGTTTCCCAAAGGCCAATCGGCCGATCCAGTTCGAGTTCGAGGTCGATCACCCTTTGTCCTCGTGCCCGCATGACGTCCAAGCGGGCCTGCATCAGGTTGTTGATCAAGGTGGTGCTAGTGCGCGCCACCAGACGCGTGAATCGGTCGATCTTGCGGGGTATGCCGCCCAAGAAACCTAAGGTCAGGATGACACGTGCGTCGGCCGCTGCCGCGACAGGCAGCGGATCGGACAGAACACCATCCACCAACTGAAGCCCGTCGATGGACACGGGGGGGAAGAGAATGGGCAGCGACATGCTTGCGCGTATCGCGTCCGCCAAGCGGCCCTGGGTGATCACCACTGGCCTGCCCGTGGCAGCCTGTGTCGCCGCGACTCGCAATGGCGTGGGAAGCTGTTCCAGCAGGGTGTCTCCGAAAGCCTGATGCACCCGCCGTGCGATGAGGCGGTCGTCACGCAAGGCGAAATGGGGACCGAACCCCGTCAGGCGTGGAGCGATCAATTGCGCATACGCACGCCAGCGCCGCTGCTGCGTCAGCTCCGCGGACCAAAGGGTGGTGGCCAAGCGCAACGCCCGCTCGCCATGCATGCCGCACGCGATTTGAGCGCCAAAAAGCGCGCCGGAGCTGCACCCCACGACCAAGTCGGGGCGGATACCCGCGTGCGCGAGTTGTTCCACGATGCCCAGCGCGGCGACGCTGCGCACGCCCCCACTGCCTAGCACCAATGCCAGGGAATATGAATCGGATCCAGAGTGAACGGGCAATTGAGGGCGATAGGTCGACATGATTGCAATCGGACGGTTCCACAAAGCCCCGGATCGTCGATCATCGTGGCGCGGCCGTCTTCGCAGCGCGCGCCGACTCGATGCGCAACCTGCGCACGTCCGAGGCTTCTGCCTTGCCGCCACGGTTCCGGGTTATGGCGCCATCAGCTCGGCGTCGACGCGCGGTCGCAAGAACGTTGCGAATCGAGGCAATCCTTCGTCCGTCAAGCCCCTGTAGCGGTAGCTCACCCAGCTTCCGATGGGTGGAGGATTAGAGCGCTGCTCGTCGGTGAAACCCGTGCCCAGGCGGAAAAGTCGCCCATCGAGGTTCTGGACTAGCAGAGCCCCCATGCGTCCAGCATGGCGCCCTTGCCCCGGCAAATGTTCAATCACCTGCGCCTCTGCGTCTTGAAAAGGCTTGACCTTGAGCAGATTGTCGCTGCGCCCAGTTTGGTAAGTGGCTTCGCCGCGATGCAGCATCAGGCCTTCTCCTCCTGCACGTACCGTGCTGTCCAGCCGCTGCATCAAGGCGGCATGGGTGGTCCCTCTGCCGTGTTCTATGAAGCTCAACCAGGCGCCCCACTGTGAGCCGTCCAGCCCTTGTCCCAGCGCGACCATGGTTGCCACGCGTTCAGTGAAGGTGCCGCCATGATCCGGCAGTTCAAACACCATGAAGCGCAGCCGCTTCCATGACTCGTCATCGGGAGATCTGCGCGCGACCGTTCCGGCCGTGTCTTCAAAGCGACCTCGGCCGCCCCACAGCTCCCCCTCCAGGGTTTGCCTGGGCCAGGCTTCGGTGAACCAAGTGGGTTCCTGAATGACACGCCCACCGCGAGAAATCAATTTGCGTCCATCCCACCTGGCGCGTACGCCATCCAGCTTTTCACTGACCCAGTAGTCGGCCAATCGCAAGGGAGGGGGCGCGTCGACGCGGTAGTCGCCAGCCAATAGCAGCTGTGGAGTCCTACTTTGGGCGAAAGCCATTCGGGTCCAATGGGCCAGTGCAAAGCACTTAAGAATGGTGGTGACCGCGCGGCGTTTGGATAGGGAGGTCGGAGGCAGTTTCATGCGGACAATCCTAGAATCCGGCAGTGCCGCAAGGAAGCGGCTGCGTCTGTGAGAAGCATGGATTCTTGAAATATCCAAAGTGGTCGCGGGCCGGGTAGACGATGCGGCAGCGCCGATGATGCCCCTTCAGATAATCCACCTGGCAGGGGGGGACGGTCGCCGAATTACCTTGCCTGACTGGCGCGCTCCAGACTTGCATACCCATCTCATTGCTTATCTGATTGATTCAGGGACACCCTATGTTCATGCGATGGTCAACCGAAAACCTGCCCCCAACGCAGCATTTCGAGCAGTGGCGCGAGGCCTGCCGCCGGCACGTCTACGCACTTTCTCCTGAACGTCGTGGGCGCGGCCACTTTCAAGGAAGCATCAGCCGTCATGAGCAAGACGAATTGGACGTGACCGATATCCGTTGCGACGGCCATCTGGTGCGACGCAGCCAGAGGGACATCGACGAACAACCTGGTGATACCTATTACATCTATCTGCAAGGCCGGGGCCGCGTTTGGTTTGAGCAGCAAGGACTACGCTGCGTTCTGGAGTCGGGCGACATGGTGATCGCCGACCCCAACATTCCCTTCTCGACCGGAACAGATCAGTTGTTTGATTTCAGGCTATGGCGCGTGCAGAGGCGCAGACTGCAGGCAAGGCTGCGGCTAGGGTCCACCGGACTAGCGATGCATCGGATCGAGAAGACCCAGGCCGAACGCGAGCTGATTGCAAACTGGCTCGACGTGCTGCTGCACCAACATGAAGGTCTTGCACCCCCGAACGCAGAAATCGCGCTGGACACCTTGCATCGACTGGTCGCCAGCGTCATCGACCAAGCCGCGCCACCTCAGGAGCCAGTGCGTCGAGCACGGCGCCGGGCCTTGCTCGCGCGCGTGCAGCGGGAGGTCACGCGGCGCGCGGCGGAGATGGACCTGACGCCGGAGCGCATGGCTAGCGCCTTTGGCATGTCGCTGCGTGCGCTGCACCAGCTCTTCGCGCTGTCAGGCCTCAGTTTCCAGGAGTTCCTCACTAAGGCGCGGCTCGAACGCGCGCAAGCCTTGCTGCGAGCGCCCGAATGCGGGCACCTGAGCACGGCCGAGATCGGTTTCGAAGCCGGCTTCGCTGAAGTGTCTACTTTTTATCGCCGTTTCAGGCAGCGTCACGGTATGACACCGGGCGAATGGCGCGTCGGCACTGCGTCAGAAGCAGACATGCCGACGCGGTGAAGCTTCTAGCGCGGGGTCAAGCACGCACGCAGTCGGCGTAGTAACGCTTGTTGCCGTTGGCGTCCTTCACCTCGACGAGGCCGTGGATATCGGTCTCGAAGCCGGGGCACTCCTGGTTGAACTTGCGCGCGAACTTCAGGTAGTCGACGATCTTTCGGTTGAAGACCTCGCCCGGAATCAGCAGCGGAATGCCAGGGGGGTACGGCGTGATCAACCCGACGGTGACGCGGCCTTCAAGTTCGTCGACCTCCACGCGCTCGGTCTTGCGCTGGGCAATGTGCGCATAGGCATCGCTGGGCTTCATCGCGGGGGTCAGGTCGCTCAGGTACATCTCGGTCGTCAGGCGCGCGATGTCGTAGTTGGCGTACATCTCGTGCACGAACTGGCAAAGGTCGCGCAGACCCATGCGCTCGTAACGCGGATGTTTCTGGCAGAACTCCGGCATGATGCGCCACATGGGCTGGTTCTTGTCGTAATCGTCCTTGAACTGCTGAAGCGCGGTCAGCAGCGTGTTCCAGCGGCCCTTGGTGATGCCGATGGTGAACATGATGAAGAAACTGTAGAGGCCGGTCTTCTCGACCACCACGCCGTGCTCGGCCAGGAACTTCGTCACGATGGCCGCCGGGATGCCGGTCTTGTCAAACTTGCCGTCCAAGTTCAGGCCCGGCGTGACGATGGTGGCCTTGATCGGGTCCAGCATGTTGAAGCCGTCGGCCAACTGGCCGAAACCGTGCCACTTGCGCTTTGCCGATTTCCCATCGCTGCGGATGATCCAGTCCTCGGCGGTGCCCATGCCCTCCTCGGCCAAATGCTCGGGGCCCCAGACCTTGAACCACCAGTCCTGCCCGTATTCCTCGTCCACCTTGCGCATGGCGCGGCGGAAGTCCAGCGACTCGATGACGCTCTCCTCCACCAGCGCGGTGCCGCCGGGCGGCTCCATCATCGCGGCGGCCACGTCGCAGCTGGCGATGATGCTGTACTGCGGCGAGGTGCTCGTGTGCATCAAGTAGGCCTCGTTGAACAGCGGGTGGTCGAGCTTGCGGTTCTCGGCGTCCTGCACCAGGACGTGGCTGGCCTGGCTGATGCCCGCCAGCAGCTTGTGGATGGACTGCGTGGAATAGACCAGCGAGTTCTTGGGCCGCGCACGCTTCTTGCCCATGGCATGGTACTGGCCGTAGAAGGGATGGAAGGCCGCGTGCGGCAGCCAAGCCTCGTCAAAATGCAGGTTCTCCACGTAGCCATCGAGCAGGCCCTTGATGGTCTCGGTGTTGTAGAGCACGCCGTCATAGGTGGACTGGGTGAGCGTCATCACCCGCGGTTGAACCGACTTCGGGTCGACCCCCTTGAGCAGCGGATTCGCCTGGATCTTGGCCCGGATCGTCGCGGGCTCGAACTCGCTTTGCGGGATGGGGCCAATGATGCCGAAATGATTGCGCGTGGGCTTGAGGAAGACCGGTATCGCGCCCGTCATGATGATGCTGTGCAAGATGCTCTTGTGGCAATTGCGGTCCACCACCACCACGTCGCCGGGCGCCACGGCATGGTGCCAGACGATCTTGTTGCTGGTGCTGGTGCCGTTGGTCACGAAATAACAGTGGTCGGCGTTGAAGATGCGCGCCGCGTTGCGCTCGCTCTCGCCAATGGCGCCGTTGTGGTCCAGCAGCTGGCCCAGTTCCTCCACCGCGTTGCAGACATCGGCGCGCAGCATGTTTTCGCCGTAGAACTGGTGGTACATCTGGCCCACCGGGCTCTTCAGGAAGGCGACGCCGCCCGAATGCCCAGGGCAGTGCCAGGAGTAGGAACCATCCTCCGCGTAGTCCAGCAGCGCCTTGAAGAACGGCGGCTGCACGCCCTCCAAGTAGCTCTTGGCCTCCCGAATGATGTGGCGCGCCATGAACTCCGGCGTGTCCTCGTACATGTGGATGAATCCGTGCAGCTCGCGCAGGATGTCGTTGGGCAGATGGCGGCTGGTCTTGGTTTCGCCGTAGATGTAGATGGGCACGTCGGCGTTCTTGCGGCGCACTTCCTCGATGAAGCGGCGCAGGTTCTGCACGGCGGGCGCCACGCTGGATTCACCGGTCACGTCGGAGGCCAGCGCGAATTCCTCGTCATCGATCGACAGAATAAAGGCGCTGGCACGGCTTTGCTGCTGGGCGAATTGGGACAGGTCGCCGTAGCTGGTCACGCCAAGCACCTCGAAGCCCTCGGTCTCGATGGCTTGGGCTAGCGCCCGGATGCCCAGGCCAGAGGTGTTTTCAGAGCGAAAGTCTTCGTCGATGATGACGATCGGAAAGCGGAATTTCATAAGCGCGGGGGTTCGTGTGGTCTTCATGCCGCCGCTGTGTTGCCGCACAATCGGGGCGCAACATTTCCGTTGCAGGCCGGATTGGAACACAAGCAAACGACATGGCGGATACAACTTTGTGGTGGCTGGGCGCGGGCCTGCTGGTGGCAACCGAGCTACTCAGCGGCAGTTTTTACCTTTTGATGCTCGCTCTGGGCCTTTTGGCCGGCGCGCTGGCCGCCCACGCGGGCCTGAGTGCGTCCGCTCAGGTGGTGGTGGCGGCGCTGGTGGGCTCGGTCGCCGTGCTCGGCTGGCACCTTCAGCGTTCACGGCGCGCTGTGACCCAGCCAGCCGTGCAGGCCAACCCCGATGTCAACCCCGACATTGGCCAGATTGTGCACATTGACGCCTGGGACAACGACGGCACCGCCCGCATCAAGTACCGCGGTGCGCGGTGGACAGCCTCACCACCCGACTTCAAGAACACCGGCCTGCCGGGGCACCATCGGATCATCGAGGTGCGTGGCAACCAGTTGCTGGTGGAGCGCATTGACGAGGATCGCCCGGCCGACCCGCGCTGAACACGCCCACTTCATTTCATCCTTCAGCAAGCCCACGGCGGTCTTTCCGCCCACTCCAAGGACATCGCATGGAAATCGCCCTTCTGCTCCTCGTCATCGCCGCCCTCTTCATCTGGCGTGCCATCAAGATCGTGCCGCAGCAAAACGCTTGGGTGGTCGAACGGCTGGGCAAGTACCACGGGGCACTGACACCGGGACTGAGCTTCATTTTTCCCTTCCTGGACAAGGTGGCCTACAAGCACAGCCTGAAGGAAATCCCGCTCGATGTCCCTAGCCAGGTCTGCATCACGCGCGACAACACTCAGCTGCAAGTGGACGGCATCCTCTACTTCCAGGTCACTGACCCGATGCGCGCGAGTTATGGCTCGTCCAATTACATCGTGGCCATCACCCAGTTGGCGCAGACCACGCTGCGCAGCGTGATCGGCAAGCTTGAGCTGGACAAGACCTTTGAGGAACGGGACATGATCAACGCGCAGGTGGTGTCCGCCATCGACGAGGCGGCACTGAACTGGGGCGTTAAGGTCTTGCGGTACGAAATCAAGGATTTGACCCCTCCCGCCGAAATCCTGCGCGCGATGCAGGCACAGATCACTGCGGAACGTGAAAAACGCGCCCTGATCGCAGCCTCGGAAGGCCGCCGCCAGGAGCAGATCAACATTGCGACCGGCGAGCGGGAAGCGTTCATCGCCCGCTCCGAGGGCGAAAAGCAGGCAGCCATCAACAAGGCTCAGGGCGAGGCTGAATCGATCCGCGCCGTGGCCCTGGCCACTGCGGAGGCCATCGAAAAGGTCGCGGCTGCCATCCGTCAACCTGGCGGGGAGCAGGCCGTACAACTGAAGGTCGCCGAAAAGGCTGTCGACGCCTATGCCCAGGTGGCCGCAGACGCAACGACCACGCTCATCGTGCCGGGCAATATGAGCGAGGTGTCGGCCTTGATCGGCTCGGCCATGACCTTGGTGCGGCAGTCAGCGCCTTCCGTATCAAAGTAAAACAAGCACAGGACCATGTGCATTTCCTGGGCCGCTGACCCCAAGGTCGTTGTGCTCGGGCTTGCGGTCATTCCCAAGACAGTCCGACCTTAGCGGCGCCTGTATCCTCATTGCTTTTTTTCGCTGCGGCGCCCTGGCGCCGCTTTTTTGTTTTCAGGCTTCCCTTCCCCATGACCACCCGCCAGGGCGTAACGCTCTCTCTCCTGTCCTCGCTGCTTTTTGGGCTGATGTATTACCTCAGCACCCTGCTCTTTCCCCTCTCCGGCACCGAGGTCTATGGCTGGCGCATGCTGATGACCTGGCCCGTGATGACGGTCTTCTTGCTCATGGGCGAGCGTTGGGGCGGCATGGGGCGCGCCTGGCTGCTGGTGCGCACCACGCTGGCGCGCTTGCGCCAGGAGCCACAGCTTTGGCTGGTGTTGCCTCTGTCGTCCGCCCTGCTGGGGGTGCAGCTTTGGTTGTTCGTATGGGCACCTCAGGCTCACCATGGCTTGGATGTGGCCATGGGTTACTTCCTGCTCCCCTTGACCATGGTTCTCGCGGGGCGCATTGTTTACAGAGAAAGACTCAGCGGTCTGTTGCAAGTCGCCGTGCTGTCGGCGGGCCTGGGCGTGGCGTATGAGTTCTGGCGTGCAGGGCAATTTGCCTGGCCCACGGCGCTGGTCGCGCTGGGCTATCCGTTGTACTTCGTCTTGCGCCGCCATTTCCGAACCAACCACCTCGGAGGTTTGTGGTTCGATCAGCTACTCATGCTGCCGGTCGCGGCCTGGTTCGCTTTGGGAGTGGATGGTGTCGGCTGGCATGTGTACTGGGATCGCCCTGCCCTGCTGCTGTTGGTTCCTTTGCTCGGCCTGATCAGCGCCAGTGCCTTGCTGCTCTACATTCTCTCCAGTCGAGGCTTGCCGATGGGCCTGCTCGGTCTGCTGGGTTATGTGGAGCCGGCCGTGCTGGTGTTGATTTCCCTGCTGCTGGGGGAGCGCATCGACCCGGGACAATCGGTGATCTACATGGCCATCTGGATCGCCATCCTGCTGCTGATGGCCGAGGGGCTGATGCGCCTGCGAGAACGTAGCCCGAAATGAGTTGCGCAGCGGATCACGAATGACCCAAATGAAAAAGCCCACGGGCGTCTGCTGTCCTGTGGGCTCGCTCGGTTTGTTGGCTCTGAGGCTCTGAGCGTGAATTCTTGGCGGAGAGGGCGGGATTCGAACCCGCGGTAGGTTTTACCCTACACACGCTTTCCAGGCGTGCGACTTAAACCGCTCATCCACCTCTCCTGCGAAGCCCACTATTCTAGCGCAGCGAAATGCCGTGAAGCGGCCCTCACAATAAAAAAAGCGCCTGCTTGCGCAGGCGCTTTTCGATTCGTTGAAGCGAAGATCAGCGAACCACGGCCAGTTGCGTACGAGCGCCAGCCTTGTAGGTGAACAGCGTCAGGGCGCCGTTCTTGATGTCGCCCTTCTCGTCGAACGCGATGGTGCCAGTCACGCCTTGGTAGCCGTCGGTGGCAGCCAGCACGGGCAGGTACTTGGCGGGATCGGAAGAACCCGCCTTGACCATCGCGGCGACCATGACCTTGGTGGCGTCATAGACGTAGGGAGCATAGATCTGCACGTCGACGTTGTACTTGGCCTTGAAGTCAGCCTTGAACTTGTCCAAAGCGGGCTTGCCAGCATCGTCCACACCACCGGCTTCGGCGCAGAAGACCTTGCCTTCGCCAATCGCGTCGCCGGCCAGCTTGGCCAGTTCGCCGGTGCAGATGCCATCGCCGCCCATGAACTTGGCTTCGATGCCCAGAGCCTTCATTTGCTTGAGCATCGGGCCAGCCACGGCGTCCATGCCACCGAAGAACACCACATCAGGCTTCTTGCCCTTGATGGAGGTCAGGATGGCGTTGAAGTCGGTGGCCTTGTCGGTCGTGAATTCCTTGGCCACGACCTTGGCGCCAGCAGCTTCGGCCGCCTTGGTGAACTCTTCGGCCACGCCTTGGCCGTAAGCGGTGCGGTCGTCGATCACGGCGACGTTCTTGGCAGCCAGCGTGCCGACGGCATACTTGCCGAGCGTGCCACCCAGGTGCACGTCATCAGCCACCACGCGGAACGCCGTCTTGTAGCCTTGACGGGTGTACTTGGGGTTGGTGGCGGAGGGAGAAATCTGGGGGATGCCGGCGTCGCTGTAAATCTTGGACGCGGGGATCGTGGTGCCCGAGTTCAGGTGGCCGATCACGCCAGCGACCTTGGCGTCAGCCAGCTTCTGGGCCGCAGCCGTGCCTTGCTTGGGATCCGCGCCGTCGTCTTCGGCCAGCAGTTCCAGAGTGACCTTCTTGTCGCCAATGGTCACACCAGCGGCGTTCAGTTCCTCGATCGCCATGCGGGCGCCGAGTTCGTTGTCCTTGCCCAGGTGGGCGATGGGGCCGCTGACCGGGCCGACGTGGCCGATCTTCACAACGCTGGAAGCGGCGTCATCCTTCTTGCCGCAAGCGGCCAGCAGGGCGGCGGCGGCCACGAGGGTCAGCACGCCAGTAACTTTTTTCATGGACATTTATGGACTCCAGATGTTGGGGAATTTTGCAGGTTCAAAAAAACCGCAGGCGCTAGCCTACATCAAAATTCAGTGGGTACAGAGGGGACTTTTGTAAGAGACCGTCCCTGCCCGCCGAGTGGTGATGGCTTGCGCCGCGGTTCCATGCCTTGCCATGCAAAAACAATGCCCGGTGCGCAAGGGGGTCCAGATTCTTAGACTTCACTGCCCCTTTCGGGGCAGTCTGTGCGCAGGCCGCTAGGAGGCCAGTTGCAGGTCGTGGCGCACGATGGCGTAGCCTTGGTTCGTGTACCTCTTCCAGCGATCGCGCGCCAACTGACGGTCTTGCTCGTCCTGACTGACCACCTCGATCACGCGCGCATAGGTCGTGAAGCCCTGGGGCATGTCGACGCCTAAATTGAGCAGCACCTGCTTGCGCGGCAAGTCGGGGGTGCTCGCATCCTCCGCGAGCACCACGGGCGACAGCGCCAGCAAGGCGGCCATGCCCGCCTGCGGGGCATGGCGCATGGGCACGCGGACATGCGCGACGAAATCCGTCTGCGAAAACGTCCATAACAAGACGTCCAAGCGGGTCAGCATGTCCGCCGGCGCGGTCACCACCACATGGGACCCTTGCACTACCGCCTTGCGAAGCAAACGGCAGGCGTAGGCCAACTTGTCCGGGGCATTGAAATGGAAGGCGACCTCGGTCATGCCTGACAAGCTCAACCCTTGACGCTCGATGTCTTTCGCCCCTTGACAGGGCTGGCGCCTTGGCCCAACAGGAACTCCAGCAACAGGCCCACGGGACGCCCTGTGGCGCCCTTGGCTGCTCCACCTTTCCAGGCCGTCCCGGCGATGTCAAGGTGAGCCCATGGGAACTTGTCCGTGAAGCGTTGGAGGAACTTGGCCGCGGTGACCGCACCGGCGGCCCGGCCCGCGATGTTGGCCACGTCAGCGAAGTTGCTCTTGAGCCCTTCGGCGTACTCGTCGTCCAGGGGCATGCGCCAAGCCAGATCTTGGGCAGCCTCCCCGGCCGCCAGCAGGCGTTGCGCCAGGTCGTCGCTGGTGCTGAACAAGCCGCTGCGCACCGCACCCAGGGCGATCACGCAGGCGCCCGTCAATGTGGCCATGTCGACCACGGCAGCGGGCTTGAAGCGCTCGGCGTAGCTCAGGGCATCGCAGAGGATCAGCCGTCCTTCAGCGTCCGTGTTGAGGATTTCGATGGTCTGTCCGCTCATGCTGGTCACCACGTCACCCGGCTTGATGGCACGACCATCCGGCATGTTTTCGCAACTGGGGATCAGCCCCACGACATTGATGGCGGGTTGCAATTCGGCCAGGGCGCGGAACGTGCCCAGGACGCTGGCTGCGCCGCCCATGTCGAATTTCATCTCGTCCATTTCGCCCGCAGGCTTGATGGAAATGCCACCCGTGTCGAAGGTGATGCCCTTGCCCACCAGCACAGTGGGCGCTTGGCTCGTCGCGGCGCCCTTGTAATGGAGCACGATGAAGCGCAAGGGTTCTTCTGATCCCTGAGCGACGGCCATGAACGCCCCCATCTTGAGCTTGGCGACTTCCTTGGGGCCCAGGACCTGGCAAGTGATGCGCGGCAACTTCGCCAGAGCCTGCGCGGCCCTTCCCAAATCCGAGGGCGTGGCATGGTTGGCAGGTCGATTGGCCCATTCTTTTGCCAGTTCGACCCCGACCACCGTGGCCGCGGCGCGTTCGAATTCGTCCTGAACCTTGTCCTTGGTCACGCTTTTCGGTACCGAGATGGTGACGCGTGCCAGACCCCGAGCCTCGGCCTTGGATTTCGTGGTGGTGTAGACGTAACTGGCGTCCGCCACGGCGAGCACCGCAGCGCGCACGCTGCCAGGGGTCGGCGGGACTGCGAAACAGATGGTGAGTTTCTTGAGCGCTGGGGCCCCGCTGCGCAAGGCACCCAAGGCGCCTGCGACGGCTTGCCTAACGACGCGCGGCGTTCCAGCGCCGACGCCCGCCAGCAACACGCGGCTGGCTTTGGCCTGGGAAGGCTTGTACAAGGCCAACAATTTGCCCGCCTGAGTCTGGATGTCACCGGCTTTGAGGGCCTGCGCGACCAAAGCGGACAACTCGTCCTTGGCCGTGCTGTCGGGTTTGTGGCCATCCGGTAGCAGCACCAGCAAGGCATCGCTTCCTTGTCGGGCTGTGGAATTGAGGTCTGAAATCAGCAGATCGAAGTTCATAATCCAGGTTTTCCTTCTCTGTCAATGTTATTCGATTCATCCATACGCAAGGAACTGGCACGCAGTTTCGGGGGCACGGTCATCGTGCTGGTCACGGTCTTGGTGACCATGACCCTCATCCGCGTGCTCGGTCAGGCTTCGCGAGGCAACTTCAATCCGGCCGACGTGATGCTGGTCATGGGCTACACCGTGGTGACCTTCATGCCGAGCATGATGAGCCTGGCCCTCTTCATCGCGGTGGTGATGACGCTCTCGCGTCTTTACGCCGACAGCGAGATGGTGATCTGGTTCTCCAGCCGCGTTGGCTTGGCGCGGCTGTTGCCCGCTTTGCTGCGCTTTGCCTGGCCGGTGCTCTTGGCGATTGCCTTGCTTTCGCTGCTGGCTTTGCCTTGGGCCAAGTCCCAAATCAACCAACTGCAACGCCAGTTCGCACAGCGCAACGATCTGGAACGCATCGAGCCAGGACAATTCCAGACTTCCGCCGACGGCTCGCGGGTGTTTTTCATAGAGAAGGGCGACATCGGCGAGCTCAAAGCCAACAATGTCTTTGTCGCGACGGATGAAGGTAACAAAAAAACCGTGATCTCGGCGAGACAGGGTTACACCGAACTGGTCGGCGGTGATCGCTTTCTGATTCTGGAACACGGTCAGCGCCTTGAAACCCGTGCGGACGAGCCCGGCGTGCGGGTGGCGGAGTTCGAGCATTACCGCATGCTGGTCTTGCAAGATCCTCTGCGGGACGGTGGCCCCACTTCCCTGGGCGCGCGACCCACCCTGGATCTGCTGCTCATGCCGACCCGAGAGAATCTGGGTGAGCTCTCGATGCGAATCGGGCACCCCCTGGTCGCGCTGCAACTGATCATCTTCGCGCTGGCCTACACCCGCGTGAATCCTCGGGTCAGCCGCACCGGCAACCTGATCCTCTCCCTGATGCTGTTCCAGGTCCTGCAGAACATGATCAACATTGGGCAGAGTTGGATACGTCAGGGCAACGCCAATTTCTGGGCTTTCATGCTGCTGATGCATGGCGGCCTGCTCCTGGCCGCCATGCTGTGGCTGGCATTGCGACATCGGGCCTGGGACTGGCGCACGCTACTCCCGCGCCGCAAGCAGCCCGCCATGACGCCAGGGAGAATCCATTCATGATCACCACCCCCACCCTGCGTCGGCTGCTGTTCCGTGAAATCGTGTTCACGGCCAGTTTCGTGACCTTGGCATTCCTGGCGCTCTTCGTCTTCTTTGATTTCATCGATCAGCTCTCCGCGGTGGGGCGTCCGGACCGTCCGGGCTTTGAACTTCCCCAGGCGCTGATCTACGTCGTGCTGCTCGCGCCCGGACACCTTTATGAGCTGCTCCCCATCACGGTGCTGATCGGCACCATCTACGTGATGACACGATTGGCGCAGAGCTCTGAATTCACCATCCTGCGCACCAGCGGCCTCGGGCCTTGGCGCGCCCTGGCGATGCTGCTGAGCGCGGGCGTGGTCTTTGCAACCGTCACGTTCGTGATTGGCGATTACCTGTCTCCTTGGTCGAATCAGATCGCTCAGACGTACCGAGCACAGTTCCGGAAAGAGGGAGCGTCAGCCATCAAGGGAGGCGCCTGGCTGCGCGAGCGAGAGCCTTACGCCAAGTACGGCATCAACATCGGGGCGCAGCTGCCCGACGGAACGTTGCAGCGCGTGCGCATTTACGAAATTGACAACGCTGGCAGTTTGGTTTCGACCATGCAAGCGTCCACGGCCCGCATCAACAACGACCAGAGCTGGACGCTGATGGAGGTCGAGCGCACCGAGTTCAATGCGGCAGGCCCCGATGTCCGGCGCATTGAAACAACCCTGCTACCGACGTACCGCTGGCCGACAGGCATTTCCGCGGAGATGATCTCCGCTGCGGTCCTGGACCCCGATCGCATGAACACGGTCGACCTGTTCCTCTACATCCGTCATCTTGAGGACAACGCGCAGAACGCCGAACGTTACGAAATCCAGTTCTGGAAGAAGGTCTTCTATCCCTTGTCCTGCCTGGTCATGGTGATGATGGCCCTGCCCTTTGCCTACTTGCACTTCCGCAACCAGGGCATATCGCTGTATGTGTTTGGCGGGGTGATGGCGGGGGTGACCTTCTTTTTCCTCAACAGCATGTTCGGGTACATCGGCGAACTGCGACACTGGACGCCATGGATTGCCGCAGCCACCCCAGGACTGATTTTCATGTTGTTCTCGCTGGCGGCTTTTGCCTGGCTGGTGCTCAAACGCTGACTTGGAACCGATGATGCACGGCTATATCCTTTTCGCGCATGGCTCTCGAGATCCCCTTTGGCGACTGCCCATCGAGGCCGTCGCGACACGCATGCGGGAGCAACTGGCCTCGTCGATCTCGGGCGGGAATGGCTCGCCACCGCCGGTCGCGTGCGCCTATCTGGAGCTCATGGAACCCAGCCTGGCGGCTTGCGTGGAAGGGCTCAAGGCGCAAGGCGTCCAGGATTTCACCATCGTGCCCATGTTTTTGGGGCAAGGGCGCCACGCCCGAGAAGACTTGCCGCAATTGGTCAGTGAGTTGCGGACCGGTCACCCGGACTTGCGTTTCGCTCTGCGCCCCGCTGTTGGCGAAGATCCGGAAATAGTCGACGCTTTGGCAAGTTTGATCCTGCGCTGAGCCGAACCTGGCTCGATGCTTGCGTTCCGGATACCGGACCTCGCTCGAGTCCTGCCTCTTGACCCCCGGGTCGCCACCGGTGCGGGGAAGGCCGAGCTTTTTTAGAATCCCCAGCCCGAACCAAGATGTGCGGACAGGGAAGACCGGAATGCTTGAGCTTCAGAACCACGCACAGGCCAGCGGGTACCCGCGCCGCCACCTCACACTGTCCCGGCAGTTCCTGCTGCTGATCGCCCTCCTCGTCGCTGGCTTCGGCATCTACGGCGCTTGGTCTTTCAAGACCCTGAACGATCTGCGCGTCAACGGCGATGTCTACAAACGCATCATTCAAGGCAAGGATCTGATCGCGGACATCCTTCCGCCTCCGGCCTACATCATTGAGTCCTACCTGACCACCCGGCAAATGATGGACGCGGGTTCCGGCAAGGCGGTTGCCGATCTCAAGGCGCGTCTCCAGCGGTTGCGCGACGAGTACGAAACGCGGCAGACGTTCTGGCGCGGCGAGTCCTTGGAGCCAGAGATTGCCCGGGTCATGCTGGAAGATTCCTATCAGCCCGCGCGCAGGTTTTATGGACGCGCCTTCGATGAATTCGTGCCCGCTCTGGAGCAAGGCGACAGGGTTCGCGCGCAGGCCGTGCTGGATGAACTCGGCCAGTTGTATGAAACGCACCGCCAGTCCATCGACAAGGTGGTCCAATTGACCAACGCCCGCAATGCGCGCGACGAAGCCCTGGCGCAGGAGCGCATCGTCAAGGACAGCTTGGTGATGCTGAGCATCCTCTTGCTGGCCATCGTGCTCGCCAGCACTGCCGCCATGCTGATCGCGCGAGGCACGCTGCGTTTGCTCGGCGGCGAGCCTGCCTACGCCATGGGTATCGCGGACCTCGTGGCTGACGGTGACCTCAGTCGTGCCATCCAAGTACGCCAGGGTGACCAGTCCAGTCTGCTGGGCGCCATGCGACGCATGCAGTCCAGCCTTACAGGCATGGTGCACCGCATTCGCGAAAGCGCGGCCTCCATCGGATCTCGCGCGCATGAGATTCTCGACGGTAACCGTGACCTCGCGGACCGCACCGCTCAACAAGCGGCTGCCCTTGAGCAAACCACTGGCTCGATGCAGGAACTCGCGGCCACGGTCAAGCAGAACGCGGTCAACGCACGACAGGCACACCAATTCGCGACATCCGCATCGTCCGTGGCGGAGCGCGGGGGCAATGTCGTCGATGAGGTGGTGCACACCATGGAGTCCATCGCCGAAAGCTCCAGGCAAATCTCCGACATCATCTCGCTGATCGAGGGCATTGCTTTCCAGACCAACATCCTGGCTCTCAATGCCGCCGTCGAAGCCGCCCGCGCGGGCGAACAAGGCAAGGGCTTCGCCGTCGTCGCGAGCGAGGTGCGGGCCTTGGCCCAGCGCAGCGCCACTGCCGCGAAGGACATCAAGGTGCTGATCCAGGATTCGGTGGGGCGGGTCCAGAGCGGCACCCAGCAGGTCGGTCAGGCCGGGGCGACCATGCGGGACATCGTGTCGGCCGTGCGCACGGTCACGGACATCATGGGCGAGATTTCATCGGCCACGGAAGAACAGGCCAACGGTATCGATCAGGTGAACCGCGCGGTCGCTCAAATGGACGAAGTGACGCAGCACAATGCCACGCTGGTGGACAAGGTGGCCGCGGCGGCAAACGCCTTGAACGCCCAGGCGCGGCAACTGAGCGAGGCGATCGCGGCGTTTCAAACTGCTGCCCCGACATCGGTCCCGCTTGCCTCGCGCGCGCCAGATCACGTCACGCCGACCCTGCCTGGCTGAACGGCGTTGGTCCCCGAACGCAGCGCCTACTAGGCGGCGTGGGGCTTGGCCGACGGAAAAAACCGAAGTATCCAGAGATGCCAGCGTCCGCGTTAAAGGGCGTGCACCTGGGCCGGATCGGGCTTCTCCAGCCAAGCCGCGAACTCTTCCGCCAATTGCACGCTGGCGGCGGTGGCCTGGGTCCACACTTTGACCCGCTCGAGCCAACCGTCCCGGTCTCGCATGTCGTAGCGCGTGAAGTCCGTGCGATCGGGCAATTTGGCATTCGGCAAGGTCCGAACCCATTCCGGATTCGGTGCCAGCAGCAGCATATGGTCCAGAAAGGGCGAGGCGCGGTGACGGTGCTTCAAGGCCTTGTCCAGCCATCCTGGCACCACGGCTTGCTGGAAATGCGGGTACAGCACGAGGCCCGACCCACTCCCCAGGGACTGGCGGTAGTCCAGGTGCAAGTGGTAGTCCGTGATCCCGCCATCCCAATAGGCCCCAGGCAAGGCACCCGCGATGTCGTGCACGGCCCGCAACATGAAGGGGATCGAACAACTGGCCTGCACCGCGTCCTGAAAATTGCTTTCGGTCAGGGCAAATTGGTGGGTACGGTAGTCCCGCGTGCCAAACGGCAAGGAGGCCAGGCCACGCGGCGCATCACCGTCGCGCACCGAAAACACGACCCGATCCAGCCAAGCTCCCATGGCCTTGCGGCTGACCACGTTTGACAGGAAAGCCCCGAGGTAGCCCAGCGGCGTGCGCACGCGCCCCTCACGCCGCAGCACGTGGCGGCCCCGTGAGGTCACGACATGCAGCCGCCAGCGCGGGTGATTCAGCACCTCATGAACGCGTCCGCCATAAAAACTTTCAAGGCTGGCGCCAAACTCGCGACTGATCTGCTCGGGCGGAGGCAGGCGGCGCCCTTGCTGCGGTTCGTAGTGCTGGTGAATGTAATCGTGCTCCAAGCGCCGGAAGGCCGCCACGGGATCATTCAAGCAGGCCGTCGCCATGCGCCAGGCACCGATGGAGGCGCCGATCAGGTCAATGCGATGGTCGCTACCGGCCAACCATTGGCCGAACAGAAATCGGTCGAGCGGTCCAAGGATCAAGCCTTTGGGCCCCCCGGCGGCCCCTGGGATCACGCGCACGTCTCGCGGACTCAAACCCTGGGTTTCGATGTGCCGGCGCGCTTGGGGGCCGGCGTAGATGCGCAATGCGGGAATCAAGGTTCAGCGTCGAGAGTGAGGAGTGAAAAAGGAATGCAGAAATGCGAAGAGCGCATCAATGCTGAGAGTTTGACCAATCGATGGGGTCTTGCTGCAAGACCAGGTCGATGTCGAGGTCCAGCACCTCGCCCACGGCCCCCGGAAACGTCACGGCCAGCTCACGCGCGTCCAGACGCGCCTCCATGGCGCGGGCGCGCCAAGTCGCCAGATGGATCACACCGGCAAGTGGCTCGTAGACGTCGTTGGAAAACGGCGCGTCTTGGTGCTCCAGAGCGTCGATGATCGATTGAGGAAAAAGGCAGCGACGCGCGTAGGCGCCGCTGACCTGCGCATAGCTGTAACCCAAACGCTGCGCCTCGGCTCGGGCACGGCGCAAGTCCAGCGGCCCGCATTCGCGGTTCAGTTCGCTCATCTCGGCGGGCATGGCGGCGTGCATGAGCAGCTCTCCCACCCCATGGATCAGGCCGCAAGTGAAAGCCGCCCCCGGGTTCTGCCGCGTGATGCCCGCCAGCGAGCGCGAGAGCCTGGCGACGTTCAAGCTGTAGTTCCAGAACTGGGGCAACTGCATGCCAGGCACGCTGCGCAAGGACACCGAAGCCGCCGCCGCGCCCGCCATCTGTCGAATGTCCGCCAAGTCCAGCACCGCCAAGGCTTCCGCGGCGCTGTGCACTTTGCCTTCCATCTGGAAACGTGGCGCATTGGCGGCTCGCAAGACCGCTGCCGTCAACACCGGGTCGGCGCTGATGAGTTGGGTGACCTGGCGCAAGTCAGGCGGCTCACGCCGCAATTCACTCGACAGCAAAGCGATCACCTTGGGGATGCTGGGCAGCACGATGGGTGCGTCCAACAGGACGCTCAATTCCATCGGATTCGACCCCGGAGGCTCCAGACCCCCCATGTGCACGGCTGCATGGCTGCCATTATCCATGCGCCCGGGGGTAACGCCCTGGCCGGGGCATGGCGTTAACGCCTCACCCCCCTGCCCTCGTGGCCAGGAGGCCTGGGCAGGCCAAGCCGATGTTCTTCAGCGTTTGAGCTTGGCGAAGGCCGCCGCCATGGCCGATTGCCCGGTCGGTTCATCGCGGCGCCGGGCTTGCTGCACCTGTCCGCGCCCCGCGCCTTCGAAGCGGTTTTCGCGCGGAAAGCCATCACGCGCGGGCCGCGCGGCTGCCGTATCCAGCTTCATGGTCAGGCTGATGCGCTGGCGTGCCAGGTCGACTTCCAACACCTTGACCTTGACGATGTCGCCGGTTTTGACGACTTCGCGCGCGTCGTTGACGAACTTGTTACTGAGCTGGCTCACGTGCACCAAGCCATCCTGGTGCACGCCCAGGTCCACGAAGGCGCCGAACTGGGCCACATTGCTCACGGTGCCTTCCAACACCATGCCCTCGCGCAGGTCCTTGAGGTCTTCCACGCCCTCGTTGAAGCGCGCCACCTTGAAATCCGGCCGCGGATCGCGCCCGGGCTTTTCCAGTTCGCCCAGGATGTCCTTGACCGTGATGACGCCGAACTTCTCGTTGGCGAACAGTTCGGGCTTGAGGGTCTTGAGCATCTCGGCCCGTCCCATCAGCTCGGCGACGGGGCGGCCGGTTTTCTCGATGATCTGTTCCACCACCGGGTAGGTTTCGGGGTGCACGCCCGTCATGTCCAGGGGATTCTCACCACCACGGATGCGCAGGAAGCCCGCGCTCTGCTCGAAGGTCTTGGAGCCCAGACCGGTGACTTTCAGCAATTCCTGCCGGTCGCGGAAGGCCCCGTTGGACTCGCGCCAACGCACCACGGCCTGCGCCACGGTGTTCGACAAGCCCGAGACGCGCGCCAGCAGCGGCGCGCTGGCGGTGTTGAGGTCCACGCCCACGGCGTTCACGCAGTCCTCCACCACGGCGTCGAGTGCGCGCGCGAGTTCGCTCTGGTTCACGTCGTGCTGGTACTGGCCCACGCCGATGCTCTTGGGGTCGATCTTCACCAGCTCAGCCAAGGGGTCCTGCAGGCGGCGCGCGATGCTGGCGGCACCGCGCAGGCTCACGTCGACATCCGGCATTTCCTTGGAGGCGTATTCGCTGGCGCTGTAGACCGAGGCGCCGGCCTCGCTGACCACCACTTTCTCGATTGCCCGTTCGGCCTTGGCCGCCATCTTGATCAAGTCCGCGGCCAGCTTGTCCGTCTCCCGGCTGGCCGTGCCGTTGCCGATCGCGATCAGGTTCACGCCGTGCTTTTCAACCAGCTTGGCCAAGATGAAGAGCGAGCCGTCCCAGTCGCGCCGAGGTTCGTGCGGGTACACCGTGGCCGTGTCCACCAACTTGCCCGTGGCGTCGACCACAGCGACCTTGACACCGGTGCGGATGCCCGGGTCCAGACCCATGACTACGCGCGGCCCGGCCGGGGCGGCGAGAAGCAAGTCGCGCAGGTTGTCCGCGAAGACCTTGATGGCGACCTTCTCCGCTTCCTCGCGCAGACGGGTGAACAAATCACGCTCGATGGACAGACTCAGCTTGACGCGCCAAGTCCAGGCCACGCACTTGCGCAGCAGATCGTCCGCGGGACGTCCCTGATGGCGCCAGCCGAGGTGCAGGGCGATGCGCCCCTCGGCCAGGGACGGCTGCTGCGCGGCCGCCTTGGAATCGGTGGCCGCAGCGGGTTCTGCGGGCACGGGCAGCGCGAGCTTGGCGTCCAGGTACTCCAATTGGCGACCACGGAACACGGCCAGTGCCCGGTGCGAGGGCACACGGCCGATGGGTTCGTCGTAGTCGAAGTAATCACGAAACTTCGCCACGTCGGCGTTGTTCTCGTCCTTGCCTGCGGCCAGCTTGCTCTGGAAGAGGCCCTCGGCCCAGAGCCAGGCCCGCAGGTTTTGAACCAGCGCCGCGTCCTCGGCCCAGCGCTCGGACAGGATGTCGCGCACACCGTCGAGCACGGCGGCCACGGTGGTGAAATCGTCGCCCGCCTCGGTCTTGTCCTTCAACACATAGGCCTGGGCTTCGGTGTGCGGATCAAGTTTGGGATCGGCCCAGAGTTGGTCTGCCAGCGGTTCGATGCCCGCCTCGCGCGCGATCTGGCCCTTGGTGCGGCGCTTGGGCTTGTAAGGCAGGTAGAGGTCTTCCAGCTCCTGCTTGGTCGGCGCAGCCTCGATGGCGGCGCGCAGTTGCGGCGTGAGCTTGCCCTGCTCCTCGATGCTCTTGAGGATGGCGGCGCGGCGTTCTTCGAGCTCGCGCAGATAGGCGAGCCGGGCTTCCAGTTCCCGCAGCTGCGTGTCGTCCAGGCCGTCCGTGGCTTCCTTGCGGTAGCGCGCGATGAAGGGCACGGTGGCACCGCCATCGAGCAAGGCGACGGCGCTCTCCACCTGCGCGGGCCGGACCCGAATTTCCTCTGCGATCTGCGTGATGATTTTCTGCGCGGTGCTGCTCTGCATCTGTCGAAACTCTCGGTGCGCGGGCGCGCTCTGCACGGACCGCCCTGAACAAAGCTCGCGAGTGTGCCATAGCCCTCACCATAGCCTCCACAGAGCCAAGCTGTGGGCTGACCCGGGCGGTTGCCGGCAGTCCGATCCGCCGGCCTCGGTTTGCGACCCCGGTGGAGTGACTCGGCCGGCTCAGCGCGCCGTTTCGACGTGCAGGTGGCGCACGAACAGCTGGGCTGCAGCTGGCAGTGTGTCGAAATCGCGGGCGTACAGATTTAGTTCGCGCCGCGCCCAGTCGTCCTTGAGCGTCACGGCTTTGAGGTCCAAGTGCTTGCCCAAGGCCAGGTAGGCGCCCTCGGGCATGACGCCCAGGCCCAGACCGTTCTCGACCATGCGGCACAAGGCGCTCAGACTGTCCACTTCGATGGTGCGGCGCAACACCCGCCGCGCCAAGCCAGCTTCGCGCGCCAGCACCTGGCCAACGGTGCTGCTCTCGCGCAAGCCGATCTGTGGAAAGTCCAGGGCCCGTGCATAGTCCACGCTGGCCAAGCGTGCCAGGGTGTGTCCCTTGGGCACCACCAGCACCAGTTGCTCGCTGCGGTACGGCCGCACCGCCAAGCCCAGCACATCCTCGCTTTCGCCACAAATGCCCAGGTCGGCCGCGCCCTCGCGCACAGCCTGCGCCACGGCGCGGCTCGCGGCCTGGCGCAGCTCCACGCGCACGTCCGGGTGCCGACGCACGAAAACCGCCATGTCGGCGGGCAGGAACTGCTCCACGGCCGAGGCACTGGCGCACAGGCGCACATGACCGCGCACGCCGCTGGCGAACTCGTCCAGGTCCACGCGCAGATGCTCGGCGGCTGACAGGATGGCGTGCGCATGGCGCAACAGTTGCTCACCCAGCGGCGTGGGCTGCACGCCGCGGGCATGGCGCGTCAGCAAGGGCGCGCCAGCCAGTGCTTCGAGCTCCGCGATCCGCTTGCTCACCGCCGAGGCCACCATCTGCCCTTGGGCCGCCGCGCCCGCGATGCTGCCCCTCTCGCAGACCAGGCTGTAGAGGTCCAAGGTGCCCAGGTCTAGCTGGCGCAGGAAGCTGCGAGGAGAAAGGCGGGACATGAGGCCTGAAGGCGTCCGAGGATGATGCTTGCGCGGATCAGGGGCAGTTTAGCAAGCCATCGCGAAATGGAACGGCTGGCTGAAATTTCGGAACTTCCTTGGGCCATCGAAATTCCCCTAGCATGCCCGGCACGTTGTCTTTTTCCAGGCCGCCCATGACCATAGAAACTCCGAACCCGCCCCGCCATATCCGCCTGACCTCGCACAGCGGCGGCCAGAACGCGCCCGCCATCCACTGGGGTGCGGCCACGCCCGCCGAGCGGGGCCCCATCATCGGCACCACGGCCCAGCGTGAACGGCGCAACGTCATCGGCACGCACAGCGGCAGCTACAGCATCTACCGCGCCTTGGCCGTCGCGGCTGGCGCGCTATCGCCCAAGCACAAGGCCGACCTCACCAACACCGCGCCCACCGACGCCATCGGCCCCTACCCTCAGTGGTCTGAAGCGGGCAAGATCGTCAGCCTGGACCCCTGGGGCGCCCTGGTTGCCGACGTGTACGCGAAAGAAATCGCGGCGGGTGACGACATCCGCCCCACCATCGCCGTGACCAAGGCCCATGTGATCCTGCCCGAGGTCATCGAAGCGGTGCAAAAGGGGCGTCTGAAGCCTGATGGACACATCCTCACCCCCGATGGCGCGGCCTTGGTCACCAAGGCCGCCATCGAACCCGTGTGGTGGCTGCCGGGCGTGGCTGAGCGTTTCGGCTGCAGCTTGACCGATTTGCGGCGCGTGCTGTTCGAGGAAACAGGGGGCATGTACCCCGAACTCGTCACACGACCTGACCTCGATGTCTTCTTGCCCCCCATCGGCGGCCAGACCATCTACATCTTTGGGAATGCGCGCGATCTCGCAGACACGAACGTCGAGTTGACGGCGCGCGTGCACGACGAATGCAATGGCTCGGACGTGTTCGGCTCCGACATCTGCACCTGCCGCCCCTACCTCACGCACGCCATCGAGGAATGCATCCGCGGCGCGCAGCCCAAGGAAGCGGGCGGGCGCGGTGGCGTGGGGCTGATCGCGTATTCGCGCAAGGAAGGCCGCGCGCTGGGCGAAGTGACCAAGTTCCTCGTCTACAACGCGCGCAAGCGCCAGGTGGGGGGTGACACGGCGGACAAATACTTCCTGCGCACCGAGTGCGTGGCGGGCGTGCAGGACATGCGTTTCCAGGAGCTGATGCCCGACGTGCTGCACTGGCTGGGCATCCGCAAGATCCACCGCCTGGTCTCGATGAGCAACATGAAGTACGACGCCATCACGGGCGCGGGCATCGAAGTCGGCGAGCGCGTCAACATTCCCGACGAGTTGATCCCGGCCGACGCACAGGTGGAGATGCAGGCCAAGATGGCCGCTGGCTACTTCACGCCCGGTGAAGTGCCCGATGCGCAGGCCCTGAAAGCCACCCAGGGCCGGGGTCTGGGGGACTGACACAGCATGACCCTCTCCCAAGCAACACGCAGCCCGGGCACCTTGAGGGACGCGGCCGCTGCGGCGGACCCGTTGGATCAGCAAGCCGCCGATCTGCTGCGCGGCACCGACGCCGTGCGCACCCGTGCCCACGCCCTTCTGAGCCGGGCGCGGCAAGGTGAGTCCATCTGGTTCTCCGTGCACGATGAAGCGCTGGCCGAGACCGCCGCCCTGGTGGCCAAGGTCACGCGCGAACGCTACCCGGACCTGAACATCCCCTACCACAGCCGCTGGCGGCACTTCGAGGCAGGTGGCGTGAATCGCCTGGCCTGGCTGAACGCCCTGTTGGGTTCGGCGAGCCCGGCGGAAAAGGCACGAACCCACATCGACCTGGCGCTGGTGAGCGTGCTGCTGGATGCAGGCGCGGGGCCGGACTGGTCTTATCAGGAAGCGGGCGGCGGGCCTGGCAACGCACCCGCCGTTTATGCGCGCTCAGAAGGCCTGGGCGTGGCGAGCTTCCATGCCTTCATGGCGGGGCTCTTCTCCAGCGACCACGACCATCCCTTGCAAGCCGATGCCGTCGGATTGCAGCGTGTGACGGCCGAGACCCTGGGCGCCGCCTTCCAGGTGTCCGAGCGCAACCCCTTGGTTGGACTGGAAGGCCGCGCCGCCTTGCTGCGTCGCCTGGGCGAGGTCATGGCGGCCAACCCAGCCGTGTTCAATGCGCCGGTGAAGTCGGGCGCGGCGAGCATCTCCAGCGTCCCTGCATTCATGGCCCGCCCGGGCGGTCTGTTCGATCTGCTGATGACGCAGAAGAACGGCCAGGTCCAAGCCCATGACATCCTGAGCGCCCTGCTCGCGCACCTGTCCCCCATCTGGCCCGCGCAAAATCGCATCGGCGCCATCGCCCTGGGCGATTGCTGGCGGCACCCGGGTGTGGACGGTCCGGGACGCAGCCACGGTTGGATGCCTTTCCACAAGCTTTCGCAATGGCTCACCTATTCGCTGCTGGAGCCCTTTGAATGGGCCGGGGTCACCGTGACCGGACTGGATGCCTTGACCGGCCTGCCCGAGTACCGCAACGGCGGCTTGCTGTTGGACGCAGGCGTGCTTCAGCCCCGCGCCAGCGTGCCTACCAGCCGCGCCTGGCAAGCGGGGGATGAATTCATCGTCGAGTGGCGCGCCCTGACAGTGGCCTTGCTGGACGAACTGGCCCCGCGCGTGCGCGACGTGCTGGGCCTCACCCCAGCACAAATGCCGCTGGCCTGCGTGCTCGAGGGCGGAACCTGGGCAGCAGGCCGGGTACTGGCACGGCGCTTGCGGGAAGGTGGCACGCCACCGCTTAACATCGTGAGTGACGGCACCGTCTTTTAAGCATCAACGAGAGCACAGAACCATGAGCACGCCCAGCGCCCTTCCCGACAACGTTCACCTGATCACGCACCCCCTGGTCCAGCACAAGCTCACGCTGATGCGCAAGAAGGAGGCCAGCACCAACAGCTTTCGCCGCCTGTTGGGCGAACTGGCCAGCCTGATGGCCTACGAGGTCACGCGCGACATGCCCTTGCAGGACGTCGAGATTGAAACCCCGCTGGAAACCACCATCGGCAAGGTCATCGACGGCAAGAAGCTGGTCTTCGTCTCCATCTTGCGTGCTGGCAACGGCTTGCTGGATGGCATGCTCAACGTCGTGCCCGGCGCACGCGTGGGCCACATCGGCCTGTACCGCGACCCCAAGACCCTGGTGGCGGTGGAGTACTACTTCAAGATGCCCCAGAGCATGAACGAACGCGACATCGTCGTGGTCGACCCCATGCTGGCCACCGGCAACTCCGCCATCGCCGCGCTGGATCGACTGAAGGAACTCGGGCCCAAATCCATCAAGTTCGTCTGCCTGCTGACCTGCCCCGAAGGTGCCTCCGCCCTTCACGCAGCCCACCCCGACGTGCCGATCTACACCGCCGCCGTGGACCGCGAACTCAATGACCATGGCTACATCCTGCCGGGCCTGGGCGACGCGGGCGACCGGATCTACGGTACGAAATGACGATCACCCCCAGGCTGCGCTCTCGTCGTTCGCTGCGCCACCCCCCCCTGCCGGGGGCGCTCCCAGCAGCCTGGCAAAGCCAGCTCCGCGGGAGCCCGCGAACGGGCTTTGCAGCGCTGGCCCTGGGTACCTGCAGAGGCACTGTTTTTGCTTGTCTGTTCCCCGTTCATCCCTCTCTTTGATCAGGAGCATTTCCATGTCGTTGCATCGTCGTCCCCTGTTGATCGGCGTCGCGCTGGCCGCGCTGACCGCTGTCTTGTCCACTGCCGCTTACGCCCAAGCCAAGCTCAAAGTCGCTGCGGTCTACACCGTCCCCTTCGAGCAGCAATGGGTCAGCCGCATCCACAAGGCGCTCAAGGCCGCCGAAGCGCGCGGTGAGATTGAGTACAAAGCCAGCGAGAACGTGGCCAACGCCGATTACGAACGCGTGCTGCGTGAGTACGCCACGGCGGGCAACCAGTTGATCGTCGGTGAGATCTTTGGCGTCGAGACCGCGGGCCGCAAGGTCGCCAAGGACTTCCCGAAAACGTCCTTTCTCTTCGGCTCCTCGGGCAAGGCCCAGGCACCGAACATGTCGGTGTTCGACAACTACATCCAGGAGCCTGCCTACCTGACCGGCATGATCGCGGGCGGCATGACCAAGAGCAACAAGATTGGGCTCGTGGGCGGCTTCCCCATCCCTGAAGTCAACCGCCTGATGAACGCCTTCATGGAAGGCGCCAAGGAAGTGAACCCCAAGGTTGAATTCACGGTCAGCTTCATCAACAGCTGGTTCGATCCGCCCAAGGCCAAGGAAGCCGCTTTCGCGATGATCGACAAGGGCGCGGACGTGATGTACGCGGAGCGTTTCGGTGTTTCCGACGCGGCCAAGGAACGCAAGGTGCTGGCCATCGGCAATGTGATCAACACCCAGGCGGACTACCCGGACACGGTGGTCGCCTCCGCGCTCTGGCACATGGAGCCCAGCATCGACCGCGCGATCAAGCTGGTCAAGGAAGGCAAGTTCGCCGCCGAAGACTACGGCGTCTACTCGTACATGAAGCACAAGGGCAGCTCGCTCGCGCCTCTGGGCACTTTCGAGAAGAAAGTGCCCACCGAGCTTGCGGCCAAGGTCCGCGCCAAGGAAGCCGCCATCTACGCGGGCAAGTTCGAGGTCAAGGTCAACGACGCTCAGCCCAAATCCAGCAAATAAGCTCACCCCCAGGCTGCGCGCCTCTTTGGGCGCTACGCCACCCCCCCTTGCAAGGGGGCAACAGCAGCGGACCGGCAAAGCCGGCTCCGCGGTGTCCCCCGATTGATGACCGGTACATTCGGGCGTGTCGGCGTTGAACCTTCTCATGCAGCAAACATCGACCCCAGTCCTCCGTCTCTCCGGCATCAGCAAGCGTTTCGGCGCGTTGCTTGCGAACGACCGCATCTCGTTGGAGCTGAAGGCGGGCGAGGTGCTGGCCCTGCTCGGGGAGAACGGCGCCGGCAAGTCCACCCTCGTGTCCATCCTGTTTGGGCACTACGTGGCCGATGAGGGTCACGTTGAAGTTTTGGGCCAGCGCCTGCCACCTGGCAAGCCGCGGGCGGCCCTGACGGCGGGGATCGGCATGGTGCACCAGCACTTCACGCTGGCGGACAACTTGTCGGTGCTGGACAACGTGATGCTGGGCACCGAGCCCCTGTGGCGGCTGCGCACGCGCCGTGCGGCCGCGCGGCGCAAGCTGCTGGAGACGGCCGAGCGTTTCGGCCTGCCAGTGAACCCAGAGGCCCGTGTTGGCACGCTCTCGGTCGGTGAACGCCAGCGGGTCGAGATCCTCAAAGCCTTGGTGCGCGGCGCGCGCATTCTGATCCTGGACGAGCCGACGGCCGTGCTCACGCCCCAGGAAAGCGAGGCTCTGTTCGCGACGCTCGGGCAGATGGTCGCGCAAGGCCTGTCCATCGTGTTCATCAGCCACAAGCTGGGCGAGGTGCTGCGCGTGTCCCACCGCGTGGCCGTGCTGCGTGCGGGCAAGCTGGTGGCCGAAGCGCCGACGCGTGAGACCACTCAAGCTCAGCTTGCGTCATGGATGGTCGGGCGTGACGTCGAGATCGCGAGGCGGCGTCCGGCCGCCCGCCCGGCGGGTGCGGCGATCTGCGTGCTGGACCGGGTTCACAGCCAGGACGGATTGCGCGATGTTTCGCTGCGTTTGCAGGCCGGGGAGATCGTCGCGGTCGCGGGTGTGTCTGGCAACGGGCAGGCGGCCCTGGCCGACCTGTTGTGCGGCGTGGGCCGCGCGGACCGCGGCACGGTCACACTGCGAGGCCAAGCTCTGCGACCTGAGCCAGGCTGGCTGGTGCGCCAGGGCGTGGCTCGCATTCCCGAAGACCGGCATGCGGCGGGTGTGGTCGGTGACCTGCCCTTGTGGGAAAACGCCGTCTCGGAGCGGCTGCGCGCAAGCGGCTTCAGCTGGCGCAAGTTCTGGGTGCGCCGCGGCGCGGCGCGTGCCCATGCGCGGCGATTGATCGAAACCTACGACGTGCGGGGCGGCGGTCTGGACGTGCCGGCGCGCGCGCTGTCGGGCGGCAATATGCAAAAGCTCATCCTCGGGCGCGCCCTGCTTTTGCCCGATGGCTCCGCCCGTCGCCTCTGTGCCGGGCCGCTGCAAGATGAGATCACTCCCTCGACGCGCGGCGAACCCCACGCAGCAGGGAGCATGGAGTCGCCTGTGCTGATCGTCGCTCATCAGCCCACCTGGGGACTGGACATCGGCGCGGTGGCCTATGTCCACGATCAACTCATCGCCGCGCGCGACGCGGGCGCGGCCGTGCTGCTGATGTCCGACGATCTGGACGAGGTCCTGACCCTGGGTGACCGGGTGGCCGTGATGCACGCGGGCCAATTGAGTGCAGCGCGCGCGACCGAGGACTGGACGCGTGAAGCCATCGGCCTGGCCATGGCGGGTGTGAGCGAGGAGCGGGATCGGGCATGAGACTCGAAAAACGCGTACAGGCGTCGGTCCTTGCCCTGATGCTGGCCCCTTGCGCCGCCATCGCCGTCACCCTGGCCGTCAGCAGCCTGCTGGTGCTGTGGGCCGGTGCTCCGGTGGCGCAGACGTTTGGCTTGTTGTTTCAGGGCGCCTTCGGCTCGGTCTTCGCCTGGAGCGAAACCCTGACTCGGGCGATTCCGCTGATCTTGACCGGCCTGTCGGTCACCGTGGCCTTCAAGGCGCGGCTCTTCAACATCGGCGCGGAGGGGCAGCTCTACGCCGGGGCGCTCGCGGCCATCGCCGTGGGCGGGTTGCACGGCGGCACGGGCTTCGCGCTGTCGCTGTGGCTGCTGTTCCCGCTGATGTTGCTCGCCGCGGCGTTGGCGGGCGCCCTGCTGCTGCTCGGCCCCGCGCTCATGAAGAACAAGCTGGGGGTGGACGAGGTCGTCACCACCTTGCTGCTGAACTTCATCGTGCTGCTGGGCGTTTCTGCCTTGCTCGACGGTCCGATGAAAGACCCTCTCGCCCTGGGTTGGCCGCAGAGCGTCGCCTTGCAAGGCGACCTGGAATTGGCCAAGTTGATTCCCCAGACCCGTGTTCACACCGGACTGCTGCTCGGGCTGGCGCTGGCCGGTCTGACCTGGGCGTTTTTCAAGTACACGGTGCCCGGCTTCGACATCCGCGCCGTGGGGGCCAACCCGCGCGCCGCGGCCTTCGCGGGCGTGCGTGTCACGCGCACGGTGGTGCTGACCGCCCTGCTCTCGGGCGCGCTCGCGGGCCTGGCCGGAGCGATCGAGGTGGCGGGCCGCACCAGCTACGTCACGCTCGACATGTCACCCGGCTACGGCTACAGCGGCATCGTGATCGCCATGCTGGCGGGCCTGCACCCACTGGGCGTGGTGCTCGCTAGCCTGTTTGTCGCGGGCGTGCTGGTCGGCGCGGACAGCATGAGCCGCGCCATCGCCGTGCCCACCTACATCGCTGACGTGATCGTCGCGACTGCGCTGCTGGCCGTACTCGTCGCGGCACTGTTCACGCAGTACCGAATCCGCTGGAAAACGCGGAGCACCGTCGGGCCGTCCCAAGGCTCCCGAAGCGTCACCCCGAGCGAAGCGCAGGACCAGCCTGCGCGGGGGGGCAGCGATTCACTCGCCGTGCGGGAGCGTGGGGGCTGACCATGGACCTGCTGCTGAACCCAGACTTCTGGAGCGCGGTGCTGCGCATCGCCACCCCTCTCATCTTGGGCACCTTGGGTGTGCTGCTGTGCGAACGCGCGGGCGTGCTGAACTTGGGCATCGAGGGCATCCTGGTCGCGGGCGCCTTCACGGGCTGGCTCGCTGTCTACCTGGGCGCGCCGCTGTGGGGTGGGGTACTGGTGGCCGCGCTCACAGGCATGGCCTTGGGCCTGCTGCATGCCTTGCTCACCGTGGGTTTGGCGCTGTCGCAGCATGTCTCGGGCCTGGGCATCACCTTGCTGGCAACTGCATTGAGCTATTACGGTTACCGCGTCAGTTTTCCGCAGGTCAGCACCCCACCCACGGTGACGCCGTTTGGCCCGATGCAGGATTGGCCTCTGATCGGGCAGATTCCCGCGCTGTCCGCGCAAACGCCCCTGACCTTGCTCGCCCTGGCGCTCGTCCCAGTATTGGCCTACGGCTTGTACCGCACGCCCCTGGGCCTGGCGGTGCGCATGACCGGCGAGAACCCGCAAGCCGCCGAGGGCCAGGGCATCCCTGTGTTGGCGGTGCGCACGGGCGCCATCGTGATCGGCTCAGCGCTGATGGGCGTGGCGGGCTCATTCCTGACCCTGTCCGCGTTCAACGCCTTCTACTTCAACATGGTCAACGGACGCGGCTGGATCTGCGTGGCCCTGGTCGTGTTCGCGTCGTGGCGGCCTGGCAAGGCCTTGCTCGGAGCCCTGCTGTTCGCCTTCTTCGACGCCCTGCAACTGCGCCTGCAGCAGTCCGGTGACGCCTGGTTGCCCTACCAGCTCTACCTGATGCTGCCCTACGCCCTGTCCATCCTCGCGCTGGTGCTGGTGGCGCGCAGGGCGGCTTATCCTCAGGCCTTGATGAAGCCCTACCGCAAGGGAGAGCGATGAGCAGGGCCGACACGCAAGCCAGCGCCCTGCCCACCACCGTGCTGGCGCGTTGGCAGTTCACCGCGGTCGACGACCGCAGCACCACCGTGCTGCCGGACGGCTGCCGTGACCTGATCCTGAATGTCGACGCGCTCGGTCGGCCTCAATGGCATGTCTCTGCTTTGACCGATGCCACTGTCGATGTGCCAGGCCATGCGGGTGAACATTGGCTGGGCTACCGACTGCAGCCAGGCGCCCTCCTGAATGAAGACGGGCTGTTGCGGGCAATGCGCTCCATGAGGGCTTCTGGCCATGACGGGCTTGCGCAGCGTGGTCAGCGCAAGCTCTCGTCTGAGCCATGGTCTGGCACAAGTTGGCATCCCCCCGATTGGATGAATGCCGAACTGGAGCGTCGCGTGCTGGCAGCCTTGGAGGAGCACACGCGACTAGACCCCTGCGTGCAAGAAGCGCTGCACACCCTGGCGCACGCTCACAGCGTGCGGCACGCCGTCAAGGCGCTGGGCGTCTCGCAGCGGGGCCTGGAACGGCTGACGCAGCAGGCCACCGCGCGTCCGCCACGTTTCTGGCTGGCTTTGGCGCGGGTGCGCCGGGCGGTTCGCGACCTGGGCACCGCACGGCCCTTGGCGGAGATCGCGGCGGACCATGGTTACGCCGATCAGGCACATTTCAGCCGGGAGTGTCGGCGTTGGCTGGGGCAATCCCCGTCGATGCTACGCCGTCACCCGCTAGGACTGATGACCGCGACCGAGGCCGGCTATGGCTGAAGCTAAGGCTGAGGCGGTGTTCTGGCACTACGGCGCCCCGCGTGAACAAGTCCCTGGACTGGGCTACAGACAGGGTCTTGGGCCGTGGTGTCCCAGTGCCGCGTCAAACAGCCGCTGGAGGGGCCATGGGTGTGCACAACTCGACCAAAATGCCATTCAGGTCGGCCACATAAGCCATGGTCTGCCCCCAGGGCATGCGCTGCGGCGCTTGCACCAGGCGCGCGCCAGCGTCGACGGCACGCCGCACGGCGGCAGCGACGTCGGGCGTGGTGAACGCAATTTCGAAGCTGGGCGCGTCGGCCGAGGCTGGCTGGGGGTTCTTGCCCAGCTCCCTCATCAGACGCAGGGACGAGAACGCCAGGGCGGTCGCACCGGTTTCGATCTCGCCATAGTCGCCCGCCTCATGCAGGAAGCGGCGAGTCAAGCCAAAAGCGGCCTCGTAGAAATCCAAGGTTCTGGGGACGTCTTCCACATAGAGAATGGTGTAGCCGAATTGCATGATGTTGGCTTTCGCAAAAAAATCTGGGCCCACGCGCTGACGCGAAGGATGAGCCCGCCGAGATTGGCGCCGTTCGCACCCCGTTCGCACCCCGTTGGCATGTGAGAAATGAGTGTGAACAGGCCCTAGCTTAGGCGCTTGCCGCCCACGCGTCTTGAACAAACCCGACAACGGACACCCGCCATGCTTGATCTGCTCATCACCCACGCCCGTTTGCCCGATGGGCGACAGAACGTCTCCGTTGCCGTGCACGACGGCAAGATCGTCGAGGTCAGCGAGGGGCTCAGCGCCGTCCAGGCGCCCGCGCATGAGACCGTGGACGCCGCGGGCTGGTTGCTGTCGCCGCCCTTCGTGGACCCGCATTTCCACATGGACGCCACGCTGTCTTATGGCCTGCCGCGTGTCAACGCCAGTGGAACGCTGCTGGAGGGCATCGCCCTCTGGGGCGAACTCAAGCCCCTGTTGACCGAGGAGGCCCTGGTCGAGCGCGCGCTGGCTTACTGCGATTGGGCGGTGGCGCGCGGCCTGCTGGCCATCCGCAGCCACGTCGACACCAGCGACCCCAGCCTGCTGCCCGTGCGTGCGATGCTGGAAGTCAAGAAGCGCGTCGCGTCTTACCTGGACCTGCAGCTGGTGGCCTTCCCCCAGGACGGCGTGCTGCGGACCCCGGGAGGTTTGAACAACCTTCGACGGGCGCTCGACTTGGGCGTGGACGTGGTGGGTGGCATCCCGCATTTCGAGCGCACCATGGCCGATGGCGCGGCCAGCGTGAAACTGCTGTGCGAACTCGCCGCCGAGCGCGGCCTGCTGGTGGACATGCACTGCGACGAGTCGGACGACCCGCTGTCACGGCACATCGAGACCCTGGCCTACGAGACCCATCGCCTGGGTCTGCAAGGCCGCGTGAACGGCTCGCACCTGACCTCCATGCACAGCATGGACAACTACTACGTGAGCAAGCTGATTCCGCTGATCGCGCAAAGCGGGGTGAGCGCGGTGGCCAATCCCTTGATCAACATCACGCTGCAAGGCCGACACGACAGCTATCCCAAACGACGCGGCATGACCCGCGTCCCCGAGCTGATGGCCGCGGGCGTGACCGTGGCCTTTGGCCACGACTGTGTGATGGACCCCTGGTATTCCTTGGGCAGCGCCGACATGCTGGATGTCGCCCACATGGGCCTGCACGTGGCGCAGATGACCAGCCAGGAGGGCATGCGCGCCTGCTTCGACGCGGTGACCGCGAACGCCGCCCGGGTCTTGCACCTGAGCGACTACGGGCTGGCGCCGGGGTGCGACGCCAGCTTCGTGCTGCTGCAGGCACGCGACGTGATCGAGGCCATCCGCCTGCGCCCCGCCCGTCTCGGTGTTTGGCGCAAGGGCGTGCTGCTGGCCCGCACGCCGGAGCAACTTTCCAGCCTGACCCTGCCTGGCCGCGGGCCCACGACGCTGTCGCCCGGTCTGCGCGCCTGAATGCGCCTTAACACGCGTGTCCAAGCTCGGTGCCCAACGCGGCGTTCCGGGTGCTGGCCGGAACGCGGGGCTCTTTGTTGACTTGTCGTGAAATATTCACGGTCCTGAGTGTTCGCACCCTCAATCGGCGCATTCACGTGAGCGGGCTTGGATGCGCGGCGCTGATGAGTGCACAATCCGACAGCGCTGTCCATACAGGCGCGTACCGGGCGTTTTCGCCTGGAGTTTTTCCTGCTTCGCTTGCGGTTTTTCCATGGTCCCCTCGCCTGATCTGCTCATGCCCAGCTACGACCCCTGGGTCGTGGCGCTGTCCTACCTGATCGCGAGCTTTGCCTCCTACACCGCGCTGGATCTGGCGCGCCGCGTGCGCACGCCCCACCTCTCGGTGGCGCGAGGCTGGTGGCTCAGCGGCACCATCGTCATGGGCACCGGCATCTGGGCCATGCATTTCGTGGGCATGCTGGCCATGGACCTGCCCATCACCATCGGCTACGACTACGCCATCACCTGCCTGTCCTGGCTGGCCGCGGTGGCGGCTTCGGGCGTGGCGCTGCACATCGCCAGCGATCCCGTTCTCAGTTGGGGGCGGGTGACACGCGGCGCCTTGATCATGGGCGGCGGCATCTGCGCCATGCACTACCTGGGCATGCAAGCGCTGGTCATGGCACCACCCATCCAGTGGTCGGTGCTCTGGGTGACGATCTCCATCGTGATCGCGATCGGCGCCTCGGCAGCATCCCTGCTGATCTTCTTTGGCCTGCGCAAGCTGCAAGGGCGGGCTGCCTTCTTGGGGCAAGTCGGTGCCGCCTTGCTGATGGGCTTGGCAATCTTCGGCATGCACTACAGCGGCATGGCGGCGGCGTCCTTTCCCGCAGGTGCCATCTGCCTGAGCGCTGACCAACTGGGCGGCATGGGACTGAGCGCAGTCATCGCCGCCGCCACGGGCGTGTTGCTGCTGCTGGCGACCATCACCTCGATGATCGACGCGCACATGCAAACCCAAACCGCGCTGCTGGCCGCCTCGCTCAAGAACAGCCACAACCAGCTCAAGGAGCAGTCGCTGCGCGACGGACTGACCGGGCTGCCCAACCGACGCATGCTGGACGAACGTCTGCGGCTGGCGGTCGAGCGCAGCGAACGCGACGGGCACAGCTTCGCCCTGCTCTTCGTGGACCTGGACGGGTTCAAGCCGGTCAACGATTCCTTTGGCCACCGCTTTGGCGACGACGTGCTGCGCGAGATAGCGCGTCGCTTGACGACTCAACTGCGCGCCATCGACGCCGTGGCGCGGGTGGGTGGTGATGAGTTCGTGATCCTGCTGGACAACCAGGGCGACGCCGATGCCATCGCGCGGATCGCGCGCCGCATCATCGACGATGTCTCCGCCGTGGTGCGCGGCGGCGACGAGGACAGCCCGCAGGAGGTGCGCCTATCCTGCTCCATCGGCATCGCCCGTTTCCCGCGTGACGGCGCGGCCGACCAGCTGCTCGTTCAAGCCGACGCGGCCATGCATGCGGCCAAGCGCGCGGGTGGCGCGCATTTCGTCTTCTACGAACCGCACATGAGTGCGCGGGCCAAGGAGCAGCTCGAACTGCAGCGCGACCTGCGCCAGGCCCTGGCACACGAGGGTGAACTCGAACTGCATTACCAGCCCAAGATCAGCGCGCGCGATGGCAGCCTCACTGGGGTCGAGGCGCTGACGCGTTGGCGCCACCCCCAACGCGGCCTGCTGGGGCCGGGCGTCTTCATCCCGGTGGCCGAACGGTTCGGCCTGATCAACGCCCTGGGCGACTGGGTGATTGAGCAGGCCTGCATCCAGGCCGTGGCATGGCGGGATCAGGGCCAGCCCTTGGCCGTGGCTGTCAACCTGTCGGTGCACCAGCTGCGCCAAGCCGACCTGGCCGAACGCACTGCGGAACTGCTGAAGAAACACGGGCTGGACCCCGCCTTGCTGAGTTTCGAGGTCACGGAATCCGTCGCGATGGAAGACACCGGGCACACGCTGCGCATCTTCGAGCAACTGGGCGAGATCGGCATCCAGCTGTCCATCGACGACTTCGGCACAGGTTATTCCAGCCTGTCCTACCTGCGCCAGCTGGACGCCGACCAGTTGAAAATCGACCAGAGTTTCGTGCGAGACCTGGAACACAGCGCGGACGCCCGCGCCATCGTGCAGGCCGTGGTCAGCCTGGCGCATGCGCTGGGACTCACCGTGGTGGCCGAAGGCGTGGAAACCGCGGGCCAGCGCGACATCCTCGCGGGCCTGGCGTGTGACGAGCTGCAAGGCTATTTCTACGCGCGCCCGATGCCCGCGACGGCGCTCGAGGATTGGCGCCAAACCCGTGGAGCACCGATGCCGGGAGACGCAGGCTCCCACCCTTGACCCTCTGACGCACTGAACCCCGCCGTTCAATCGCGTCAACGCAGGCGCGCGTCCTCCCGCAGCTCCTGCCGCAGTTTTTCTCCGAGGTCCGGCCGCGCCGCGAAAGGGTCCGGCGGATTGTGTTGGCCCACGATGGCTTCCATGCGTTCACGCACATGGCCCAGCGCCTGCGGATGGCTGTAAATGTAGAAGGCGCCGCTGGCCACGGCGTCAAAGACTGCGGCCGCGACTTGCGCCGCGCTCACCTTGCCCGAGTTGACGGCCTTGTCGTTCATGGCCTGCCCAATGCGCTGGCTGCGCGTGGCCTGGCCAGCAGCCAGGTTGTGCGGCCGGTTGCGCTCGCTGCTGTTGATGCCGGTGGGCACGAAGTACGGACACAGCACCGACGCGCCGACCTGATCGGTGACCAGGGCCAGATCCTGGTACAGCGTTTCGGTCAGCGCCACCACGGCATGCTTGCTCACGTTGTAGACACCCATGTTCGGCGGCGTCAGCAGGCCCGCCATGCTGGCCGTGTTCACGATGTGGCCCCGCCAGTTGGGGTCCCGGCCTGCGGCATCCAGCATCATGGGCGTGAAAACGCGCACACCGTGGATCACGCCCCAAAGGTTCACCCCCAGCACCCACTGCCAATCGGCCACGCTGTTTTCCCAGACCAGGCCGCCCGCGCCCACGCCTGCGTTGTTGAAGACGAAATGCGGCGCGCCGAAACGCGCCTGCACGGCCTGGGCCAGGGCTTCCATCTGGGCCGCATCGCTCACATCGACCTTGCGCGCCAGCACCTCGGCCCCCGCGCCTTGCAGTTCGGTGGCGGCTCGGTCCAGTGCGTCCTGCTGCACGTCGACCAGCACGAGCTTCATGCCACGCGCCGCGCCAATGCGGGCGCATTCCAGGCCGAAGCCCGACGCCGCGCCGGTCAGCACGGCCACCTTGCCCTTGAAATCCGGAATCATGTCGCAGTCTCCTTGTGGTTGTACGCGCCCATCATCCGACAGACCACCGCGCTACGCAGTCACCTGCGTTTCCTGTCCTTGGTTTTCCAGCAGCTTCACCAACGTCCACAGAGCGCGGTTCACCGGCGTGGGCACGCCCAGGGCAGCGCCGCGGCGCGCCACGTAGCCGTTGAGGTGGTCGATCTCGCTGAGCTTGCCGCGCATCAGGTCCTGAGCGGTCGATGAATACTGGCCAGGCATGGTCTCGGCGATGCGGCGCACGGCAGCCTCGGTCGCGGCCTTGCCTCCTGGGATCACGACGCCATCGGCCGACGCGACGGCCAGGCATTCGGCCACCAGATCGGCCATCACGTCCTGCACGCCCGCGCCCTGCACCATCACACCATAGGGCCGGCGGGTGATGGCCGAGAGCGCGTTGTAGGCGCAATTGAGGATGAGTTTGGCCCAGAGCGCGCCACGAACGTTGTCGTTGACCTCCACCGCAATGCCAGCCGCGATCAATGCGGGCGCGACGGCCGCGGCCGAGGGCTCGATCACCAGTTCCCCGCGTCCATGGTGCTTGACATGACCGGGACCCGCCATCTCGGTGGCCACGTAGACCACAGCGGCGGCCACGTTGTGCTTCGGCAGCACGGCACGCAGGCGTTCGGCGTTGTCCACTCCGTTCTGGAGGCACAGCAGCAAGGCGCCGGGCTTCAGGTGCGGCTTGATCTGCGCGCCTGCCTGCTCCGTCGCGCCGGACTTGACGCTGAACAGCACCAGATCGGCGCCCGCCACGGCGGCGGGATCACTGCTGGCATGCAGGCGCACCCGCTCGTCGAAGCCCTGGGTTTCCAGTCGCAGGCCCGTGCGCTGGATGGCTTCCACATGCGCGGGTCGCGCGATCAGCGTCACATCGTGCCCGGCTCCGCGCACAGCGCGCGCCAGCAAACCGCCGTAATAACAACCCACGGCGCCCGCGCCCATCACAGCCACTTTCATGATTCGTCCCTCCTGGTCCTGGTCAGACGGATGAAGCAGCGCGGGGACCGTAGGCCACCGCCAGCGCTCGCAAAGCCGGCCCGACCGACTGCTCGACTTTGAGCGCGAACAGATCGTCTGCGCGCGTGCGCCCCAGATTGAGCGCTGCGACCGGCTGGCCCGCCGCCACGGCGGCCTGCACAAAGCGCAAGCCGGAATAGACCATGAGCGAGGAGCCCACGACCAGCATGGCGTCGGACCGCGCCAGCGCGTCGAAAGCGGCTTGCACCCGCGCACGCGGCGCGTTCTCACCGAAGAACACCACGTCCGGTTTGACGATGCTCACCCGCCCTTCGGCCGTGCAATGCGGGCACGGTGGTACGACCACGGTGCTGAAATCCACGCCGTCCAGATCGGCGTCGCCGTCCGGCGCAGCCGGGGCGTGCAGGGCCACCCAATCCGGATTGGCCTGGCGCAAGGTTTCCTGCCACTCGGCGCGCGGCCAGCGGCGCGCGCAGGCCATGCAGCAGACGGTGTCGATGCGACCGTGCAGATCGATCACCTGGCGGCTGCCCGCGGCCTGGTGCAGGCCATCGACGTTCTGGGTCAGCAGCAGTTCGATGCGGCCCGCCGCCTCCAGCACGGCCAGCGCGTGATGCGCTGGTCCTGGCCGCGCCTGCCCGATCGTGCGCCAACCGATCAGGCTGCGTGCCCAGTAACGCTGACGCGTCGCGAGCTCGCCCATGAAGGCTTGGAAGGTCACGGGTGGCGGGCGTTTCCAGTCGCCATTGGCATCGCGGTAGTCGGGAATGCCGCTGTCGGTGCTGACACCCGCGCCCGTCAGCACAAAGAGGCGTGGATAACGGGCGGCGAAATCAACCAGGGTGTCGATGTCAGCCATGCGGGGGGCTCTCCTGCGAACTCAGGCCTCAGGGGCAATGTGCTCTGCGTAGGCATACAAGGCTTCCAGGATGGCCTCGCCGCGTTCATCGCCCTGTTCCGTCGCGTCCTGACCCAGGCGGTCGAGTTCGGCGAACAAGGCGTCCAGGTTGCGCGCGCCCCCTTCACCCTCGACCAGGCGCGCCACGCGGTGGGCCAGCCAGCGTGCCTGCTCGTCCTCGTTCAGTGTGTCCGGGAAATTGCGCGCGCGGTAGCGGAACAGGATGTCGCCCAGACGCGCGTCGTCGAAACCGGTGCGGCTGGTGGCCAGCTCCTGGGGCGAGAGTGCGCGCAGGCGTGCCAGGCGGCGTCGGTCTTCGTTGCCGACGAAACCACCGTAGAGGTCTTCGTCCACGTCGGGGTTGCCGGTCTCCGCAGGCCGCTGGAACACCTGGGGCCAGATGGCGCTCATGTCCGGCAGTTCACGCGCGACGGCCGCGTTGCGCAGCGCGGTTTCGAGGTCCAAGCCCCAGCGCTGAGCCAGCTCCGGGCGCAAGGTCTTGAGATGGCTGACCACCATCGGCGACTTGTTGAGGTGCACGCTCTTGATGGGCAGGCGGCTGACGCCTTCTGGCAAGTCGTCCGTGCGGGTGTAGAGGCGCTGGCGAATCTCGTCCGCGCTCAGTCCAGCGAGTTCGCGCGGGTCGGCGCTCAAGTCCCAGGCGATCAACTCGTTCTTGTTCGTGGGATGCGTGGCCAGGGGCCACATCAGCGCCAGGCACCCGCGATCCGCCGGGAACATGCCTGACACATGCAGGAAAGGCCGGGCCTGGGCTTGTGATGTGGGCAGGCCCAGCTCGGCCGCCACGGCGTCCTTCTTGCGCAGGGCCAGGGCGAATTCAAAGAGACGCGGTTGCTTGTCCTTGATGAGTCGGGCCAGGGCGATGGTGGCGCGCACGTCACTGAGAGCGTCGTGCGCGGCATCGTGTGTGAGGCCGTTCGCGGCCGTCAGGTGCTCGAGCTTGAAGCTGGGCTTGCCTTTCATTTCGCCGTCGCGGTGCAGCGGCCATTCGATGCCCTCGGGTCGCAGGGCGCGGCACAGGCGCACGACGTCAAGCAGGTCCCAGCGGCTGCACTCGTTCTGCCATTCGCGGGCGTAGGGGTCGATGAGGTTGCGCCAGAAGAGGAAGCGGGTGACTTCGTCGTCGAAGCGGATGGTGTTGTAGCCCACGCCGATGGTGCCGGGCTGGGCGAGTTCCTGTTCGATGCGAGCGGCGAATTCGTGCTCGGGAACGCCGCGTTCGAGGCAGGTCTGGGGTGTGATGCCGGTCAGCAGGCAGGCACCGGGGTCGGGCAGGTAGTCGTCGGCGGGCCGACAGTAGATCATGACGGGTTCGCCGATTTCATTCAGGTCGGCGTCGGTGCGGATGCCGGCGAATTGGGCGGGGCGGTCGCGGCGAGGGTTGACGCCGAAGGTTTCGTAGTCGTGCCAGAAGAAAGTCAGAGCCATTCGTGGATTATCGCCAGCACGGCTGGCGTGCGCCGGTTATGCGTGCATGTGTCAGGGCACGCAGGCCCACTGGCTGGGACGAACCTTCCTCATACGATTTTGCTGAACGCAAAATCCAAATCGTCGGGTCCGCCCCAGCCAGTGAACCTGCTGAAACCGGCCTATTTGACGCTCCAACAGATTCATCATGCCGGCAAGGCGCGTCGCAAGATCGCGTCGAAATCGACGCCATTGCTCAGGCTGCCGTAGGTCTGGCCCCAGGCACCGCCGAGGCGGGATTCGCAGAAGGCGCTGAACACGAAACCCGGCGCACTCTGCGCGAGCAAGGCGGCCTGCACGGCCAGGGCCACGTCCTGGGCCAGTCGGCGCGCTTCGACCTCGCTGCCCATGACTTCCACGCGCAGGGGCAGGCTGCGGGCCATGCGGTCGAGCGCGGCGTGCTGGCCCAGGGCAGGCTTCAGTTCCTGCGCCAGGGCGCTGGCAGCGTCGGCCTTGCGCAGGCCGCGCAGCAGGTCCAGCGCCATGATGTTGCCCGCGCCTTCCCAGATGGAATTGACCGGCATCTCGCGGTAGATGCGCGCCAGCACGCCTTCACCGCCCTCCTCCACGTAGCCGTTGCCGCCCAGGCATTCCATGGCTTCCTGCGCGAAGCCGGCGCCACGCTTGCAGATCCAGAACTTGGCGACAGGCGTGAGCAGACGGGCCATGATCTTCTCGTGCGGGTCGTCGGGCTGGTCGAAACAACGCGCGATGCGCAGGGCCAGCGCGGTGGCGGCCTCGCTTTCCAGCGCCAGATCGGCCAGCACGTTTTTCATCAGGGGTTGCTCGATCAAGGTCTTGCCGAAGGCCATGCGCTGGCGTGCGTGGTGCAGGGCTTGGGTCAAGGCCTGGCGCATCAGCCCGCTGCTGCCCAAGGCGCAGTCCAGCCGGGTCATCGTGCCCATTTCCAGGATCTGCGGCACGCCCCGCCCCTCCTCACCCACCAGCCAGGCCAGCGCGCCTTCAAATTCCACCTCGGAACTCGCGTTGGCCTTGTTGCCCAGTTTGTCCTTGAGGCGCTGGATGCGCAGCGCGTTGTGCTGGCCCTGGGTGGAGCCGCCGGACAGGGCCTCGGGCAGCACACGCGGCAGGAAGAAGCAACTCAGGCCATTCGCCGTCTGCGCCAGCACCAGAAAGGCATCGCTCATGGGCGCGGAGAAAAACCATTTGTGGCCGGTCAGGCGGTAACGCGCGCCCCAGGCATCGTGACCATCGGGCTCGGCGCGCGTGGTGTTGGCCCGCACATCGCTGCCGCCCTGCTTCTCCGTCATGCCCATGCCCATGGTCAGCCCGCTCTTGTGCTTGTAGAGCGTGAGCGCCGGATCGTAGGCGCGCGCGCCCAGGCCGGGTGCCCATTCCTGGTGAATGGCCGCATTGGCGCGCAGCGCAGGCGTGACGGCGTAGGTCATGGAGATCGGACAAAGAATGGAGGGCTCCAGCTCGGTGAAGAGCATGAAGCCCGCGGCACGCTGGACGTGAGGCGACGCCACGAGCGGCGACGGGCCGCCCCTGGCCGCGAGCGCCCCCTCGGGGGGCAGCGAGGACACGTCAGTACCGAGCGTGGGGGCCCATGGCGTGCCATGCAGGCCCGCCTTCATGGCCGCCGACATGAGGATGTGGTAGCTCGGGTGGAACTCCACCTCGTCGATGCGGTAGCCCTGGCGGTCGTGCGTGCGCAGCTGCGGGCCATGCGCATTGGCCAAGCGCGCGTGCACCTGCATGGTGGCGTTGCCCGCCAGTTGCCCCAGCGCTTCCAAGGGCTTGAGGTCCAGCATGGGTGCGTGGACCTTGAGCGCATCGCGCATCGCCAGATTGCCGTCGAACAGATTGAGATCGACCAGCGGCGCGGGCTGGTTGAACACGTCATGGGTCTGGTGCATGGCGCTCTCCTCGGAGGATGGGCCGCGCGACGTGCGGCTGCGCGACTATATGAGTTTCACGAGCTGCTTGCCGAAATTGCGGCCTTTGAGCATGCCCAGGAAGGCCTCGGGCGCCGCAGCCAAGCCCTGTGCCACAGTCTCGCGCGGGCGCAGCTTGCCACTGGCGACCAGGGCCACCAGCTCCTTGAGCGCCTCAGGCCAAACCTCCATGTGCTCGCTGACGATGAAGCCTTCGAGGCGGATGCGCTGGGTCAGCAGCAATTGCGGATACGTCAGCGGGATCGGTGCGCCGTTGTAGCCAGCGATCACGCCGCACAGGGCGATGCGCCCATGCGCGTTCATACGCGAGAGCACGGCATCCAGCACCATGCCCCCCACATTCTCGAAGTGGCCGTGGATGCCATCCGGGCAGGCCGCCTTGAGCGCCTTGGACAGCGAACCCGCGTCGGCGTGCTGCTTGTAGTCGATGCAAGCGTCGAAGCCCAGGTCCTTGACCACGTAATCGCATTTCTCCTTGCCGCCCGCGATGCCCACCACACGGCAACCCCTCGCTTTCGCCAACGCGCCGTAGGCACTGCCCACGGCGCCACTGGCGGCGCTGACGGTCACGGTCTGACCTGGCTTGGGTTCGATGATCTTGACGAGGCCATACCAGGCCGTGACGCCCGGCATGCCGGCCGCGCCCAGATAATGCGACAGGGGCACCTGGCCGGGCCCGTCACCGGCCTGCACCTTGCTCAACACCCCCGGCTGCGCGGCGTCCACCACGGCATAGTCCTGCCAGCCACCCATGCCCACGACCTTGTCGCCGGGGGCGTACTTCGGGTGACGGCTTTCGACCACCTCGCCCACCGTGCCGCCGATCATCACCTCACCCAGCGCTTGCGGTGCAGCGTAACTCTTGGCATCGCTCATGCGCCCACGCATGTACGGATCGAGACTCAGGTAGTGGTGGCGCACCAGCACTTGGCCATCGCGCAGCGGCGGTGTATCGACACTGACGAGCTTGAAATTGGCCGTTGAGGCCTCGCCCTCGGGGCGGCTGGCAAGCAGGATCTGTTGATTGCGGGGCATGTGGGTCTCCTCTGGTGTTGTGCCCGCTGGCAAACCCAAGCGGGCTCGATGTGGACTCAGTCGGTTGAAATCTGATCGTCGAGTTTCTTCAAACTCGGCGGCAGGCGTTTGACGTACTTGAACGTCCCTGTGGCGTGGGCGCAGGGCTGGCCCTCACCGTCGTACACCGTGCCCTCGGTGAAGGCCATGGTGGTGCTTCGGTGCATCAAACGGCCCTTGGCGGTCAGAGGTCCCAGTTCGGGCTTGGACGGCCGCATGAAACTGGTCTTCATCTCGATGGTGACCACGCCCATGGCCTTGTCCACGCTGCGCGCCGCGCTGGCCATGGTCACGTCCAGCAGGGTCATCAACGCACCGCCATGCGTCACGGCGAAGGAATTCAGGTGCTCGGGCCGGGGCGTGAAGAAGAGTTCGGACTGACCGTCCTCGAACTTCACGAGTTCGAAGCCCAGGTGGTTGACAAAGGGAATTTCGGCGCCGAAGGGAATGCTCATGGTGTTGTGGAATGGTTCAATGATTTCGGGTGCGTGGGGCTTGGGGAACCCGACGATTTCGATTTGCGCAGCAAATCATATGAGGAGTGGTCCCCAAGCCCCACGCACCCGAAATCATTCCCCGCCAACTCGCCGCACATGCAACGATCACACCACCGCACTCACGCCGCCATCCACCGCCAACCACTGCCCCGTGATGTGCTTGCCCGCCGCCGAGGCGTACAACAGCGCCACGCCCTTCAAATCCTCATCGTCACCCAGACGCCGCAACGGCGCGTGCGCCGCCATCTTGTCCTCGCCCAGCTTCTCGATCAGCGCGGTCGCCATCTTGGTCTTGAAGAAGCCCGGGCAGATCGCGTTCACCGTGATCCCATGCACGCCCCACTCCGCCGCCAGCGCGCGCGTGAAGTTGATCACCGCGCCCTTGGACGTGTTGTAGGCGATGGTCTTCATCTCCACCGGATTGCCGCCCAGACCCGCGATCGACGCCACATTGATGATGCGTCCCTGCTTGCGCGGGATCATGCCGTGCTTGGCGATGGCTTGGCTCAGCAGGAAATAGCCGCGGACATTGAGGTTCATCACCTTGTCCCAGGCAGCGGTCGGGTGATCTTCCGCCGGAGCGCCCCAACTCGCGCCCGCGTTGTTGACCAGGATGTCCACATGACCCAGGCGATGCAGCGCTTCCTGCGCGAGGCGCTGGACATCGGCTTCCTGCGCGCAATCGGCCGCGATCCAGCGGGCGTCAATGCCGGCGGACTGCAATTCCTGCACGGCCCCTTCCAGCTCATCCGCCTTGCGGGCGCTGAGCAGGACCTTGGCGCCGGCTTCTCCCAAGGCATGTGCGATTTGCAGGCCCAGGCCGCGCGAGCCGCCGGTGATGAGGGCCGATTGGCCTTGAAGGTCGAACAGTTGTTGTACGGTGCGGGTCATGCTTGTCTCCTCGTTGTTGTCATGCCGGCCGCGAGGCCGGGCCTACTTCATCACCGAGCGCAGCCAAATCAGGCCCGCGCCCGTGGCGGCGACCAAGCCGCCGACCACCAGAAATATGCCTGCCAGATCCGCCACTTCCGGCCCCTGGCGTTGAAAGACGACCCCCAGCACCACGGCCAGCAGGCCGCCGTACAGGCAGATCCAGGCGCCTTTTTCGACCCGTGTCTTTTGGCGTTCGTTGCTCATCACATTGCTCCTGAGTAGAGGTTAAACCGCATGCGCGGATCAAAGCGTAACGCGCGTTCGCGCGTGGCCGCTTCCCTCAGAAAGCGGCCTCCGGCATGGTGGCGCAAGTCAGGTCACGCGCCGCGACCACCTGCAACCAGGGCTTGATTTTCGTCAATTCGTAATGGAAAAAGTACCGGGTCGCGTGCAGCACGCCCGTGCGGCGATCGGCGGCCACCGTGTCCGCGCGCGCGGTACAGGCCAGATCCAACCACATCCAGGCCAGCACCACATGGCCGAAGGCCTGCAGGTAGGGCACGGCGTTGGCCAGGGCCTCGGTCGGGTTCTCGGTGGCCCAGGCGGCCTTGGTGGCCGCGCCGACTTGCTGCAGGGCCTGCGCGAGCGCGTTGGCGTGCTCGGCCAGTTCGGGTTGCTGGATCGCGCGCTCGATGGTCGCGTTCATGCGCCCAGCCAGCAGAGACAGACCTCGCCCTCCCTCCATGCGCACCTTGCGACCCAGCAGGTCCAGGGCCTGCACGCCATGCGTGCCTTCGTGGATCATGTTCAGGCGCTGGTCACGCCAATACTGTTCGACCGGGAAGTCACGCGTGTAGCCATATCCACCGTGCACCTGGATGGCCAGCGAGTTTGCCTCCAGGCACCACTCGCTGGGCCAGCTCTTGGCGATGGGCGTCAGCACCTCCAGCAGCAGACGCGCTTCGTCCGCAACTTCGGGCGTACCGGTGCGCTGTTCGTCGACCAAGCGGGCGCAATACAGCTGCAGGGCCAGGGAGCCTTCGCAGTAAGCCTTCTGCGCCAGCAGCATGCGTTTGACGTCGGCGTGTTCGATGATGCGGACTTGCGGCTGGCTGGCATCTTTTCCCGCGCCGGTGATCGGCCGCCCTTGCGGTCGGTTCTTCGCGTAGTCGAGCGCGGCCTGATAACCCGCCATGCCCAGCATGGTCGCGGCCATGCCGATGCCAATGCGCGCCTCGTTCATCATGTGGAACATGCAGCGCAGGCCCTCGCCCGGCTGACCGACGAGGTAGCCCACGGCGCCCGCACCCTTGCCGTCATATCCGCCTGACGCGCCAGGCACGGGGAACTGGCCCTCGCCGAAGTTGAGCAAGGTGTTGGTCGTGCCGCGCCAGCCGCATTTGTGGTTCAACCCGGCCAGGGCCACGTCGTTGCGCTGGCCCGTCAATTCGCCGTCGGCATTCACGAGCTTTTTGGGCACGATGAAGAGCGAGATGCCCTTCACGCCTGGCAGGGTCTTGCCGTCCGGCCCCGGGATCTTGGCGAGCACGAGGTGGACGATGTTCTCGGTCAGCTCATGCTCGCCGGCCGAGATCCACATCTTGTTGCCGCGCAGGCGGTAGCGCGGACCCAGCGGGTCGCTGGCGTGGTCGTCCCCATCGGGGATGGCCTTGGTCACGATGTCCGACAGTGAGGAGCCGGCCTGCGGTTCGCTCAGGCACATGGTGCCCGACCATTGGCCAGAAAACTCCTTGAGCGCGAACACCTGTTTCTGTTTTTCGGTGCCGTGCACCATCAGCAGGTTGGCGTTGCCCACCGTGAGCAGGCCCGAGCCCATGCTGATGGACGCCAAGCCGAAGAAGCTGTTGGCGGCGGCCTCGACCAGGTAAGGCAGTTGCATGCCGCCGATGTCGTAGTCCTGCGCGGCGCTGAGCATGCCGGACTCGGCGTAAGCGCGCTGCGCCTCGTGCGTGGCCTGCGGTAGCACGACACGCAGGCTGCCGTCGGCTTCGGTGACGGTGCGGGGTTCTTCGGTGTCGATCAGGCGGTTGAAGGGGGCGTACTTCTCGCGGGCGATGCGTTCGCAGGTGTCGAGCACGGCGTCGAAGGTTTCGCGGCTGTGTTCGGCGTAACGCGTGCGTTGCGTCAGCGTGTCGGCGTGCAGCCAGTCATGCAAGAGGAATTCGAGTGTTTGCCGGTAGCTCATGTCTCGCTCGTTGTGATGCGTGAGTATGTTTTGCAACTTTTCTCAAGCCCGCCCTGGCTTCCATCGCCTGATGAAGCGGGCTGACCGCTCCGCGACTGTCCTCCTTCAAGGGCCTTCCGGCCCTTGAATTCCCCCTTCATGTCGCTGCGCAGTCACCCCGCTTCATCAGGCTCCACCTGCGTGGTTGGCTTGCCTCTTACCGTGTGCACGGCAAAAAATCCGTTGAACCGGGAGGCGGTGTGCGCGGGCGCAGGCTCCATTCGCGGTCGCCACGCAGCAGGCGCGCCAGGCGCCTTGGCGCAGGGTGTTCATGGGGTGACCATGGTGTGCAACGGTGCTCGACCGCGAGGTGAGCCGGAGAACGCGCACACCGCCTCCCGGTGATGCCAAGAACGCAGGCATGCAAGATTCCCGCCGGCCTATACCGCCCCAAAATCAGAGCACCTCAAACACCCCAGCCGCCCCCATGCCACCGCCGATGCACATGGTCACCAGCACCTTCTTCGCGCCGCGGCGTTTGCCTTCGATCAGCGCATGGCCGGTCAGTCGCTGGCCGCTGACACCGTAGGGATGCCCCACGGCGATGGCGCCGCCGTTGACGTTGAGGCGGTCGGCCGGGATGCCCAGCTTGTCGCGGCAGTAGATCACCTGCACGGCAAAGGCTTCGTTCAACTCCCAGAGGTCGATGTCACTCACCTTGAGTCCTAGGCGCTTCAGCACCTTGGGCACGGCGAAGACGGGGCCGATGCCCATTTCGTCCGGTTCGCAGCCCGCGACCGCGAAGCCCAGGAAACGGCCCAGGGGCTTGAGGCCCTTGCGGCTGGCGTAGTCTTCATGGACCAGCACGCAGGCGCCCGCACCGTCTGAAAACTGGCTGGCGTTGCCCGCCGCGATCACACCGCCGGGAATGGCGGGCTTGATGCCGCTGATGCCGTCCTTGGTGGTGCCGGGGCGGATGCCTTCGTCCTGGCTCACGGTGACTTGCTTGCTGATCATGCCCAGGGTCTTGTCGGCAACGCCGGCGGTGACCGCGATGGGCACGATTTCGTCGCTGAACTTGCCGGCCGCGAGCGCGGCCTCGGCCTTCTGCTGGCTGGCCGCGCCGTATTCGTCCATCGCGTCACGGCCAATGTGGTAGCGCTTGGCGACCTGTTCGGCCGTCTGCAGCATGTTCCAGTAGATCTCGGGCTTCTTGGCCTTGAGCGCCGGGTCATGCAGCATGTGGATGTTGGCCTCGTTCTGCACGCAGGAGATGCTTTCCACGCCGCCCGCCACGTACACATCGCCCTCACCCGCGATGATGCGCTGCGCGGCCATGGCGATGGTCTGCAGGCCGCTGGAGCAGAAACGGTTGACCGTGACGCCCGACACCGAAACCGGCAGGCCCGCGGCCAGCGCGATCTGGCGCGCGATGTTGGAACCGGTCGCGCCCTCGGGCGTGGCGCAGCCCATCAGCACGTCCTCGACATCGGCACCGTCGATGCCCGCGCGCGCGATGGCGTGCTGGACTGCGTGCCCGCCCAGGGTGGCGCCATGGGTCATGTTGAAAGAACCGCGCCAGCTCTTGGCGAGCGGGGTGCGGGCGGTGGAAACGATGACAGCCTTGCTCATAACATCTTCCTCAGGGTGTACTTGCTCATGGGGCCACGCTGGCCTCAGACGTTGTTGAAGGTCTTGCCATCGGCCACCAGCTTCTGCAGCAAGGGCGCGGGCTGCCAGAACTGGGCATCGTCCAGCGGGTTCTTCGCGTAACGCTTCATGCTCTCGGCCACGTTGAACAGGCCCACGGTGTCGGCGTACTGCATGGGGCCGCCGCGCCACAGCGGGAAGCCGTAGCCCGTGAGGTACACCATGTCGATGTCGCTGGCCTTGGACGCGATGCCCTCCTCGAGGATGCGCGCGGCCTCGTTGACCAGGGAATAGACCAGGCGCTCGACGATTTCCTGCTCGGAGATCTTGCGCGGCGTGATGCCGAGTTCCTTGCGGTGGTTCTCGATCATGGTGTTGACCAACTCGCTGGGGATGGCGTCGCGCTTGCCCGGTTTGTAGTCGTACCAGCCCGCGCCCGTCTTCTGGCCGAATCGGCCCAGCTCGCACAGCTTGTCGGCCGTCTTGCTGTACTTCATGCCCGGCTTTTCGACGTAACGGCGCTTGCGGATGGCCCAGCCGATGTCATTGCCCGCCAGGTCGCCCATGCGGAAGGGCCCCATGGCGAAGCCAAACTTCTCAATGGCCTTGTCGACCTGCTCGGGCGTCGCGCCCTCCTCCAGCAGGAAGCCGGCCTGGCGGCTGTACTGCTCGATCATGCGGTTGCCGATGAAGCCGTCCGTCACGCCCGAGACCACAGCCGTCTTCTTGATGGTCTTGGCCAGGGCCATCACGGTGGCCAACACGTCCTTGCCGGTCTTGGCGCCGCGCACCACTTCCAGCAGCTTCATCACATTGGCCGGGCTGAAGAAGTGCAGACCGACCACGTCCTGCGGACGCTTCGTGAAGGACGCGATCTTGTTGAGGTCCAGCGTCGAGGTGTTGGAGGCGAGGATGGCCCCCGGCTTCATCACCTCGTCCAACTTCTTGAACACGGCTTCCTTGACGCCCATTTCCTCGAACACGGCCTCGATGACCAGATCGGCGTTCTTGATGTCGTCGTAGCTCAGCGTGGTGCTCAGCAGGGCCATGCGTTGCTCGTACTTGTCTTGCTTGAGCTTGCCTTTGCCGACCTGGGCTTCGTAGTTCTTGCGGATGGTGGCGATGCCACGGTCCAGCGCTTCCTGCTTGGTCTCCAGGACCTTGACCGGGATACCGGCGTTCAGGAAGTTCATGGTGATGCCGCCGCCCATGGTGCCCGCACCGATCACGGCCACGGACTGGATGGCGCGCTTGGGCGTGTCTTCCGGCACGTCGGCGATCTTGCTGGCGGCGCGCTCGGCAGCGAACACGTGGCGCAGGGCCCGGCATTCGGGTGTCCACATCAGGTTGATGAAGTGCTCGCGCTCGTAGGCGATGCCGTCGTCGAACTTCTTCTTGGTGGCGGCTTCCACCGCGTCCACGCACTTCAGCGGCGCGGGGAAGTTCTTGGCCATCGCACCCACGGTGTTGCGCGCGAACTGGAAGTAGGCATCGCCCAGGGGGTGCTTCGCAGGCAAATCACGCACCTTGGGCAAAGGACGGACATCGGCCTTTTCACGCGCCAGTGCCAGGGCTTCGTCCAGCAGCGTTTCGGCCGATTGCGCCACCTTGTCAAACAGCTTCTGCCCCGGTACTTGGGCCAGCATTTCGGCGGGCACCGGCTCGCCGCTGACCATCATGTTCAAGGCAGGCTCGACGCCGAGCGCGCGTGGCAAGCGTTGCGTGCCACCAGCACCGGGGATCAGGCCCAGCTTGACCTCGGGCAAGGCCACCTTGGTGCCCGGCGCGACGATGCGGTAATGGCAACCCAGAGGCAGCTCCAAGCCGCCGCCCATGGCAATGGTGTGCAAGGCAGCCACGACGGGCTTGGCCGAGTTTTCGGCGGCGGCGATCACGCTGAGCAGATTGGGCTCTTGCCAGGCCTTGGGCGTGCCGAATTCGCGGATGTCAGCACCACCCGAGAACGCGCGGCCGGCGCCGGTGATCACAATGGCCTTGACCTTGGGGTCGGCATTCGCCTTCTCCAGGCCGTCGGTCACGCCCTTGCGGGTCGCATGGCCCAGGCCATTGACCGGCGGGTTGTTGAGGGTGATGACGGCCACGTCACCGCGCACTTCATAGTCAGCACTCATGCTTGCCTTCCTCTGTCGAATCGAAAATAGAACGACCGTTCGATAGTGACCGATTGTAGGGCGCGCACGGGTGGCCGGTTTGTCACTGCAGGGACAAAACGCAGGGACTCAAGGAATACCCTAGGTCCTCGCCGCGTACCCCGGTCATGAGATCGTGGTCGTACGCAGGCGCAGGGCGTTTGCGATCACGCTCACCGAGGACAGCGCCATGGCCGCGGCGGCGACCACGGGCGAAAGCAGCAGGCCGAAGGCCGGGTACAGCACACCCGCCGCCAGCGGGATGCCAGCCACGTTGTAGGCGAAACTCAGCACCAGGTTCTGCCGGATGTTGCGCATGGTCGCGCGCGACAGCGCCCTCGCCCGCACGATGCCCATCAGATCCCCGTGCAGCAGGGTGACGCCCGCACTTTCCATCGCCACGTCGGAGCCAGTGGCCATGGCAAGGCCGATGTCGGCGGCGGCCAGGGCCGGCGCGTCGTTGACGCCATCACCGGCCATGGCCACCACCCGGCCCCGTGATTTCAGGTCTCGCACCACGGCGGCCTTGTCCTCCGGAAACACGTCGGCGATCACCTCCGCGATGCCGAGCTGGCGCCCCACCGCCTCGGCCGTCGTCCTGTTGTCACCCGTGAGCATCACGACCCGCAGGCCCGCGGCCTGGAGCGCCCGCAAGGCCTGTGGCGTCGTGGGCTTGACCGGATCGGCCACCGCGACGAAACCGGCCAGCCGGCCCGCCACGCCCACGTAGATGACGGTGGCCGCCCGCTCGCGCTGCGCCTGCGCCAACGCCGCCAGGCCGGCCACGTCCAGCCCTTGCTCGGCCAGGAACCTGGCGCTGCCCGAGACGATGCGCTGGCCCTCCACCGTGCCCACCACACCCTTGCCCAGGGGCGAGTCAAAATCTGTCACGGGCAGCAAGGGCCATTGACGCGCCTGCGCGCCCGCCACGATGGCCAGGGCCAGCGGATGCTCGCTCGCGCGCTCCACGCTGGCGAGTTTCTGCAGGACCTCCTGCGTCGTGAAACCTGGCGCGGCTTCGATGTGCACGATCTCGGGCCGCCCCGCCGTCAGCGTGCCGGTCTTGTCCACCACCAGCGTATCGACCTGCTCCATGCGCTCCAGCGCCTCGGCGTCACGGACCAGCACGCCCTGCTGCGCGCCGCGCCCCACGCCGACCATGATGGACATGGGCGTGGCCAGACCCAGCGCGCAGGGACAGGCAATGATGAGCACCGCCACGGCGTTGACGAGCGCGTGGCCGAACGCGGGCGCCGGCCCCCAGGCCAGCCAGGCCGCGAAGGTCAGCGCGGCGATGCCGAGCACCACGGGCACGAACCAGCCCGAGACCTGGTCCGCCATGCGCTGGATGGGCGCACGACTGCGCTGGGCCGCCGCGACCTGATGGACGATCTGCGAGAGCAAGGTGTCCGCCCCCACCTTCTCGGCCTGCAACACGAAGCTGCCGGTCTGGTTGAGCGTGCCCGCCGTCACCTTGGCGCCCACGGTCTTGGCCACGGGCAGCGGTTCGCCCGTCACCATGGACTCGTCGACATTGCCCTTGCCCTCGACAAGCTCGCCGTCCACCGGCACCTTCTCGCCCGGACGCACGCGCAGCCGATCGCCGACCTGGATGCTGTCCACGGACACGGTTTCATCGCTGCCGTCGTCCTTGACCTTGACGGCCATCTTGGGGGCCAGGTTCAACAAGGCCTTGATGGCACCAGACGTCTTCTCGCGCGCCCGTAGTTCCAGCACCTGACCCAGCAGCACCAGCACCGTGATGACGGCCGCCGCCTCGAAATAGACGGCGACGGCGCCCGCTTCGCCAGCCGTGCCGGGCGTGCCCCGCATGGCTGCGGGAAAGAGGCCTGGCGCCAGCGTGGCCACGATGCTGTGCAGCCAGGCCGCGCCCGTGCCCAAGGCGATCAAGGTGAACATGTTGAGGCTGCGGTTCCTGAGCGAGGCCGCCGCCCGCACGAAAAATGGCCCCCCAGCCCAGAGCACCACCGGCGTGGCCAAGGCGAGCTGCACCCAGTTCGAGGCCTGCTGGCCTATCAGGTGGTGGATGTTGAACAGGTGGCCGCCCATCTCGAGCACGAACACCGGCAGCGTCAGGGCCAGTCCAATCCAGAAGCGCCGTGTCATGTCGCGCAGTTCCGGACTCTCGGCGTCTTGCGCGCCCGCCAGCACCGGCTCGAGCGCCATGCCGCAGATCGGACAGGTGCCCGGCCCCGGCTGGCGCACCTGCGGGTGCATGGGACAGGTGTAGTCCCCGGGCCGAGCCGCCGGTTCCGAGCCCGAAGCGACGGCGGGCCGAACCAGCGGCGCCTGCGCGGGAGGGTGCGCAGGGCGCGCTGGTCCCCCGTGACCGGCATGGCCAGGGTGTGCGTGATGGTGTTCGTGATTGGATGCGGTCATGGATGTCACCGGTAGGCCTGGAACACGGTCGACGCGCCGCCGCGCTGGACCAGCAGCACATCGTAGGGATCCCTGCGTCCACCATACTCCGGGCCGTCCATGCCGGGCGACCCCACGGTCATGCCCGGGACGGCCAGGCCCAGGGCCACGGGCCGGGTCTGGAGCAGGCGGCGGATGTCGCGGGCCGGCACATGGCCCTCGATGAGGTAGCCCTGCACCAGACCCGTGTGGCAGGAGGCGAACTCATCGGCCAGGCCCATGCGGCGACGGTAGTCGTTCTTCACCGCCTCCCGGACATCATGGGCCGTCACCGCGAAGCCTTCGGCTTCCAGGTGACGCAGCCAGTCCTTGCAGCAGCCACAGCTGGAAGTCTTCCAGACCTCGATCGCCGGCCGGCCCTGGACCGGCTGGGCAGCCGCCAGGCCGAACGACAGCGTGCCCAGTGTCGAAATGCCCGCAAGCAGGCAGGTGCGTCGTTGCATGGTCTTCTCCTTCGTGGATCAAGGCTGGACGGTGATCGTGCCCACCATGCCGGCCTCCTTGTGGCCAGGCACGAGGCAAGCGAAGGCAAAGGTCCCAGCCTTGTCGAAGGTCCAGACGATGCCGCCGCGCTGACCCGCCTTCAGGTTGATCTGGTTGGGCTCGTCATGCTGCATGCCGGGCATTTTCTTCATCATCTCGGCGTGTTCGTCCAGCTCCGCGCGGGAGCCGATCACCATCTCGTGCACGAGCTGGCCCTGGTTGACGACGAAGAAACGGATGGTCTCTCCCGCCTTGACGGTGATGTCCGCCGGTGTGAAGCGCATGGTGTCGCCCATCTGGATCGGAATCGTGCGGGTGACCTGGGCCGGATCGCCCGGGCGACCAGCTGCCGAGGCATGGGCCGGCATGCCACCATGGTGCATGCCGGCCATGTCGTGGCCGCCGTGCGCACCCGGCTGGCCATGTCCACCTTCATGGGTGCCCGCCGCGAGCAAGAGGGTGGGCGCGGCCAGCGCCGTGGCCAGGGCGATTTTCAGGGTGATCGTGTTCATGGGATTTGCCTTTCGAGTATGTATGTGTGTGATGAATTGAATTCAGAACCAGAAGCGCAGGCCCGCCAGGGCGCGCGTCTCGCGCACGGGCTCGTCCGCCGCGCGCCGCAGGTCGGCCGTCTCGCCGAAGTGCCCGGCCCATTCGACGCCGAGGTAAGGCGCGAACTGGCGCGAGAACTCATAGCGCAGACGCAGCCCCACCGTGGCATCGGACAGCCCCTGGCCGATGCCGTTGACGGCATCGCGTCGGCCATGGACCTCGGCTTCCAGGCGTGGCTGCAGCACCAGGCGCTGGGTGAGCAGCAGATCCTGCTCGACGCTCAGGCCCAGGGCCGTGCGCCCGCCTTCGCCCAGGTAAGCCGTCAGACCGACCTCGAACCAGTACGGCGCCAACCCGTCGATGCCCATGGCCAGCCAGTTGCGGGCCTGGCCGCCTTGCGCCGTGTCGTGGCGCAGACCGAGTTGCGCGTCCCAGTACGGCGCCACGGCATGACTCCACAAAACCTCGGTGCTGGACGCTTCGAGCTCGCCTTGCGCCAGCTCGCCCTCGGCCTTGAGCACCAAGCGGTTGTGGTCATGGCCCCAGCGGGCCAGGAACTCGTAGGCGCCCGTGGTGGCGCCGCTGTCTCCGTCGCGCACGGCCTCCAGCCGGTCGGCCAGGAACAGGCCATGGCTGTGCTCGTCGCCCATGAACAGGCTGCGTTCGGGGCCAAGCGCATACGGCCCGCTGGACAGGGTGGTTCCGCCCGCGTAGGCATGCGGGTCGCGCGCGTCGGCCGGCGCGGAACCGCCTTGCATCTGCATGGCGCCATGGTCCATGCCCTGCGGCGCGACGGTGGTCTGGGCCATCGCCAGCGGACTGCCCAGTAGGGCCAGCAGCAGCGCTGCCGGCGTAAGAAGGAAAAGACTTCTGAATGCGTTCATGGTCCATTCCTCCTTCACGCCACCACGACTTCGCGGAACATGCCAGCGTGCATGTGCAGCATCAGGTGGCAGTGCCAGGCCCAGCGACCCGGCGCATCCGCGGTGACGAGAAAGCTCACCCGCTGCGCGGGCTGCACCGGCACGGTGTGCTTGCGCGCGACGAAACGCCCGTCAGCATCCTCCAGCTCGCTCCAGAGGCCGTGCAGGTGCATGGGATGGGTCATCATGGTGTCGTTGTGCAGGATGACGCGCAGGCGCTCGCCGTAGTTCATGCGCACGGGCGTGGACTGGCCGAATGCCAGTCCGTCCAGCGACCAGGTGTAGCGCTCCATGTGGCCGGTCAAGTGCAGCTCGATCTCGCGTTCAGGGCCGCGCGGGTCCAGCGGCCCGCCCAGCGTGCGCAGATCGGCCAGGGTCAGCACGCGCCGGCCGTTGTCGCGCAGACCGACACCGGGGTCGTCGAGGTTGGTGCGCGCCGTGTCCACGCGCATGTCGGTGCTGGGTCCGTACTCGGTGCGAGCGTGACGCGCGAGGGTGCTCGGGCGAGCCAGCGGGTTCATGGCCGCCTGCATGGTTCCCTGGCCGTGGCCTGCGTGATCCATGCCGTCCATGCCTCGGCCGCCATGCCCCATGCCTGCGTGACCTCCTCCACCAGCCATCTCTCCATGCCCCTGTGCGCCGTGGCCCATCGCTGCGTGGTCCATGCCGCCCATCATGTCCGACATGCTCAGCCAAACGCGCGGGTCCAGGGCCGGTACGTCCGCTTGCATGCCAGGACGCACCGCCAGCGTGCCGCGCGCGTACCCCGTGCGTTCCATGGACTGCGCGAACACGGTGTAGGCCTCGTCACGCGGCTGCACGATGGCATCGTAGGTTTCACCGGGACCACAACGGAATTCGTCCACCGTGACGGGCTCCACATCCACTCCGTCGGTCTGCACGATGGTGAGTTTCAGCCCCGGTATGCGCACGTCGTAGAAAGTGTGGGCCGAACCGTTGATGAAGCGCAGGCGCACCCGCTCGCCTGGACGGAACAGCCCCGTCCAGTTGCCCGCGGGGGTGTTGCCGTTCATCAGGTAGGTCAGCGTGTCGGCCGAGAGGTCGCCCAGGTCCGTGGGGCTCATGCGCATCTCGTTCCACATGCGTCGCTTGTCCAGCGCCGCATTCAGGCCGTCGTTGGATACGTCACGGAAAAAATCCACCACGGTAGGCTGATGGTGGTTGTAGTAGGCACTCTGCACCTTGAGCTTGCGCATGACGTGCATGAGGTCTTCATCGGTCCAGTCCGACAGCAGGACGACATGGTCTCGATCGGCGCGAACGCGTTCACCGCCGCGCGGCTCCACGATGATGGCGCCGTACATGCCCACGGCTTCCTGCATGTTGGAGTGCGAGTGGTACCAATAGGTGCCGCTTTGCGCCACCTTGAAACGGTAGGTGAAGGTGGCTCCGGGGGGAATCCCTGCGAAGCTGATGCCGGGCACGCCGTCCATCTGGTAAGGCAGGATGATGCCGTGCCAGTGGATGGAGGTGTCCTCGCGCAGGCGGTTGGTGACGCGGATCGTCACCTCCTCGCCCTCGCGCCAGCGCAGCGTGGGCGCAGGGATCGAGCCGTTGATGGCCACGCCCAGGCGTGTGTTGCCGGTGTAGTTGACGGGCAGCTCGGCCACTTCGAGGTGGAATTCCGTGCCGCGGAGTTCGGGCGCGGGTCGGCCCGCCTCGGCAGCGCGGGCCTCTCGCAACAGCGAAGATGAGGTGAAAGGCGACAAGCCGAGCAGCACGCCGCCAGCAGCCAGGCCCTGCACGAAGCGGCGGCGGCCATGCGGTGGCGCATACGCGTAAGGATTCGATGGAATGTTCAAGACCAACTCCTGAGTTCAATGCACGAGAGCCACCGCGCCACGGGGACGCGGCGGACGGACTTCGGGTATGAAAACTCAGGCGATGGGGGGTTTGTCGCCCGGCAGCGGCGTGGCGCTGAGGTCGGCCGGCAGATCGACCCAGGGCAAGGACGCGCTGGCCCAGGACAGGCCCAGGCCATTCAACGGCGGCGCCAAGGCCACCGTGTGGCAGGTCTGGCAATACACGCAGCTGGCGCAACTGCTGCTGTCGTGCTGCGTGTGCGACGTGTCCTGCGCCACGTCGTGCGCGATGACCTCATGCAGGCCATGGTCGATGGGCCCCCGATGATCGTTGACTGCGGGCGTCGCACCGTGGCCGCCATGGCATTCCTCGGCAACCGTCGCGAGATCACCAGGCAGGGCCTGCACCAGGGTTGTCGGGGGCATGGGCAAGGCCGCCGCCATCTCCGTCGCCATGACCATGCCTGCCCAGCCGCGCAAGGGCAGCAGAACGAGCAAGGCCAGCAGGAGGCAGCGGCGAGGCATCATGGCGCGCATCATACGCCCGCCTTGCCAGCGGACAACCCCGTGGGGGTCTGTCACCAGCGCAGCAAACGGGGGCCGAGCAGCGCGCCCGCCAGCGCGGGCAGCAGCATGCCCAGCAAGTACCAGAGGGCCCAGAAAGGCACTTCCATCTCGGGGCAATGCAGGCAATAGGCCACGGTGGCCACCGAACCGGCCAGCAGGCCGGCCATCGACCCGGCCAGGCGCAGCCGCGTGGGCGCCAGGCCCCGCATGGCCCACATCACGGCGATGAACCCCGGCACCGACAGGCACGCGATGTTGAAAGGACATTCCTTCCAGCTCAGGCCCAGCATCAGATTCAGACGCTCGGACGCGGGCGCCAGCCACAGCACGACCAGCGCCGCCGCCCAGAGCAGCACCACCGGCGCGATCAAGACGGTCCAGCCCGGGCCACTGACCGGCACGCCCGGCCGCGCAAGCCGCGTCGCCGCGAGCAAGGCGCCCAGGGCCAGGCCCAGGGGAAGGGCCATCTTGATCCAGAACAGCGGCACGCTCAGCATGGGCGCCAGGTCGGGGCGCAGGCCAAAGCGCCACAGCATCAGCAGCACGGCGCCCGTGCCGCCGATGAGCAAGGCGGCGGCGAAGCGCTTGGCCACCACGTGGCGGTCCACCGGCGCCACGTCCGCGGCCAACAGGGTGATCATGTCCTTGGTTTTCATAACTCGCTTCGCATCCTCGCCGCCAAGGCTTTCAGCCCGCGGTGCACCCCCACCTTGACCGCCGACTCCGACAAGCCCGTCAGTCGCGCGGTCTCCACCACCGACAAACCCTGCAGCTTCACGTGCAGGATGGGCAAGCGCTGCTTGTCGGGCAACTCCTCCAGCAGCTTGAGCACGTCGCGGCGCGCCTCGCCGGACTCATCCTCGGCGGCGGCGAACAACTCGGACTCCTCGTCCAGCGGATCGTTCAAGTCTTCACGGCGCGCACGGCCCCGCAGGAAGTCGGCCAGCTTGTAACGGGCGATCGCGTGCACCCAGGCCGTCAGTGGCTGCCCGGTCTGGTAGGTGTGACGGCCGTTGTGCACGGCGATGAGGATTTCTTGCACGATGTCCTCGACTTCGTCCTGGAGTCGGAACAGGCGCTTGCGCACGAAGGCGCGCACATGACCGCTCAGATCATCCAGGAAGGCATGGTAGGCCGCCGAATCACCGTCCAGGCCCCGCAGCAGCAGAGCCTTCAGGCGAGCCTCGGCAATCTCGACAGAGGTCTTTCCTGTCATTCGTTCCGTGCAGCGTTCGGGTTACAGGGAGCGTGAAATATTTTTCCCGGCGCGCTCCCCAAGCGGCGCATTCTATTTCCCTGACCGACTCGCCACCCACCATCGGTCGCGGTGCCCTGCCCCGGCTTGGCGGAGGCACCCCACCCGCGCAGATTTTTTTCAACGCTGCTGTAACCCGCGTTCGCCTCGTGGCGAATTAACTCTCGGACCGCCAGCGGACGCGATCAACGCGCAGCGCGGCGGACCGAACATTTCCAACCATTTCAAGGAAACCGACACCATGAACGCACGCAATCTCGCCACCGTTGCCGTCTCCCTCTCCGCCTTGGTCGCGGGCGTGGCGCTGGCCCAGTCCTCGCAAATGCCTGACAAGAAAACGACCGCCGTCGAAAAATGCTACGGCGTTTCGAAGGCGGGTCAGAACGACTGCAAGGCGGGCGCTGGCACCACCTGCGCGGGCACGGCCAAGATGGATTACCAGGGCAATGCCTGGAAGAACGTGCCCGCAGGCACCTGCACCTCGATCAAGACGCCCAAGGGCATGGGCTCCTTGACGCCGACGATGTCCTGATGCAGAGACGCGAGGCCCCACACCATGGCGAACAGCAGCATGCTCGGCGCGGGCCTTGGCCTGAAGCCGCAGCATTACGAGGAGGCTCGGGACGCGGATGACCCCGGCCTGTGGTTCGAGGTTCACCCCGAGAACTACCTGATGGAGGGTGGGCCGCGCCTGGCTTGGCTGCAGGCGGTGGGCGAGCGCCATCCGCTGTCTCTGCACGGGGTCTCGCTGTCGCTGGCGGCGGACACGCCGCCTGACCCAGCACAACTGGCGCGACTCGCACGCCTGGCTGCGCGGGTGCAGCCGGCGCTGGTGTCAGAGCACTTGGCTTGGTCGACGTGGAACGGACACTACCACCCAGACCTGCTGCCCTTTCCGCGCACGCAAGCCGCTCTGCAACGCATCGCGAGCAACATCTCGCTGGTGCAGGACGCGCTGGGCCGTCGCATCGCGGTGGAAAACCCGGCGCACTACCTGCGCATCGAAGGTCACGAATGGGGCGAAACGGATTTTCTCGCGGAGCTGACGCGGCGCACGGGCTGCGGGCTGCTGCTGGACCTCAACAACGTGCTGGTTGGTGCGCACAACCTGGGGTACGACGCTCAGGCCTACCTGGACAACTTTCCAACCCATGCCGTGATGGAAATCCATCTTGCTGGACACCGCCTGGACGAAGCCCACGCGGAGAACTCGGTTGCAGGCAGGGCCGAGGTCACTCGAAACCCTCTGCTGATTGACAGCCACGACAGCCCTGTCGCCGAGCCGGTATGGGCGTTGTACGACAGACTGATCGCACGGACAGGTCCGCGCCCGACGCTCATCGAGCGCGACGACAACATTCCGCCCTTCGCCGAGTTGCTGCGCGAAGCCCGGCACGCCGCGGCACGGATGTCCGGGCTGAGCAAGGCCAGCCACCCCACTCTGAAGGAGCTTGTGGCATGAGCCCCGTGGTGACCCGCGACGATGGGCTGGGTGACGAACTGGGAGATGAGCTGGCCCGCTTCCAGAACGACTTCCTGCTCGCGCTCTACCACCCGGTTTCGGCCAGCGGTACCGCGACCGCCGTGTCGAAGCTGGTGCATCAGCCCGGTTTCGCGGTCTATCGCAACACGGTCATCAAGACCTGCATCGACGCCTTGGAAGCGAATTTTCCATGCGTCGCGAGGCTCGTCGGCAGGGAATGGTTCCGCGCCGCAGCCTTGCCTTACGTCCGCGCCACACCGCCTACGTCGGTGATGCTGATGGAGTACGGCGCGGACTACGCAGACTTCCTCGCCGATTTCGCGCCCGCGCGCGCACTGCCTTACCTGCCCGGGGTTGCGCGACTCGACCGGCTCTGGACCGAGGCGCACCTGGCCGCCGATGCGCCCGCGCTGGACGCCCACGCCCTGGCGGCCCTGCCTGCAGAGGCCTTGGGCGCGCAACGGTTGCGCCCCCACCCGGCCACGCGCTGGGCCTGGCACTCGGACCAACCCATCTACACCCTGTGGCACGCCAACCGCGCGCAACAGCCCTTACCGGACAACCTGCCCTGGACCGCCGATGGCGTCCTGCTGACCCGCAGCGGGTTGGATGGCGCGGTGCGGTGGCAAGCCGCGGGGCCAGGCCTGTGCGCTTTTCTGGACGCTTGCGCTTCGGACCGCACGCTGGCCGAAGCGGCTGAAGCGGCGCTGAACGTTGAACCCAGCCTCGACCTGCCCGGCTTGCTCGCCGATCTCCTCAACGCGGGCGCGCTCACCGCGGCAAAGACCCGCTGACATCCCCCCAGCCCCAAGGACTTGCGCATGCCCACGCCCATCGCCCCCTCTCACCGCGGCCCATCGTCTGAGTCGCGCCCCCTGACCTCGCGAACCGAGCGCCTGCGCGCGGGCTGGAACGCCTGCGCGGGGCAATTGGATCGACGCATTGGTCATGCGGCGATCGCGTTGGCCGCCCGCCTCGCACTGGCCGCCCTCTTTTTCCTGTCCGGCCGCACCAAGGTGACGGGGCTGATCACGGTCAGCGAGGGCACCTACACGCTGTTCCGCGAGGAGTATCGGCTGCCTCTGCTGCCCCCGGAGTGGGCCGCGCACCTGGCCGCTTACGCCGAGCATTTGTTTCCCCTGCTCTTGCTGCTGGGTCTGGCCACGCGCCTTTCGGCGTTGGCGCTGCTGGGCATGACGGCCGTGATCCAGGTCTTCGTCTACCCCGATGCCTGGCCGACCCACCTGTCCTGGGCGGCTATGCTGCTCTACCTCGTTGGGCGCGGTGGCGGTCCCTTGTCGGTCGACCGCGCCCTGGGCATACGCTGAGGTCGCGCGCCACCCCAACCCGTCCCCTTCCCTGTCAACTTGGACCGCGTTTTCCAAGACGCAGATCACAGAAAGCAGAAAGACCGCCGCCATGTTCTCCCGCTTGCAGATCCGCACCGGCCTGTGGCTCGTGTTGGGCATTTTTTCCTTGGCCCTCTGGGCCTCGGCCGGATTGGCCTGGTTGGGTGCGCGCCAAGCCGCGCGCGACATCGATGCGACGGCCGTGTTGGATCAGCGCATACGGCCACTGCACGAGACGGGCAGGCTGCTGCTCACCGCCCTGGTCGGCATGAACAACGCTTACATCCAACTGCAACGCGGAGACCAGATCGCCTCCACCGATGAGGTGCGCAAAGCGTCGGCCGCGGTTCAAGCCGCCGCGAAGTCCTTTGAGACCTACCGCGCCGCAGTGCCGGCCGACGACCCGCTGGCGCGGCGCGCGGCGTTGGCTTATGAGCGCTACGCACGTGTGTTGGGCCTGCGCGAGGAGGCGCTCTACGAAGTCTCGCTGGATCGCTATGTGGCCGCCGCGGGCGAGGCCGAGCAGGCCGACCGGGACTTCGACACGGCCCTGCGCGCCGCGATCGCCGAAGGCGAGGCCCAACGCGAGGCATTGCGGCTCGGTTCCGAGGCCCGCGCCGCGCGCTTGGGCGGCATGGCGCTGGGTCTGTTCGGTCTTTCACTGGCCCTCGCTGCGCTGTGTTTGCTGTTCTTCCGCCAGCGCTTGCTGGGGCCTCTGGACCTCACCGGCCGACATTTCGACCGCATCGCGGGGGGCGACCTGAGCGGCGCCGTGGCAAGCCAGCGGGAGGACGAAATCGGCGCGCTGCTGACCGCGCTGGAGCGCATGCAGAGCGGCCTGGCACGCACGGTCGCGGCCATCCGGCAGGGGGCATCGTCCGTGGACCAGGGCACGCGCGGCATCGCCGACGGCAATGTGGCCTTGTCGGCGCGCACCGAACAGCAGGCTGCCGCGCTGGAGCAAACGGCCGCCACCCTGGAGGAGTTGTCGGCGGCGGTGCGACAGAACGCCGAGCAGACCCGTCAAACCCGGGACCTCGCGCGCACGGCGTCCGCGCAAGCCTCACTGGGAGGCAATGCGGTCGCCCGCATCGCGGAGACCATGCAGCAGGTTTCCTCCCACGCGCAGCGCATCGTGGACATCGTGGGCATCATCGACGGCATCGCCTTCCAAACGAATCTGCTGGCGCTGAACGCCTCGGTGGAAGCCGCGCGCGCGGGCACGCAGGGCAAGGGTTTCGCCGTGGTGGCCACGGAGGTGCGCTCGCTGGCGCAGCGCAGCGCGCGCGCGGCCGCCGAGGTCAAGGACCTGATCGGTCAGTCCTCGGCCAGCGTGGCCTTGGGCGCCGAGCAGGCCACCGAGGCCGACCGCACCATGCGGCAGATCGTGAAGTCCGTCGAGCAACTGATGCAGACCTTGGACCAGATCGCGCTGGCCACGGCCGAACAGTCCGATGGCATCCAGCAGGTGAGCCTGGCCGTCACCGAGATGGACCGCGCCACGCAAGAGAACGCCGGCCTGGTCGAGCAGACGGCGCGCTCGGCCAAGGCGCTCAAGTCGCAATCCGACCAGCTGGTGGAGACGGTGTCGGTCTTCCGCTTGGAGCCTGGTGCATCGGCGGCCGCGCCACCCAAGCGCCTGCCTGACTCAGACTTCCAGCCACTCCTTGCGCACCGAGGCGTTGGCACGCAGCGCCTCGGGCGTGCCCTCAAAGACGATGCTGCCGTGCCCCATCACGAGCACGCGGTCTGAGATCGTCATCGCGATGGTGAGCTTCTGCTCGATCAAGAGCACCGACACGCCCCGCGCCTTGAGCGTCTGAAGGTACCGCCCCACCAGCTCCACGATCTTGGGTGCCAGACCCTCGGTGGGCTCGTCGATGATGATGAGGTCAGGGTCGCCCATCAAAGTGCGGCACAAGGTCAGCATCTGCTGTTCGCCGCCAGACAGCACGCCGCCCGGAGTGTGCTGGCGTTCGCGCAGGCGCGGGAACAGCGTGTACATGTCCTCGTAGGACCAGCGGCTTTTCGCACCACTCCCTCGTTTCTCGCCCAGCATCAGGTTCTGGTGCACCGTGAGGTCGGGGAAGATGTCGCGGTTCTCGGGCACGTAACCCAGGCCCAGGTGCGCGATCTCGTAGGCCTTGCGGCCCTGGATGGCCTGCTGCTTCAAGCGCAAATCGCCCGTGCAGTCCACCAGACCCATGATGGCCTTGGCCGTGGTGGAACGCCCCGAGCCATTGCGCCCCAGCAGAGCCACGATCTCGCCCTCACCCACGGTGAAGTTCACGCCATGCAGCACATGGCTCTTGCCGTAGTAGGCGTGCAGGTCTCGCACCTGCAGCAATGCGGGGTTCGGCGTGCTCATGCCCTGCCCTCCGCCTGCGCGTCGGCGACGACCGAACCCAGGTAGGCCTCCTGCACGCGCGCGTTGGAGCGCACGGCCTCGGGCGCGTCGAAGGCCAGCAGCTCGCCGTAGACCACGACGGCGATCTTGTCGGCCAAACCGAAGACCACGCCCATGTCGTGCTCCACGGTCAGCAGGGTCTTGCCCTCGGTCACCTCCCGGATCAGGGCGACGAAACGCGTGGTTTCGCTTTGGCTCATGCCAGCGGTCGGTTCGTCGAGCAGCACCACCTCGGCGCCTCCGGCGATGGTGATGCCAATCTCCAGCGCGCGCTGCTCGGCGTAGGTGAGGTTCATCGCCAGCGTGTCGCGCCGCTTGTCGAGTCGGATCATGAGCAGTAATTCGTCCACGCGGGCATTGACCTCGTGCAAGCCCGCCAGAAAACGCCAAAAGGTGTAGCGGTAACCCAGGCTCCACAACACCGCGCAGCGCAGGTTTTCCTTCACACTCAGCTTCGGGAAGATGTTGGTGATCTGAAAGCTGCGCGCCAAGCCCTTGCGGTAGATCTCGTAAGGCTTCAAGCCGTCAATGCGCTCGCCCTTGAGCAGGATTTCGCCGGAACTCGGACCAAAGCGCCCACTGATCAGGTTGAACAAGGTGGACTTGCCCGCGCCGTTGGGGCCGATCACGGCCACCCGCTCGCCCTGACGCACCGTCAGGTCGATGCCACGGATGATCTCGGACTTCCCGAATCGCTTGGTGACGCCCTTCAACTCCAGGGCGAACGGTGAGGACGTGGATGTCATGGCGAGGGTCATGGGGCTCACAGCCCTTCCCTGTGTTGGATGATGCGCTCAATGCGCGACTGAACCTCGCTCCAGCGGCGCGCGTAGTCGCGACGCGCCACCATGAAAAGCGCGATGCTCACCAAGGTGAACGCCAGAGCGCCCAGCCAGGTGCTGATTTGACTCACGTCCAGCACCCAACCCAGGAAGACAACCTCCGAACCCAGGGTCACGTTCAGTTGGCGGTGGTAGACCATCTCGATCAACACCGCGGCGCCCAGCAAGGCCAGCGCGCCGCTGAGGGTGATGGCCAGCGTGCTCTTGGCGATTCGGTTCCAGAAGCCGAATTTCGCCACACGCAGGTTCATCAGCACCAGGCTGGCCACGCCACCCGGGGCGTACATCACCATGAAGAGGAAGATCAAACCCAGGTAGAGCAACCAGGCCTTGGTCAATTCGGACAACATCACGGAAGTCAACACCAGCAGCACGCCGCCGATGATGGGGCCAAAAAACACGGTGGCGCCGCCGAGGAAGGTGAACAGCAGGTAACCGCCCGAGCGCAGCGGTCCCACCACCTCGGCCGTGACGATCTCGAACAGGATGGCGCCCAGCCCGCCCGCGATGCCTGCGAAAAACCCCGCCACCATGAAGGCGAGGTAACGCACCCGCTGCGTGCTGTAACCGATGAACTCCACGCGCTCCGGGTTGTCGCGCACGGCGTTGAGGATGCGCCCCAGGGGCGTGCGCGTGAAGGCGTACATCAGCGCGACGCAGACGAAGGTGTAGACCGCGATCAGGTAATACACCTGGATGCCCGGGCCGAAGTTGATGCCTTTGTCGAGAATGCCTTGCAGCGCCGGCTTGCCCACCACGCGGTTGGCGGTGATGCCCGCCTCGCCGCCGAAGAACTCCGCGAACATCAGCGACATGGCGAAGACCAGCTCGGCCATGCCCAGCGTGATCATGGCAAAGGGCGTTCCGGCCTTCTTGGTTGTGACGTAACCAAACAGGCTGGCAAAGAACAGACCCGCCAGCCCGCCCACCAGGGGCAGCAGGCTCACCGGCACGAAGGGTTGCCCCGCCTTGGCCAGGCCGCTCATCAGGTTGAGCGCATGGATGGTCATGTAGGCGCCGAGGCCGGAATAAACGGCATGGCCAAAGCTCAGCATGCCGCCCTGCCCCAACAGCATGTTGTAGGACAAACAGGCGATGATGGCGATGCCCATCTGCGACAGCAGGCTGACTGCCAGACTGCTGCTGAACAGCCGGGGCATGGTCAACAGCACGAGGGCGAACAAACCCCAGATGATCCAGCGGCCCCAGTTGAAAGAGGGTGTAGTCACGGTGCTCAAGTTGCTCATGGTGGGAACCTCACTCTTCACGCGTGCCCAGCAGGCCCTTGGGCCTGAAGATGAGGATCAGCACCAGGAACAAGTACGGCAGGATGGGTGCCACCTGAGCCAGCGTGAGCTTGAGCAGCGAGTTGTTGCGCGCGGCCGCGCTCAGCTCCATGCCCAGCGCCTGCAGAAGATGGACGAGTGAATAATCAAAGGCCACGGCGAAAGTCTGGATCACGCCGATCAGCACGGAGGCCAAGAAGGCCCCCGAAAGCGACCCCAGGCCACCCACGACCACGACCACGAAGATCACCGACCCCACGGTGGCGGCCATGGCGGGCTCGGTCACGAAGGTGCTGCCACCGATGACACCGGCCAACCCGGCCAAGGCCGCCCCCGCGCCAAAGACCAGCATGAAGACGCGCGGCACGTTGTGCCCCAAGGCCTCGGCCATCTCCGGGTGGCTGAGCGAGGCGCGGATGACCAGGCCGATGCGGGTCTTGGTCAGCATCAGCCACAGCGCCACCAACATCAGCAAGGCGACCACCATCATGAAGCCGCGCGTGGCCGGAAACGGAGAGCAGGCCGCCACCGCGCAGGCCTCGGCCGAGGCCCGTCCCCAGACCAGGTGCATGCCGCTCATGGCACCGGCGCCTGCGTCATGCACCAGCGTGAAAGCCGGTCCCTGCAGCAACTCGGGGGGACGAAACTCCAGCGGCAGTCGGCCCCAAATCAACTGCACCAGCTCCAAGATGATGTAGGACAAGCCAAAGGTGATCAGCAGCTCGGGCACGTGCCCGTAGGCATGCACCTTGCGCAGTGCCAAGCGCTCGAACAAGGCCCCCAGAGCACCGACCAGCAGCGGCGCGACGATCAGACCCAGCCAAAAGCCCGTGAAATCCCGGGCCACGGTGTAGCCCAGGTAAGCGCCCAGCATGTAGAAGCTCGCATGGGCGAAATTGAGCACGCCCATCATGCTGAAGATCAGCGTGAGGCCGGAACTGAGCATGAACAGCAACAGCCCGTAGCTCAAGCCATTGAGCATGGAGATGAGAAAGAACTCCATCGCGTCCTGAATCGGTGTGTCAACGAAACCGCCACCCGCTGGCGGAAAAAGGGCCCGATCTCACGTGGCAAGACCGGGCCCGCGAACCCATCAGCGAATCATCGCATCATGGACGCTGCATCTGGCACACCGTGGGGGTGCTCGTCTGGGCCGAGGTGAACTCGCGCACGGGCGCGAAGGTCATGTCGGTGGCCTCAGCGGTGTACTTGAACTTCTTGTCGGCCTTCTGCCAGACCGTGATGAACAAGGGCTGCTGGAGCTGGTGGTCCGTGGCGCGCATTTCAACATCGCCGTTGTAGCTCTTGAACTTCAAGCCCTCGAGCGCCTTGGCCACCTTCACCGGGTCGGTGGATTTGGCCTTGGCCATGGCCTCACCGAGCGCGCGGAAGATGTGGTAGACCGAGCCCGTGTAGTAGTCGTCCTTGAACTTTTCCTTGTACTCCTGCTGCCACTTCTCGTAGTCGCCGCCCATGTAATAGGTGTTGTAGGAGACTTGGTAGACCTTGCCCGCGCCGCCATTGCCCAGGGCCGTGGGCGTGCCAGTCACACCAGCGTAGTAGGTGTAGAACTTGCCGTTGTACCCCCCTTCGATCGCGGCCTTGACCAGCAGCGACAGATCGGAGCCCCAGTTGCCGGTGATCACGGTGTCCGCACCCGAGGCATTGATCTTGGCGATGTAGGGCGAGAAGTCCCGCACCTGGGCCAAGGGGGTCAGATCCTCGCCCACGATTTGCACGTCGGGGCGTTTTTCCGCCAGCAGCTCCTTGGCGTACTTGGCCACCTGATGCCCGTGGGCATAGTTCTGGTTCATCAGGTAGACCTTCTTGACGTCCTTCTGGTCCTTGATGAAGCTGGTCATCGCGCCCATCTTCATCGACGTGTCGGCATCAAAGCGGAAATGCCAGTAGTTGCACTTGACGCCGGTGAGGTCGGGGTCGATGGCGGAGTGATTCAGGAACACCACCTCCTGCCCTGGGTTGCGCTCGTTGTGCTTGGCGATCGCATCGATCAAAGCGACCGCGACCGAGGTGCCATTGCCCTGCGTGATGTAGCGCACGCCTTGGTCGATGGCGGCCTTGAGCTGGTTCACGCTTTCCTGCGGACTCAGCTTGTTGTCCAGGCCGATCACCTCGAACTTCACACCCGCCGGATTGCCCGCGCCACTGAACTTCTCGCCAAAGAACTGAAAGCTGCGCAGCTGGTTGCTGCCCACCGGCGCCATCAGGCCGGACAGCGGATCAATCCAGGCGATCTTGACGGTCTGGCCCTGGGTTTGCGCCAAGGCCGTTGATATTCCCAAGCCGCTCAGCAGCGCGGCCGTAGCCGCGAAACCGCCGAACGCCGAGCCGAGTTTGCGCACACGATTCATGGTTGTCTCCTGTTCGTGGATGTCGTCCCCAGTCGGGGAAGCTTGCGAGGCCTGCACGGCCTTGTTGTTTTCTCGAAGCCGAGTCAGCGTAACAAGGCTGAGTGCCTGAGCGCTCTAGGGAATGCCCGTAACAGGGTTCGCAGGCGTCACCCAAGTGACGCGGGTGATGTCCGGTGGCGACAAGCCCGGCGGAGGTGGTGCGCAAGCGATCAAAGACCCGGCAACTTGTAGTCCTTCAATTGCTCGCGCAGGCGCGTCTTGAGCATCTTTCCGGTGGCGCCCAGGGGAATCGCGTCCACGAAGATCACGTCATCGGGGATTTGCCACTTGGCCACCGTCTTGTCCGCGTAGAAGCCGAGCAAGGCTTCGCGCGTCAGCTCCGCGCCCGGCTTCTTCACCACGACGACCACGGGCCGTTCGTCCCATTTCGGGTGCTTCATGCCCACGCAGGCAGCCAGGGCCACCGAGGGATGGCCCATGGCGATGTTCTCGATGTCGATGGAACTGATCCACTCGCCGCCGGACTTGATCACGTCCTTGCTTCGGTCCGTGATCTGCATGTAGCCATCGGCATCGATGGTCGCGACATCCCCCGTGGGGAACCACCCGCGCCCCTCGGCGTCTCGCACCAGTGGGTCACCGCCCTCGCCCTTGAAGTACCCCCGCACCACCCATGGCCCACGCACCAACAGGTCGCCGTAGGTTTTGCCATCCCAGGGCAAGTCCTGCCCATCGCCACCGACGATCTTCATGTCCATGCCGAAGATGGTGCGGCCCTGCTTGAGGCGAATCTTCTTCTGTGCTTCGGGGGGCTGGGCCAGGTGCTTGTTCTTGAGCGTGCACAGCGTGCCCAGCGGCGACATTTCCGTCATGCCCCAAGCGTGCAAGACCTCGACGCCGAACTCGTCGCGGAAGGTGTCGATCATCGCCGGCGGGCAGGCCGCGCCACCAATCACCGTGCGCTTGAAACTGCTGAACTTGAGGTTGTTGGTCTTGACGTGGCCCAGCAGCATTTGCCAGATGGTGGGCACGCCAGCGGCGTAGGTCACGCCCTCCGCCTCCATCAGCTCGTAAAGCGACTTGCCGTCCAGCGCCGGGCCTGGCAGCACCAGCTTGCAACCTGTGAGTGCCGCGGAATAAGGAATGCCCCAGGCATTGACGTGGAACATGGGCACCACGGGCAGCACACTGTCACGCGCGCTCATGCACATCACGTCCGGCAGGGCCGCCGCGTAAGCGTGCAGGATGGTGGAGCGGTGGCTGTAAAGCGCGCCCTTGGGGTTGCCGGTGGTGCCGCTGGTGTAGCAGATGCTGGATGCGGCGTGCTCGTCCAGTTCAGGCCAGGGGTAGGTCGTGGGCTGCTTCGCGATCCAGGCTTCGTAACTCGCCAGAGCGGGAATGCCGCTGTCGGCTGGCAGCTTGTCAGCGTCGCACAAGGCCACCCACTGCTTCACCGTGGGACATTTCGCATGGACGGCCTGAATCAGGGGCAGGAAGGTCAGGTCGAAACACAGCACCTGATCTTCCGCATGGTTGACGATCCAGGCGATCTGGTCCGGATGCAGGCGCGGGTTGATGGTGTGCAGCACACGGCCCGAGCCACTGACGCCGAAATACAGCTCCAAATGGCGGTAGCCGTTCCAAGCCAAGGTGCCCACGCGATCACCCAATCGCAGCTTCGCGCTGTCCAGCGCGTTGGCCAATTGGCGCGAGCGCCTCGCCACATCGGCCCATCGGTAGCGGTGGATGTCTCCCTCCACGCGGCGGGAGACGATTTCGCCATCACCGTGGTGACGCTCCGCGAAGTCGATGAGGGAAGAAATCAGCAAGGGCTGGGTCTGCATCAATCCAAGCATGGACGGTCTCCTGTTTTTGTGGTCCGAGTTTGCGCGCGAGTATCCCGCAAGCCTGTGAGACCGCCACATGGGGAAACACCCGGGCGGTACAAGGCAAGCCCCGTACGACAGCATCTGTGGCGCGGCGTGTGTGCGGACAGGCTCATCGTCATCGGGTCTTCGGTTGAAGTTCCATCCACACATTTGATCGTTTCAATAATTCAAGTATTATTGAAACATGAAGAAGGAAAAGACCCCTCCAGCGCCACTGGAGGAAAACGAAGCCGTCGCCGCCCTGTCCGCACTGGCGCAAGCCCAACGCCTGCGCGTCTTCCGCGCCCTGGTGGTGGCAGGGCCGCAGGGCCTGACACCTGGCACCCTGACCGCCGAACTGGACATCGCACCCAGCGCCCTGTCCTTTCACCTCAAGGCCTTGCTGCATGCGGGCCTGGTCGGCAGCGAGCCCGATGGCCGGCACTTGGTCTACCGCGCCGACTTCTCCCGCATGAACAACCTGCTCGACTACCTCACCGAACACTGCTGCCAGGGCGTGGCCTGTGAGGTCGCCCCCGCGGGTAAAACGACGTCCTCCGCCAAAGGCGGTCGCAAAACCATGTGTTGCTGAACCAGTGAGACCAGCGAGAAAGACGAACATGACCTCGGCTATGCCCTCCGTGTTGGCGCTGACCACCCAGGACCATGCGACCGTCCAGACCCTGTTGGCGCAAGCCCATTTGCCCTGCGAAGACCTGTCACCCGAGGCCCTGCGCCTGTTCCTGGGCGTGTACGACCAGGACGCCCCGCGCGAACCCACACAGGACAGACTGATCGGCATCGTTGGCCTGGAAGCGCACGGGGGCGATGGTCTGCTGCGTTCCCTGTTCGTGCTGCCAGAACACCGTGGACGAGGCCTGGCGCACGCGCTGGTGCTTGCGCAAGAGGCCCAGGCGCGCCGCCTCGGGCTGAGCCGCCTCGTGCTGCTGACCGAAACCGCAGCCGACTTCTTCCGCACGCTGGGCTACCGCGACACAGACCGCGACACGCTGTCGGCCGGCCTGCTGGCTTCGACCCAGTTCCAGCAGCTCTGCCCCGCCTCGGCGCGCTGCCTGTCCAAGACACTCTGAGCCCCACCCGTCCCCACCACACCAGGAGATCCCATGAAACGCTTCCACGTCCACCTGCATGTCCAGGATCTGAACCAGAACATCAACTTCTACAGCACCCTGTTCGGGCAAGCCCCAACCCGCACGGAAAGCGATTACGCCAAATGGATGCTGCAGGACCCGCCGGTCAACTTCGCCATCTCCACGCGCGGTACGCAGACGGGCCTGGATCACCTGGGCTTCCAGGTCGAGTCGGACGAGGAACTGCAGGCGCTCAAGGTTCGGGCGAAGCAGGCAGAACTGGCCATGCACGATGAAGGTGAAACCACCTGCTGCTACGCCCGCAGCGACAAATACTGGCTGACCGATCCTCAAGGCGTGGCCTGGGAACAGTTTCACACCCTGGACCACATCCCCACGTTCAGCGAGACTACCGGCGCGGCCAGCAGCCAGGCCACTGCCTGCTGCCCCCCCACGGCCCATGCCGCGCCACGCGGCAAGCCCGTCGGCATCGCGGTCAAATCCACTTCTTCCTGCTGCTGAGGCCCCACCATGAACGACAAAAGCTACAACGTGCTCTTCATCTGCACCGGCAATTCGGCCCGCTCCATCTTGGCCGAAGGCATCCTCAATGAAATGGGGCGAGGCCGTTTCAAGGCCTATTCCGCCGGCAGCCATCCCAAGGGAAGCGTCCATCCCCTGAGCCTGAAGACCCTGGCCGCCCACCGCATCCCGACCGGAGGTTTTCACAGCAAAAGCTGGGAGGAATTCGCACAGCCCGGCGCGCCCGTGATGGATTTCGTCTTCACGGTCTGCGACCAGGCTGCGGGCGAAGTCTGCCCGGTCTGGCCCGGGCAGCCGGTATCGGCGCACTGGGGACAGCCCGACCCGGCGGCGGTGGAAGGCAATGAGGAAGCGCAAGAGCGCGCTTTCCGCGCGGCCTTCGTGACCATGAAACGGCGCATTGAGCTGATGCTGGCCTTGCCCCTGGACAAGCTGGATCGGCTGGCGATCCAGCAGGAAGTGCGGGCCATCGGCGCTCCCGCGCGGGAGGTCGCCTGAGATGAACACCCACGTCCTCATCCTTTGCACCCACAACTCGGCGCGCAGCGTGCTCGCGGAAGGCATGCTCAATCACTGGGCACAACGGCTCGGCAAAAACATCCAGGCGCACAGCGCGGGCAGCACGCCCAGCGGACGGGTGAACCCCCATGCGCTGGCGGTGCTGGCGCAGGCCGGCGTGGACACGTCGGGCGCGCGTTCCAAGACCTGGGACGAGTTCGCCCAGCCCGACGCGCCCCCCATGCGGGTGGTCATCACCGTTTGCGATCAGGCCGCGGCCGAGCCCTGCCCCTACTGGCCTGGCAGCCCAGTGCAGGTGCACTGGGGCTACGCCGACCCGTCCAAGGCGCCCGAGGACCAGAAGCGCGCGGCCTTCGAGTTGACGCGGCAGGCCATCGGCTACCGCATGCTGCAACTGGCGCAGTTGCAGTTCGACACCATGAGCAACGCGGAACTGCAAATGGCCTTGGAAGCCATCGAAAAGAGCTGACATGAAAAAAACAGACATGAACCTGTTCGAGCGCTACCTGACCTTGTGGGTGGCCCTGTGCATCGTGGTCGGCGTGGCGCTGGGCCAATGGCAACCCGAGCTGTTCCAGGTCGTCGGTCGCATGGAAATTGCGCAGGTCAACCTGCCTGTGGGCCTGCTGATCTGGGTGATGATCATCCCCATGCTGGTCAAGGTGGACTTCGGCGCGCTGCGCGAGGTGCGCTCGCACTGGCGCGGCATGGGTGTCACGCTCTTCGTGAACTGGTTGGTCAAGCCGTTTTCGATGGCGCTGCTGGGCTGGCTCTTCATCCGCGAGCTGTTCGCCCCCTGGCTGCCCGCCGACCAGATCGACAGCTACATCGCGGGGCTGATCCTGCTGGCGGCCGCGCCCTGCACGGCCATGGTCTTCGTCTGGAGCCGCCTGACCGGTGGCAACCCGCTGTTCACGCTGACGCAGGTCGCGCTCAACGACGGCATCATGCTCATCGCGTTCGCGCCCCTGGTGGCGCTGCTGCTGGGTCTGGCGTCCATCACCGTGCCCTGGGACACGTTGTTCATTTCGGTGCTGCTCTACATCGTGGTGCCGCTGCTCATCGCCCAGCTCTGGCGGCGTGCGCTGCTGGCGCGCGGACCGGCCGCATTCGACGCCGCCATGCGGAGGATCGGCCCGTGGTCGATGGTGGCCTTGCTGCTCACGCTGGTGCTGCTGTTTGCCTTCCAGGGTGAGGCCATCCTGCGCCAGCCGCTGATCATCGCCCTGCTGGCCGTTCCCATCCTGATTCAGGTCTTCTTCAATTCGGCGCTGGCCTATGTCCTCAACCGCGCCGTGGGCGAAAAACACGCCATCGCCTGCCCCTCGGCGCTGATCGGTGCGTCCAACTTCTTCGAGCTGGCCGTGGCCGCCGCCATCAGCCTGTACGGCTTCGACTCCGGCGCTGCGTTGGCCACCGTGGTCGGCGTGCTGATCGAGGTGCCCGTGATGCTGCTCGTGGTGCGCCTGGTCAACGCCAGCCGGGGGTGGTACGAGCGCGGCGCCGTCCCATCCGACCAACCATAACCTCACCGGGCCAGGGGCGGGACGGCTGCGAGACAATCCGCCCATGTCCGCCGTCCTTGACACCACCTCCCACGCACGCAGTGAGGCTGCCCCGGTGCAGACCGGCTTGCGCTGGATCAACCGCTACGCCCAGCTCGGTCCGGCCTATGTGACGGCGCTGGCGCCCCAGGCCCTGCCCGCCACCCATCCGCCGTATTGGGTCGGTCAGAGCCGTGCGGTGGGCGACTTACTGGGCTTGACGCCTGACTGGACCCAATCCGACGAACTGCTGGCCGCGCTGACGGGCAATGCGCCGCTGGCCGGCAGCGCCCCCGTGGCCACCGTGTACAGCGGCCACCAGTTCGGCGTCTGGGCCGGACAACTGGGCGATGGGCGGGCCTTGCTTCTGGGTGAAGCACAAGGCATAACCGACCAAGGTCTTGAAGTGCAGTTGAAGGGCGCGGGCCGCACGCCCTATTCCCGCATGGGTGACGGCCGGGCCGTGCTGCGTTCCAGCATCCGCGAGTTCCTGGCCAGCGAAGCCATGCACGCGCTGGGCGTGCCCACCACGCGCGCGCTGTGCGTCACGGGCTCGGACGCCCCGGTGCGCCGGGAGGAGATCGAGACCGCCGCCGTGGTCACCCGCGTGGCGCCCAGCTTCATCCGCTTCGGCCATTTCGAGCATTTCGCCTCGCGCGAGCAATTCGATGAACTGCGCGTGCTGGCCGACTACGTGATCGACCGTTATTATCCCGAATGCCGGACGACCGACGCCTACCAGGGCAACGCCTATGCCGCGCTGCTGGCCGCCGTGAGCGAGCGCACCGCGGTGCTGCTGGCGCATTGGCAGGCCGTGGGCTTCTGCCACGGCGTGATGAACACCGACAACATGAGCATCCTGGGCCTGACGCTGGACTATGGCCCCTACCAATTCTTGGATGGCTACAACCCGGCTCACATTTGCAACCACAGCGACAACCAGGGCCGCTATGCCTACGCGCGCCAGCCCAACGTCGCTTACTGGAACCTGCACGCCCTGGCCCAAGCGCTGTTGCCACTGATCGAAGACGAAACCTTGGCGCAAGCCGCCGTGGACGTGTACCGCGAGCGCTTCCCGCTCGAACTCGACGCCCGATACCGCGCCAAGCTCGGCCTGCATACGGACCAGCCGGACGACCGAGCCTTGCTGGAGGCCACCTTGCGCCTATTGGCCCAGGAACGCACCGATTACACGATTTTCTGGCGTCGCCTGAGCCGATTTGTGGCGGAGCGCGCGCAACTGACTGCGGGTGCGGAAGGCTCTGAGAGCACGAAAGTCGGAGCCGCCGCGCAAAACCTGCGCGATCTTTTCATCGACACCACAGCCTTTGACGCTTGGCTGCGCGGCTACGAGGCGCGCCTGTCCCAAGAAAACGTGCAGGCCAGCGCGGCGCTGATGCTGAGCGTGAACCCGAAGTTCGTGCTGCGCAATTGGCTGGGCGAGCAAGTCATCCGCCAGGCACGCGGCAAGGATTACAGCGGCGTCGCTCGGCTGCTTGCCCTGTTGGAGCGCCCCTATGAAGAACATCCAGGCTTTGAGGCGGAGGCAGGCTTTCCGCCCGATTGGGCTGCTTCCATCGAAATCAGCTGCTCGTCCTGAGCGGCTGCCTGTCGGCAGGCGCCTAAGGTCCCCTCACGGTTCTCTCTTGCTTCTCTCCTTTTTCTCTGCTGTTTGATTGTTGGTTTGCCTCTTCTTGATTTGATTTTCTAGCGACACCATGAGCTACGCCATCCAGAAAACCGCCGCCGAATGGCAGGCCCTGCTCGCCGCCAAGCACGCCGAACCCGGCGCCTACCAGGTCACGCGCCACGCCGCGACCGAGCGCCCCTACACCGGCAAGTACGAGAACTTTTGGGAGGCCGGCAGCTACCACTGCATCTGCTGCGGCGCGCGCCTGTTCGAGTCGGACACCAAGTTCGACGCAGGCTGCGGCTGGCCCAGCTTCTCCGAGCCAGTCACCCCGCAGGCCATCGAGGAACGCCGGGACCTCAGCCACGGCATGGTGCGCGTGGAAACGGTGTGCTCCCAATGTGGCGCGCACCTCGGCCATGTTTTTGAAGATGGCCCCACACCCACCGGATTGCGCTACTGCATGAACTCCGCAGCCCTGGAACACAAGCCCTGATTCACGGAGAGTAACTTTCGCGCTGGCTGACCCAGCCACCTGCTTCGGCGCGGGGCATGGGGGAACCCGACGATTTGGATTTGCGCAGCAAATCGTATGAGGAGCGGTCCCCCATGACACGCACCGAAGCCGCCACGTCCAGCGCCGACACCGAACCAGCGCCGACACCGAACCAGCGCCGGCCGAATGAGAAAATCCCCCGCATGAAACTCCTGCTCGACTTCCTCCCCCTGCTCTTCTTCTTCGGGGCCTACAAGCTCTACGGCATCTACACCGCCACCGCCGTGCTCATGGCCGCCACGGTCGTGCAGATGGCCATCATCTACAGCATCGACCGCAAGCTGCAGGCCATGCACAAGATCACGCTGGTGCTGATCCTGATCTTCGGCGCGCTCACCCTGACCCTGCACGACGATCGCTTCATCAAATGGAAACCCACCGTGCTCTACGCCGCGCTGGCCCTGGCCCTGGGCGTGGCCGTCTGGGGCCTGCGCAAGAACTTCCTCAAGCTGCTGCTGGGCAGCCAGCTCACCCTGCCCGACGCTGTGTGGATGCGGCTCAACGGGGCCTGGGTGGTGTATTGCGCCTTCATGGCGGCCATCAACGGCTACGTGGCGGCCTATTTCAGCACCGAGGCTTGGGTCAACTTCAAACTCTGGGGCTACGCTTTCCCCTTGATCTTCATCGTGGCCCAGGGCTTCTACGTTGCGCGCCACCTCAAGACCGACACGGCGTCCGGCAAGGACGCTGACGCAGCATGAGCCACCGTCAGGCCGCTCCCGGCAAGCGTCGCGCAGCTTTAGACTGCGCGGGGACTTGCACCGCAGTGCCCAGCACGGAGCTTGCGCCATGACCGAGCAAGACATGGCCGCGCGCATGCAGGCCGTGCTACAGGAACGCTTGCAGACCACGACCCTGGAAGTGCTGGACGAAAGCGCCGCTCACTTGGGCCACGCGGGCTCCAACGGCACGGGTTATGGCACGCACTTTCGGGTGCGCATCGCCAGCCCGCTTTTCACCGGCCGCAGCCGCGTGGCGCAACATCGCCTTGTGTATGATGCGCTGCAGGATTTTTTCGACCCCTACAACAAGCAAGGTGCCGCCGCAGGCACCATCGGCGAACCCAGAGGCAGCGTGCATGCGCTGGCCATCGAGATCCTCTGAAATTCGCCCCTGCGCTCGCCCTGCTTTCACCGCCCCCCCATTTTTCCCTCCTTCTGAATCATCATGAAGAAAACGCTTTCCGTGACCACCACGGCCCTGTCCACCGCCCTGCTGCTTGGCGCGCTGGCCCTGCCCGCATCCGTCGCCCAGGCCCAGAACCTGGCCGTCGTCAATGGCAAGCCCATCCCCTCGTCGCGCGTGGATGCCCTGGCCCGCCAGGTGCTGCGCGGCCAGCCGCCGACGCCAGAAATCATGGAAGAGCTCAAGCAGGCCGTGATCGACCGTGAACTGCTGGCGCAGGAAGCGCGTCGCCAAGGCTTGGCGGCCACGCCCCAGTACCGCGCGCAAATCGAGTTCGCCCAAGAGTCGCTGCTGATCCGCGAGCTGGTCGCCCACTTCCAGGAAACCAACCCCGTGACCGACGCCGACTTCCAGGAGGGCTACCAGCGCTTCGTGGCGGCGAACGGTGGCAAGGAGTACCGTGCTCGCCACATCCTGGTGCCCACCGAGGCCGAGGCCCAGTCCCTGCTGGCCCAACTCAAGAAGGGCGCGAAGTTCGACGCGCTGGCCAAGCAGCACTCCAAGGACCCGGGCTCCGCCGCGCGGGGGGGTGATCTGGATTGGGCTCCCGCCCAAGGCTACGTGCCCGAATTCGCCGCCGCGCTGCAAGCGTTGGGCAAGGGCCAAACCAGCGAGAAGCCGGTCCAAACGCAATTCGGCTGGCACCTGATCCTGGTGGACGATGTGCGCGACATCCAGCTCCCCTCGCTCGACGAAGTCAAACCCCAACTGGCCCAGGAAATCGGCCAGCGCAAGTTCGAGGAATTCCAGAAGAACCTGCGCGCCAACGCCAAGATCAAATAAGCAGGCGGGCTGCCCTCCAACCAGGACGGCACCCCCATCCCTGCGGACACCCAGCAAACGCGGCTTCGGCCGCGTTTGTTGTTTCAGGCTGGGATAATCCCGCCCCATCATGTCGTCCCGCCTCGCCCAGCACCTCGAACTCCTCGCACCCGCCCGCGACGCCGCCATCGGCATCGAGGCGATCAACCACGGCGCGGACGCCGTCTACATCGGCGGTCCTTCCTTCGGCGCGCGCGACAAGGCAGGCAACCCCGTCGAAGAGATCGAACGACTCTGCGCGCACGCGCATCGTTATGGCGCGCGCATCTTCGTCACGCTCAACACCATCTTGCGCGACGACGAATTGGAAGGCGCCCGGCGCATGGCCTGGCAGGTCTGGAACGCCGGCGCCGACGCCCTGATCGTGCAAGACATGGGTTTGACGATGCTGGACCTGCCGCCCATCCAGCTGCACGCCAGCACCCAGACCGACATCCGCACGCCGGAAAAAGCGCGCTTCCTGCAAGACGCTGGGTTTTCGCAGATGGTGCTGGCGCGCGAGCTGACGCTGCAGCAGATCCAGGCCATCCGGGCCGAGGTCCGGGACGCCACCTTGGAGTTCTTCATCCACGGCGCGCTCTGCGTGGCCTACAGCGGCCAATGCTTCATCAGCCACGCCGTCACCGGCCGCAGCGCCAACCGGGGCAGTTGCAGCCAGGAATGCCGCCAGCCCTGGACCGTGACGGACAGCCAGAACCGCATCGTCGCGCACGACAAGCATGTGCTCTCGCTCAAGGACAACGACCAGAGCGCCAACCTGGAAGCCCTGGTGGACGCGGGCATCCGCAGCTTCAAGATCGAAGGCCGCTACAAAGACATGGCGACCATCAAGAACGTGACGGCGCATTACCGGCAACTGGTGGACCAGCTGTTGGAGCGCCGTCCCGAATTCGCCGCCAGCTCCGACGGCCACTGCCGCTACACCTTCGCGCCCGACCCGGAGCGCGGTTTCAACCGCGGCGGCACGGACTACTTCGTCAACGGCCGCCGGGACGACATCGGCGCCTTCGACACACCCAAGCACGCGGGCATCGCCATCGGCCACGTCACGCGCGTCAACGCCGACAGCTTTGACGTGGAGTTGAACAGCGCCGAACTGGCGCTCAACAACGGCGACGCGCTGACCTGGTGGGACCGCCAGGGTGAACTGCAGGGCGTGCCGGTGAACGTGGCCAAGCCTCTTTCGAATTCTGGCGGGCGGCTCTGGCGCGTCTTCCCCAACATGCCCAAGGAGATGCAGGGTCAGGCGGTGTCCGCGCTCAAGGACCTGCGCAAGGACGCTGAAGTCAGCCGCAACCGCGACATGGCCTGGGAACGCCTGCTCGACAAAAAATCCGCCGAACGGCTGATCCCCGTTGCGCTGACCCTGCGGGACACCGACAGCGGTTTTTCCCTCACCCTCAGCGATGGCCACCACAGCGCCAGCGCGCAGTTGCAACACCCGCACGAACGCGCCAAGGACGCCACACGCGCCGAAGCCACGCTGCGCGAGCACCTCGGCAAACTGGGCGGCACGCTGTTTGAAGCCCAGAGCATCACGCTGGAGCTGAACCAGCCTTGGTTCATCCCCGCCAGCCTGCTCAACGCCCTGCGCCGCGACGCTGTGGCTGCGCTTGAATCAGCCCGGGCCGCAGCCTGGCAACGCCTGCCGAAAGCCCAGCCGGTGGAACCACCCGCGCCCTACCCCGAAGACACGCTGAGTTATCTCGCCAACGTCTACAACAGCCAGGCCGCTGCCTTCTACGCCCGCCACGGCGTGAAGGTCATAGCCGCCGCCTACGAAAGCCACGAGGAACTGGGCGAAGCCAGCCTCATGATCACCAAGCACTGCGTGCGTTTCTCCTTGAGCCTCTGCCCTAAGCAGGCCAAAGGCGTCACAGGCGTGCAAGGCACCGTGCGCGCCGAGCCCATGACCATTACCCAGGGCAAAGAAAAGTTCACCCTGCGCTTTGACTGCAAGCCCTGCGAAATGCACGTCGTGGGCAAGATCAAACCCTCGGTGATCAAGCAGCAGGCGCGGGAAGTGCCGTTGACGTTTTATCGGACGAGGCCAGGGGTGTCGGGTTAGTTGCGCAGATAGTTCAAGCTTAACTACCTACCGGAAGCAGTCTGTACATCATCTTTGAATAAC